>DHDI01000013.1:58496-140988 GCA_002399285.1 Thermoanaerobacterales bacterium UBA4880
TTGCACGATTTGTCACGGTCTGAAATTTACTTTTCAGCTAAAGCCCAATTTTCTCCATTCCAATAGCTTCTCCGTCTAAATCCAAGTAGTCCCTTTGTAAAATCAAATTCTTGCCCGCACCGCTGTCTACAGCCTCATTCAGTCGGATTCATACTTACCGACATCCCCCCGGCGTAAGTATTATTTTCCCAGGATCTCTCATATTGCAAATTTTGATCTGTTGTAGCTGCTAGATCATTGATCAACGTCCGTCTGCTAACCGTCATTTTTTTCAATGACAATATACGCCTGGCTCATGGTCATGCTGTCGCCCGCTGCACATGCCGATATAAGCTTGACGTTCCAGCCTTCTTCCAAATACTTGTTCACAACACCCAAGCCGTCGTCTTCTCTTGCACCTATCATCTTTGCATTGCTGCGGACCCATATGACTTTTTCCATTTTAAGTTCTCCCCTTTAAATAACCATTATAAAATTGCTTACT
Source organism: Thermoanaerobacterales bacterium UBA4880 (assembly GCA_002399285.1). Classification (GTDB taxonomy): domain Bacteria; phylum Bacillota; class Thermoanaerobacteria; order Thermoanaerobacterales; family UBA4877; genus UBA4877. The sequence continues at coordinate 58,981 of DHDI01000013.1, forward strand.
CGTACCTGCTGCTCAGATGCATTATAACATAAAAAAGTATCTAAAATGAAAGTGTTAAAATAAATTTACCAATTCAAAGTAAAGTACCGCTAGTTCAACTGGTGGCACGATTGGGTTCCATATGTTTTGGATAGTCGGTATTTTAACCGGAATTATCAGGAGGGTTTATATCGGGGTTTTCCGGTTCGACGGGTTGCTCGTCACCCTCTCCCGGGTTTTCGGGTTGGTCAGGTTGGTTGGGGTCTGCGGGAGGCTGAGTTCCCGGACCATGTACTTCGCAGTATCCCGAGGGCATTATATATGCCCCGTCTCTTGTATTTGCGGAAGTATCCCTGTCCGGAATATTCATAAAGACCTTAGCTTTTACATCCCACGGAGGACAATACTCTGTTGCAAGTTTGCCCGTTGTGACATCCACATTAGCGACCTGATGTACGGTGCAGTATTCCTTGGGTTCCGTACCCTGAATAAATACGTCGTTTACGGTCCGCGATCCCCTCGGATCCTGCGTGCATAGGTCGGTGGGAAGTTCTCCCGAGTCTCTGCAGACATTGGCCCATGTCAGACCGCCGGGAACATCAAATTCTTTGGTGGCCAGGCCGTCGTGCACATTTGCCATAATGTCCTTCCATAATCTTGCGGGATAGTTGCCTCCCGTGACATATCCGCCGCTGGGACTCTTCAGTACTTCATTCTGGTCATATCCCATCCACACCGCTGCGGAATAATATGGCGTGAATCCGCAAAACCAAGCGTCTTTGTAGTTGCTTGTAGTGCCTGTCTTTCCTGCCACAGGCATATTTGGCAGCTTTGCCGCGGTTCCCGTACCGCTCGAAACTACGGTGCTCATTAAGCTTGTCATTATATATGATACCTGTTTGCTAACGACCACATGCTTTTCAGGTGCATCTTCCAATATTATATTGCCGTCGTTATCCGTGACCTTGGTGTAGGTATGAGGCTCTATATATACTCCGCCGTTGGCCAGTGTTCCGTAGGCTGCGGCCATCTGCAGCGGAGACACGCCGTGAGTCAGTCCGCCGAGAGCCATAGGCGCTGGGTACTCATCATGCGGGTCTATGTCAAGGCCGAATTTTTGGGCATAGCTTACGGATTTGTCTACTCCGATATCCATCACGATTTTTGCCGCAGGTATGTTTCTGGAATACTGTATTGCCTCTCTCAGACTTATTCTGCCCCAGTAGTTCTTTTCGTAATTGTGTACCAGCCAGTCTCCGCTTGCCTGATGCACCGTAAAGGGCGTATCATCTATTGGAGTTCGCGTGGTATAGCCGTTGTCAATGGCAGGGGTATAGACCGTGAGCGGTTTGATGGAAGACCCGGGCTGCCTCTTGGACTGCGTTGCACGGTTGAGCAGCCTTTTGCCTTCGCTGCCTCTGCCGCCCACCAGGCCTTTGATCTCCCCGGTATGATAGTCTAAGATGACCATGGCTCCCTGCGGCTCAACGTTTCCGTTTTCATCCTCTTTATTTTGCGGGAACAGTTTAGTATTTTCAAAGGACTTCTCTATATCATCCTGTATATTCATATCCATAGTACTGTATATCTTTAAACCGCCATTGTATACCTTGGCCTCCGCATCCTGTTTTGAATAATTGTATTTCTCCATCAGGCCGCTTACTACGTCATTGATCACCTGATCGACGAAATATGCATGGGAATAATCATTTACCCATGAAGCGCTTTTATAGACCAGCTTTTCGTTTATTGCCTCGCTGTACTCATTCTTTGAAATATAGCCCTGTTTCAGCATTTGATTCAGTACCAGCTCCTGCCTTTCTTTGGCATTCTTTTCGCTGGCATAGGGTGAATATTTTGATGCGTTTCTCGTTATACCGGCAATGACGGCTGATTCCGCCAGGTCCAGCTGATTGACATGCTTGCCGAAATATACCAATGAAGCGGCCTCCACGCCGTAGGCGTTTACACCGGGCCCGCTGAGGTAGATCGTATTGAGGTATGCTTCCAATATTTGGTCCTTTGAATAAACATCTTCCAACTTATATGCAAGATATGCCTCCTGAATTTTCCGTTTAAAGGTCTTTTCAGAACTCAGCATAGTATTCTTTATCAGCTGCTGGGTTATGGTACTGCCCCCTTGGGAGAGATCTCCGGATTTTATGTCGGCCATGAGGGCGCCGCCTATCCTGACGAAGTCCACACCGTGGTGCTCGCGAAAGCGGGCATCTTCTATGGCTATAAATGCATTTTTGAGATAGTCGGGCATTTGATTTATGCTTACCCATAGCCGGTTGTGATCGCCGTGCAGGTTGGCTACCTGAACCACGGAATCGGGATCGTTAGCGGCGGGCGCGTACACGATCGACGATTGGCTTTGGGTCAGCAGCTTATCCGGGTTTAACGGCGGCGCGCTCTTTATCGCGGCCAATGCAAAGCCGCCCACAGCGCCTGCAGCTATGACAATCACTAACAGAAGAGATATGAGGATCACATATAAAGCGCTATGACGTCGCTTTGGCTCTTCTTTTGAAGCGCTTCTTTTTCGGTTGTTATCTTCGTTCATTATAAATCCCTCCTAACAGGAAACACTTCTGCGTCAATTAATTATAACATATTGTCAACATAATAATAAACTAAGGTTTTTTCTATTATATGAAAATTAAAGAAGGATTTTTTAAAGATATGTCGAAAGTAACACTTATAAGAGAATAATTATAAAGGAGGCGTTTGTATGAGTATGTGGAGATGTTCAGTATGCGGTTTGATCTATGAAGGAGAAGAACCGCCGGAGAAGTGTCCTAAATGCGGGGCAAGCAAGGATAAGTTTGAAAAGGTGCCCGAGGATAAGGAGACCCTGATCAATAGGTCAAGGTATACCAACGGCCTGCATATGGAGATATACGGCATGTTGACCAAGCTTGAAGATTTGGCTCAGAAGGGCTTGGACGACGATCTTGATCCCGGCTGCGTAAAGATATTCAAGCAGGAAAAAGAAGAGGCTGAGATACTGCAGAGGATGATAATGGCCGAGCTCCAGACTCACATGAATAAGAGCAAATGGGGTTAAACCACAAATAGTACGAAATGGGGTGTTCCGCCGATTGCGCGGGACACCCCATTTTACAGGTGTATGGCGTATAATAAAAGAATATATGCCCAAGACAAAATCATGCTTTGAAATTCAGCTTAGCACAGTTATCCACTGAGGCGGCCAGTTTATTGATAGTATTTGCCACTTCTTCCGCAGTACAGGGCAGGTCTTCTTCCAGCCACCGCAGGATAACATTAACTGCGCCGGATACCTCGTAGGCTGTCACAAGTTTTGCATAGGCCATGTTGTTCTCGGTTGATCTGCCGCTTTTGATACCTAAAGTCATTGTCCTCTCGTAAATTTTATCTGCCAGCATCCCATTTTTAATTAGAATGATGAAAGACTCTCTACTTTTCTGTACATAGTGCATGAATGAAATAAGACCTTCCAGGGTTTTGCTCTGCGTCTGGGAGAAATTGATAAAGGGCATGTGATTAAGAAAATCTGCCTCGATCTCTTTCATAAGCTCGCCGAAGTCGCCGTAGTGGTCATAAAAAGTCGAGCGGTTAACATCTGCATGCGCACACAGTTCCGTTACGGTAATCTGTTCAAGAGGTTTATTCTGCAGCAATTCTATGAAGGATGTCTTTATGATAAGCTTGGTTAATTTTACTCTTCTATTTTCCATAAATATTTTCCTTTTTTCCAACGATAATGACCAATTCGTCGGTTTTACGTTAAATAAATAACAGCTGTTGGTTGACTATTCAATAAATTATTTCTAAACTAATTATAAGCATATGATCAAATTATGTCAACGCAGTGTGGAGGGGAAGTATGTTCTTTGATTATGTATGCTACTAGATCGGAAAACGATTGTGTAACCGTAAAAACCAAAGACAGACGTTTCGTTTTTATCGCTTGCCAATAACTTCTTTCCCGGGCATTTTATGATCTCAATCTTACCTCGGTCAGGGAGGAAGTTATATATAAATTAAATAAATTTTGAAGGGGGTAGAGCAAAAGATGGACAGAACAGTAACGTTGCGGGTGACGCGCAATGTGGTGGCTTCGATCAACGCCGATGAATGCGTCAACTGCAGTACATGCAGGGATTACTGTCCGGTAGAGGCGATCTCGGAGAAGCAAAAGGTAATCTGTCATTTGTGCCCGGACTGCACCGAGATCAAACCGATCACGCCGGACGAAATGATAAAAATGCAGAGCGAGGCATGTACTCTTTCCTGCCCCGTAGGATTGAGCCCTCAGGGTTTCCTCAACCTGCTGCGGGTAGGTAAGGAACGGGAAGCTTTTGAGAACATTTGGGATAAAAATCCGCTTCCGGCCGTTTGCGGCTACGTATGTCACCACCCATGTGAGAGCGACTGCAAACGCGGCAAGCTGGTCGACCGGCCTATGGAGATCAGAGCGATCCAGCGGTTTTTAAGCGAGGAGTATATCGATTATCAGCCGGCCCCGTATCCCGTTCTTCATCAGGAACTCATTGCGGTAATAGGCGCCGGTCCGGCAGGGCTGACGGCAGCTCACTGGCTATCACAACGAGGATACAAGGTCACTGTGTTCGAGCAGAATGCCGAACCCGGCGGCATGATGCTGCGCGGCATTCCCGCATTCCGGCTTAATAAGGAAACTCTTCGGAAGGAGATTGCCCGCCTGGAAAAAGCAGGTATCAATATAGTTTACAACACGAAGATCCACGATGCAGAAGAACTTCTGAAAGATTTTGACAAGGTGGTTGTATCTGCTGGTACACAGGTAGGAAAGACATTGCCTATTGAGGGCTTCCGTACGGAGAAGGTCCATACGGCGGTCAATTTAATGGAACGTGTGAATGCCGGTCAAAAGATCGAGTTGTCCGGAAACGTTGTGGTCATCGGCGGAGGCAGCGTAGCTACGGATACAGCGCGCACTGCGCTGAGGCTGGGCGCTGATAAGGTAACCATGATATGCCTGGAGAGCGGCACGGAAGTACCTGCCCATGACTGGGAGCTTGCAGAAGCCAAAGAAGAGGGGATCGGCCTCATTGAAGGCGTTGCTCCCGTACGCTTTCTTGGAAGCAGTTCCAAGCTGACGGGTGTGGAATATGTGCACATAGAGGATTTCAATGCTAAGAACGGCAGTTTCAAGACTCTGAAGGGTACGGAGGAAAGCCTGCCGGCGGACAGCGTTATTATTGCGATAGGACAAAGGGCCGATAGAGAGTGGCCGAAGAATCCAGACGTCGTCTTAGCGGGCGATATTGCATCAGGAAAATGCTCGGTGGTCGACGCTATGGCATCCGGCAGGGAAGCCGCGCTGAGGATAGACAATGAGCTTCGCGGCGGTGAATACACCGATTTTACGGTTGAACGCAGTGTTTCACCGGGCAGTCTGGATCACAAGATCTATCCAGCCGTACGCAGGAAATTGGATTTCCCGCCGGTAGACAAGCTGCCTGCAGAAAAGCGTAGGGAGACTTTTGACCTTGTGGAGAAGGACATGACGGAGGACACGGCCCATACGGAAACTCTGCGCTGTCTGCAGTGTGGCTATCACGAAGTAGATGAAGACAAATGCATCGGCTGCGGCGTGTGCCTGAAGGTATGTCCGAAGGGCGATGTGATCTCTATGGTCGCAGTAAGAGACGGAGAGGAGGCTGTGAACAATGGATAAGCGGCAGGTTATTGTGGTAGGAGGGGGCGTAGGCGGCTCGTCCGCTGCCTTCCACCTGGCTAAGGAAGGTCTCGGCGTGCTGATGCTGGAAAAGGATCAGTTTCCGCGGGACAAACCCTGCGGCGACGGTATCTTGGGCATGCTATTTCCTTTGCTGGAGGAGATGGGCATTGCCGATGAAATAAGGGCTAACGGATTCAGAACTACGGGAGCCACCCGCTTCTATACGGGTGAGGAAGATTATTATAGATCGCCTCCTTCCAAACCGGATGAAATACCGATGTACAGCGTACCGAGATATAAATTTGACGATATCGTAAACAAGGCGGCCGTGCGGTCGGGTATCGACTACGTTGAGAACTTCGAGGTCACCGATCTGCTCATGTCGCGCGGCAAGGTCAGGGGCGTCCGCGGCATACACAACGGAAAGACCGTTGAGATCGAAAGCGATCTGGTCGTGCTGGCCAGTGGTTCGCACTTTATGCCGGAGCGCAGACTCGGCTTTTATGAGGAAGATCCCGACTACGTCTTCTACGGTCTGCGCGGGTACTTTGATAATATAGGCAATATGGAGGACATAGAGTTCTTCTATCCCGACAATTTCATGCCTACGGGATATATCTGGATCTTTCCCGTTTCAAAGACCATGGGTAACGTCGGCGTTTTCATCACCGAGACGGCGCTCAAAAAGACCGGCATGACTACGGAGGAATTACTTTGGGATTGGTCAAAAAACACCAAGTATGGCAGAGAGCGCCTGGGCAATGCGACTCTGGCCGGCAAGCTGAAGGGTTGGAGGCTGCCGACCGGCATGAGACAACCTATCTATGCAGATGGGGTGATCGCCGTAGGGGATGCGGGCAACATGATCGAAGAGTTCGGCGGCGGCGGTATACCGCAGGCAATGATCGCGGGAACAGTCGCGGCGAAGATGGCGCGTATGGCTGTGGATGCCAATGATTTCTCCAAGGACTTCCTCAAACAGTACGGTGGTATGATAGATCAGGCTATCGGACCGTTTATGCAGGGAATGAAGCTGATGCGCGATTATGGTGCTTCCACGCCGGAGCAGTTACGTGATCTTGTAGAGTATATGAATGCTAATCCGCAGGCGGATACAGCTGCATATCTTGTTCAAAAGGCAGGCATGCAGGCTGCCGCTGGTTCGAATCAGTAGGTTTAGGGTTTAAAGATCATGATAAAGGAAGGGGATGCAGGCAAATTCTTGTTTGCCTGCATCCCCTTTTCTCCGTCAGGAAGGATCTTCCTTAAAGGTATCATCATTTTTATCCCATATATAATGGACTGTTACCGTTTTGCCTATGGCGTTATTATAAAACTGTGTGTAAAAACCGGACTGTCCGTCCTTTTTAAATTTAACGGAGAAGTCGCTGCTGGCATGGGTGAATGTTTCACCGCTGATGTCCTTCACCGACCCGTCCGGCATGATGGTATACAGCCGGTAGATGTTCATGCTGCTCGAACCATACTGTCCTATGGAAAGGTCGGGGTTTTTATCATCGTTATAGTCGTCAAACAGCAGCTCGAACTTCCCCGGGAAATTTGCCGGTTGACCCTCATTCTCAAATTTAGCCGCGGAGATGAGTTTACCGTAAGAGTCTAAGACCTGTATCTCATAGTTACCCTGATAATTTTCGCGGTAGATACCGCCTCCGGCGCCGGCATATTTTTCGTTGAAATATTTGCCGCCCGTCATCACGAGCCGTACGGAGACATTTTTGCCGTCCGAGAGGACGGCCGTGTTCTCTGCCATTACAAAATTGGCCAGGCCGACTGGCTGCTTTTGCTTTTTGTAGTCGCTTAAAAACCTTTCCTCTGTTTCCGTATAGAGCAAATCAAACTTTTCTGCTGTGGCCGAGCTCTCCCATAAGTCCCTTCCCATGGTGCTGTTTGCCCATTCTCGTGTCCTGCCGACCGACAATTTACCGTTACCGTCAGTTAAAACGAAATTGACGTAGCCGGCATTTTTGATCAGTGAAAACATCAGTATGGCGTCCCGATCGAAAAATGTCTGAGAGCCCTTGTCGGAGAATGAGTTTATTGCCTCCGGCGTCGTATTGTAGGTCACCTCGACTCCATAGGGAGGATCATCCGTAAAGAGCTGAACCTTCGAGTATTTTAGTATATCGGGGACGGGCAGGCAGGATGCAATATTCATGACCTTGCTGTTGTCTCCGACGTACTGCGTACGGTATTTATACAATTTATCGGCATAACTGCCTTCATCCGCCGCGGTTATCATGGGATCGGCCGCAAGCCCTATGCCTGCGATCAAAACGGCAATAACTGCGGCTGCCACTATCTTGAATGCGGGCCTTTTATAATTCAATACGTTTTTAATTCTGCCTTTGACGTTGCCCTCGCCGAAGGCAAGCGGACTTCCGTTTATGATGCGTCCTCCGGCCGCCAAGGACAAGAGCGACAGGGAATAGGCCTTTTTGATGTTCCCACCCATCTCCTCCAACACGCGTTCGTCGCAGGAGAGCTCCATATCGCTGCTCATCAGGCAGAAGGCTGCCCATACCAACGGGTTGAACCAATGGATGCTCAGGACCATAAAGGCAAAGGGCTTTACGATATGGTCGAGCCTGCGGATATGCGTCTGCTCATGCCGGATGATATAGGCCCTTTCCTCTATCCGCAGTCCCTCGGGAATAAATATCCGCGGCGCGAAAAGGCCGAGCACGAAGGGCGTTTTCAGGCCGGCTGCCTCGTAAATATTGTCTCCGGCGCAGCGCGCGCTTTTTAGGCGGTTTTTCAGTATCAGCACTGAAACGACGTTGTAAATAAGCATGGCGGCAATGCCGGCAAGCCAGACATATGCGCCGATCCGTATATATATCTGCATGGGATCTGCACTCGCAGCCGGAGTCGGAGCGGACACAGGGCTGTTGGCGTAGGAAGCCGCGGCGGTGATCACGCCCTTGATCTGCGGAACCTGCCGGTATGCAATGTCACGTGGGACCTTGGGCACGAGGCTCACAATGCTTTTGAATGAAAAGGGACACAGGAGCCGGAAGGCTGCGACGCTCCAGAGGGCATAGGAAAATACCTTCGGCGCTTTTTTCAGCGGCAGCCGGATGAGCATGATACAGAGGATCACATAACTTGCCTTCGCGTTCATATGTAAAATGTTAAGGAACAAATCCGTCATGCTTATCCCTCCTTATGCTCGTCGATCAGTCTCTTGAGTTCTTCGGCCTGGCGGCCGCTGAGTTTTTCGCCCCCGATAAAAGCGGCCAGGAATCTGGGCAGCGATCCGCCGAAGGTATCATCGACAAAGCGTCTGCTTTGTCTTGCTGAAAACTCTTCTTTTTTGATTATGGAAGACACCACAGAGTCTTCATTTTTAAAGATGCCTTTATTGCATAATTTTCTCAGGACCGTATATGTGGTGGACTTTTTCCAGCCCATTTCGCTTTTGCACAGATTTACCAGCTCGCCGGACTTTATCGGTTCATAACGCCATATCAATTCGGCAAATTTTGCTTCACCGTGAGCGAGCCTATAATCAGCCATATGCATCCAACCTCCTTTGGTCTACAGGATATAAACCCGATGCCTTAAGTCTATAGTATATAGACCAAAATGTCAATGGATTGATGAAGGTTTTTTGAATACGGAGCGGCTTTATTTATTATTGTATATGTTGGTCCATCTATGATAGAATTAACGAAGATAGAGATATAATGGGGGTTTGGAAATGCTTAAACTGGAAGAACAGATGAAGATCATCAAGAAGGGTGCGGCAGAAATAATACCGGAGGAAGAGCTTAGAGATAAACTGAAGAGATCCATCGAGGAGAACAGGCCGCTGAAGCTTAAGCTGGGCATGGACCCCACGGCTCCGGACATACATCTCGGACATACGGTCGTCCTGCGTAAACTCAGGCAGTTTCAGGATCTGGGCCATGAGGTTACGTTGGTTATCGGAGACTTTACAGCTCTGATAGGCGATCCCACCGGCCGGTCGGAGACTAGGAACGCCATGACGCATGAAAAGATAATGGAGAATGCTGAGACATACCAGCAGCAGGCGTTCAGGGTACTGGACCCTGCCAAGACTACGATAAGGTATAACAGCGAATGGCTTTCAAAATTAAATTTTGAGGACGTGCTGAAGCTGGCTTCAAAATATACGGTCGCGCGGATGCTGGAGAGAGATGATTTTGAAAAGAGATATAAATCTAATACGCCCATATATATACACGAGTTTATGTATCCCTTTATGCAGGGCTATGATTCGGTGGCGCTTGGCTGCGATATTGAGTTCGGAGGGACAGATCAGAAATTCAATATACTCATGGGCAGGATGCTGCAGAGGGAATACGGGATAGAGCAGCCTCAGGTCGCGATATTGATGCCGATACTTGAGGGCTTGGACGGCGTCAAGAAGATGAGCAAGAGTCTGGGCAACTATATAGGGGTAGACGAAGACCCCAATGATATCTACGGCAAGGTCATGTCGATCCCCGACGGTTTGATAGTCAGATACTATGAGCTTGTAACGGACGTCCATCCCGACAGGATAAGTGAGATGAAATCCCGGATGGAAGAGGGATCGCTGAATCCGAGAGACGCTAAGATGGCTCTGGCGAGGGAGATAATTTCACTTTATTATGGGAAGGACAGGGCCGTGGAGGCAGAGAAAAACTTTAAGACGGTTTTCCAGAAGAATGAAATACCCGAGGATATTGAAGAGGTATCGCCGGGACCGGGAATTTTGACCGGCGGAAGGGCCTGGCCGCCGAAGCTGCTGGCCTCCGTCGGGCTTGCGGCTACGAACAGCGAGGCCCGGCGCATGATAGAGCAGGGAGCCTTCAAGATAAACGGTAAAAAAATAACGGAAACCGAAAAGGAGATAGAATTTGCAGACGGCGACGTGCTCCAGTTGGGCAAGAGAAAGTTTGTAAAACTTATAATAAAGTAACATATAAAATCCTCCCATCATAAAATAGATGGGGGGATTTTATATTATGAGGAGACATAAGAGATTCCGCATACATAGAGCGCCCGTCAGACGAATGCCAACAGGCCGCCGGAGGGTGAATAAATTTTTTGCGTATTTTTTGCTGGTGATCATTCTCCTGGCATTGATGATAGTTTTTATGGAGAAAAGGATAAGACCGACCGTGATAGCGATAGGCCAGGCCAGGTCACGGACCATAGCAATGGACATTATCAATGAAGCAGTGAAGGAATCTTTGACAAATTACGGTGACAACGATCTATTTTATATAACCACAGACAACAATCAAAAGATTGCCATGGTTGAACCCAACACTCTGAAAATAAACAAACTTGTCTCGGACACAATAAAGCTTGTTCAGGAAAGGCTGAATGATCTGAGCACAACGGAGACCTATATATATTTCGGATCGGTATTCGACAGTCAGTTGTTTGCCAATACGGGACCGAAAATATATATAAAATTATACCCCGTCGGCAGCGTAAATATTGATTATAACACCACCTTTGACAAAGCGGGGATCAATCAGACCAGATATATGCTGGAGCTTGTGGTGAACGTAAAAATGCAGATGGTGGCCCCGTTTATAAATGACGATGTGGCGGTATCAAATAATGTGCCCATAGCGGAAATTATAATCGTAGGGGACGTTCCCGAGAGCTATTTCGACGTGAACGGTGAAAAAATACCGACGACGCTGCTGTATCCTTCCTTGAACAATCCATCAAGGAACGCTGCGGCGAAATAAATAGCGAAATAAATAAAGAACAAAAGAATTCCAAAAATGTTTGATGTTGAAATTAATGGTAAAGAATATTACAATCATAATTGAGGTGTTGCTCTTGAGAACCTTTGTAGCCATTAATTTTCCAGATGATCTGAAAAATAGCATCCGATCTATCCAAAATAAATTACAGCCCTACGTAAAAACAGCCCGATGGACCCGAAGGGAAAACCTTCATCTGACCCTCAAGTTTCTTGGCGAAATTGACGATGGGGAAAAAGAATCTGCAGTCAAAGCGATCCAAAAGGCATGTAAAGGTTCACAGCCCTTTGAAATGGTCCTCGATAAACTCGGCTATTTTGGAAGCGCTGAGAATATGAGGGTCATGTGGATGGGAACGAGCCATGCGGACAGCCTCCTATCACTGCAGAGAAGCGTGGAAGAGAGTTTTGCCGAATTTGGATTTTTGCCGGATAATAAGGGCTTCAAGCCGCATATTACCATAGGTAGAAATGTGATGATCGATCAGAATATAGACCTATCGTCAATTATGAAACCGGACAAGCTATATGTAGACAATGTATATCTAATGCTCAGCGAAAACAAGGGCAAAGGTTATTTTTATACGCCTATTTATAAAATTGATCTATGAGGTATCGATATGAATAATACAGCTGAAGACTTAGAAAATATCGTAGCCAAAGTTCTCAATTCCATTGATAAAAGCCGTACCGACATAATTTCTATTTTAGACGATGCGGAATCTGAACATGAAGCTTTAAAAAGAGAACTTGAATCAGTTAGAGAAAAGGTGGTGACTGTGATTGACGAGTCGGATGACCTTGAAAAACAGGATCATGCTGCGCGATACTGGCTGATGGTGGTAAGCAGAGAGTTCAATAAATACGGCGAAGACGATATAAAAAAAGCCTACGATGACGCAAGAGACATCAATGTCAGGCTGATAACAAAAAGGCAGGAAGAAAAGACTTTGATAGAAAGACGCAATGACTTGGAAAGAAGGCTTATAAATGAGGAAGGCCTGCTGGACAAGGCAAAAAATATCTATAAAAATATGGATGTCGCCTTCAAATATATAAATGATTCAGTAAATGGAATAACCACACAGTTAGTAGACTTTAAGAACAGAGAGGAACTGATATTTCATATCCTCAGGATCCAGGAAAATGAGAAGCAGAAGATAGCCGCAGACCTCCATGACGGGCCGGCTCAGAGCATAGCCAATCTCTTCTATAATGTGGAGATTTGCCAAAAACTCATGTCGAGAGGCGAAGAGCAGGCTGTAGATGAATTGGAAGAGGTGAAACAGTCGGTAAAGCAATGCCTCAAAGAGCTGCGGGGAATCATTTATGGCTTAAAACCGCATGGACTCAGCGAATTGGGTTTTGTCGCCTCATTGAAGACTTACGTTACCGATTTTGAAATGGAAACCGGTATAAATACTGAGCTTAAAGTATTCGGTATTGAAAGAAAGCTTGGCGACGAAGCGGAAACGGCGCTTTTTCGTATTTGCCAGGAGTGTCTGAACAATATAAGGAGACATTCGCAGGCTAAAAACGCATATATAAAATTTGAGTATTCGGATAGGGGGGTTATCCTAAATATAATGGATGACGGTATAGGATTCGATACTACAGTGTTGAAAACTTCAATAAAAGATCACTTTGGATTGATCGGTATTAGAGAAAGGACCGCACTGCTGAACGGCAGCTGCAACGTCGAAAGTTCTCCCAACGGTACTACAGTATATGTAAGTATACCATTAAATGGCGGTGAGTCTTAGAAATGGTTAAGACTAAAATAATAATAGTGGATGATCATGCCATGATCCGAGAGGGCCTGAAAAAACTTTTGGATATGGAAGACGATCTGGAGGTGATAGCGACAGTCGGAAGCGGACAGGAAGCCATAGATGGAGCCATAAAGCTGCAGCCGGACGTTATCCTGATGGATATATCCATGCCGGGTATAAGCGGCATAGACGCTGCAAAAACTATTAAAAAAGAGGCGCCGCACTGTAGGATAATATTCCTCACGATCCATGACGACAAGGCATATGTAAATGAAGCGTTAAAGTTACATCCAAACGGATATGTATTGAAAGATGCTGACAGTAATGTGCTTACCGATGCGATCAGGACAGTATACAGGGGAGGACAATATACATATTCAAAGGTATGTGAGGACGTAGAAAGCGGACAACTGGGCGAACTTTCCTCAAGGGAGCTGGAGGTACTGGATCTGCTGTCCAAAGGTTTTACCAATAAGGAAATATCGCAGAGACTGCTCATCAGTGAAAAAACAGTTAAAAATCATCTATACAGTATCTTTAAGAAACTGGGAGTGCAGGGCAGGACTCAGGCTGCTCTTTATGCCATAAAAAATAACCTTAATTAGAGTGGAGGAAAAATAGTGGACAACTGCAAATTAGAAGACGAGTTAACGATAAATAACAAGACCATATGGGAAAAAGCGGATGAGAAATTGAAGGGGGATATATACCAATACTGCGAGGGATATAAATCCTTTCTAAACAGCTGCAAAACAGAAAGAGAGAGCACGAAGTTCATACTGTCTGAGGCAGAAAAGAAGGGTTTTATATCGCTTGATGAAATAATGGAAAAACATATAAAGCTTACCCCCGGAAGGAAAGTCTATTACAACAATAAGGACAAATCCGTCGTGCTTGCGGTGATCGGCTCACAGCCAATGGAGAAGGGCATGAATATAGTAGCGGCGCATATAGATTCCCCCAGATTAGATCTAAAGCCGGTGCCTGTCTACGAGGAAGCGGGGTTGGCGCTCTTCAATACCCACTATTATGGGGGAATAAAGAAGTATCAGTGGGTCACCATACCGCTTGCCATACACGGCGTGATAATCAAAAATGACGGACAGAAAATTAATGTCTGCATTGGTGAAAATGAAGACGATCCGGTGCTTTACATATCCGATCTATTGCCGCACTTGGGGAAGGATCAGATGGAAAAGAAGGCGGAAGAGGTCATCACGGGAGAGGGACTGGATATACTCGTCGGTAGTATACCTTATTCCGACAAGGATGCCAAGATGAAGGCCAAGCTCAATATATTGAACATACTTAAGGAGAAATATGACATAACCGAAGAAGATTTTATAAGTTCAGAATTAGAAGTTGTACCGGCGTTCAGAGCACGGGATATCGGTTTGGACAGATCGATGATCGGCGCATATGGACAGGACGACAGGGTATCCGCATACACTACTCTTACAGCTGTTCTGGGCTTGGAAAATCCTCAGACGACATGCCTTGCAGTGTTTGCCGACAAAGAAGAGGTAGGAAGTATGGGAAATACCGGTCTGCAGTCACGCTTTATGGTAAACACCGTGGCGGAGCTCTTGGCAGCCGAAGGATGTGAAGAAGATATATATGTAAGAAGGGCAATGGCCAATTCCAGACTTCTGTCTGCAGACGTAAGCGCCGGATATGATCCGCTCTATCCAGATGCCTATGACAAGACCAATACCCCACTAATGGGCAACGGGATCCCGATCACTAAGTATACGGGATCAAAAGGCAAGGGCGGCTCCAATGACGCCAGCGCGGAGTTCGTGGGGAAGATAAGGTCTATTTTTAATAATGCGGGAGTAGTATGGCAGACCGGCGAACTGGGCAAGGTGGATGTAGGCGGCGGCGGAACGATCGCTCAATTTGTGTCCGCATATGGTATGGACGTTTTGGACTGTGGGGTGCCTCTTTTGAGCATGCATTCGCCCTACGAGGTTTCATCCAAAGCCGATGTTTATATGGCCCACAAGGCTTACAGCGCATTCTATTGTAACGCATAGACAATAATAAAAAGAGGGGAAGCCCCCTCTTTTTTTATGAATTCCATATTTTTGAATAAGATCTGGGAAATGAATACCTAGAAAAGCATATAATGATGAGCAAACCTCAAAAAATTGGATAGAATAGGTTAAATAATTGAGGGATTGAATCTTGTACCGAAGATGATTCAGTCCCTTTAGTTTGTCTTGTATATCTTATGATTCGCTAATAAAATTACACATGTTTTTAATTTGTGATATTGCATTGCAAAAAAATACCAATTAAATATTAAATTAAATTTTTAAAATGGATATTGAAAATAAATTTAGTTTCTGATATATTATTGATAAGGAAATGTTTTAATGCGATCTGTATTAAATAATCAAATTTTAGGGAGTGAGATACGTAATGTCTATAGTTTTTAGCAGAATAGAAGAAAGATTGATACATGGACAAGTTAGCACAGCGTGGACACAGGCTATAAATTTTGATACTTTCGTTGTAGTGGATAACGATTCGGCGAAAAGTGATATTCTTAAAGATTTATTAGAGCTAGCCTGTCCGAGGGATAAGAAATTATATGTTTTTGATGAAAACGCTGCCATTGAACAGATAAATAATATTTCACGGAAGATGTTTATAATAGCTAAAAGCCCTGTAACCTTTTTAAACTTAATAAAAAATGGAGTAAAAATTCCTTATCTGAATATTGGAAGTATACATTATAAACCTGGTAAAAAAGAAATTTTTAAAACAGTGTATGTTTCTGAAGAAGAGTTAAATGCTTTACGTGAAATTACCGAAATGGGAATTACATGTGAAATACAAAAGCTGCCGACAGAATCAAAAAAGAATATATTAGATTTAATTTAAGCACCAACATAAAGGCACAAAAAAATTTAATTCTAAGGGGGTTCTTTTATGTCATTAACAACTTCAATCATAATAGCGCTAGTTATGGCACTATTATTGACGGAGAATTTAGGATATGGACATATCCAAATTAGCCGCCCAGTGTTTGCCGGCCCAATAATTGGTCTTTTAATGGGCGATCTACAGACGGGGTTAATAGTAGGGGGAACAGTAGAATTAATGTTTATGGGTGTATTTCCTGTAGGTGGAAGTGTTCCTCCCAATGCACAATTTGCAGGAATGATGGCAACTGTTTTGGCTATAGCAAGTGGAGGTAATGTAGATGTTGGTGTAGCATTGGCATTTCCTATAGGAGTATTTGCACAATTTATATTATTGCTGGATTATAATATAAATCTGTTTATTGTACATAGAGCAGATAAGAAAATAATGGATGGCAATGTTGATGCTGTTCAAAAATATCAAATGCTTTGCTTGCTTTGTATGTTTGGCTGTTGGGCGCTTTCGTCTTTTTTAGGTATATATTTAGGAAGTACATGGGTTGAAAATTTATATAATACATTGCCGGAATTCATTAAGACTGGTCTTAGCGTAGCAGGAGGCATAATGCCCGCAATGGGTATGGCTATGCTTCTTAAAATGATGAATTTGGAGAAGTATTGGTGCTTCTTAGCAATAGGGTATGTATTAACGGCGTATTTAAATATGAATATTATATCCATATCCATATTAAGCGTTGGTGTTGCAGTAGCAATATATGTTCTTAGTAAAAAAGAAAATGAAAACCAGGAATCTGAGGAAGAAATCGAAGAGGATAATTTACAGAGAATTTTAACAAAGCAAGATCTTAAATCCATATACCGCCGTTCATATCTTACTGGTGCATGTTTAAATTATGAGAGATATTTAGGATTAGGATTCTGTTATGCAATTTTACCCGCTTTAAAGAAATTATATAAAGGTGAAGATCTTAAAGAAGCAACTATACGTAATACTGAATTTTATAATTCACACCCTTGGATGCATAATGTAGTCATGGGTGTAACTATAGCATTGGAAGAACAAAGGGCTTTAGGAGCGCCAATTGATGCACAATCCATTTCTGCTACTAAAGCAGCTTTAATGGGACCTACGGCAGGATTTGGTGATTCTTTCTTTAAGGGAGTGGTGGTTACCATCACCGGTGCCTTTGCTGCGGCGTTAGCGATCGATGGTAATCCGATTGCACCTTTGGTATTTATTATTCCAAATTTATTAGTTTGTATCTTAATAAGATATTACGGCACAATGATGGGCTATAAATTTGGGACCAAATTTATACTCAAGATGAAAAACAGCAATATCATACAGAAATTTGTTGAAGGCTCAACTATAGTTGGCATGATGGTTAGTGCCGGTTTAATTACAAACTATGTAAAAGTCAATTTGACAACAGTGCTTAATTTTGCTGGGAAAGAAATTGTATTAAATGATGTAATTAATTCTGTGATGCCAAAACTATTGCCTTATTGCACAGTATTTCTATTCTATTATATTATTAAAAAACATCCCAAGAACGGTTTGTATATAACGTTAGCTCTGTCGTTTATCATGGGAATATTTGGAGTATTGTTCCATATATTATAGTTTTAATTGTTCAAAAGAAATCTTAGTTTTAGATTCTATAAATTGTTATTTATGAGTGAAAGTTATTGACTACTAAATTTGGAGGGACAGAATATGAGTTTTATGTTTAAACCACTGGCTTATGATGATATGAGCGCTATAAATAAAATAGATTTAACAGTAGAAATAAAAAAATCTTTGGTAGTTGGAAACGATAAGGTGGGAAGATCAATTGCAAAGCATTGTGCCGAAAATATGAAAAATAATGCATTTTGTTTAGCTATTGATGGATATGTAAGTGCAGAATTTGATGTAGTCTTGAATGGAATTAGTGAATACTGTAAAAACAAAAAGATTAGATTGACAACTATTAATATGAAAAATTACTATAAATCAAAAACAGAAATTGACGAGTTGACAAGTGAAAACTTGCCACTAAATTATGATGATGATCCTGTGTTGTTATTCGGTAGACTTTTTGAGGGAAATATGGATGATTTAATGGATAAAGATAAATTAAATTCTCTATATGAGGGATTAAAAGAAAAAAATAATGGCATAACAGTAGTTTATGGTATGGGAAGTGCAATTAAAAGTGTACGTGATTTTTGTGATGCGGTAGCTTATATAGATGTTACGCCCAAGATTGCAGCTATCCGAGCCAGAGAAAAGAGATTTGCTAATATAGGTGATGAAAGCCCGCGTGAATTTAATTTACTTATGAGAAGAAATTATTTCGTGGATTTTGAAGTTGCGTTCAAATTGCGCAATGAATTACTTAATGAATATGGTATAGACTTTTATATTCTTGGAAGTGATGACAATAATTATATGCTAATGCCTGGCTCGAGTTTGGAAATTGTTCTAGAGACTTTAGTACACTATCCTTTCAGGGCAAAACCAGTTTATCTAGATGGAATTTGGGGGGGTGAATATATACGTAAGATTAGAAATATTCCACAGGATATTTCTACTAATATAGCTTGGGTTTTCGAATTTATACCAATGGAAACAAGTATAGTCATAGATATAGACGGTAATTATGTTGATATTCCCTTCTATACGTTTGTACAGAAAAAAGGCCTGTCAATGATGGGACAGAAATGTTTTGATGAGTTTGATGGGTACTTTCCCATTAGATTTAATTATGACGATACGTGGCATAGTGATGGAAATATGTCTGTTCAAGTTCACCCCGATGAAGAATTTGTTGTTGACAATTATAATGAATTAGGGCGTCAAGATGAAGCATACTATATTATTGCTACAGGACATGATGCTAAAACGTACTGCGGATTCAAGGATGACGGGAAGGTTTTTTTAGAGCTTGCTAAAAAGTCTGAGAAAGATAATAAAGATATAGATTATCAAAAGTATATAAATTCCGTTGAGTCTGTTCCTGGGAAGCAAGTTATGATACCGGCGGGTACCGTTCATGCTTCCGGCAGAAATCAGTTTATATTAGAATTAGGAAGTTTAACTCTTGGATCATACACGTATAAAATTTATGATTATAATCGTAAAGATAAAGAAGGAAAGCTTCGCCCAATTCATACCAAAAATGCACAAAAGGTACTACATTTTGAACGCAATTCAGAATGGGTAAGGAAGAATGTAGTTATTGACCCCATATTAATTTCAGAAACACAGGATTACAAAGAATATATCGTCGGCAGAACAGATTTGATGTACTATCAAACTAATCGTATAGAATTAAATACGCATGGGACGTATGAAGGAAATAATAATGGCCAATTTACTGTCATAACAGTAGTGGATGGAGAAGAAGTCGAAGTTTATTCAAAAGGCAACCCTGAATTCCGTTTTACACAAAAGTATTTAGAAATTGTCACGATACCTGCGACAATTGATGATTATGTAATAAAGGCTAAAGGATACCAACCTGTAGTTATCCATAAAACGATTTTACGTGATAACTACACTCGATACAAAAATGCGAAATATGCAAATCGATAGGTGAAAAAGATGAAACCATTAAAAATGAAACCGGTTTATATAAAAAGTATATGGGCGGGCAATAGATTACAAAAAATAAGAAATTTAAATGAAAACGGCATTGGGATTTCCAGGGAAATATGTGCATATAGGAATTCTGAAAATATAATAAAAGAAGGAGAATTTGTGGGGGAAAGCATTAAGAAAATTATTGAAAATTATCATAAAGAGCTGATGGGAGACGACCTAAGTACACAATTAATACGCGTAGCATATATGGATGCAGCGGAAGATCTTTCAATACAGGTACATCCTAATGAAGAATATGCTCGGAAAATAAATGATTATGAGAAGTCTGAAGCATGGTATGTCATTGAGGCAGATGATGGGGCATATATTACAGCTGGTGTAAATATAGAGGCTAAAGATATATTGCATAAAGCGGCTAAAGATGGGACTTTAGAGAATTATGTCAACAGAATACCCGTACAACAAGGAGATTTTGTGCTGATTCCTGCCGGTCTTTTACATGCTTGTGGCAAAAATATGTTGGTTATTGAAATAGGAAGCTTTGGTGGTATTACTTATCGTTTATATGATTATGGTCGCCCACGGCCATTAGATTTAGATAAGGGTCTTGAAGTATTAGATTTAAATGCTAAATGTGATATTAAGCATTTTCCTTTAGATCAAGTTAAAAATAATAATTGCCAGGTGGGGGTTGAACATAGGTTATTTCATGTGGATGTAATTGATATAGAAAATGAAATGACTATTTTGAATAATGGACGATATTATATCCTTGCGTGTGTTAAAGGTGATTGCGTAATACAATGTGAAGGCGAATCTTATAAGTTATCGTATACAGAAACGATATTTATACCAGCTTCGTCAGATGATATAAAGATTCAAGGAAAATGCCGTATTCTTAAAATTTACAATTCACATACACAGTTGTATAATTAAATTTAATGATAAATTTACCAATTTAGGTGGCTATTTTCACACATATAAAAAACAAGCATACTTGGAGGGGTGTACATGATAGGAGTATTGGTAACTTCTCATGGGAATCTATGCCAAGAACTGCTAAATAGTTTGGTAATGATTACGGGAGAAAACCATAATATTTTAGCTTTAAAATTTGATGACTATAATAATTATAAAAATGAACTGACAATGAAATTGAATATAATGATTTCCGACTATGACGGCATATTAATATTCACTGATATTATAGGGGGCACGCCATTCAATGAAAGTTATAAATATGTTCGGGAAAGTAATAAAAATAATATCAAAATTATAACGGGTGTAAATCTACCCAT
Source organism: Thermoanaerobacterales bacterium UBA4880 (assembly GCA_002399285.1). GTDB lineage: Bacteria > Bacillota > Thermoanaerobacteria > Thermoanaerobacterales > UBA4877 > UBA4877. The sequence continues at coordinate 79,972 of DHDI01000013.1, forward strand.
GATTATAGAAACAACGTTAGCTTTAAGCCATGAAGATAATTTAAATAATCTTGTTAACATAGCAGTAGATGCTGGTAAAGGTTCAATTAATTGCGTGTGCTAGCGGGAAACGATGGAATAAACCTTGCCAATCATAATAAATCTGCATAAAAATTATTATTGTATCACTTATCAGCACACATGAGCAGAGCAAACTAAGATATTGTCTCAAGACGTTTGTATTAATTATCTCCCGCGATAAACCTGTGTTTTGTTGCAGGCAACTCACCCTATTTTACCCTTGCAATCACTTGGATATATGGGCTTTGTCATAGAGAGTGAGTTAACTTTAGTTATATTTGCTGTCGTATGTTTTGTTTACTTGATTTTCAAATTTTTGTAGAGCTATAAATAGTGTTTGTAACATAAGATTAAGTTTATTAAAGATGGCTGGATATTAATTTAGTAAAGCGGGAGGAATTACCATTGCAAAGCATGAGGTTAATAGAAAGAAATTATGATATGATGACAGATACGGAAAAAATTATTGCAAATTATATTTTAAAGGATACAGACAAATTTGTAAATGCGAATATACATGTAATGGCAAAAACTTTAAATATTTCACCTGCATCCATATCGAGATTTGTGCGTAAATATTGTAAATTATCTTTTGGAGAATTAAAAATTGAAGTTGCTTCCGGTGGAAATGATAACACTGCTTATGATAATGCTAATGAGATTTTTAATTGGGCGGGTTCATTTAATGAAATGCCGGATAATATAATTAATAGCATCTCAAAAACATGTAGGGATGTCATGGAGGTTAATGGTATTAATCCATTTAAACAAGCGATAGAATGGATAAATGCTGCCGATACGATATTCTTTTTTGGGGTAGGATCTTCTGGAATTGTAGTAATGGATTTTATGCAAAAGTTGATACGCTTGGAAAAACGTTGTGTATATAATATTGATAGTAATTTCGGAGTATTAAATTCAAAAATTGCAACTAAAAAAGATGTAATAATAGCGATATCCTTTAGTGGAAGGACTAAAGAAGTAAATTTGGCTGTTAAAGAAGCTAAAAAAAGTGGAGCAAAATGTATAGCTATAACGCGAAATTTCAAGAGCGAATTAGAAACTTTGGCGGATTTAAAACTTTTAGTCCCAAGTATAGAACTTAATGCGACTAGGTTAGCTCCGATTTTTTCCAGATACGGTCAATTATTTATAGTAGATATTCTGTTTTTAGGATTAGCTAAGCAAAAGACTAATTCTGTAGATGAATTTATGGATCAGTATCAGAATCTATTGTCAAAGCTAAAATAATGTAGTAAAAATGCTGCTTAGACCATGAAAAATGGTTATTATATAAGCAGCATTTTTACTATAACTAAGTAATTTGACCTTTATATAAAATGACTGTTTATTGCTTTATAAACATCTCGGTTATAATATAGGTATTGTTTGACCCCTTTACTATTCCTATGCCGGCTTTGTTGAAGCTGGAGTTCAAGATATTGGCTCTGTGGCCTTCCGAATTCATGAACGCCACATGGGCGCTATAGACGGAGGAGTTCTTCGCTATATTTTCTCCCGCCATCTGGTAGCTTATTCCGTTGTTCTTCATCATGTCGAACGGGCTGCCATATGTTGGAGACTCATGGCTGAAATAGTTGTTTGTCAGCATATCCTGAGATTTTAGTCTGGCGAGGTTTGCCAAACTCGCATCCATGGTAAGATCGCTTAGCCCGGCCTTTTCTCTTTCGCCGTTTATAAGCTGCAGCATATAGGTTTCATCCTGAGATACGCTGTAATCTGTTTTGCTTGAGCCGTTGTTCTGATTTGAACTTGTGTTTCCCGAAGGCTTTGTCTGTGAACCGGTGTTTTGATTAGAGCCTGTGTTACCCGTGGGCTTAGTCTGCGAACCGGTGTTTTGATTCGAAGTTGTGGTCCCGGATGCTGTTTTCTGCAGACCCTTTAAATACTCTTTATAATAATTTAAAAGATATGTATCCGTACCTGAAGCCGTATGGTTTGTCGGCAAAGAGACCGAAACCACAACAGGCCTGTCCTTATTTGCCGTGCAGCCATTGCTTCCAAAATACTGCGCGGTGCAGCTTGCATCGGCATGGCCTACGGGCAGCGATACAATGGCCAGGCCCGTTATGCATAATGTCGTTGCAAGGATTTTTCCCTTCATTGTGTTTTTTCTCATCATTATGTAATAACCTCCTTTTTTGTTATATAAATTCTATTCTATGTTGATCGGGCAAAACCTTTAAGCAAGTTATGGGTATATTGGTAATGCCGTTGTAACATTGGATAATTTTATTAATAAAATGTATGAGGAGGTTATGCCATATGTATATAGTGATAGTATATTCACCTCAGCAAGCCCAATTCCTACAGAGCAAGGCTCTCACCGCTGGATGCAGGCTCTGCAGCATGCCCACGCCGAGAGGTTTGGTCAGGACCTGCGCCTATACCTTTTATTTTGATGAAAGTTGTTTTGATATGGTAAAGAAGCTCATATTCACATATAATATCAAGATCCATGGCGTGTACAGAAAAGTATTTATGTACGGCAAGGAATCCTATGAAAAAATACTATGAATATACCCGTGAAAAAAGTTTTTTTATCAGGCTGCCGTTGGCCTTATCCAATTTCTCCGTTAGTACGGCATTTTCGCTCTTTATGTTTTCATTTTCCGATTTAAGATCGCTGATTTCTTCCAATATATTGCTATAGCTATTTTTTAACAGGCTATATTGTGTACTCAGGTTTTTGTAGGAGGTATCCAGATTTCTCATATTTAAAATAAATTCTTTATTGATATTTTTTTGTTCCCGGAGTTTGCCGCTCAGCTGGTCAATATATTGCTGTATTTGATTGATGTAAATAGTGAAGTAACTGAATCCAGAACTGTGCGGATCGAATATATCGTCGATCAAAATGAGGTAATATGGATTTTTGGTATGATAGAAAGCATGTACGTGGTCGGCTCCAAATTTTTTCAGTGAAATAAAACAACAATGGGATAGAGTATCGATCTCAGACGAGATCTTAAAAGGCTGCGACCATGTCTCTCCACTGTCGGCAGACAGGCACGTATAGATGAATCCACCGCAATACCATGTGGCCCAAAGGTTTTCGCTTATACAGACGATCCCGGGATACTGCGCGTATTCAGGAAACAGAACAATATCTTGCTCATCATTGCTCGGCCAATTGCCCGATGTCTTTCTGACATAGTGAAGTTTATCGCCGGCCGAATAGATGATGTGGGTACTGTTATTTTTACTGTCGGAAGCAATAAAAAAATCACGGCTGTCATCTATATTGCTTATGACCACCGGCTTAGACCAGATACCGGGGGTATGTCTGAAACTCATGTACATCAGTTTTTCGCCTTCGCCGTATATCCCATTAGGACCTGACGGGCCCTTGACAAAATGGAATGATAAGTTATTGTTGCTTTTAACGATGACACTAGACGTCCATTTGTTTCTGTTCCAGAAATGATGTACCAAATAATAGATACTGTCTTTTGAGTTTTCATAAAATATATGTATAAAACCATGATCAACTAAGATATTTATATCTTTAACGCTGCCGGTTATCGGCTTTTTCATGAGCGGGCTTTTGGACCATGTGCTGCCGTTCCATATCATAAGATTTATCTTGTTGTCCGTGTCCTTATATAGCATATATATATACTCGCCTTCGATATCTGCAGAAAAGTCATCCGTGCCGTCGCCCGCAAGGTTATATGGTGATGATTCTTTTGCATCGTTGTCCTTGGTGATGCAATTGATGCCTTTCCCCGGTTCGTAGTAGAAATGCCGGCGAGTGCCGTTCGAATCCTCCGTCATATAGGAGTATTTATTGATTAACATTTGATCCACCGCCTTTCATTTATAATATATGCATATGAGGACATTAATTGAACTCATGGTTGTAACATAACAGATGCCTGGTGCGTATATTAAATTAGAAATAAAGAAGGGAGGTTCAAGCTTATGGCCTTTGCAAAAAAGCAGGTGGGAGAATTCCAGATTGGGCCGGGTCCCATTGAACCGGGACGTATTCCCAATCCTATTGAGATCGCCTGCATAATAACCGATAAAGTGTATGATGCATGTTCACAGAGGGTATGCCTTGACTCAATTTCACCTGTTTCATTCTGCCCGAGGATACCGACACCCATCGAATTTGACGGCTGTCAGGATTTCCGTATCACCGTGCCCGAAGGATTTACGGTGTCCCCTATTCCTGACAGGGAGGGTTTTGCAAGAGTAAGAGGCACCTTTAAGGTGTGCTTCAATGCAATATTGAGGAGCACTGGGACCAATAATACACAGTTAGTGCCGGTAATAACGACTTTTGATAAAGATGTAATATTATATATACCGCAGCCCTGTCCGGAAAATATAAGGTTTGAAGCTGTAGCCGAGTGCTTGTTCGGAAGGGTCAATGCAAACAACACGCTTGATGTGATCGTTGGAGTGTATGTCATTCTGAAGGCGGCTATAACGGTACAGTTAATGGTACCGGCTTATGGATTCTGTCCTACACCGCCGGAGTGCGAAGAATTCCCGACCAATGTATGCGAAGAATTTATGACCAGCCCATTCCCTGAATTTTTCCCTCCGCAGCTTTTTGACATCGATCCGCCCTATGACCCGGGCTGCCCGCACTGCGAATAATACCGAAATAACCAGCGACTGCGATGTTGCTGGTTGCTTTTTATGAAATACCTATTGGTAACATTTATTGACATGGAGAAGCCGCTCAGGCAGAGGCCGCATTATTTGGCCGATTATCTGAAGAATGAGGGACTTCTCCATGTATTATCCATAAAATATGGCAGGCAGGTCGGACATAGGGAGATAGTAGATCGCGGCGATTATATCAATACGATTATAGAGTGCCGTTTTACAGACCTCTTTAATGAAAACTTTTTATATGAGCAGTTTAGGCCGGATAATTTTTACGATGTGGTCATTTGCGAGGGGCCGTGGGCAGGTTATTTGGGCATGAAACTTAAGGATAAAGGCCGGGCCGGGCTGTATGTATATGAAGATATAGACTACTTTCCGGCATTTTTTCAATATGACTTTGTTTACGAGACAGTCAGGGGTATGGAGGACCGCTGTATGGCAAAGGCAGACCTCATATTTACGGTCAGCAAAACGTTAAAGCAGTTCAGAGACGGCTATTTGGACAGCAGTAAAATATTCATAAGTCCCAACGGGATAGATAAGATATACGCGTCGCAAGGAGTCAGAGAAGATAATATCATATATGCCGGAACACTGGATGAATGGTCGGGTATCGATATGGTCATCAAGGCATACGCTAAAGTGACCGAAAGCGAGGGAAACAGCAAATTTCTCATCTATGGCGGCGGCAAAATGGTAAATGAATATAGAAATTTGATAAATAGATTAAACATTGCAGACAGGGCATTTATAATGGGCATGATCCCACACCGAACGCTTATCGATATATATAACAGATCGCTCATAGGCGTATGTGTGCTGAAACCCATAGAAGTCGTAAGATATTGCTTTCCGATAAAACTGATTGAATATATGGCCTCCGGGCTGCCATCCGTTGTGACGGGATACGGCGATATGGACGAGATAATAAATGAATCGGGCTGCGGCATTTCCGTCGACTATGAGGAAGACGAGATAGCGGATGCGCTGCTGCATCTCATAGGTATGGGTATGGAAGAGAGGGAAAAAATGGCGGATAGAGGCAGGGAATACGCGAAGGATTTTCAATGGAAGGATATATTTAAAGACGAGCTCGATATCATAAAAGCTCGTCTATCGGAATAAGGCAGGGTTTACGGTCACTATATGAAGTTATATGGGTAAAGCCGCAATCCGATAAAACAGTCAGATACTTATGCCTGTCAATGGCAAATTGATCGGGGGTGTGAGAATCGGAGCCCAAGGTGATATATTTGCCGTTTAGCTCTCTGTATCTCTTGAGGATATCTTCCGACGGCTCGGTATTTCCCAGATCATATCTCGCCGCGGCGATATTTGCCTCCAGTCCTTTGCCTTTATCTACAAGTACGCACAATATCTTATTTATTATATCCGAATACTCGTCGAGCGGCATACTTTTGTCATCGTATGGGCAATACCTTCTGATAACGTCAAGGTGGCCCAGACAATCGAAATCATCGAAATGCGATATGCATTCATACACCTCGCATAAATATTCGGTAAAAGCCTCTTTTTTACTTCTGCTTTTATAGAAATTCTCTTTGAACAGGTCTATTCTATCTACATAATGGATGGACCCCAAAACAAAATCAAAATGCTTATCTTTCAAAAACTCTTCTATTTTATCCAATAAGCGGGATTGGAGACCTATTTCCAATCCTTTTTTCATAATGATCTTGTCGCCGTATATCTCTTTGCATCGGGCGTATTCTTCAGTATACTCCGTATAATCAAGATCAAAATCAAAATATTGGCCCGATGGATTGAGATCACAGTGGTCGGTAAAACAAATCTCCTTCAGACCCATTCCGACGGCCTGTTTGCAGACGCACTCCATGGTTTGTCTCGCATCCTTGGAAAATTGGGTGTGTATATGATAATCTATCAAGATATTCGCCTCCGTGGATTATTATAACATACATACCGTGTTCCATATACAAAATTTAGGATACGCTCTTTTAAAAGATAGAAATTATGTTAAAATATACTTGATGTTTTTAATACGTAAGGGGGGGTGAAAGGTATGGCATATAAAATCAATAATGAAGAATGCATAGGATGCGGCGCATGTGAATCCGAGTGCCCGGAGAGTGCCATTTCGGCCACAGAGGATTTCGTATATGTGATCGATTCCGCTAAATGTTCGGAAGACGCAGCATGCGTAAGCGTGTGTCCGGTCGACTGTATATCGCTTGACAATTAATTCACCTGCCAGTTTGTCGCAGCCTGAAAGCCGCCGTACGGCGGCTTTATCTTTAGCTCTTATTTTCTGAGGACGTCTTCGGAATATTTATTCCCCGCATTCCAAAGCATATATTCCTTGATTCCGTTATCATTCAGGGCCTTAACCTGTTTCAGCAGATCCTCGCCTGTATATCTTGGCGTACCAAGAGAAAAATCTTGTATCCATGGCCTTATGACCGCGCTCTTTTCAGCGCCCTCATCCTTTTTAAATGCATCCTTTACGGCCTTGTCCACAACCTCATAGGGATGCGCGTTGGGATTGCTGAATCCATAATTTCCGGCGTAATAGTGAGAAGGGTATATCATGGGGCTTATATAATCTACGATCGGCGATATCTTTTCCCACTTCTGCCCTATGCCCATATCGTCGCTCACACTGGTGGTGAGGCCGAATACATCGGCTGAGATTATTACGTTGTAACCCTTAAGCTGTTCCCGGGCATAGGATAAAAAATCAGCTATACAATCCTCTTTGGACTTCCCGTCCTGGCCTGGGAAAAAGGCTTCCGCATCCACCCTGGCTCCGTTTTCCGGGAAACGTACATAATCAAACTGAATCTCCTTAAAACCGTTCAGGGCAGCCTCTTTGGCAATGGCTATATCGTAGTCCCACACCCGCTTGTCATACGGATTTACCCATGAGACCCCCTTGCGGTCACGCCAGATCCCTCCCGCTTTTTTCCGTATGGATAGGTCAGGCCGATGCTCGGACAGATTTCTGTCCTTAAAGGTGACTATTCGTGCAATTGGGTATATATTATGGCTGGTAAGCGTATTCATAAATGCATGTACGTCCTTTATACGCACATACTTGTTTGCATCGACCTCATTTACGATCTGTATGCCGCTCTTGTAACTCATCAGCCCGTTATCATCTTTTACGTCTATTACCATGGTATTCAGATCGGAATTATCCAGCAGGTCGACCAGGTGTTCAAAGTGTTCCTTGCTTCCCGCTATATTGCCTGTCACGTAGATGCCCTTGACTACGGGAGGATCAGGTTTTTGGGGTTTTTTCTCCGGAAGCGGTACGTAGTATTCCTTTAATTCCTCCTTCAGCGCCTTATCCTTCTCAGCCAATTCCTTATTTCTTCGTATCGTTTCATCTCTGCCGGTCTTTTGTATGTCCAGCTTTTCCTGCAGAAGTTCTTTGCTTGATAGTTGGTTCTTTATGGAAGCTGCGGTTGAGGAATTTTCTCTGTAAAAAAAGAATATCCCAGATACGATCGCTAATAGTATCAAAATTGTGATGATTATGCCTGACCTTTTCACTTATGTATCCCCCTATCTGTTTTACATATCTATTGTATAGGAAAACCGGGGTTAAAAAAAGTTAAATTTTGTTTAAGATGCTGGTAATTATTGCATTTTTAAAGTATAATTCTATATAAAGGGTGAAAGGAGGGTTTTGATCATGAAATTATTGATTGCGATAGTACAAGATGAAGATGCGGGGGAGCTGATGCAGGAGCTCACGAAGTCCAAGTTCCAGTTTACAAAGCTTGCTACTACCGGCGGGTTTTTGAGAGCGGGCAATACGACGCTCATGATAGGCTTGGAGGACGAGCGCCTTAAGGAGTGTACGGACTGCATAGACAATATCTGCAAGAGCAGAAAGCAATTGATAACGCCGCCTATTATGGGCGGAGCCGGCGAGGTTTACCTCTCTTACCCTATGGAAGTGACGATAGGCGGAGCTACGGTATTTGTTCTGGACATGGAGCAGCTCATAAAGATATAGAAATGCGGCATATGCTTTGGGTCGGCATTTAGCTAAAATGGTACCAAGAACTATATTTGGGCGCTGAGAAATCAGTGCCCTTTTAATATTTGGCTTTTAAAGATTAATATACAAATATATTACAATTTTGTAACATTCAGTGAATGCGAAAATTCTTAATGATATAGTTATTTGTAGAAAAAGTACCTGCCCGCACATTCTGTGAGAAGCTTATAGGAGCAAATGTAAATTATGAACCCGAGACCAAGGAGGTAACTATAAACTTTGTCGGGGACTCTTTAAAGATGACCTTGGGATCTACGCAGTACTATGTAAACGGAAGGTATGGCGCTTTAGTACCATACCGGTACTAAAAAACGGAGCGGTATTTATCCCCCTGAAGACAATAATTGACGCCTTTCATATTAAATCAGAATGGAATGAAGAGTATAACTATGTCTCGTTGAATGACGACAGGATAATGAAAACTGAGCTAATAGAACAAATAAACAAATATTGGATATTATAAAGGGGGAAGGCGATGACCCGGATGCCTTCGTCCCTCTTAACTTCATAATGGAGACCAAGGACTCGGAGGATAGCTGGTACTGGCATTATGTGACTGAATTAAAGAATGTGACTGGAGAGGATATTCCCGAGGGCAAAGAGGGGATCCAAACAATTTTTGTCTTCGATGGAACATAGGGGTGATAGTTTCACGTCTCTATCTATATATGAAAAGAACCCGTCCGTTAAAAAAGATGAAGTAATAACCAAAAAAGCATTTTTCGATTACGTTAGATCAAATGGCGGAGACTTAGATTTCATTCTGCTGTTGGGAAGGACATTTTAGATCACTTGATTTTGGTTTTAAACTTTTTGTTCCCCTCATGGTTTGCTGTTGATCATAGAGAGGAGCATATTTTTATGCTATAGGATAAAAGGAATGATAAAACTTGATCAAGATGACCTTATAATACCAAAAGATTGATACAGCCAAATGGACAGATATACAAGTGCCATACCGGTAAAATAAAAAGACCGCGCAAATACATGAGTATAATGCGCGGCCTTGTCTTTTCAGGATATATGGTGCCGAAGGCGGGAGTCGAACCCGCACAGGGTGTGAGCCCTACTGGATTTTGAGTCCAGCGCGTCTGCCTATTCCACCACTTCGGCACGCTACGTATGATATAATATCATAAGCGGAGACTATTTTCAAGAAATTTTTAGGAGGCAAGATCATGTTGAAATTTTTAGATGCGGGGGAGTCTCACGGCAGCTGCTATGTGGGCATAATCGACGGTATGCCTGCCGGTCTGGAAATAGAGACGGACAGCGTGGACAGGCTGCTCTTTGAAAGGCAGAATGTGTACGGCAGGGGAGGCAGGATGGCGATAGAAAAGGACAGCTTACTGATCTTGTCCGGGGTAAGAGGAGGTAAGACCACCGGCAGTCCCATAGGACTGATGATCAAAAACAGGGACTATGAGAATTGGAAGGAATATATGCAAACGATGGTCGGGATAAAAGAGGGGAAAGAGGTCACAGTACCCCGGCCCGGCCATGCCGATCTTGCCGGCATGATGAAATACGGCTGCGACGATGCACGGGATATAATCGAGAGGGCAAGCGCGCGGGAGACGGTGATGCGGACCGCCATCGGCGGCATCGCCATGCTGCTTTTAAAAACATTCGGCATCGCGGTAAGAGCCCATGTGACAAGAATAGGCCGGGCCACCGCGGTCTGCGATAATTTGGATGATGCCTACTGGGCCAGGGTAGAAAATTCGCCCGTACGCTGCGGGGACGCAAACGCCAAAGGAGAAATGATAGCAGAGATAGACAGAGCGAAAGAGGCGGGAGATACAGTCGGAGGCATCGTACAGACAGCGGTCTTGAATGTCCCGGCGGGGCTGGGAAGCCACACTGCTTGGGACGACAGGCTTGATGCCCGCCTTTCCGCGGCATGCATGAGCGTACAGGCCGTAAAGGGCGTGGAAATAGGCATGGGATTTGAAGCCGCCGAAAGATACGGAAGCGAGGTCCATGATGAGATCTTTTATGGAGGCGGTAAATTCTACAGGAAGACAAATAATGCGGGCGGCATAGAGAGCGGCATATCCAACGGCGAAACCATAATAATAAACTGCGCCGTAAAACCCATCCCCACGCTTTCGCAGCCGCTGGCCAGCGTGGACGTCCGCACCAAGGGCCCGGCCAAGGCGCACTCGGAAAGAAGCGATATATGCGCCGTACCCGCTGCCTCCATAGTACTAGGGGCAGTTGCGGCATGGGAGATAGCGGCGGCGTTTCTGGACAAATTTGGGGGAGACACTATCGACGAGATAAAAAATGCCTATGGCTACCATATAACCAGGATGGGTAAACTATGATCTTTTATCCATAAATAAGGCATAATGACGATCCCCTTTTAATAAGCTTATAATAAATTGCTGTAAAAGGGGATCTATATGAAAAGGTTACTGCTTTGTATTATGGTTTTATCGGTCTTTTTTTGTGCCTCCGCTGCCTATGCAGCGCCAGGTGACGGAATCATCATAAATCTTCCCAGCCTAACGCTGACTTTTGATAAGGGGGATGTGCACAGGGAGTATCCGGTGGCAATAGGCAAATCCCTTTCCAACACTCCCAAGGGCAGTTATAAGGTGGCGGCCAAGGTAAAGGACCCGACGTGGTATCCTCCCGACGGAGGCAAAGCGGTGCCGCCGGGGAAAAAGAATCCTTTGGGGCACCGCTGGATAAATTTTTATCCAGGTTACGGCATTCACGGAAATAACAATGCGAAGTCCATCGGTACATTGGCCTCGCTGGGTTGCGTGCGCATGTATAACGGCGACGTCGAGGAACTCTTTGATATGGTGTCCGTCGGTACTCCCGTGCTTATCACATACCAGACTGCAAAGGAGATAACCGACGGTGATAAAAAGATACTGGAGATATATGCCGACGTATATGGACGCGGCGTCAATTCCCAATCAAGTATAAAGGCAAAACTAAGCGGAATGGGTATAACGACCGGCGAAGAGAAATTTAAATATGTCTTTGCCGGAAATAAAAAGAAGACTGCCTATTATTCCGACGGCTGGATATTGACTAAAGGAGACAAATTTTTGTCCGCAGGGTTAGTAAAAGAGAATGATGCTTTGTATATATCTGCCGATGCGGTAAAGAACATCTTTGGGATCGATTATCTTCTCAATCTGGATACCGGTATCATGAGTATAAATGGAGAAGAAATCGATTTTGTTGACAGAGGCGGAAAATATATTGATCTTGACTGCCTGCTCAATATACTTAAACTGGGCTATGACATAGACGCCGGGGCACAGAGGGTGGACATCAGAGGCAGTATGATCTTTCTCAATGGGAAATTCATCGGGAAGACTAATTATGCCAATTATGACAGCCGGGAGATAAAATTGCCGCTGAAGACCGTCGCGGAGCAATTTGGGAATAAGGTGGGATGGGATGCTGCGACAAACGAGGTGAGCATTGACGATAAGGCCGTGCCTGCAGCGGTCTTAAACGGGGTCTCATATATGGGTATTAAAGAGCTTGCCGGTATGTTCAAATTTGACTATGAAATTGATTCACGATATGGTATTATACAAATTAAGCGATAGTTCATAGTATGGACAAATTAAGCGATGGCTCGTAGTATGGACAAATTGGCAGACCGTGACAAATTGCGCAAGTCAAGGCGGCAAGCAAAATTGCTATGCAATTTCGCGTTGCGCGAGACATCGGCCTGAAGCGGGTGATACCGCTTATTTTTATAGTATAATAGAAATAATAATAAGATTATGGGTGGTGAAAACCATTGGAAAGATTAGTGCTTATAGATGGCAGCAGCGTGTTTTACCGGGCTTTTTTTGCCCTTCCTCCCCTCATGAACAGAAAGGGTATAAGGACCAATGCGGCGTATGGATTTACCATGATGCTCTTCAAAATGATGGAGGATTATAAGCCGGACTACATTGCGGTGGCCTTCGACGTAAAGGAGCCGACCTTCCGCCACAAGAGTTATGAGGGCTATAAGGCGACGAGGGAAAAGATGCCCGACGAATTATCCTGCCAGATACCCATTCTGCACGATATATTATCTGCATTGAACATCAAAACTGTGGAATTTCCCGGATTTGAAGCCGACGATATATTGGGCACCTTATCAAAGGCTGCAGAAGAAAAGGGTTATGAGACCTACATAGTGACCGGCGACAGGGATGCGCTGCAGTTGGTGTCGGAGAATACAAAGGTGATATTGAATAAGAAGGGCATGACCGATGTTGATGTCTACGATATCGGTCATTTCCGTGAGAAATACGGCATAACGCCGGAAGAGTTCATAGACCTCAAGGGACTGATGGGCGATAAATCGGACAATATACCCGGGGTGCCGGGCATAGGAGAAAAGACGGCTGCGGCGCTTATCAAGGAGTATGGTTCGGTCGACAGCGTGATCAATAATCTGGAAAGCGTGAAGAACAAGAGAGTCAGAAATCTGATAGAGGAGAATGTGGACAAGGCGCTTTTGAGCAGAAGGCTGTCGGCCATAGTCAGGGACATACCTATGGATTTCGATATGAGCGAATACGCGGTCAAGGAGCCTGACGGCGCAGAGGTCAGGAGGATCTTTGAGGGGCTGGAGTTTAACTCGCTGCTGGATAAAATTCCTGCGCTTGGCGCGGCGGAGGCGTCGGAAAAAATCATTTATGATCTCATAGATAATGAGGATAGTTTTAAGGAATATATCAAGGGACTTCGATCGGTAGCCATAAGCTGCAGGATGGAAAACGGCGGCCTGGCCATGGCTGCCCTCAGCAGCGAACACGGCACGGTCTTCCTGCCGTTTTACAAATCTGACGGACTGCTGCCGGACGGCCTGTACCGTCTGATAGCCGACGGCAATGTGAGAAAGACGGGACACGACCTTAAGGCATTATTGGATTTTTGTATAGATAACGGATATATGCCGCAGAATATCGGCTTTGACTCCGCCATTGCCGCGTATCTCTTGAATGCGACCGGGTCCGAGTATACCGTAAGGCAGATAGCCAAGGAATATTTGAACAGGGATATTATGGATGACTCGGTCTTTGGGAAGGGCAGGAACAAGCTGGAATGCGGCCGGATGGATAAAGATACCTTAAACCAGCTTGCAGGAGAAGAGGCCGAGGTCATATGCAAGGCGGAGCCCATGATGATGGAGAGACTGGATGAGCTTGGCATGGACAAGCTCTTCAATGAGATAGAGATGCCGCTGATCACGGTACTGGCCGACATGGAATGCACAGGCTTCAATATAGACAGGGAAGAACTGGCGCGGCTGGAGGAGGAGTTCGGCACGCAGCTTGCCGGGATCACATCTGATATATACCGGATAGCGGGCGAGGAGTTCAATATAAATTCACCCAAGCAGCTCTCCCATATACTTTTCGAAAAGCTGGATCTCCCGGTCATAAAGAAGACCAAAACGGGATACTCTACCGATGCAGAGGTTCTAGAGGAGCTGGCGCCGCAGCATGAAATAGTGGCAAAGATACTGGATTACAGGCAAATATCAAAGCTTAAGTCGACATATGTCGATGGGTTTATAAAGCTTACCGAGGGAAACGAGAAGATACACACCAGTTTCAATCAGACGGTCACGGCAACGGGCAGGATAAGCAGTACGGAGCCCAATCTGCAGAACATTCCCATACGGACGGATACCGGCAGGCAGATACGCAGGGTGTTCATACCCTCCGATGAGAACCATCTGATACTGTCTGCGGATTATTCACAGATAGAGCTTAGAGTCTTGGCCCATCTGTCGGGAGATGAAAACCTGATAAACTCATTCCTGTCGGGGGAGGATATACACAGGAGGACGGCTTCGGAGGTCTTCGGAGTACCGTTAGACGAGGTTACGTCCGAAATGCGGAGGAACGCGAAGGCGGTCAATTTCGGAATAGTGTATGGTATCAGCGACTTTGGCCTGGCCAAGGATCTGCGCATACCCAGGGAGATCGCTGCGGAATACATCGGCAATTATTTTAAAAGATACCCTGCGGTAAAGGAATATCTGGACAGGTGCGTTATGAGGGCCAAGGAGCTAGGATATGTCACGACCATTATGAACAGGAGGCGCTATGTCCCTGAGATAAGCTCAAAGAACAGGAATATCCGACAGTTCGGAGAACGCATAGCCATGAATACTCCAATACAGGGCAGCGCCGCAGACATCATAAAAATAGCTATGGTGAATGTCCATCGCAGGCTGCAGGGACACAAGTCGAATCTTATACTGCAGGTACACGATGAATTGATAGTCGACACGCTGAAGGATGAACTGGATGAAATAAAGGAAATTGTAAAGAGCGAGATGGAAAATGCCATATCGTTGAACGCCCCCCTTATTGCCGATGTAAATTACGGCGCAAACTGGTATGACGTGAAATGAGGCGGTAGCTTGAAGGTCATAGGACTTACTGGCGGGATCGCCAGCGGTAAAAGTACGGTATCGGGCATGCTGAGAGAATTGGGGGCATATATAATAGATGCGGATCTGATATCCCGAGACATAATACTCAGGGGAACAGGGGCATGGGATGAGATCGTAGAGTATTTTGGCGAGGGGATATTGCTCCCCAATGGAGAAATCGACAGGAAAAGACTGGGCAATATAGTTTTTGCGGACAGACAGAAGCTGCAAAAGCTGAATTCAATAACCCATCCTAGGATAATAAAGCGTATAAAAGAGATAATTGAAGAAGAGCGGGCAGAGGGCAAGGAAAGGGCAATAGTGTTGGACGCCGCCATACTCATCGAAATGGGCATGCAGAGCATGGTAGACGAGATATGGCTGGTGTCGGCTGACAAAGATATTCAGATACGGCGGCTTATGGAGAGGGACAGGCTTTCATACCAAAATGCCATAAACCGCATTCGTGTGCAGATGCCCTTGAGCGAGAAGATCAAATATGCGGACTATGTGATTGACAACAGTAAAGACATGGGATATATTAAAGAACAAGTGAGCAAACTTTGGGAAAGGGTGATAGAAGAGCATAACTGATTTGCCCGCGCATAAGATTATGGTATAGTAATTTGTGGTAAGTTGGGGGTATAATCCATTGATATTCATTCCGCGTAAACTTATGTTTGTAATTATTATTTTATTGGTCGCAGCGCTGATTATACCTGTTGCATTAAAGACTTATGATTATGTGCTCAGGTTAAGGTATCCTGTGAAATACATGGATATAATAGAGAAATATACCGGCGAATACGGTATCGATCCTTATTTTGTTTTGGCTATAATAAAGGCCGAGAGCAGTTTCAATCCGAAAGCCGTATCCAACAAGGGCGCCAAGGGTCTTATGCAGATACACCCTGATACGGGGGAGTGGATAGCGAAGAATATCGGCTTGGATGGATATAAAGAGGATGTTTTGCTTGATCCTGAGATAAACGTAAGGATGGCCTGCTGGTATTTAAACAACCTGAATAAGCAATTTAAAGACCCGGTTTCGGTGCTTGCGGCATATAACGCCGGCAGCGGCAATGTGAAAAAATGGCTGAGCGATGAAAAATACAGCCGCGACCAAAATAAACTGGAATACATACCGTTCAAGGAAACACGGGATTACATAGAGCGGATAACGAAAAACTATCAGATGTACAAAAGGATCTATGAGGGAACAAAAGAAAGAGGGCAGCTGAAGTAATGAAAAATATAAGTACTCTTGAAGACCTTGAGAAGGTCACCGTAGAACCGGACAGGAAACTGTTTTCTGCAACTCATGAAGAGATAATGGAAGGAAAGACTACGGACGTATATTTCTTGAGGACCATGGATATATTGTCTCATCTTAACATAGAGAATACCGTTGTCACCGCGGAAATCTTTGCAAGGGAGAATGGTATACTTGCGGGAATACCCGAGGTCATAAACGTATTGAAGGATAAGGAAATAGAATTGTGGGCACTGAAAGAGGGCGATAGTTTCGCTCCCAAAGACACGCTGGTAAGGATAAAGGGTCCGTATTCGCAGTTTGGAATATTTGAGACGACGATACTGGGGATGCTTGCCAGTTCATCCGCATGGGCAACGGCTGCAAAAGTTGCCAGAGAGGCATGCAAAGGTAAACCGCTTCTATGCTTCGGAGCGAGACATGTTCACCCTTCCGTGGCTCCCGTGATGGAAAGGGCGGCGCTGATCGGAGGGGCTGATAACGCAAGCTGTATCCTCGGAGCAAAGCTGGCCGGCAGCGAGCCCATGGGGACGCTGCCCCATGCTGCTTTTTTGATCGCGGGGGACACACTGACCGTGGCCAAAGCATATGATGAGATATCGGGCCCCGATGAAAACAGGACGATACTCATCGATACGTTTAAGGATGAAACCGAGGAAGCGCTCAGGGTCGCGGAAACATTGGGAGATAAACTCTATGGTATAAGGCTGGATACCCCAAGCGAAAGAGGCGGAGTAACGGCGGAACTTATAAAAGAGTTAAGGGCAAGGCTGGACCAGAAGGGATATAAGAACGTAAAGATAATAGTTTCTGGAGGGCTGTATCCCGAAAAGATATCGGAGCTTGCAGATGCGGGCGTCGACGCTTTCGGCGTGGGCAGCTTCATATCCGACGCAAAGCCTATTGACATGACTATGGATATCAAGGAAGTAAACGGCCGGCCGATAGCCAAGCGAGGAAGAATACCGGGTATTATAGAGAACCATAAGCTTGTAAAAATGATATGATTTAATATTGACTTGTCCTTAAACTTATATTATAATTGTAAACGTTGGTACGCCGAGATGGTGGAATAGGCAGACACGCTACTTTGAGGGGGTAGTGAGGGATTTCCTCATGCGGGTTCGAGTCCCGCTCCCGGCACCATCTTTTATGAGCAAATCTTATACATATTCAACTTATATTGCCGAATCCTTTAAAAAGGTACGGGGGAATCAATAATGGGGTGAATCCATCTTCAAGATGGTAGGGATACCTTCGTCCCGAATCCGTCAACTAACCTCGGAGGCATGGGGAGGGAAATTCAAATGAGGATTTTTGTTAAACTCGTCGTGGGGATTTCTGTACTGTTCGCGTCACTCATGTTTTGCGGCTTATTAAACAATACTTTTGCCGCGGAATTACCTAAGG
Source organism: Thermoanaerobacterales bacterium UBA4880 (assembly GCA_002399285.1). Taxonomy (GTDB): domain Bacteria; phylum Bacillota; class Thermoanaerobacteria; order Thermoanaerobacterales; family UBA4877; genus UBA4877. Next base: position 97,834 of record DHDI01000013.1, read on the forward strand.
GCATAGTTACGGGTAATAATGTCAATTTGAGAGAGGATTCCAATCTGAAGGCAAAAGTCATCAAAGAGGTCGGCATCAACAACGTCGTTTCCGTACTCGAGAAAACGGATGGCTGGTATCATATAAAGCTGTCGGACGGTACGGAAGGGTGGATGAGTTCCGACTATATTTCACTGAGGAGCGAAGATGTCTCCAGAGGCGGGGTAGTAAGGGACATCGTAAGTTTTGCCAAGAAGTTTTTGGGCGTGGGCTATGTATATGGGGGATCTTCGCCTAAGGGATTTGACTGTTCGGGATTCACGTCATATGTTTATAAGAATTTTGGCGTGCAATTGCCGAGATCGGCATGTGATCAGGCGACCGCAGGTACGGCTGTGGAGAAGAGCGATTTGCAGTCGGGTGATCTGGTACTGTTTAAAACCCTGGGCTCGAAGAAAATCAATCATGCCGGATTATATATAGGCGACGGGAATTTTATACACAGCTCTTCGGGCAGCGGAGAAGTAAGAATAGATACCCTGCTGTCGGGTTATTATAACGAACATTATGCCACTGCCAGGCATGTGTATTAACTTCATTTTTATCTTATATTAAAGATCACATTTGATTTTGCTTACAGACATAGATCAGTTATTTATTGACATAACGTATGTTTTGGGTATATAATTACATACTGATAAATGGAATGGGTACGGAATGTATCCATTTTTTGTTTGGAAGGGGAAATTAAATGTGATAAGAAACGACATCAGAAATATAGCGATCATAGCCCATGTAGATCATGGAAAAACTACTTTGGTGGACGGCATGCTCAAGCAAAGCGGCATATTTCACGACAACCAAAAAGTAAACGAGAGGATCATGGATTCCAACGACCTGGAAAGGGAGAGAGGAATAACCATCTTGGCCAAAAATACGGCTGTAAGATATAACAATATAAAAATAAATATTGTGGATACGCCAGGCCATGCAGATTTTAGTGGCGAGGTCGAAAGAGTCCTCAAGATGGTGGACGGCGTACTACTTCTAGTGGACGCAGCGGAAGGCCCGATGCCGCAGACCAGATTCGTCTTGGGAAAGGCGCTGTCCTTGAGTCTTAAACCCATCGTGGTAATAAATAAGATCGACAGACCAGACGCAAGACCATATGAGGTGATAGACGAGGTCTTAAACCTCTTTATAGAACTGGGAGCTGCGGAAGAGCAATTGGATTTTCCGATAATATATACCTCCGCACGGGAAGCCGTGGCAAAATATGATCTTAAGGATGACAGCGATAATTTAAAACCGCTGTTTGATACAATAATAGAAAGCATACCGGCTCCCGAGGGAGATGACGATGCTCCTCTGCAGATGATCGTCACTAATCTGGATTACGACGACTATGTGGGCAGGTTGGCGGTAGGCAGGATCGTGAGAGGAAAGATAAGCGGCGGACAGCAGGTGAGTATCGTAAAAAAGGACGGTTCGGTGCAAAAAAAGAAGATAGGCCTGGTATATCAATATGAGGCCCTGAAGAGGACTGAGAGCGAAGGGGCTTCCATAGGGGATATCATTTCGGTATCGGGTATCCCGGATATAGAGATAGGCGAGACCATCGCGGATGCCGATGATCCCGAGGCGGTAAGCTTTGTGAATATCGAAGAGCCGACGATTTCCATGGACTTTTCCACCAACAATAGTTCGTTTGCGGGTAAGGAAGGCCAGTATGTCACGTCACGGCATCTGAGAGACAGGCTGTACAGGGAGCTGGAAACCAATGTTTCACTAAAAGTTGAAGATACCGATACCCCCGACACGTTTAAGGTATCGGGGAGGGGAGAACTGCATCTGTCCATTTTGATCGAGACGATGCGCAGAGAAGGATATGAGTTCCAGGTATCTAAACCGCAGGTGATATATAAGACAAAGGGCGGAAAGAAGTATGAGCCTATTGAGACTCTTTTCATAGATATGCCGGAAGAATATATGGGAGTGGTGATGGAAAAGATCGGGCCGAGGAAGGCTGAACTGGTTGATATGTCGGCCAATGACAGAGGCGGCGTCAGGGTGGAATTTAATATCCCTTCGCGTGGTCTTATGGGATACAGGGCGGATTTTCTTACCGATACCAGAGGCACGGGCATTATGAATCATCAGTTTTTAGACTATGAGCCCTATAAGGGAGAGATAAAAGAAAGAAACCACGGATCTCTGGTTGCTTCCGAAGCGGGCATTACCACCGCATATGGTTTGAATAATGCTCAGGAAAGAGGAGAATTGTTTGTCAGCCCCGGCGTCGAGGTTTACGAGGGTATGGTGATCGGGGAGAATAACCGGGAAGAGGATATTGACGTGAACGTATGCAAAAAGAAGCATCTGACCAACATGAGGTCCTCAAATGCGGACGAGGGCATCAGGCTTACTATGCCCAAAGTGCTGAGTTTGGAAGAGGCACTCGACTTTTTGGCTGAAGATGAGCTGATGGAGGTCACGCCAAAATCCATAAGAATGAGAAAAATGATATTATCAAAAAACGACAGGTATAAATCTGTCGGCAGAGTGATAAAATCTGGTAAGAAATAAAGAGCTTTTGGCTCTTTATTTTTTTTGCATTTTATTTTACAATATATACCAGTAATATAAAATATTGGAGGAAACTATATGAGAATAAAGAGATTGATGTTGAACAAGAAAAATAGATTGCGGACATCTGCAATACTGCTGCTCTTTATTTTTGCGCTGCCCATCTCATCTTTTTACTTATCAGATCGTCTTGTACATAAAATTGTGACGCCGCTCTATAAAAGGCTGGAGCCCGTGACCACGGATGCCGTCGAGGTCTGGGAGGTGGCTCCGCTGACATACTATGAAGTATATTCCGATATGCCGGAGCTGTCATCACGGCTGCATCCGGTAAATGAAAGCGGGCTAGTAGCGTGTGCACTCTACAAGGGGGACGCCGCGGCGATCAAGAATGTGTCGGGCGACGCGGATATGGTCATCGAGAAAAAGACGATAAGGGGAGTTTCCGTTCCCTTCGTAAAAAATAACATGGGAGGGATCGAGGTTTTAAACGGCTGTATAGAGGACGTTATCTCGCTGCTGCAGAGGGAAAGCCGTATGAGTACGGGAATGTTGACCGGTAAGGATAAACAGCAAGACGTTTCCGGGGATATAAAGACGATCGAAGGTAAGTTGAAAGATATGCGAGATAAGCTGAATAATACTGATGATGCTTATAACGGCATTAGTGAGGTTGAAGAGTTTGTCAAATTACAGGATGATGCCATGGACAAGCTGGAAATCTCTGCCATGTTGAATGACGGGAAGGAATTTTACATCACACAAGAGGTCATATACAAATCATTAGATTTATACAATAGGTTGATACTTAGAATCAAAGCGGTAAATGAATAATATTAAAATTTGACTACCACGGGCATAAGCTTTGTGTTAATATATATACAGGACTTTATAACTGAACTTTTAACATAAGGGATTTTGCATTTTCCTCATAGAATAGCTTACTATGACCTGGCTATGATAGTTTTTTTATTGGGCACATCTGTAAATCCGGCGCGGAATGCCGATATATAAAATGATATGTCAAGTAAATTCATTCATCGTATATACACTATAACTGTACAAGGAGTGATTTGATGAGCCTACAAATACTGACTTTTAAAGGCGGCGTTCATCCTAAATACAACAAGGAGCTTACAAGCGGACTGCCGATAGAAGTTATGCCGGCGCCTGAAGAGGTGGCAATACCGCTTTTGCAGCATACCGGAGCACCCTGCGAGCCTCTGGTCGCGGTCGGCGACGAGGTGAAATTGGGGCAAAAGATCGGCGAGGCCAAGGGCTTTGTTTCCGTACCCGTACATTCCAGCGTATCGGGAAAGGTCAGAGTCATAGAACCGAGGCTGCATCCATCGGGATCGTTTGTCAATACCGTAGTGATAGAAAATGATAAACTGGATACTCCGGATGAAAATATAAAATCGAGGGGAAGTTTAGACGATCTGACTTCCGACGACATCAAAAATATAATTAAAGAGGCAGGGATCGTTGGCATGGGTGGCGCAGCATTTCCCACCCATGTAAAATTATCGCCTCCAACGGACAAAAGGGTGGACACTGTCATAATAAACGGCGCCGAGTGCGAGCCCTATCTCACATGTGACCATAGGCTGATGGTGGAATATCCCTCAGAGATCGTCTATGGGCTCAAAGCCATACTTAAAGCATTAAATGTGGATAGGGGCGTTATCGCCATAGAGGTCAACAAGCCCGATGCCATAGAGGCCGTCGAAAAGGCTGCGGCCGGGGTAAAGGGAGTGGAGGTAGTCAGATTGGCGGCCAAATACCCGCAGGGCGGTGAAAAACAGCTCATTAAGACGGTGACGGGCAGAGAAGTACCTTCGGGAGGACTTCCCGCGGATGTCGGGGCAGTGGTCAACAACGTTGGTACGGCCTATGCCATCGCCCGGGCCATAAAAGAGGGTATGCCGCTGGTGGAGCGCGTAGTCACGATAACGGGCCGGGCCGTGAAGAATCCTAAAAACCTCTCGGTGAGGATAGGGACCATGCTCAGGGATATTTTGGATTACTGCGGCGGCTTTAACGGTGACCCCGGCAAGCTGATAACGGGAGGGCCAATGATGGGCGTTACGCAGTATACATTGGAAATACCCGTAATAAAGGGCACTTCCGGCGTACTGGTGCTGCCTGAGGACATGACCAGGCCGGAAAAGGTCAGGGCATGCACCAAGTGTGCAAAGTGCGTGGAGGTATGTCCCATGAACCTTATGCCGTTATTCATAAGCATGTACGCACTGAACGACGATTTTGCCGACGCGGACAAATATCATGCCCTCGACTGTATCGAGTGCGGATGCTGTTCCTATATTTGTCCATGCAAGAGGCCGTTGGTCGAATCGATAAGGCAGGCAAAGAATGAGATATTATCTAATAGAAGAAAACAAGCTTAAGGGGGATCAGAATGAATAATCAACTTCTTGTTACATCATCGCCGCATTTCCGTTCCGATTATAAAATAGAACGCATAATGCTCGACGTTGTCATCGCATTGCTTCCCGCGCTGATTGCGGGAATGGTAGTCTTTGGCGTAAGCGCATTGACGCTTACCCTCATATCCGTGATATCCGCGGTCCTTACCGAGTATGTAATAGAAAAACTCCTTCACAGGGAAATAACTATAGATGACTTCAGCGCGGTGGTCACGGGAATGTTGCTTGCATTTAACCTGCCGCCCACAGTGTCATGGTGGATCCCGGCGGTCGGTTCGTTTTTTGCCATAGCGATAGTAAAGATGTGCTTCGGCGGTTTGGGCAATAACTTTGTAAATCCTGCCCTTGCGGCAAGAGTATTTCTTTTGGCATCATGGCCGGTGCAAATGACGACGTGGACCATACCCGGAGCCTCAAGCGCCGGAGCTGCAAATGCCATATCCGCTGCCACGGATGCGATGACTTCGGCCACTCCCCTTGATATACTGAAAGTTGCCGGTACGAGCTCGCAGCTGCCCAGCCTTTGGTCGATGTTTATCGGCAATATAGGCGGTACCATCGGAGAGACGTCGGCGCTGGCCCTTCTTGTAGGTGCGGCATATCTGCTGTACCGCGGAGTCATTAATCTAAGAACGCCGCTGTCATTCATAGCGACCGTGGGTCTGATGACATGGATATTTGGACCGGAAGGCATGTTTACCGGACCTTTCATGTATCATATATTGGGTGGAGGACTTATACTCGGCGCATTTTTCATGGCTACCGATTATCCCACCTCTCCGGTCACTCCGGTGGGACAGATAATTATGGGCATAGGATGCGGTATACTCACCAGCGTGATAAGACTCTGGGGGGGCTACCCCGAGGGAGTATCCTATTCTATACTGCTCATGAACATGGTAACGCCGCTGATAGACCGGTATACGATGCCGAAGGTATTCGGAACAAGGGGGGCGAAGAAAATTGCCTAAGAACGGCGGAATAAAGGAAATAATAGTCACCGGGCTGATACTGCTGTTGATTGCCGGCGTTGCCGGCGTGTCATTGGGATTCGTAAATGCCGTGACAAAGGGGCCCATTGAGGAGCAGAATAAGATTGCAGAAAATGATGCCAAACTGGCGGCCTTTCCGCAAGCAGAGCAGTTTAAGCCGGTAGATCCGGCAGAGTGGCAGCCGCTCCTGGAAGGCGATGAAAAGAATATAGTGGAGTCCGTGGATACGGCCGAGGATGGCGGCAATGTTCTTGGCTTTGTCATAAAAACGGCGCCACAGGGATACGGCGGTCCGGTGGAGATGATAGTCGGCATCACTAAAGAGGGCAAGCTTACCGGTATAAATATAGTGGACCATTCGGAGACGCCGGGGCTGGGCGCGAAAGCCGCAGATCCCAAATGGCAGGGGCAGTTTAAGGACAAGCCTGCCGAATCTCCGCTGAGTCTTGTGAAAAACAAAAAGGCTGGTTCCGGAGAGGTAGAGGCGCTTACCGGCGCTACCGTCACGAGTAATGCCGTTACAAAGGGCGTAAATGCCGCGATAGATCTTTTCGGTAAATTAAAATAGCAAGGGGGCTGCATGATGGGATATTGGAATGATTTTACCAGGGGCATATGGAGAGAAAACCCCACTTTTAAAATGGTGATCGGTATCTGTGCTACCTTGGCCGTTAGCAATTCCGTAGTCAACGGTATTGCCATGGGATTTGCCACAACGTTTGTTTTGGTGGGTTCATGCGTTATAATATCGGCGCTCAGGAATTTTACTCCGGAGAAAATACGCATGCCGATATTTGTCGTTTGCATAGCAACCTTTACCACAATAGTTTCGATGATTATGAATGCGTATCTGCTGGATTTATATAATGTAATGAAGCTGTATATCTCGTTGATCGTCGTGAACTGCATAATCATGGCAAGAGCCGAAGCCTTTGCTTCAAAAAATCCGGTGCCGAACACTTTCTTTGACGCCTTAGGCATGGGCGTGGGCTACACCATGGCTCTGACAATAATAAGCTCGGTGAGAGAGATAATCGGCAACGGTACGTTCCTGGGCATGCAGGTCATGCCTTCAACTTACCAGCCTGTTCTTCTGATGGTGCTGCCGCCCGGGGCATTTTTGACCTTGGGTCTGTTGGCCGGTCTTGCAAGATTTATTGACACGAAAGCCGAGGAGAGGAAGAAGGCTTCAAAGGAAGGGGTGGTCGAAGATGCTGGGACATCTTCTGATATTACTGGTTAGCTCGATTTTTGTAGATAATTATCTGCTCTCAAGATTTTTAGGAGAGTGCCCCTTCCTGGGCGTTTCCAAACAGGTCGAGACAGCCATGGGAATGAGCGTGGCCGTAATCTTTGTAATGACGATGACGGGCGTGATATCATACGTTACCCAGGTTTATATTCTTAAGCCGCTGGGGCTGGAATATCTGCAGATCATTGCATTTATAGTCATTATTGCCACATTGGTCCAGTTTACCGAAATGGTCATAAAGAAATCCAGTCCCACACTCTATCAGGCATTGGGCATTTATCTGCCGCTTATTACGACCAATTGCGCGGTGCTGGGCGTGGCTCTGCTGAACGTCCAGATGGGATATAATCTGATCGATTCCATAGTATATAGTTTCGGCTCGGCCGTGGGTTTTTCATTCGCCCTTGTCTCTTATGCGGGTATAAGGGAAAGGCTGGCATTTGCTCCCATTCCCAAGGCATTGGAGGGATTTCCTTCTGCACTGATAGGCGCGGGGCTTCTTTCTCTTGCATTTTTGGGATTCCGGGGACTTGTATAAGGGGGTTTTAAATTGTTGAGGGATATATTATATCCGCTCGCGATCTTGGGCGGAATGGGTTTTTTGTTCGGGGCTATCTTGGCCTATGCGTCTCAGAAGTTCCATGTGGAGGTAAATCCTAAACAGCAGGAGGTAAGGGACGTGCTGCCCGGGGCCAACTGCGGCGGATGCGGTTTTGCTTCCTGCGACGCCTATGCCCAGGCGGCAGCCGAGGGCAAGGCCGGCACGAACAGGTGCGTCGTGGGCGGCCGGGCCGTTGCGGAAAAAGTCGCCGCCATCATGGGCACCGAGGTGGTAGAGGTCACAAAAAAGACGGCTCGGGTAATATGCAAAGGTACGAATGATAATGCCGTAAAAAAATACAAATATCACGGCATCGAAGACTGCAGGGCGGCCAATGCTCTGGCTGGAGGCGACAAGGACTGCCAATACGGATGCCTCGGCTTGGGAACATGCGAAAAGGTGTGCCCCTTCGACGCGATACATGTGACTTCCGAGGGCATCGCCCAGTGTGACGAAGAGAAATGTACCGGCTGCGGCGCCTGCGTGGACGCATGTCCCAAGGACGTAATCAAGCTGATCGACATAAATAAGAGGGTCAGCGTATTCTGCAATAATCACGACAAGGGTAAAAGGGTAAGGCAGATATGCGGGGTCGGGTGCATAGCGTGCGGCATATGCGTTAGGCAGTGTCCGGAAAATGTGATAGCTATTGATAACGACCTGGCCGTTATCAATTATGACGGCTGTACCAATTGTGGGGCATGTATACCCAAGTGTCCACAGAGGACAATATCAAATTTGGATGAGATAATTTCTGAGGTTGCTGTTTTTTAATATTATAATGGCGGGGCGATCCCCGCTTTTTTTGTTATAACGGTGAAATACATTGTTAAAAAAACTTTATTATATGATATAATAAAACAGTATCTATTTGTAAAAGGATGTCGTAAAATGAAACGCGGTACCTTTAAACTGATATATTTATCCATGCTCATATGCATAGGGCTGGTGCTCCATGTGATCGAAAACATGATACCCATCCCGTTTCTGGCGCCGGGCGCCAAACTCGGCCTGGCCAACATCGCGTCGCTGTTGACGCTGTATGTCTTTGGACTTCCCGATGCACTGCTCGTGTCAGTATTGAGACCGATCCTAGGTACTCTTCTGGGAGGCTCGGTATCAAGTCTGCTGTTCAGTCTGAGCGGGTCCATTGCCAGCACCCTTGTCATGTGGATCGCCATGAAATATTTCGAAAGGTATTTCAGCATGGTCGGTATCAGCATTTTGGGCGCGCTTGCGCACAATGCCGCGCAGACGACCGTCTCGGCATTGATCATAAACAATGTCAATATGTATATCTATCTACCCGTATTGAGTCTGTTGAGCCTGGGGACCGGCATCTTTGTGGGCCTGGCCGCCAACGCGGCCAAGGACGTATTAAAGTCGTCGGCGGAAGCTTCGATCAAAAATTTGAGGGGATGACGTTAAGTTGAGGAAGAATAAAAGCCTATGGTATCTTGCAGCTTTGATACTGATCTTTGCTGTGATAGGAAGTTTCCTCGGCGAATTTTTGTCAGGATGGGTACCTTTACTGGGAAGTTCTAAATCCATTGGATTTAAAATACCCATTAATTTGGCATTGAATGTGCTGAGCCTTGACTTTTTGCTTTCCGTAAACTTAAGGATCAATCTCATTTCGATTGCAGGCATGTTGTTTGGGGTATACATTTACTACAAAAGATAATCAAAATGTCAGAAGTATATTTTCGATAGAGAAACTTGCCCTGATAACTATAGAATAAAGGTGATAATATGGCGGATTTCGTGCTTGCATCTTCCTCTCCGCGCAGGAGAGAACTTCTGATGCAGTTGGGCCTGGACTTTGAAGTAATGCCAAGCAATATAGAAGAAGTACTTAAAGGGGACACGCCGGGCGAGATGGTTAAAAACCTGTCGCTGGAGAAAACACTGTCCGTTTCGTCCCGCATTTCCGGGAACAAAATCGTCATAGGCGCCGACACCATAGTCTATATGGACGGGACAATAATGGGCAAACCGCGGAACGAGGACGATGCGTTCTCAATGCTCAGGAGATTGAGCGGCGGGACGCACGAGGTCTATACCGGCCTGGCCTTGGTCAATACCTCGACCAAAGAAATTTTATCTGATTTCGAGTGTACCCAGGTCCTTATGAAAGAACTTACGGATGAAGAAATAAGAAATTATATAAATACAGGCGAACCGAGGGACAAAGCGGGAGCTTATGCCATTCAAGGTAAAGGTTCCCTTATTGTTAAGAGCATTAAAGGATGTTATTATAATGTAGTGGGTCTTCCGTTGGGCAAACTTAGAGATATGCTTCTGGATTGGGGCGTGGACCTCTTAAGGATGGGAGTGTAATACTTGACTGAGTATAACCTTAAGATAAAAGACCTGCCGGAAGAAGAAAGACCGAGAGAGAGAATGATAAATTATGGGCCGGAAGCGTTATCAAATACGGAGCTTTTGGCAATAATTATAAGGACAGGTATAAAGGGTGAGAATGCTCTCACGGTAGCCCAAAACCTAATTTCACAAGAGGGACTTCAAGTACTGATAGACAGCAGTATAGAAGAGCTCTCCGCATTCAGGGGCATAGGAAAGAGCAAAGCTGTGCTCATAAAGGCCGCGCTGGAGCTCGGAAAGAGATTATACAGCATGCCTCAGAGTAAGAAGTTCACGATCAAATCACCTGACGATGTATCAGCGGTATTGATGGGCGAAATGCGCTATTTGAAAAAGGAATATTTTAAAGCAATACTTCTTGACATTAAAAATAACATAATTGCCGTGGAGAATATCTCCATAGGTAGTCTGAATTCGTCTTTGGTACATCCTAGGGAGATATTTATAGCGGCCATAAAGAAATCAAGCGCCGCCGTGATATTGGTACATAATCATCCCAGCGGAGATCCGACGCCGAGCAGAGAAGATATTGAAGTCACGGGAAGGATATCGGAGTGCGGCAGTATACTTGGGATAGAGGTATTGGATCATGTGATCATAGGCGACGGCAGATATTTTAGCTTTAAAGATAAGGGACTAATGAAATAGAGAGGTGTCATATCAATGAGTATATCCAGAGACATAGGAATTGACCTTGGTACAGCCAATACCTTGGTATTTATAAAGGGCAAGGGGATCATCGTAAGAGAACCATCGGTCGTGGCGATAGAAAGGGTCAGCAATAAGGTCCTGGCCGTTGGAGCGGAGGCCAAGAGAATGGTGGGCCGTACTCCAGGCAACATCGTTGCCACAAGGCCTATGAGAGATGGGGTAATAGCCGATTTCGACATAACCGAGTCCATGCTGAAGTACTTTATAGGCAAGGCCAATGCCAAATCGGGCCTGAGAAAACCAAGGGTGATAGTAGGCGTGCCCTCGGGCGTTACCGAGGTTGAGGAGAGAGCCGTTGAAGAGGCCACCATGCAGGCGGGCGCCAGGGAAGTTCATCTGGTGGAAGAGCCTATGGCTGCGGCAATAGGCGTGGGCCTCCCGGTAGAAGAGCCGACCGGCAGCATGATAGTCGATATCGGAGGCGGTACGACCGATGTGGCCATAATCTCATTGGGAGGTATCGTTACCAGCAGAAACCTGAGGATAGCCGGCGACGAGCTGGATGAATCGATCATTAATTATATCAAAAGGGAATATAACCTGATGATAGGCGAGAGGACGTCGGAGGAAATAAAGATAACCATCGGCTCCGCTTATCCCAAGGCCAAGGAGGAAACGATGGAGATAAGGGGAAGGGATCTGATGACGGGACTTCCCAAGACATTGAAGATATCTTCCACGGAGATAATGGAAGCGATGAAAGAATGTATTGCCTCCATAATAGATGCAATAAAATCCACATTGGAGAAGACCCCTCCCGAACTTGCCGCCGATATAATGGACAAGGGAATAATGCTTGCCGGCGGAGGGGCTCTTTTGGACGGGATGGACAAACTTGTAAAGCAGGAAACGGGTATGCCTGTGGAGATCGCCGAATCACCTCTGGATTGTGTCGCTTTGGGTACGGGAAAAATACTTGAAGAGGTAAATCTCTATAATAGGATATCTAGAGTAACCAGATAGGGGGGAGAATTTTGCCCTGGTGGGGGAAATACAGGGATTATATAATTGTCGGTGCGGTGGTTTTGATTATATTAATATTGATGGGCGTAAATTTCCAAGGCGTGCAGGCAATGCCGGGAATGGAGTTTGTCTCCGGGACATTGATAAAACCTGTGAGCAATTCCCTTTATCGAGTCGGCAGTAAAGTTTCTGATTTTTTCTATTTTTTGAGGAACGTAGGCAGCGTAAGGAGCGAAAACGAGAGATTGACGGCGGTCGAGGAGGATTATGACAGTCTGAAGCTTGAGACGGAGAAGCTGAAACAGGAAAACGCAAGGCTTAAAGGCCTCCTCGATTACAAAGAGGCCAGTGCCGATTACGATATGATAGGTGCGAGGGTCATCGGAAAATCCAGTGGAGGATGGTTTGATATCTTTGCGATCGATGTGGGCAAGGACAGCGGCATAGAGGAGGGCATGGCCGTCGTTACTGAAAAGGGGCTCATAGGAACGGTGATCGAGGTCCACGATCAATGGGCGAAGGTGCTGTCGATCATCGACGAAAACAGCTCCGTGAGCATTCGTATAAACAGGACGGGAGATAACGGGATGCTGCACGGCGATATAGACATGAAGGCAAAGGGCCTGGCCAGTGCTATATACCTGCCCATGACTTCCAATATCAAACAGGGCGATGATGCGATAACATCGGGCCTGGGGGGAGTTTTTCCCGAAGGCATCTACATAGGGAAGGTCTTAAATGTGGAGAACAGTCACGGCGACCTCTATAAGACGGCAATTATCAAGCCTAATGCTGATTTTCAAAGACTTGAGAACGTCTTAGTGATAAAGACGACTCATCCCAAAATAGATCTTGGAGAGGTAGGCGGCCAATGAGGAGATATTTGATAATACTGCTCATTTTGATACTGCTTTTTATAGTGCAGACCGCCATATTGCCATTTCTCACAATATATAATATCTCTCCTGATATTCTGCTCATTTTCATAACGGCGTATTCAATACTGAACGGTCAATGGGAAGGTATGATATGCGGCATCGTTGCAGGCGCGTTGATGGACGTGTTTTACAGCCCTGTCTACGGCATTTACAGCATAGTTTATACTACCATTGGTTTTCTTGTGGGCAGATTCAGCAAAAACATCTTTAAAGAGAATTCCTTTGCGGCGCTGCTGTTTACGATAATGGGCAGCGTATATAAGGGCATTTTGATAGTGATCTTCAAAGCCGTGCTGTCCTATAAGACGGACATATGGATGTCATTTTTAGCTCTGTCACTTCCAGAAGCTCTTTTAAACGGGATCATTATTTTCCTGACGTATGATTATTTAATAAGACTAAATGATCATACGCTGCTCAAAAAGAATAAAACGATATTTTAAGGAATGATTTTATGGAAACAAAGGAGTTTAGAAACAGGTTTATTACGTATACGGTAATAATTATCCTTCTTTTTTCTGTTATCTTCGGAAGATTGATAGAGCTTCAGGTGGTTCAGGGCAGCTATTACAGAGAGTGGTCGGATGAAAAGAGACTGAGACTGATCACCGTCAAGGCTCCGAGAGGCAAGATCACTGACGCTAACGGCGTTGAGCTGGCAAACAGCAAGCCGATCTTCTGCCTGGATATCGTGAGGACCAATATAGACGATGACAAACTCAACAGCGTGATAATCGGAGTAATAGACATTTTAAAACAGAATGGAGAGGAGTACATAGATACCCTGCCCATTTTTTCGGACGATGATGAAAGGGTATACTTTAACTTTAAGAGTTTTGAGAATGAAGACGTAAGCGGAGACGTACTCGCGGCTAGGGAAACGCGTTGGAAAAAAGATCACGATATAGCGGCGGATGCCGATGCGCAGAAGGCTTGGGACACATTAAAGAAGAAGTATGGCATAGACGACTCATATGGCATACAGGACATAAGGCAGATAATGAATATTCGCACATTGATGTCCGAGCAGGGGTATAAATCTTATCAGCCGGTCACCATAGCCAAGGACATTTCGGAAAAGACCGTGGCTGAGCTGGAGGAGAAGCATATAAACCTTCCCGGCGTGATGGTCGACGTGGAACCGGTCAGACAGTATCCCGAAGGCAGCCTTGCATCACAGGTACTGGGTTATATAAGCAGGATAGATACGGACACTCTGAAGAAGCTGGATCAGACTAAATATAAACCGGACGACCTGATAGGAACGGTAGGGATAGAAAAATCCTTCGAGGAATACCTCAAAGGTACCGACGGCGGAGAGTATGTAGAGGTGGATGCCCTGGGCAGAAAGGTAAGGAGCGTATCCTATAAAGAGCCCTCCCCGGGTGACACGGTGGAACTTACGATCAAGGAAAAATTGCAGAAGGCTGCGGAACAGGGCCTGATAGAAACCATGGAGGATATAAGGGCGGGCAAAAACGGTTTTACCAGGTCGCCATACGCTCAGATGGGAGCGGCAGTAGTCATCGACGTAAGAACAGGAGCGGTTTTGGCGCTGGCCAGTATCCCCGATTTCGATCCCAATGTATTTGCCATGGGCAGTCCGTCCGTGGAAGAATATGCCGCGCTCAACCCCAAGGATGCCACGGAGCGCACTCCCAAGCCCTTGTGGAACTATGCGACAAAGGGGGCGATACCTCCCGGGTCTACCTTTAAGATGGTAACGGGTATGGCGGGACTTATGGAAGGAGTCATAACGCCGAAAGAACAGATACTGGATAAGGGGGTGTATCCTTATGCTCATCATCCCGCATGCTGGTTGTGGAACGAGTATCACAGGACACACGGGCTGGTGGATATTACCAAGGCAATACAGGTATCCTGCAACTATTATTTCTTTGAGGTGTCGCGGAGATTGGGCATAGATAAGCTTGCAGAGTATGCGCAGAAATTCGGCCTTGGACAGAAGACCGGCATAGAAATAGAAGAACAGGCCGGCACTATAGCCAATCCCGGTATTTTGAAGGATACGGCGACGAACGACCTCTACTATATCAAAAACGTACTCAAGCTGATAGACCAGCATCAAGTGGATGAACTCTCGAAACTTGTCGACTCGGGAGAAATAAGGGACAGCGTCATCGTAAAGAAGATGAACGAACTGGGTATAACAGATAAAAAAGCGAGGGACAAGGTGCTGTATGCGATAAAGGGCACGCAATGGAATCTGGGTATGACTCTGAGCGCGGCCATAGGGCAGGGCCAAAACTCATTTACCCCGCTTCAGATGGCTAATTATATAGCAACTTTGGTAAACGGAGGCACGAGATACAGGCCGCATCTGCTTAAAGAGATCGACACCTACGACGGCAAGGTAGTGAAGAAGGCACAGCCGGAAGTGCTGGATAAATTAAATTTCAATGAGGAGTATGTGGACTATATCAAAGAAGGTATGAGAGCCGTTACCGAAATGGGCGGAACGGCGTCGGGCACGTTTTCCAATTATCCCGTCCCCATCGGCGGCAAGACCGGATCGGCACAGAGACCCCCGTACAACGCTTACGGCTGGTTCGTCGGTTTTGCACCCTATGACAAGCCGGAGATTGCTGTGGCCGTCGTCATATATGAGGCCGGAAGCGGTAGCTATACCGCCCATGCGGCTAAAAACATTTTTGATGCCTACTTTGATTTGGATGAGCCGGATCAGAATCCAATAAAATAGTAATAAAAAAATAGATAGGTTTAATAAGACCATCTATTTTTTTTACCCGATCAGGAGGATTTTTGCAATGAATGAAGAAATAACAAAGTAGTAGATACGGAGGATAAATATGTCTAAACTCGATATAAAGGGCATGCGAAACAGGCTTATCATTAATATTGACGATCATGATGATTTTATGGAGGCTTACAAAGACCTGGACGAAAGGTTGGGGAGATCCGCCGATTTCTACAAAAATTCTCATATGAAGGCAATCGTTAGGGGGAAGAAATTGGATCAAGGCGAAAGAGATATGATGAGAGAGCTTCTGGAATTCAGATATGGTTTTAAGACATTATTCATTAGCTCCGCCGATCAAAAAAATAATGATTCGGTAAAATTTATTCAGGGTACCGTCAGATCGGGTCAGCTTGTGGAAGAACCGGGCCATATAGTGGTTTTGGGGGATACCAACGACGGCTCGGAGATAAGAGCCGGAGGCAATATTATTGTTATGGGCAGGACAAACGGACTGCTGCATGCAGGCTATCCCGATAAAAGCGATGCCGTCGTTGCTGCGGTCAGGATGGAAAGCCTTCAGATACGGATTGGGAATAACATCTCGCGGGCTCCCGACGCAAAAGTATACCGGGCCGACGTTCCCGAAATCGCTTATGTAAAAGATGGAAAAATTATTATAGAACCTCTTAACCAAAAAAGTAAAATGTTGTAAAATATAGTTGAGGAGGGATTGAAGGATGGGAACAGTTTTCGTAGTAACTTCGGGAAAGGGCGGAGTAGGTAAGACGACCACGACCGCTAACATAGGAACAGGACTGGCATTGGCAGGAAATAAGGTGGCTTTGGTGGATGCGGATATCGGCCTGAGAAATCTGGACGTGGTCATGGGCCTTGAGAACAGGATCGTCTATGATATAGTGGATGTCGTTGAAGGAGAATGCAGATTGAGGCAGGCCTTGATAAAGGACAAGCGCTATGAGGGACTCTATCTGCTGCCCGCTGCGCAGACGAAGGATAAGACGGCCATAAGCCCCGAGCAGATGCAAAAGCTATGCAATGAACTCAAAGAAGAATTTGACTATATCATAGTGGATTGTCCGGCAGGGATAGAGCAGGGCTTTAAAAATGCCATTGCCGGCGCGGACAGGGCGATAGTGGTAACTACGCCGGAGGTATCGGCCGTAAGGGACGCGGATAGGATAATAGGCCTGCTTGAAGCGAATGACCTGAGGGACGATTATCTCATCATAAACAGGATACGTATGGATATGGTCAAGCACAACGACATGCTGAGCATAGACGATATGCTGGATTTTCTTGCCATAACCCTTGTGGGAGTAGTTCCGGATGATGAAAAGATAGTCATCTCGACCAATAGGGGAGAGCCGGCTGTCACCGACGATAAATCCATGGCGGGCAAGGCCTATAGGAATATAACCAAAAGGCTGCTGGGAGAGGATGTGCCGTTTATGGATCTCAATACCGATGATAGTTTCTTTGGACGGCTGAAAAAATTGTTTGGCATCGGCGCAAAATAGAGGAGGTATGGTTATGGGACTTTTTGATTTTTCTTCCAGGGGGAGTAGTAAGGATGTTGCCAAGGAACGGCTCCGTTCTATACTTGTGCAGGATCGGACCAATGTATATCCTCAATATCTTGATATGATAAAAAATGACATTGTCAAAGTCATATCCGACTATGTCGAGATCGATACCAACGGCATGGAGATCAAGATAGCCAATGTGCTCAGGGCTTCAGACAATACCAACGTGCCGGAACTCGTTGCCAATGTGCCGATAAAGAGGATGAAGAACATAGGGAAATGAGCAGCCAATATTTTCATTTAAAGTGCCGCCTCACTATGTGTTATAATTATAGGATATGGGGTGGTGCAAAATGATCGATAAAAAACTTATAAAAAATATCGATTTTGTCCTTCTTATTTGTATATATATTGTGTCTGCGATCGGGCTGATTGCGATAAGCAGCGCCACCCATGTGCAGGAGAGCGGTTCTTATTCTTCGGTCATAAAACAGGCGCTGTCGCTTGCCATAGGAACGGTCGCATTTATTGTAATGATCAGCTTTGATTATAGTTATCTGAGCGCCTACAGCAAATATATATATATATTTAATATTATCATTCTCTTAATGGTATGGGTCGCGGGCATCGGTCATCAGTCGAAGGGCGCGCAGAGTTGGATCGCCCTCGGATTTTTAAATTTCCAGCCTTCGGAGTTTGCAAAGGTGGCAATTATTATAAGCCTGTCTAAATTTTTGGCGGACAGGGATGGACCGCTGGACAATGCGCATGATGTGCTCATGGTATTGCTCAATGTCGGCATACCGTTCATATTGATCTTTATACAGCCGGACTTGGGAACGGCGCTGGTATTTGCCGCGGTTACCATAGGAATGCTTCTCATTTATGGAGTCGACTTCAAGTGGATACTCGCGGGAGGAGCGACCTTGGCTGTCTCTATGCCTATAATATGGTTTTATGCATTGGAGCCGCATCAGAAGAACAGGATCATCACCTTCTTAAATCCCAGCCTTGATCCGCTTAAAACAGGCTATCATGCGATACAGTCAAAAATCGCGGTAGGCTCGGGAATGTTGACGGGAAGAGGTTTGTATAACGGGACTCAGACGCAGCTGAATTTCCTGCCGGAAGCCCGTACGGACTTCATCTTTTCCGTGGTGGGGGAAGAGCTTGGCTTTGTCGGAGCCGCGACCATTGTGCTGCTCTATTTTATCATATTATATAGGATAATCAGGATAGCCATGAAGGCGAAAGATAAATTCGGCATGTATCTATGCGTGGGTGTGGCTTCTATGTTTTTATTCCAGATATTCGAAAATATAGGCATGACCATAGGGCTGATGCCTATAACCGGTATAACGCTGCCCTTCATGAGTTATGGCGGCAGTTCGCTTTTGGCAAACATGATTTCCTTGGGTATGGTGATAAACGTGGGTATGAGAAAGCAAAAGATAAACTTCTGAGGAGTGATTGCATGAATATTGCTCTTGTGGCTCATGATGCGAAGAAAAAGCAGATGATAAACTTCGCTGTGGCGTATAGGGACATATTGGCCGGTCACACTTTGTTTGCAACGGGAGCTACGGGCGAATTGGTGGAGGAGCACACGGGACTCAACGTGCACAAGTTCCGGCCGGGCCCGTTGGGGGGCGACCAGCAGATCGGGTCCATGATAGCGCAGGATGAGATGGACATGGTCGTTTTCCTGAGGGACCCGCTTACGGCACAGCCGCATGAGCCTGACATAACTGCACTTCTGCGCATCTGCGACGTCCATAATATACCGCTGGCAACGAATATGGCCTCGGCGGAGGTGCTGATAAAAGGACTTTCGCGGGGAGATTTGGCTTGGCGCGAGGTCATAAATCCCATGCTTGGACAAAATGACGGGCAATGCAGTGAATGTTGACTAAATATCCCTGCTTTGAACCATAATGAATAATGTAATAAAGAATGCCTCCTTCAAATATATTTAATTAATAGAATAAGGACGAAGGAGGCCTCCTTATGTATAAAGTACAATACGGCGGAAAGATCAAGGGGAGCGGACAAAAGAACCTGAAGAGCAGAGCTGCCAGGGTATTGCAGCAGACTGCGGTATCGCTTTTGATACTGGCGATATTGCTTACTCTATCATCCGTCAAGGTATCATTTTTCAAAAAAACCGTGGGTTATGTCAAAAAGGGCCTGGCCTACGATTATACCGTTGAAGACGGTATCAACGGCGTTAAATATGTATTCAAACAGATCCCGGTTTTTCGCGACAAAATAGTCTCGGTATTTAAGAATATGGACAGCGGGGATACCCAACAGAAGATGGTAATGCCGGCGGAGGGTCCGATAACCTCGAAGTTTGGCATGAGGGTGCATCCCGTCTTTAATGACCTAAGGATGCATCAGGGAATAGACATAGGCGTGGAAGAAGGTACGCCGGTAAAGGCGGTGCTGGATGGCAGCGTTGAAAAGGTGGATTACGACAGTGAACTGGGCAAGTATGTTCTTTTAAAGCATAATGACAGGCTGGAAACACTATATGGACATCTGTCCGAGATAACGGTAAGCGTAAATGACAAAGTAAAGCAAAACGATACCATCGGGAAATCGGGAGCGACAGGCTTGGTAACGTCTCCAAACCTTCACTTTGAGGTATGGGAGAATGAGAAAGCCGTAGATCCTTTGACAAAAATCGATGACGATTCTGATGAAAAAATATTGAATTAGAGCAAAATTAAAAATGGTATAATATAAAAATATAAATCAGTTTATGATAAAATATTAATGTTATCAACAAAGGAAACGAGGAAGTATATGCTGAAGGACAAACTGCTGAACGAGATATTGCCTAAGGTTGAAAAGCCTGCTAGATATATAGGCAACGAATTGAACAGCGTACACAAGGAATACGAAAGCGGAATGGTCAGGTTTGTATTTGCCTTTCCCGATACTTATGAAATCGGCATGTCACATTTGGGTATAAAGATATTGTACCATCTGTTAAATAAAAGAGAAGATGTCGTGTGCGAGAGGGTTTTTGCGCCCTGGGTCGATATGGAAGAGATATTAAGGAGAGAAGGACTGCCTCTTTTTTCTCTTGAAAGTATGACTCCGATCGCGGACTTTGACATCATAGGATTTACCCTGCAGTATGAGATGAGTTATACGAATATCTTAAATATGCTTTCTCTGGCGGGAATACCCATGGATGCCGCGGACCGTGACGACTCTCATCCCTATGTGATAGCCGGAGGACCGTGTGCATACAATCCCGAACCCTTGGCACAGTTTATAGACTTTTTTGTCATGGGGGAAGGCGAAGAGGTCATCGGAGAAATAATGGACGTCTATAAGGAATGCAGGAAAAAGGGCACGTCCAGACAGGATCTGCTGCGCCGGATGGCGGATGTGGACGGCGTTTATGTGCCGTCGCTGTACGTCATGACATATAATGAGGACGGCACGGTCAGAAGCGTGAAACCGGTAAGCGACGATCTGCCCGCAAGGATAAAGAAGCGCGCAGTCAAAAAGATGGACGAGGTCTATTATCCCGACAATATGATCGTGCCTTACCTTCAGACTGTGCATGACCGCATCATGCTGGAAATATTCAGGGGATGTACGCGGGGATGCCGCTTTTGCCAGGCCGGAATGATTTACAGGCCGGTCAGGGAGCGCTCGGTCGAAAACCTGATGGACCTGGCTGAGAAGCTTGTGGCGTCCACGGGATATGACGAGATATCCTTAGTTTCTTTGAGCAGCTGCGACTATACCTTTCTGGATGAACTGATAGAATCCCTCATGGATAAATTTAAAGAAAAGGGGATAGGGATATCCCTGCCGTCGCTGCGGATAGACTCGAATTATGTGGATATATTCAATAAGATCGAGGAGGTCAGAAAGTCGGGCATAACTTTGGCGCCCGAGGCAGGCTCACAGCGCCTCAGGGACGTTATCAACAAAAACGTGACCGAGCAGGACCTTGTCAATGCGGTCAGCGCGGCCTTTAAATTCGGCTGGCGCACGTTAAAACTCTACTTCATGATAGGCTTGCCTACGGAGACTGATGAAGACCTGGAAGGCATAGCGGAGCTTGGGGAGACCGTATTGAGAGAATATAAAAAGATCCACGGTAATACAAGGGGTCTTAAGGTGACTCTCAGTGCGTCGTCCTTTGTGCCTAAGCCCCATACTCCTTTTCAATGGGAGCCGCAGGACAGCATAGAGGAGATAATGAGAAAGCAGTCCCTTGCCAGGAGCAAAATAAGGGGACAGGCACTGAGATTCACATATCACGATGCCAAGCTGAGTTTCTTGGAAGCGGTCATTTCACGGGGAGACAGGCGTATATCCATGGTGCTGAAGAGGGCTTGGGAAAAGGGGTGCCGCTTTGACTCATGGAACGAATACTTTAAATTTGACCTATGGATGGAAGCATTTAAAGAAACCGGGATCGATCCCGGCTTTTACGCATCCAGGAAGAGACCGGACGATGAAGTCTTTCCTTGGGATCACATTGACGTCGGAGTAAATAAAGAGTTTTTGAAGCGGGAGAGAGACAGGGCATACAAGGGCCGGACCACTTTCGATTGCCGGAAGCACTGCATAAAATGCGGCGTACAAGATTTGGAAGAGGGGCTGAAATGCTATGGACAGGATCAGGGTTAAATACACGAAGGGAAGGGATGTAAGATATATTTCGCATCTGGACTTGATGAGGGCGTTGGAGAGGGCGCTTCGGAGAGCCGAAATACCCTTTGCGCTAACGGAGGGCTTTAATCCTAAACCCAAGATGAATTTTTCTCCCCCGCTTTCGCTGGGATATGTCAGTTGTGCGGAATACTTTGACGTCGACTTCACGACGGATATGCCGCCCGAAACATTTATATCTAAGATGAACGATGTGTTCCCCGTGGGAATAGGGATCACCGAGGCAGTCAAGATAGACCGCGCTTCGAAATCGCTGAACAGTATTATAAACGGCGCCCGGTACGTGATCCGTTACCCCTTTGGCAGCGATATTGCGGACAGAGCCGGTGAATTTTTGAATAATGAAATAATCATCGAGAAGAAGAGCAAGAGGGGCGTCAAGACTGTGGATATAAAACCGCTGATATATGATTTTTCCGTCAAGGGCGAGGATACGATAGAAACTTGGCTACCGGCGGGCAGCACTGAGAGCATAAATCCGATGTACGTGCTTAAGGCATACCTGGATTTTGCCGGGGGAGAATTTCGTGAAGAGGGTGCATTTATAACGAGGACGGAGCAATATATCGACAGGGATGGGAATACGCCGATGCAGGCGGGTGTGTGCGCGTGAAGCAGCTTATAATCGATGCTTATACGGGACAGAGAAGGATAACGCTGGCCGAAGACGGCGACATATTGGAATACAGGGTCGACCCGGCGGAAAAGCTCTATGGGAATATCTACAAGGGCAGGGTGATAAATATCGTACCCGGCCTGGAAGCTGCCTTTGTAGATATCGGCTATAAGAAAAATGCTTATCTGCCTATGAAAAAGGGACTCATGGATAATATATCCCCGGGCAATTTCGCTATCGTGCAGGTGGTGAAGGAATCCATAGGGAATAAGGGGCCAAAGCTGACGATGGATATCACGCTCCCCGGAAAATATTTGGTGCTCATGCCGCTTTCCGATAATATAGGCATCTCCCACAGGATAGATACGGAAGAGGAGAAGAAAAGACTAAAGGAAAAGGTCAGGCGGATAAAGCCGGAGGGCATGGGCATCATCATAAGGACCAATGCGGTCAATGCCGGGTACGAAGAATTGTGCGCGGACATGAAACAGCTGACTGATAAATGGACTCAGATACTGAGCGTATATGAGATGTTCACGGTACCTGTGCCTATTTACAAGGATATAAGCTCATTGGAAAATTCCCTGATGGATATGGTCACTTCCGACGTAGATGAGATCGTGGTGAACAGCGCGGACGACTTTGAGTATCTGCACGGCTATTTATCCGATGAAATGCCGGAGTATCTGCCCAAACTCAAGATGAAGCCCGATCCCGATATTTTTAAAAGCTATGGCGTAGAGGACAGTATCGAAAACATATTCATGAGGAAGATAAACTTAAAGAGCGGGGGCTATATTGTCATTGACAATACCGAAGCCCTTACCGTGATAGACGTGAACAGCGGCAAATTCACTTCCATGGGAAGTCTTGAGGAGACGGTACGCGCCATTAATTTCGAGGCGTCTAAGGAGATAGCGAAGCAGATCAAGCTGAGAAATATAGGCGGGATAATAATCATCGATTTTATCGATATGGAGTTGGAAGAAAACCGCAGCGCTCTGCTGGAATACATGAAGGAACAGGTCAAAAGCGACAGGGTGAAGACCAATGTGGTCGATATGACGTCCCTCGGGCTTGTGGAGCTGACCAGAAAGAAGGGGAAGGATACGAATGAAAGCTTCTTTGTGGATCAATGCCCGTATTGCCATGGCAGGGGATGGATATTCACCGGCGAATATCTGCTGAGCAAGATCAAGCGCAAAATAATAAGGCTCGCGCAGAGATTTCCAGGCCGGGCCATCGTGGTGGAACTGAATCCGTTTACGATCGAAGAGTTTACGGAGGGCAACATGTTCCTGGTGGATCTGCAAAACGTATCGGATTCTGAAATAATCATCCGGGACAATAAGGATCTGACCCTGGACAGCTATAAGATCCATCTTGAAGACGGGGAATGAGCCGGTTTTCCCTGACGTTGACAAGGAACGGACCTTATGTTAGAATACTAAAGGTAAACCGCTCGGAAAGGGTTTTAAATCGGTACCTGTTTCCGGCGAGTCTTTGATGGGGAGGTTTTAAAGTGTATGCAGTGATTGAGACCGGAGGCAAGCAATACAGAGTGGCCGAAGGCGACGTTGTGAAGGTGGAAAAGCTTAATGTAGGCGAGGGCGACGACATCAACTTAGACAGGGTGCTTCTTGTCAAAAAGGACGACGAGAGCGTGACCGTCGGCACACCCGTTGTGGAGGGGGCCAGCGTGGATGCAAAAGTGCTGTCTCAGGGCAAGGCGCCTAAGGTGATCGTGTATAAATATAAGGCAAAGAAGAATGAACGCAAGAAAAGGGGACATAGGCAGCCTTATACGGAACTGCAGATAAATAAGATAAACTTTTAGATATGATAAATGTGGAAATCCTTAAAAAGGATGAACATATCGAGCGCATAGCCGTTACGGGACATGCCTTATATGCGCCCTATGGAGAGGACATAGTCTGCTCCGGGGTGTCGGCTTTGTGCCAGGCGTGTGCGGAGTCCTTGCTCAAGCTTACCAAGGGGAAATTCGATGTCGGCGTTGACAGCGGAGATTTTTATATAGCCGTGATCGATCATGGCGCAAAAGAGAATGCCGTGAAGGTGAACGTCCTTTTGGATGGCCTGGCCATAGGGCTTAACAGTATTGAGGAGAGTTATCCTAATTATGTTAAGGTGAAGGAAAGGAGGATTTAAGAATGATGGATCTTCAGCTTTTTGCACATAAAAAAGGTATGGGAAGCACGAGAAACGGCAGGGACAGTGAGTCGAAAAGACTTGGCGTTAAAAGGGCTGACGGACAGTTCGTGCTTGCCGGAAATATTCTGGTAAGGCAGAGGGGAACGAGAATTCGCCCGGGCAAAAATGTGGGCATAGGCAGGGACGATACGTTATTTGCTCTGAATGACGGCGTCGTCAGGTTTGAGACAAAGGGCAATGATAAGAAGTATGTCAATATCGTTCCCGCAGCAAACTAATCTACAAGAAATTCTGAGGTTCTAGCCATGGCTAGAACCTTTTGAGTATGGGGGCGTTTTATAATGTTTACGGAAGATGAAGCTATTGGTATTTTGAGAGATTACAGGCATATATACATGAATGATCTTCAGGTGATACTCGGTTATATTCAGTTGAACGAACAGGAAAAAGCCGTTCAGTATATCAGGAAGATCAGCCTTGCCATGGATGAGGAATCCAAACTATACCGTGTAAAGGACAACTCTATGAAATGTGTCCTGATTAAGGGGTATACTAAGGCAAGGGAGAATTTTATCGAAATGATCATAGAGATCGCCGACGAGGATAACGTTCTGTTCGCACAGTCTGACTGTATATATATTGAAAGGGAATTGGACAAGTCTATCAGGCAGGCCGTGTCCGACGGCAGCGGAAGGCTGAATATGAAATTGGGATACGATGGCGGCGCTTTTTTAGAAAGGTTAAACGGGTGACGGTATGTTTGTGGATAGGGCCAGGATATATATAAAGGCCGGCGACGGCGGCAACGGGTTTATTTCATTCCGCAGAGAGAAGTTTGTCGCCTATGGCGGACCCGACGGCGGAGACGGCGGTAAGGGCGGCGATATAATATTTGTGGCCGACCCTAATCTGAAGACGCTGATGGATTTCAAATACAGGCAGCACTATAAGTCGGAAAACGGCGGCCACGGAATGGGCGGCAACAAGCACGGAAGGAATGGGAAAGACCTCGTTGTAAAAGTACCGGTGGGTACTGTCTTGAAAGACCCGGATACGGATGAAATATTATGCGATCTGGCACGGCCGGGCCAAAGAGTGATAGCCGCTCAGGGCGGCAAGGGCGGCAAGGGCAATGCCAGGTTCAAGTCCTCGGTGATGAAGGCGCCGCGCTTTGCTGAAAGCGGCGACGAGGGAGTGGAGAGGTGGCTGCTTCTAGAGCTCAAGCTTCTTGCGGATGTCGGTCTCATAGGTTTTCCCAATGCCGGAAAGTCTACGCTGCTGTCCGTATTGACTGCGGCCAGGCCGAAAATAGCGGACTATCCGTTCACCACGCTGACGCCCAATCTAGGCGTATGTTCATGGCATGATAAGAGCTTTGTCATAGCCGATATTCCCGGCCTCATCGAGGGAGCGCATGAGGGAGTGGGCCTCGGACATAATTTTCTGAGGCATATAGAGAGGACCAGGCTGCTGCTGCATCTGGTCGATGTTTCCGGGATAGAGGGCAGGGAACCGATGGATGACTTTGAAAAGATAAACGATGAACTAAAGTATTATGACGAAAGTCTTGTTCAAAAGCCCCAGCTGGTCGTGGCGACAAAGATGGATGCCGTTGCCGACAGGGTGGAATATCAGAGGTTTAAGACCGCCGCTGAAGAAAGGGGTTACAAGGTCTACGGCATCTCATCCATGACGTCGGAAGGCATTGACGAGCTGCTGAATGATGTGGCCTCATATTTTAACGAAGAAAAGCAGGAGGATATTCCCCAGGAGGAGGGGATCGCCATAATACCGGCGCCTCCAAAGGAGATCGAGGAGCTGAATATCCAAGTTGAAGGCAATACCTACAGGATATCCGGCGCTATGATAGACAGACTGCTGAAGAGAGTGAATCTGACCGATGAAGATTCCCTCAGATACTTTCAGAACACGCTGCTAAAATATGGAGTGTTCGACCGGCTCAAAAAGGAAGGGCTGAAAAACGGGGACTTCATAAGCGTGAGGGACTTTGAATTTGAATATATGGAGTAGGTGACGATATGATAACAAGTAAGCAGAGGGCTATGCTGAGGTCCATGTCCAACGGCATAAAACCGGTGGCGAACATAGGCAAAGACGGTGTGGATGAAAATGTGCTCGCGTCGATCGACGCGGCGTTGGAAGCCAGGGAGCTCATCAAAGTCAACGTATTGGAAAATGCGCCCGGCACATGTAAGGAAACGGCAAGAGAGGTCGCCGCGGCTTTAAAGGCTGAGCCGGTGCAGGCGATAGGAAACAAATTCGTATTATACAGGCGGTCGGTGAATAAACCCGGGATTGTGCTGTAAAGGGCGGTAATACCGGGGCCCGGGGTTGTTAAACTATTGTTAACTTGTTAAATGTACTCAATATATAGTATAATAATATAGTTATTTAATAGTACTGAATTTACAGGCTGACAGATGCCGCCGTTATATCAGGGCCATTGCAGGGTATCTTGCCCTATCGTGATGGATAAGGAGAGACGGAGATGGATGATAATCGTATCAAAATAGGGATAATGGGGGGAACCTTCGATCCGATACATTACGGGCATTTGGTCACCGCAGAGGCGGTCAGATATAAATTCAACCTGTCCAAGGTCATCTTTGTGCCCTCGGGAAACCCGCCGCATAAAGTGGCCAGAGTAGTGACAAATAAAAAAGACAGATATATCATGACGGTGCTGGCTACCGTAACCAATCCAAACTGCGAAGTTTCTACGATCGAGCTCAATAAAGATGGTTATACCTACACGGTGGATACTATGAAAGAGTTCCGAAGTATATATGGAGATGATTACGAGTTTTACTTTATTACGGGTGCAGATGCTATCCTGGAGATACTCACATGGAAGGATATCGATACTCTTTTGGGCCTGTGCAATTTTGTGGCTGCAACGCGGCCGGGTTTTGACAATAAAGACCTCTATGACAAACTGGATGACATAGAGAAAAGATACGGAACGAGGATATTCAGGGTAGAAGTTCCGTCTCTTGCAATATCCTCTACGGATATAAGAAGACGGGTCGCGCAGGGAGAACCTATAAAATATCTTCTCCCCGAGGTGGTAGAAAGGTATATACAGAAAAATCATTTATATCGGGAGTGGTCACGTGCTGCCTTATGAAGATATAAAGGAGAAATTGAGGACGATGCTTTCCCCGCATAGGTTTGCCCATTCATTGGGCGTAGAGGATATGGCGGTAAGGCTGGCCGAGAGATATGGAGCGGACGTCGAAAAGGTCAGGATCGCCGCCTTGGTGCATGACTGCGCCAAGGAAATACCCGAGGAAGAGCTGATAGATAGGGCCCATGAATATGGACTGCAATTGGATGAGATAAGCATTGTCGAAAAAGCTCTCATACACGGTCCGCTGGGAGCAAAGATCGCGCAGGCTTATTTTGGCATAGATGACGAAGAAATCCTTCATGCCATAGCGCTGCATACTACCGGCGGCAAAGATATGAATTTGATCGACAAGATCATCTATCTGTCGGATTTCATAGAGGAAGGCAGAAAGTATGACGGTGTAGCATACCTGAGAGAATTGGCGTTTGAAGATTTGAATACCGCACTTATAAAATCCTTTGATAATACTATTCAGTATGTCGTTTCTCTCAATTCTCTGCTGCACCCGAATACTATATTTGCAAGGAACAGCTTGCTGATGGAAACGAGAAAAATGGGGGAATAGATCAATGAAAAGGGTTCTCAAATACATTCTTATAGTGTTAGTATGCGTTATAATATTGAGCTTTACCGGTGCCTACGTATATTTAAAAAACTTAAATCCCGGATATGGGGACAGCGATACATCCGAAAGTGTCAATACGCCGAGGCCGGAAAAGAATAAACCTGTGAATATTTTGATTTTGGGTGTCGACGGGGTCAGCAAAAATGATAAGGGGCGATCCGATACCATAATGCTGTTATCCTATAATCCCGAATTGAAGAAGGCTAATTTGATTTCCATACCCAGGGATACCAGAATAAGGCTTGATAAGTACGGGTATCAAAAGATAAACGCCGCCTATGCCTATGAGGGTGTCCAGGGCGGTATGGATGCGGTATCGGATCTCCTCGGAATACCGGTGCATTACTATGTAAAGATAGATTATGAAGGTTTTATCAAATTGGTGGACGATGTCGGCGGCGTAAAAGTGAATGTGCCGATCGATATGAATTATAATGATAGAGCGGGCAACCTGCATATAAACCTGAAGAAGGGCGAACAGGTCCTGGACGGTGAGCAGGCCCTCGGTCTGGTGCGTTTCAGAAAGGGATATTTCAATCAGGATTTGGGAAGAATAGAGACCCAGCAATTGTTCATGGATGCCTTTATCGACAAGGTGACTAGCCCTTCAATTCTTTTAAAAGCCCAAAAAATGATGGGGACCATAAGCAACTATGTGGAGACCAATATGAAGCCTATGGAAATATTGGGCTATTTGGATGACGCCAATCAGGCCAGGAAGAATATCAAGATGTATACGCTGCCCGGCGACGCACAGTATATTGGAAACGTATCATATTATATTGTAAATCAGAACGATGTTAACAAGATCCTCCAGGAAGTAAATACCGAGGGTTCCGTGAGCAACAGCAGTTCGTCCACGGAGGCGGAAGAGATCGTTAAAAAGTACGGTCTTGACCCGGAGGACATAAGCGTCGAGGTTTTAAACGGCGGAGCGCCTGCGGGCTCGGCTACCGAGCTGGGTGATATCCTAAAGGGATATGGTTTTGACGTCAAGCGCATTTCAAATATTTCCGGAACGGAATATCATAATACGCAGGTCATAAATCGCAATGAAAATATAAAGACGGGCAAGATGATATCCGAAATGATAACGGGTTCGGTTTTGGTCAATGACCCCGACCAGTCGGCCGATGTGGATGTGACTTTGATAGTCGGGAAAAATTATAAATAGAATTTGGAGGGATGCATTTTTGCTTAACGAACCTTTGGAAATAGCCGAGTACATTGCAAGGGTAATGGACGACAAGAAGGCTGAGGATATAGAGGTGTTGGAAATCAAAACTCTGACGGTGATCGCCGATTATTTTGTGATATGCACCGGGAAAAGTTCGACCCAGGTTTCGTCCATATGTGATGAAATTCAGGAAAAGATGGAGGGACAGGGAATAAGGGCCGGGCATATAGAAGGCTTAAGAGGCAACAACTGGATACTGATGGATTACGGCAGCGTGGTGGCACACATCTTCAGCCCGGCCGACAGAGATTTTTATAAATTGGATAGGGTATGGGCTGATGCTAAACAGCTCGATTTTAAATAAGTCTTGACAGAATTTAATGTATTCTATATAATAAATAGCAATTAAAAAATAATAGCAAACTATGAGGAATAGTAAAATACCGCCGTTTTTAAGAGAGCCGGTGAAGTGGTGCAAACCGGCAGGCGGGGTATTTGAACTCACTTCATGTGAAGGTATTGTGAGCTATCGAGAGGGCCTTTTGGCCAATTAGGGTGGTACCGCGGGTTTAATAGACTCGTCCCTATTTGGGATGGGTCTTTATTTTTATATTGGAGGGACTTCATATGGATTATAATTTTAAGGAGATTGAGAGTAAATGGCAGAAGTACTGGGACGATAAAAATTTTTATAAAGCCGATGAAGCAGGCGATAAGCCTAAATACTACGCTCTGGAGATGTTTCCCTATCCTTCGGGACGGCTGCACATGGGGCACGTGAGGAATTATTCCATCGGAGACGTGATAGCCAGATATAAGAGGATGAGAGGCTACAATGTGCTGCATCCGATGGGATGGGATGCCTTCGGGCTGCCTGCGGAGAATGCAGCCATAAAGAACGGCATACATCCGAGCACATGGACCTGGAACAACATAGACAATATGAGAGCACAGCTCAAGAGTCTGGGCATAAGCTATGACTGGGACAGAGAGGTGGCTACCTGCCATCCCGAGTACTATAGATGGACTGAATGGCTGTTTTTACAGCTTTACAAAAAAGGCCTGGCCTACAGGAAGAAGTCGTCGGTGAACTGGTGTCCTTCATGTAAGACGGTGCTTGCCAATGAGCAGGTGGTGGACGGCAAATGCGAGCGCTGCGGCACCGTAATAAGAAAGAAGGAACTGGAACAGTGGTTCTTCAAGATAACCGACTACGCCGACAAGTTATTGGAGGGCCTGGACAGACTGCCGGGCTGGCCGGATAAGGTCAAGATAATGCAGAGGAACTGGATAGGCAGGAGCGAGGGTGCCGAAATCAATTTCAGGACGGAGACTGGGGAAGAGATAAAGATATTTACCACCAGGCCGGATACCGTATTCGGAGTATCCTATATAGTGCTTGCCCCCGAACATCCCTTGGTGGCAAAACTGGTAAAGGGCACAGAATATGAAAAAACCGTAAACGATTATATATATGAACTTCAGGCAATGAACGAGATAACGCGGACGTCTTCCGAGACGGAAAAGACGGGCATGTTTATAGGCAGCTATGCCGTGAATCCCCTGAACGGCGAGAGGATACCCATATGGATCGCCAATTATGTGCTGATGGAGTACGGCACCGGGGCCGTGATGGGAGTACCTGCCCATGATGAGAGGGACTTTGCATTTGCCAAAAAGTATGATCTGCCTGTAAAAATAGTCATACGGCCGGAGGGCGAGAATCTCACGCCGGAGACCATGACGAATGCCTATACCGGCGACGGTATCATGGTAAATTCCCACGGTTTTGACGGCATGACTTCAGGGGAGATGTTGGGTAAGATCAGCAATCATATAGAAGAGAAGGGATATGGTAAGAAGAAGGTAAACTATAAGCTCAGGGACTGGCTGATATCCCGTCAGAGATACTGGGGCGCGCCTATACCCATCGTCTACTGCGACCATTGCGGAGCCGTACCCGTGCCGGAGGAGGATCTGCCCGTACTCCTTCCCGAAAACGTCGCTTTCACCGGAAAGGGTGAATCGCCGTTGTCCGAATGTGAGCCGTTTGTAAACACTACCTGTCCTAAATGCGGCCGGCCGGCCAGAAGGGAGACGGATACCATGGACACCTTTATGTGTTCTTCATGGTACTTTGAGAGGTATACCGATCCCAGAAATGAGGAAAGACCCTTTGACTTTGACAGGGCAAAGTACTGGCTGCCGGTGGATCAGTATGTGGGCGGCGTGGAACATGCCATACTTCATCTGATGTATGCGCGGTTCTTTACAAAGTTTCTCTATGATATCGGCTTGGCGCCTGTCGATGAGCCGTTTACTAATCTGCTGACCCAGGGCATGGTGCTCAAGGATGGGATCAAGATGTCCAAGTCCAAGGGAAACATAGTGAGTCCCGAAGAGATAGTGGCGAAATATGGCGCCGATACCACAAGACTGTTTGTGCTGTTCGCAGCGCCCCCCGAGAGGGACCTGGAATGGAACGATCAGGGAGTGGAGGGATGTTATAGGTTTTTAAGCAGGGTATATAAGCAGGTAAGCGATATGAAGGACAGATATATCCAGAGCGGGTGGGATTTTGACGATCTGGATGACGAGGATAAGAGACTGAGGTTTAAGACGCACAGTACGATAAAGAAGGTAACCTCGGACATGGACGGGAAATTCGGTTTTAATACGGCGATAAGTGCGATCATGGAGTTATCCAATGCATTGAACGATTACACGGCGTCAAAGCGGGAACATGCAAACAGCGGCGTGGTGAGCGAGCTCATATGCAATATGCTTATAATGCTGGCCCCGTTTGCACCTCATATGACCGAAGAGCTTTGGCATGACCTGGGCCACAAAGACAGTATACATCGGCAGGCCTGGCCGGGTTTTGACGAGAGCGCATTGACCCGGGATGAGACGGAGGTAGTGATCCAGGTGAGCGGAAAGGTAAGGGGCAAACTCAACGTGCCTTCCGGTGCGGATGATGAGACGGTAAAGAAGCTGGCATTGGAGAATGAAAGGATCAGATCATTTATTAATGATAAACCCATAAAGAACGTAATAGTAATACCCGGAAGGTTGATAAATATCGTAGTATAGGCTATTGGATCAGTGGGATATATAATTGCATGGATGCATAAAAGTATTTATATTTTAGGGGGATATAAATAAAATGGGTAATAGTTATAATCCTTTACTCGATAGTTTTGTACCGTTGGTAGAGGCGCTGGGAAAGATGTTTGGCAAGAATTGCGAGGTCGTTCTGCACGATATAAGCAATCCTCAGAAGTCCATAGTCGCCATAGCCAACGGTCATGTGACCGGACGAACGGTGGGCGGGCCGATGACAGATTATGGCCTGGTAAATTTGAGGGAAGGCAGGTATGAGGATGAGATCAATTACAGAAGCATGGGAAAAGACGGGAAGATATTAAAATCCAGCACTATTTTCATAAAGGATGAAAACAAGAATGCCATAGGCTGTATATGCATCAATTATGACATGTCGGAAATGGAGATGCTGAAGAACATGCTGGCCGAAATATGTGGCACCGAATCCGATAATTTTCAGGTCGTGGATGAAAGTTTCAACGACGACGTAAACAACGTCCTTGCCAATATAGTGAGCAGTACCCTGGATAATTTTGGGAAGCCCGTCAATTATATGGTAAAGGATGACAAAGTAAATGTGGTCAGGGTATTGGACTCCAAAGGCGTTTTCCTCATCAAGGGGTCCGTCGACTATGTGGCCAAGGTCCTGTGTGTCTCACGATATACGATTTACAACTACCTTGATGAAATAAAGGGTTCATCGGATCAAGCAGGCGGCAAATGATTTGTCACCTGCTTGTCTTTTTAAAGATATATCTTTTATGCCGGTTAAGGTGAGAAATAAGTTCGAGTATAAGTGCTGCCAACAGCAGGATCAGTATTACCAGAAGTATTCGTACGGTGCGGTTCGGATTATTTTTTTCCGCTGCATTGACCTGATTGACTTTGCCGAACCAGCTCCTCTGATATGTATTGTCTGTTATCAGGTCCACCTTGCCTATGAGCTTTCCGTCGATATAATATTCCAGTTTGCCCAGGACGGCGCCCGACTGTATGGGAAAGGATACTTCCTCGTCCAAACGTATCTTTTTGGTTATGTCTTTTTTACCGTCCGGGATCGCGGCGATAAACTTTTCATCGGTCTTCAGAGGTATCTCGAGGTTCTTAAGTTTCATGGCCGTCACTATCTGGTCTTTTTCATTTATGGTTACCAGGCTGTAATTGTCATAGCCGTAATCCAGCAGTTTTATCGCGTCTTCCCACACGGCCGTACCTTTGGCCCCCATTATTACGGCTATCAATCTGTGCCCGTCTCTTGTGGCGCTGGCGACCAAGGTATGGTCTGACTTTGTGGTATATCCCGTCTTTACTCCATCCGCACCCTCGTATTTGTACTTTGAATTCAGCAATAGCTTGTTTTCGGGGTACAGCTCTCTTACCTTATCGAATTTGTTGGTGGGCTGTATCACGTATTTAGGAGTTGTCACTATGGTCCTGAAGGTTTTATTTTTCATGGCGTATCTGGCTATCATAGCCATATCCTTTGCCGTGGTGTAATGATCATCATCGTGTAATCCATTAGGATTGGTGAAATGCGTATTTTTAGCGCCTATTTCCGCTGCCTTTTCATTCATCATTTCCGCAAAATCATCCACGCTGCCGCTTATATGATCGGCTATGACTATGGCGGAATCATTGGCGGAAGAAATGAGAAGGCTGTATACCAGGTCCTTCATTGAAAGAACTTCTCCGGGCGATATGTATATTTTATTTCCCGCTGTGTTCAGCACGTCATCCCCCGCCGTCACGCTGTCGTTGAGATTTGAATTTTCCAGTGCTATAATAGCAGTGAGTATTTTTGTAACGCTTGCCGGATACATCTTCTGGTCCCCATTTTTTTCATATAGTATTTGCCCCGTGTTGTAATCCATAAGCACGGCGGACGGGGCGGATACGTCAATTTCGGCGGCATATGTGCTGCTGCAAGGTATTGCGGTTAAAACTGCTGCGGTAAGTATGAATAAAGCTAAGAGTTTTTTCATTTGATACCTCCGTTAATATTGGCAATAACAATAGTATACCAAAAAAATGCGGTGTAGAAAAAGGGGTAATTTTTATGAATTTTAAAAGGACCCAGAGCTTTGTACTGATAGCCGTAATAATTCTGGCTGTTTTTGGGAGCGTATTCTTTTTTTATAGAAATTCAAATGATAAAATAGCGGTTGAAACCAGTGATAAAAATTCTGCGCAGGACGAAAAGGGAGATAAGGAGGCCGGTGCTGTCCCTTCTGATGAGAGCGGGGATAAGACACAGCCGGATACCGTTTTTGTACATGTGGCCGGTCAGGTGAAAAATACGGGCGTATATGAACTGAAGAACGGGCTCAGGGTCATAGATGCCGTGAACATGGCGGGAGGGCCGCTGCAGGATGCCGACCTTGACAGCCTTAACCTTGCTGAAAAGTTACATGACGAAGAGAAGATATATGTGCCGAAGGTTGGAGAAGTTCTTCCCGCATCAGGCGCCGTGGGCGGACAATCCGGTCCTCAGGATGCCGGCATGGTCAATATAAATACGGCAGGCGCAGAGGAATTGAAGTCATTGCCGGGCATAGGCGACGTACTCGCAGGCAACATAATAAACTACAGGAATGCCAATGGTCCCTTTAAGAGTATAGACGATATCGTAAATGTGCCTAAGATAGGGCCGAAGACATTTGAGAATATCAAGGATAAATTGACTATATAGTATGGTTGACCGCTTTGGTTTCCATGAAAAGAGGCGATAATCGTATGGACATAAAACTTACAAGTCTTACAAGCTGCGCGGGCTGAGCATCCAAAATGGGTCAGGAGACCTTGACGCAGGTTCTGCGTTATTTACCGGAGATAAAGGATGATAGGCTTCTCGTCGGCATGGGCACTAATGACGACGCGGCGGTATACCGTTTGGATGACGATACCGCCATTATACAGACGGTGGATTTCTTTACGCCCATAGTGGACGACCCCTATGATTACGGGGCGATAAGCGCGGCAAACGCCTTGAGCGATGTCTATGCCATGGGTGGCAAGCCGATTTTGGCGCTCAATGTGGTATGTTTTCCTCAGAATCTTCCCGGCGAGGTATTGGGCAATATACTTAAAGGCGGGGCCGATATGGCCATGCAGGCCGGAGTATTGATAGCGGGGGGACATACGGTAAAGGATGATGAGCCGAAGTACGGGCTTTCCGTCATAGGGATCGTAAGACCCGACAGGATAATAAGAAACGTAGGGGCCAGGCCGGGCGACTTACTCGTACTGACTAAGCCTATAGGTACGGGACTGATCACTACGGCCATAAAAGCAGATATGGTAAAGCAAGAAACGATAAGAAAGACCACCGGGATAATGAAGCGGCTGAATGACGAGGCTTCTCAGGCAATGACGAAAGCCAATGTACATGCGGCTACGGATGTGACGGGCTTTGGCCTGTTGGGCCATGCTTATGAGATGGCCTCCGGAAGCAGCGTCTCTTTTGAATTGTTCTATAAGGATATACCGATAATAGATGAGGCCGCGGAGTTGGCTAAGACAGGTATTATTCCCGGCGGAACATATGACAATAGGAGATTTTTGGACGGGCACATAGGCTTTACCGATGTGCCGAGATATATGCAGGATATTATGTTTGATCCGCAGACCTCGGGCGGGCTGCTGATCGCCCTGCCTCCCGACCAGATCGCCGCTTTTAAGGGTATGGGCAAACTCATAGGCAGAGTGCTTGAAAAACAGGAATATGACATAATTGTAAAATAATGGTTTCACATGGAACTGTGAGGTGGGATTATGATACGGGATATATTGAGAAAAATACCTTCCGTGGACAGGATATTAAGCGAATCGGATATACTGCCGTATATCTCCTCTCTCGGCCGGGAGAGGACCGTACTCATCGTTCGCGCGGCTCTGGAGGATCTAAAAGCGCAAATTATCGCAGGACAGACGCAGGATATAGACGGCCGGGCGATAGTTGAATATGTGGCCGGAGCGCTCAAAACCGAATCTCTTTCGAGGATGCGGCGCGTCATCAACGCCACTGGAGTTATTTTGCACACGAATTTGGGAAGAGCGGTTTTGTCCGGCGATTGTATCGGGAGGATGAGAGAGAGCGCGGGCGGCTATTGTGATCTGGAATTTGATCTGAGCGAAGGAAAAAGAGGCAGCCGGTATAGGAAAGTCGAAAAGATGCTGACCGAGATAACCGGATGCGAGGCAGCGGTGGTCGTCAACAACAATGCGGCAGCCGTATTGCTCATGCTTTCCTCGCTGGCAAAGGGAAGAGAAGTGGTCATCTCCCGCGGCGAGCTGGTCGAGATCGGCGGTTCGTTCAGGGTGCCGGATGTGATGACGGAAAGCGGAGCCGTATTGAGGGAGGTAGGCACGACCAACAAGACCAGGGCCGGCGACTATGAAAGCGCCATTGTCCCGGATATAACGGCCATGGTGCTAAAAGTACATACGAGCAATTTTAAAATGATCGGCTTTACCGAGGCTCCGTCCTTAAAGGAGCTTTCCGAGGTTGCCGGCTCAAATGGACTGCCCCTGGCCGTTGACCTGGGGAGCGGCCTCATGTATGATATCACGTCATACGGCCTTCCCTATGAACCTTCCGTCATGGAATGCTTAAGGGACGGCGCGGATATAATAACCTTCAGCGGCGATAAACTCCTGGGCGGGCCGCAGGCCGGCATTATACTCGGCAAGAGGAACTATATTGAGAAGATAAAGGACAATCCTCTGATAAGGGCGCTGAGGATAGATAAGTTGAACTTAATGTGTCTTGAAGAGACGCTCAGTCATTATTACAGTCCAGATGACGCAGTCCGTCATATACCGACGCTGAAAATGCTGACGGTGGATTTGAAAACGCTTAAAAGCAGAGCCGAAGCGATTTTGGATGGGATAGCAAATATGGGGGGCATAGATGCGGGGATCGCCGAGGATTTTTCTGAGGTAGGGGGAGGCTCTATGCCGGGAGCCCTGATCAAGACGATGGTGATCAAGCTCAAATCTTCCCGGAGAAGCGTGGAGCAGATCTCCCGCCGGCTGAGGCTGTGCGAGACGCCCGTAATATGCAGGACGGCCGACGATACGCTCATCATGGATATGAGGACGATAGATGACGGCGATATAGGCTGCATAGTGAAAATGTTGTGTTTTGTCTTGGGGGATGACAGATGAAGAGAGTAATAATCGGCACGGCGGGACACATCGACCATGGAAAGACCACTTTGATAAGGGCGCTCACCGGGAGAGATACGGACAGGCTGCCGGAAGAGAAACAGCGGGGGATAACCATAGATCTCGGATTTTCATATTTTGAGCTTCCCGACGGGACTAAGGCCGGTATAGTCGACGTTCCGGGGCATGAAAAATTTATAAAAAATATGCTGGCGGGGGCCACAGGCATAGACATCGTCCTGCTGGTAGTCGCAGCAGACGAGGGCATAATGCCGCAGACGAGGGAACATCTGCACATACTGGAACTGCTGGGCACCAAACATGGGATCGTGGTCATAACAAAGACGGATTTGGTCGACAGGGAGTGGCTCGAGGTAGTAGAGGAAGACATAAGGGACAACGTTAAGAATACTTTTTTACGGGACGCGCGCATCGTTGAGGTCTCCGCAGTCAGCGGCAGCGGCGTAGAGGAGCTTAAGGAGGCCATATCGGAAGAATATAAGAAGGTGGACCAGAGGGACGTTGAAAGGCATTTCCGGCTTCCCATAGACAGGGTATTCACCGTACATGGCTACGGGACGGTCATAACGGGTACCCTGATAACGGGGAGGATCAAGGTAGGAGACGAATTGGGCATCTATCCCCTGGGCCTTGCCGCAAAAGCGAGGAATCTTGAGGTACATGATGAGAGTGTGTCTGAGGTGGAAGCGGGCCAACGGGTCGCCATTAATTTGTCTGCGCTGAAGGTGGGCGATATAAGGCGCGGCATGGCTGTTGCCCCGGTTAATATGAATATGTCTGCAGGTATGCTGGATTGCAGGGCGACCGTACTTGACGACAGCCCCTTTACGATAAAGAACAATCAAAGGATCCGTCTGTATATCGGTTCTGCGGAGGTAATGGCACGGGCATCCATTATAGGCGGTGCAGAAATCAAGCAGGACGGATCGGGATACTGCAGACTGAAGCTGGAGGAGGATGTGGCATGCGAGAGATCGGATAGGTTCATCATCAGATCATATTCGCCGCTGTATACCATGGGAGGCGGCATTGTTATAAATCCATATCCAAAGAAGAAGAGAAATGCGCCCGGCTATGCCGATGAGCTGAAGGCACTGGAGAATGCCTCCGACAGAGAATTTTTTAAGTATGTGCTGTCTTCTTCGGGCGTACCGATGAAGACGGACGAGGTTTCGGCATTGTGCAGTCTCACCGTCCGGGAAATAACGCGGATGGCATCGGACATGCAGGGCTGCGGAGATATAGTGTCGTCCGGCGGATATCTGGTATACGGCGGAGCGCTTGATGATTTCGCACACAGCATAACTAAGCGCATAGAGGATTTTCATCTGCATCATCCTCTTAAAAGAGGTATATCCAAAGAACTACTGTACAGCAGATTTTTCAAAAATATGGACAGAGACGGCTTTGACATGATGATAAATATATTGAGGGAAAGAGAAGAAATCAGAGGGGAAAACCTGCTTTCCATCCCGGGTCATATTATCATCCTCAGTGATGATGACAAGACGGCCGCAGAGAAGGTTTTAACGGGACTCAAGGACAATCTTATGCCGCCTGCCTTAGATAGCTTTGATCTGAATCAGGATCTGACTGACTACATGATGGAGGAAGGGCTGCTGGTAAGGATCGACGAGGAGATCTGTATCGACAGGGGGGCCGAGAATCAGCTAAAAAGTGTACTGTCGAACCTCTTTGAGCGAAAAGATGAGATTACCGTCGCGGAATATAGGGATGCTTTGGGCATCAGCAGGAAATACGCCTTGGCCTATCTCGATTACTTTGATAAAATAAAAGTGACAAGGAGGGTTGGCGATACAAGAATCTTGATTAGGGGTGGTGAAAAGGCATGAGAAAGCACATAGTTT
Source organism: Thermoanaerobacterales bacterium UBA4880 (assembly GCA_002399285.1). Classification (GTDB taxonomy): domain Bacteria; phylum Bacillota; class Thermoanaerobacteria; order Thermoanaerobacterales; family UBA4877; genus UBA4877. The sequence goes on from DHDI01000013.1 coordinate 137,559, forward strand.
TGGTATTATTGGCGGTAATGATAGGCCTGGCCGGTTGTTCATCTGCAAACGATCAAAAGCCGCAGACGGCTTCGCAGAATAAACAGGCGGAGATCACGCTGTATTATGCCAATTCCGACAACAGTGGATTTGTCACGGAGAATAGGACTATAATTTATAATGAAAAGAATAATATTTATAAAATGGCACTGCAGGAGCTGTTAAAGGGTCCCTCTGGGGATGACGCGTATCTGCGCGTACCCAAGGGTACGGACGTAAAGGATGTAAAGTTCTCCGACGGGATCGCCACCGCAGACCTCAGCGGGTTTACCGGTTTCGGAGGCACCATGGACGAAGCCATGGCCAGGGCGTCCATAGTGAACACCCTCACTGGTCTGGATGGGGTCAAAAAAGTCGCCATTACCGTCGACGGGAAGGATTATATAGGTGCAAGCGGCAACCCGATGGGTCCAATGAGCCATATGGATATTTCCGATACTAAGACATATAAAATATATTTTTCCGACTCCGATGCAGAAAATCTTGTTCCTGAGATGAGAACGTTAGAAAAGGGGAAAGATCCCGCATCCGGCATAGTAGAAGAATTGATAGAAGGACCGATCCGCAGCGATTTGGTCAAGACGATGCCCGAGGGCACCAAACTGATCTCCTTGAAAATAAAGGATGGCATAGCCTATGTGAATTTATCCAAGGAGTTTAAACAGATCAGCTCGGGAGGAAGCACCGGCGAGACAATGGCGCTCTATTCGGTTATAGATTCCCTTACGGAACTTCCCGATATAAAAGAGGTGCAGTTTCTGATAGAGGGTAAGAAGGCCGACACATCGGCAGGACATTACGATCTTTCCGATCCCTTGGAGAGGGATCCCTTCATAATAAAGGAAGGTTATTGACAATATATTGGAGAGATAGTAGTATGTTATAGGCAGATGGGGGTAGATGGGTGCCGGTGTGCCTCCTGGTCTTCAAAACCAGTGTGACGTCTTAAGAGGGCGTCGGGTGGGTTCGATTCCTACATACTCCCGCCATAATGATGACTATTTACGTTGAAGGCGATTCTTTCACCTGATTTGGTTTGTTCCATATAATGTATGGGGTGATAGAATGCCTGATATATTTATTATTGTTTTATCCGTACTTACCTCTGCCTTGGTATGTTATATAAGTATACCTTACCTGATCGGGACCGCCGGTCCGGATAGGACGGATGCCGTTATTAAGATAGTTAAGGCGGCAGTTGATTCCACAGAGCAGACCCTGAAGGACGTGGATGGGGAGATCAAAAAAGCCGAAGCGGTGAAAACGGCTAAGGAAGTTTTAAACGGCCTTGGCATATCCGCTGATGACAGGATGCTTGATATGCTGATCGAGGCCGCCGTATTTTCAATGAATAATGCATCGGCAAAAAATACGTTTTAAGATTTTTTTGCTATAACTACTGCCTGTGATATAATTACGGCAAGAAACTATTTTTCCTGGAGGGATAAAAATGGCAAAGTGGAAATGTACATCCTGCGGTGAGGAAAAAGAGGGAAGATGTAAGCCTAAGAAATGTAAAAGCTGCGGCGGAACAGAATTTGTCAAGATAACAGAGGGTGAGAACAAATAAAGTAAAGGGGGAATGCATTTCCCCCTTTATGTTTTTGAGTGCGCTAGTTTGGCGCAGGCCGCGGCTGCGATACCGGCTACCAGGTCATCGAGGAAAGTATTGCATTTTATGTGCTTATCCTCATTTAATTTTCCCAATATACCCGGTTTTACCTTATCCAGATACCCGAAATTTGTCAAACCTATCGAGCCGTAAATATTTGTTATGCTCAATGCTAAAATTTCATCTATTCCATACAGAGACTCATCGTTCTTTATAATGCCGAGCAGAGGCTCCTCAATCAAGTTTTTTTCTGCCAGTACGTCCAGAGATATGCCTGTAAGCAGTGCGGTCTGGACCTCTCTCTTTCCCAGGACCTCTTCCACGGTCCTTGTGCATTCGCTCATGGTGACGTCGGGAATATAATTTTTCTGAAGATCGTAAACCAAGACTGCTATGTCTTCTATGCGTACCTCTCTTTCATTCAGCTTTTCGATTACTTTTTCTTTCATATTCTCCAAATCATATCGCCTCCTGTTATAATTATTGGTCTTATTTTATCGGTCACACGATTGGAACAGCGCCTCTTATCTTTCCTTCTATGAAAGCAATGATTTTATCGGGATCGCCCTTTATGGCGAACTGTACCTGCTTCGGGCTGCCTCCCCCGCTGGACTCAAAATGGTCGGACAGGTCGCCGAACAACTCCTTCAGGTTGAGATCTGTGTCATTCGAACGGCTTACTATAAATCTCTGCTGTCGCGATATATTTCCCAGGACCGAAATAGAATATGGCTTCTGAGACAGTTTGGCGGAGACCATGCGCAGAAGTTCCTCGTCGTATTCATTAAATATGTTTACCACCAGATTTGCCTCTGTATTGAGCTTTGTGCATTTGCCATAAAGATCATCGGCTACGTATAATGCAAGCTCATTTTTTAAGGATGAGATCTCTTTTTGCAGTTTTTTCTTTTCCTGCTCTGCCAAGGCTACGTGGTCTGGAATATCGGCTATATTGGCTGAAAAATGGTAGGCCAGCTTATTTATAGTATGATTTATATCGCGGAAATATATCGCAGCCCTTTTTCCGCATGTAAAATATATACGAAGTTTATTTTTAGCTTTTTCCCATTTAATGATCTTGATAATGCCTATCTCCCCCGTGTTGTTCACATGGGTGCCGCCGCAGGGCGAATAGTCATAGTTTTTAACTTCCACTATCCTTATATCCTTATCTACCGAGGGATGTTTTCTAAGCGGCAATTCGGCTGCTTCCTCCGGCGTTACGATATATGTTGTGACTGGAATATTGCCGTACAATATTTCATTGGCACGTTCCTCCGCCGAATCTATATCAGCCTGTGAAAGGCCGGGTCTATCAATATCTATATGGCACATATTTTCCCCTATGTGAAAACTGTCCGTCATGGCGTCAAATAGCTCTGCGAAGGCTGCGGACAATATGTGCTGACCGGTATGCTGCTGCATATTGTCAAAGCGTCTCTCACGGTCTATTTTACAGGGATAGATGCCTATCCCGATGGGATCGTCAATTATGTGGCAGATAGTGTCGTCGATCATCTCTACATCGGAGACTCTTGTTTCACCGATAAAGCCCGTATCGCAGGGCTGACCGCCGGATTCGGGGTAGAAATAGGTTTCACTCAGTACCGCTGCATATTTGTCATCGTACGGCCTTACTTCGATGACGTTTCCATCAAACTCCGTCACATACGAATCATAATAGTATAGTTTTTTTGTCACATATATCACCTCCCACCAATTATATCATTAATTATTGACTTTCCTAAGAAGGAAATTTATGGTAAATGTCGAATATAT
>DHDI01000013.1:141056-141652 GCA_002399285.1 Thermoanaerobacterales bacterium UBA4880
TTTATGGTAAATGTCGAATATATATCATGACACTAAAACGGAGAAGGAGATGTTAGGATGAAAGACATGGCTCTTTTGTATGAAATAAATAACTTGGAAAAAATGATTAAAGATGATAAAATATTAAGGGAAATATACGATAGATATGACGAATATGCCGCCGTAAGGGATGACCTGGATGACAAATACCGATGCGGGTTTAAAATAGTGGAGATATATTTTAAAATAAGGGAGATTTGTAAAAAATTAGATTTTGATATTGATTTTAATAAAGGTATGTGTTAATATAATACTCGCATTGTACTTACATAAAAGAGGAGAAATGATTGATGGAGGCATTGTCCTTGGAAGAGGAAATTGACAATTTGAGAAATGAATTAAATAACATGTACATAGATAAAGAGGAGCGAAAGATCGATGGGATATTGGAGTATAGCAGAAAGTTGGATAAACTAATAGTCCATTATCATAGTATTTTTTCCAAGAATTAGCGAAAGGGGAGTAACTCATTCTGTTCTGTCGTCAACACGGTTAAACCCGGCAGAGCAGCAAGTTTACCTTGGGAGTGAGACCTTTATTTTATAAAAATAGGGGTC
>DHDI01000013.1:141775-153870 GCA_002399285.1 Thermoanaerobacterales bacterium UBA4880
TCTCTTTTTATATATATTTATATATTATTAATTTTTAGAAAGGAGAAACAAATGTCACACTTTTATTCCGGAAGCACGGAAGAGGTATTGGCCGAGCTGAAAACAGGAAAAGAGGGCCTTTCATCACAGGAGGCGGAGAGAAGACTAGGGGAATACGGCTTCAATGAATTGGAGGAAAAGAAGGGTGAATCACTCTTCCAAATGTTCATAAACGAATTCAAGGATTTTATGATAATGATACTGTTTGCTGCCGCCATAGTATCGGCATTTGTAGGTGAAATTACCGACACGATTATAATAATCGCCATTGTTATTTTAAACGCCTTACTTGGCGTATTCCAGGAAAATAGGGCAAATCAGGCGTTAAAAGCGCTGAAGAAGATGACTAAACCCAATGCCAAGGTTGTAAGAAACGGCGAGGTCATGACAGTGCCTACAAGGGAAGTCGTTCCCGGCGACGTTGTGGTACTTGAGGCGGGGGACTTTATACCTGCGGACGGCAGGCTGATAGAGATGGCTAATCTCAGGGTCAACGAGTCTTCACTCACCGGCGAGTCCGTACCTGTGGAAAAACAGACGGATGCTCTCGAGGATAACGAGGTACCCATAGGCGACAGGCTGAACATGGTATTTACCGGTACCACAGTGGTATATGGCAGGGGAAAGATGGTGGTTGCAAATACCGGTATGAATACGGAAATGGGCAGTATAGCTTCGATGATGGAAGAAGAAAGAACTACGACTCCGCTGCAGGAAAGGCTTGCGGAGTTGGGGAAGACGCTCGGGATAGCGGCTCTGGCCATCTGTGCCGTTATATTCTTTATAGGCTATTTGAGAGGCACACCGGGTCTCGAGATGTTTATGACAGCCATAAGTCTTGCCGTTGCGGCGATACCGGAGGGATTGCCCGCCATCGTTACCATTACTCTGGCTATCGGAGTCCAGCGTATGGTAAAGAGGAATGCCATCATTAGGAAGCTGCCTGCGGTAGAGACATTGGGAAGCGCCAATGTCATATGTACCGATAAGACGGGTACGCTTACTTTAAATCAGATGACGGTCAAAAACGCATATATAAACGGCGAGATCGAAAAAATAGAGGATGCCGCGCAGGATGAGCCGGCAAAAGAATTGTTGACTATGTTTACCCTTTGCAGCGACGCTAAGCTGGATGCCGAGGGCAACGGTGTGGGTGACCCTACGGAAGTGGCGCTTGTGGCGGCTCTCAGAGATTGCGGCAGGGAGAAAAATGAGGTTGAAGCGGTTTGCCCGAGGGTGGACGAGCTTCCCTTTGATTCAGACAGAAAACTTATGACGACCGTACACAGGACGGATAACGGTTATACGGCGATAACCAAGGGGGCGCTGGAGAGCGTCGTTCCCATATGCGTATCCATAGAGGATAAAGATGGAGTTAAGGGAATTGAGAGCGAAGATATAGGCGACATCGAAAAATCAAATAATGAGATGGCGCAGAACGGCATGAGGGTTTTGGCATTGGGATATAAACATCTTCCCGATGCTGATTATGACAGGGATGATCTGGAGAGCGGTCTTACTTTTCTCGGCCTGGTAGGAATGATCGATCCTCCGCGGCCGGAGGTAAAGGATGCGGTCAAAGAATGTGACCTGGCCGGCATAACCACCGTCATGATAACGGGAGACCACAGATTGACGGCGGAGGCTATCGCACGGGACCTCAACATTTTACACGAAGGCGATGAGGCCGTTACGGGTGTGGAGTTGGAGAACATGAGCGACGGTGAGCTGGAAAAGAGGGTCGATAAGATAAGGGTCTATGCAAGGGTTTCGCCGCAGCACAAGGTCAGGATAGTTAAAGCATGGCAGAAAAACAATGCCGTTGTCGGTATGACGGGAGACGGAGTGAACGATGCCCCCGCTCTTTCACAGGCCGATATAGGCGCCGCTATGGGTATAACGGGCACGGAGGTCGCTAAAGAGGCGGCGGATATGGTATTGACCGATGACAACTTTGCTACCATAGTGTCTGCCATAGAAGAGGGCAGGACGATATATTCCAATATACGCAAGTCAATAAGGTATTTGCTCTCATGTAATATGGGAGAAATACTCACCGTATTTCTGGCAAATATACTTGGGTTGGGACAGCCTCTGCTGCCCATACATCTTTTGTGGATCAATCTGGTGACGGACAGTCTGCCGGCCTTGGGACTCGGCATGGAGCCGCCGGCCCCCGATGTGATGAAGGCCAGGCCGCGGACCAGGGACGAGAGCGTATTCGCCGGCGGACTCGGCATACAAATGATAATTGAAGGTATTATAATGGGAGCCTTGTCTATCGGCGCATTTATGATAGGCAGAAGATACGATATAGAAACTGCGGAAACGATGACGTTCATGACGTTGGTCTTTCTGCAGCTGGTGCATTCTTTGAATTCGCGGTCGAACAGTGTTTCCATTTTCAAACTAGGACTGACCACCAACAGGTTTTTAATATTCTCACTGGTGTTGGGGGTCGCGCTTCAGTTTCTGCTGGACACGCCCCTCTTGGAAGGTATTTTCAAGATATCGGCGCTTAGTGGCATACAATGGCTATATGTCATAGGCCTTTCGCTGGTGATCCTTGTGGTCGGAGAGGTTGAAAAGCTTATATTCCACAAAAATTCATAATGATGCATTGTCTCGTAATTGTATTGATTTAACCCATACAATTTTGTAGTATAATGATTGTGTGATATACGATTACGGGAGATGAATCAATGAAGAAAGATTTGAGGTTTTGGGTTTATGGCGCCTTACTTACGGCGCTGGTCGTTATAGGCACGATGGTAATAAATATACCCACCGTTGCGACCCAGGGATATGTAAACCTCGGAGACGGTTTTATCATTTTGTCGGCGTACCTTTTCGGTCCGGCAATGGGTTTTATAGCAGGCGGCATAGGTTCCGCACTGGCCGACGTCCTGAAAGGGTATGCCGTATGGGCTCCATGGTCTCTCATCATAAAGGGGCTCATGGGTATGATAGTGGGGTATTTGACATTGAATCCACGTAAGGGCGTCATCAAAAAGGTACTGATATTTGCCGCCGCTGAGATATGGATGGTCTTGGGGTATTTTATGGCCTCGCTGATCATGTTCGGGTACGCGGCCGCATTGGCCGACGTACCGTCAAACATGGTTCAGGGGGCGGTAGGCGTGGTGGTGGGCGTATTACTTTCGGAGACATTAAAATCTATTGACTTGTCTAAGAGGGGATGAATTTCCTCTCTTTTCTTATATCCTGCATTTGTTGTATTATAAAAGCCGGATGATATAATATATGCAGAAGGTGATCGCATGGGGATGATCGTGCTTGGCTACGGAGGCCTCTATCCGGGCAAGGATCAATCCTGCTCGGGATGCCTTGCGACGCATTTTTCGCCGGACGCAGACGCCGGGCCATATCTGAGTGAAGCGGGAGATATTTTTGAAGATGCAGAGTGCGCGGAAGTACTTAAAAGATATATCGTTTGAGTTTATATATAGGCGGCCGCTTTTCTACATATGCATCGCTTATATTTGCGGCATCGCTCTATATTATACTTTGAGGCCGCCCACGGCGCTGCCGCTGATCATATTCTTTGCCGCTGCCGCCCTTTCTCTTCTCATAAAGGACAGACGGGATATTACTCCCCTGATCCTCATCTTGGTCATGGTCTTCGGCGTCTTTTATTCTGCACTGTTCTTTAACGATGAGTGTACCTATGAACCGGGCAGGGAATACGATCTAGAGGCCGTGGTAAACGATGCGCCGGTAATCGAAGACGGGAGGACAAGCTATATAGTCAAACCGCAAAATGGCCAGGCCATACTCCTGCGGGTATATGACCCAAGCAAAAACTACGGATACGGCGATGAGCTCAGAGTAAGGGTAAAGATCGAAACGCCAAAGGGTGAAACTAACCCGGGAGGTTTCAACTACAGGGATTATCTCAAGAGAAAGGGCATATATGCATTGGGATCGGCCCGGGAGGGAAATATACAATATATCGGCCATACGGTAAATCTAAAGACGCCCCTTGTCGCATCAAGGCTATGGGTAGAAGACACTGTCGAAAGACTGTATCAAAAGCAGGAAGCCGCTTTTTTGAATTCCCTTATAATAGGAGACAGGACCAACCTTGAAACCAATGTGGAAAACGACTTTATCAATACCGGCATAATACATGCGCTGGCTATATCCGGACAGCATGTGAACATATTGTTGCTCTTTATATTTTACATACTCGGATTTTTTAAGCTGGACCATACGAAGAAAAACACGATCGCCATTGCCGTCATAGGGTTTTACACACTCATGGTAGGCGCTATGCCGTCGGTTGCCAGATCGTTTATTATGGATGCCGTAATACTGATCGGAAAGACCTATGATGAGGAGACGGACACACTGTCATCCATTGCTCTGGCCGCACTCATCATACTTTTCGCCGACCCGCTGCAGCTGTATGACATAGGCTTCCAATTATCCTTTGCCGCGACGCTCTCCATACTGCTGCTTTACGAAAAACTAATACGCATGCTGCCGTTTAAAGGTTATATAGCTGGTGCGCTCAGTCTTACGCTGTCGGCGGAAATAGGAGTACTGCCCATATCCGTATACTATTTTTATAGGCTGCCTATATATTCGCTGCTGGCCAATCTGGTCGTCGTACCGATAATTCCCGCTATATTTATATTGGGTATAATAAGCATCATATTGGGAGGCGTTTTTTTACCGCTGTCCTACGCGTTCACAGCAATAAATACCGCCCTTATAAGACTGTCGATCGTGATCACCGGGGCAATATCGGCGCTGCCGCACTCTTCCATAATTATTCAGCGTCCATATGCAGCCGTGATAATCGCGTATTATTTGCTTGCATTGCTGGTTTTTGGTTTCATCAAGTCGCCGCATAGGGAATATATAATACCCGCGCTTGCCGTGTTTATAGTTTTTGGGGTATGCTATCAGCCGATATACAGGGGCATGAATGTCACGTTCATCGACGTAGGCCAGGGGGATTCCAGCCTGGTGCGCATGGGTACGACAAAGATGATCATAGACGGCGGCGGTTCGGTCAAGACTAAGTATTCCGATTTTGATGTCGGCGAAGACGTTTTGATACCATATCTTTTAGCTGATCACGTAAGGGATATAGACGCAGTTTTTATATCGCATGGAGATAACGATCACATGGGCGGTATCATACCGCTGATAGAAAATATAAGGGTAGGGCATATATTCTTGGGCGAGCAACCGAAGGACAACCCCCTGTTCGATAAATTGAAGCAAATCGCTGACAGCAGGGATATACCCATAACTCTTTTGAGCCGCGGCGACAAACTGAGGCTGGGTAAAGCCGATATATATGTGCTAAATCCATCGGATGTCAAGACGGATATTAATAACGATTCGCTGGTCTTCAAATTATCCTATGGGGATACGGACATATTGTATACCGGAGATATTGAGATGGAAGGCGAGAGAGGCATACTTGAAAGCGGCCTGAATATAGATACTGAGGTGTTAAAGGTCGCTCATCACGGCAGTTCCACCTCATCTACCGAGGCCTTTCTCAATAGTGCAAGCCCGAAAATATCGGTAATATCGGTGGGAAAGAATAACTATGGACACCCGAACGAGGGCGTACTGTCAAGGCTGTCAGGGTATTCGGAGGTTTACAGGACAGACAGGGACGGAGCTGTTATAATAAATACTGACGGAAGCTATCTAAAGGTCAAAAAATGGAGTGATCATAATGGACTATAAGCAGTTTTTAAAGACCGGTATCGATGACTTGAAGAGCGTATATATATTTAACGGCCCCAATGAATTTATGAAGGAATATGCCATAAGGATGCTGACGAAAAAATATATAAGGATCGCAAAGGCTATCAATCTTCAAAAGCTTACCCTAGATTCACAAAACATGGAGGAATGTTTTATCACGCCTCCCATGATGGATGAGAAAAAAATCATCGTAATGGAGGAAGAGGTTATAGAATCAAGAGATAAGCTGATTTCGGGCCTTTTGGACGGCGTCGCCGATACCAACTGCGTCGTCATTAAAGTATCGGATATAAAAAAGTATAAATCTCTGAATAGTAAATTTAAAAAGACGGATAACATAATACAGTTCGGTATGCTCAAGGGAGAAGAACTGAAAGCATGGATCTCCGGCTGCTTCGTACATTATGGTAAAAGAGCGGACGGCGCAACGGTGAATTATCTCGCGACCATATCCGACGACCTGTATTATCTCTCCAATGAAATACAAAAGATTGTTTCCTTTGCATTTGACAATGACAGCGTAAGGTTTTCGGATATAAGGGAGATACTGCCCGTCCGATTGGAAGACAGGGTCTTTGACATGGTAGACTCCATCGGAAGCGGGGACAGAGCGAGAGCTTTGAAATTATATGAAGATATGACATTGCTGGGATACGGTTTCTTTTATATAAACGGGATGATAAGCAGACAATATAGGCTTCTCATACAAATAAGGGCATTATTGGACGAGGGCGTTTCCGATGATGAAATAAAAAATAAGACGGGGCTTGCGGGCTTTGCGCTCAAAAAGATGTATAGGCAGGCTGGAAAATATAAATTGGCAGACTTAAAGCTTCGCTTGGAGAGATGTCTGAAGATGGATGCTGATGTCAAAATGGGGCTACTCGACGAGAGGATAGCGCTGGAAAAGTTCATCGCGCAGGCATAATAGCGAGCATAATAAAAGCGTACAATAAGTACGCTTCAGACCGATGCCAATATTGCGTAACCGCGAATTGCACTGCAATTTTGCTTAGCTCTGTTGGCTGCGCCTGCAAATTGCAGTCACATACGTCTAAGTATGCTCCTTTATTTGCAGGTTTGCCGACTTGCCTTGCGCGATTTGTCACGGCCTGTCAGTTTGCACGCAACATGAAGCGTACGCGTAGTACGCATTAAGCCTATATTAAGCCTCTTTGGCCGTTAGATTTTGCTTTGCTTTATTAAGACGCATCGTCAATCTGGATATCTTTCTGCCGGCTGTATTATCGTGCAGCGTTCCCTTGCTGCGAGCCTTGTTGATATACTTTTCGGCCTGCCTTAGATTTTCTTCCGCCTTATTGAGTTCTCCTGAATTTAAAGCATTTGCAAATTCCTTTTCCCAGTGTTTGATAACGGACTTTCTTTTCTTGTTTCTCTCTCTGTTTATTTCAGCTGTCTCAATGCGCTTTTTTGCTGATTTTATGTTTGCCAAACTTTTCACCTCCCATTAATCTATACCATTTTAACATTAAATATCGTTAAATTCAATAATAAAGATGGAATCCTATATAAAAAAGGCGGATTTCCATCAAAATTACTATATTCAATAGGTCTGATTGTGATTTTATTGGGTTTCGAGATAATAATGGCATAAAAATAATGAAAATGGTAAATATAAAAACGGAGGTGATTATAATGATAGGTGCAGTGATAAGATTCATTGTATCGGCAATAGTTTTGATGGTTGTTGGGTTTATAGTACCGGGGTTCAGTGTGTCTGGGTTCTGGGGAGCTCTTATCGCAGCTTTGGTCATAGCAGGCCTGGGATATGTGGCAGAGCTTTTGCTCGGCAAGAGGATATCTCCTCATGGGAGGGGGATTGTGGGATTCGTCGTATCGGCTGTCGTAATATATATCGCTCAATTTATAGTCCCCACAATTCACACAAACATATTGGGCGCCCTGATAGCAGCCTTCGTAATAGGCATAATCGACGCCTTTGTACCAACGGAATTGAGGTAAGGGATGGATACATCTTCCATACACACAGATCTTGCGATTGAGGCGAGGGAGCTTTACAAGGAAGGCTCGGGACAGGAGGCGCCTGGAGTAGAGGTGGAGGAGGTCGATGCCGGCGATGCAAAGGTGAGCCGCGTTAACGTCTTTAATGAAATAGGTTCCAAGAATATGGGAAAGCCTATAGGTCATTATATAACCATAGAGGCACCCGGGCTCATGGATAATTCGCCAAATTATAATGACGGAGTGTCTAAACTGCTTACGGTAGAGTTGAAAAACCTATTGAAATTATCGGATAAAAGTACGGTCCTCATTGTCGGACTGGGCAATTGGAATATAACGGCCGATTCACTCGGCCCTAAGGTCGTATCCAGAGTACAGGTGACAAGGCAGATTTTTCAGTATGCCCCTATGGAAATAGGCGAAGGCTACAGGCCGGTATGCGCCATAGCCCCGGGCGTTTTGGGAATCACGGGGATCGAGACCAGCGATATAATAAGGGGCATAGTGGACAGGATCAAGCCGGATGTGGTAATTGCCATCGATGCGCTGGCTTCAAGAAGGCTTACAAGGGTAAACACAACCATACAGATAACGGACACGGGGATCAATCCCGGTTCAGGCCTGGGGAATTACAGGACGCCATTAAACTACGGCAGTCTTGGCATTCCGGTGATCGCAATAGGCATGCCTACGGTGGTGGACGCCGCAACGGTGGCAAGAGATGCAATCCAGATGCTGATAGATTCCAGGAATAAAAGAGGAGAGGGTTCCGAGGGATATCAGTTTATGGACAACTTAAACGAGGAACAGAAATACAGCATGATAAAGGAGGTGCTGACTCCATTTGAAGCTAATCTTGTGGTAACTCCCAAGGAAGCCGACGAGCTTATCGACAACATATCCGGTATAATATCTAAAGGGCTGGACTCGGCTATTCATCCGGCTATGGCAAATATATAGAATAATGGCACCCTCTTTTGAATATATCTTTTTTAAGATTGCAAAAGAGGGTGTTTAATTTGTCTAAAGTACATTATGTAAAATTTTCGACCATTTGGTTTTATATTGGCATCTGTATTGTCATATTATGTATGATCGGCGGCGTAACTCTATTTTTTACACCGGATAGGTCTGTCACTGCCGATACCATCAGCGGTCGAAAGGAAATTTTCACGGACGATATGCTTAAATATTTTATCAATGCCGCATCCCCGACAATAGAGACTTTATACAGAGAATGTGGCCTGCTTCCCGATTATGACATGAGGGTTTCGCTGATAAGATATGCGGCGGATATCGACATTAAGGAGCCGCTGTCCATATTAAAGAATCAATTGCCAGTATTGGGAATGGTAGATGTGAAAAATGCGTCTGCAGTTCAGGAGAAAGATAATACCCTGCCCGAAAAACCTGCGGAGGATGATGAACCGAAGGCCCGGCCTGATAATGCGGCAGATGACCAGGAGATAGACGAGACGGCCGTGGTCGATTCCGATAAGCCCCTTGTTCTCATATATCATACTCATACAAGGGAAGCCTATATATCAAAATATAAGGTGGACGATGTGGACAGGACTTTAGATCCAAAGAATAACGTGGTAAGGATAGGGGAAGAGTTAAAAAAGTACTTGGAGCAGCAGGGCATTTCAGTCATACATGACGAGACGGTCTACGATGTGCCATACGACAATTCGTACGGCAGGTCAAGCGAGGGTATTAAAAAAATATTGCAGAAATATCCCACGATCAAATACGCTTTTGACGTACACAGGGACGCCTTTGCGGAAGTGATAACCAAGAATACCTCCGAAATTCCCAGTGTTGACAAGCTTCCCAATAAGGCTTTCAGACAGAAGTACGTCATGAATTATAATGACAAAAAGATAGCCAAGATCATGTGGGTCGTGGGCACAAGGAGAACGGATCAACAAAAGGAAGACTGGCATCTCAACCTGGCCTTTGCACAGAGGCTGCATCAGACGCTAAATCAGGCGGTGAAGGGCATGAGCATAAATGTTGAGACCAAACCCTATGGCAGCTATAATCAGGAAGTGCTGCCCAACGCTGCTCTTATAGAGGTAGGCAGCAATCATAATACCTTGGACGAGGCGCTTAATAGTGCGCAATATGTTGCCGAGGCTATAGCCAAGGTCATTAATGAAATTGAAAAGAGGTAGCAATGACATGAGCAGGATAGAGGAGAACAGGAGAGATAAACTAATTTTCAAGCGCCGGGTCTGTTTTACGCTTACGTTATTTTTATTTATGACCGCGGGCCTTTTCGTGGTGGACTATTTCTTTTATAAGAATATTGAAGGCATGGAATCGATCAATATCTTTAATATTTTAAACCGCGGAGATCGTTTCAAACTTATTCTGTTTGGAAGGGAATTGATGGACATACCGATAAAATAACGCAATCGTTTTATATATATTGCAATGAAAGGCGTGGTATAAAGCCATGCCTTTTTATTTGGGTAAGGAAAATCTTTTATGCTATAATATATATCTATGATATATAATAACAGCGGAACTTCTGTTTTATATCAGAATTCGATTTTGTAAAAAGCGGAAATAAGGGGAAAAAATATGATAACAGAAAGACAAAAGAATATCAGGAATTTTTGCATAATAGCTCATATAGATCACGGCAAATCTACCCTGGCCGACAGGCTGATAGAAAAAACCGGGGTGCTCACGGAGAGGGAAATGCAGGATCAGGTACTTGACAGCATGGACCTTGAGCGTGAGAGAGGCATAACCATTAAGCTGCAGCCGGCAAGATTGGTATACAATGCCGACAATGGTCAGGAATATGTATTGAACCTCATTGATACCCCCGGTCACGTGGATTTTACCTATGAGGTATCCAGAAGCCTGTCGGCGTGCGAAGGGGCGCTTTTGGTCATAGACGCTACGCAGGGAATAGAAGCTCAGACATTGGCGAATACCTATCTTGCGATGGATCATGACCTTACGCTGATACCGGTGATAAACAAGATTGATCTGCCCAGCGCCCAGCCGGACATGGTAAAAGAGGAGATCGAAAACGTGCTGGGCATCGATTCTTCCGAGGCCGTCCTTGCATCCGCCAAAGAGGGTATAGGCATCGATGAGATCCTCCAGGCCATTGTGAGCAGGATACCTTATCCCGAGGGTGACGAGGATGCTCCGCTCAGAGCGCTTATATTTGACTCTTACTATGATAATTATAAGGGAGCGATCGCCTTCGTCAGGGTCAAGGAGGGCAGTATCAAAGTCGGCACGATGATAAAGATGATGTCTACGGGCAAGGTATTTGAAATCACGGAGGTAGGTGTGTTCCGTCCCAAGCCGGTACCGTGCGACGGTCTTAAGTCAGGCGATGTGGGATATGTAGCGGCAAGTATTAAGAATGTCTCGGACACCCGGGTGGGGGATACGATCACCGATGAAGAAAATCCCGCCGTGCATCCGCTTCCCGGTTTTAAACGTATACCTCCCATGGTGTTCTCCAGCGTTTATCCCTATGACAGCAGTAAGTACGAGGATCTGAAAGTGGCTTTGGAGAAACTTCAGCTGAACGACGCGTCGCTGTCATTTGAACCGGACAATTCCATAGCCTTGGGTTTTGGTTTCAGATGTGGTTTTCTGGGACTGCTGCACATGGATATTATTCAGGAGCGCCTGGAAAGGGAATATGATCTCGAGATCATTACGACGGCGCCGAGCGTTGTCTACCGTATAACCAAGACAAACGGCGAAGTGCTGTACATGGACAATCCCACCAATTTTCCTAATCCCACCGAGATCGAGCAAATGGAAGAGCCCATTGCCGACTCGACCATAATGCTTCCAAAGGACTATGTGGGGGCAATTATGGAGCTCTGCCAAGAACGCAGGGGAGTATACAAGGGAATGCAGTATCTGGATGAGAACAGGGTCATGCTGGAGTATGAGCTGCCGCTGAACGAGATAATTTACGACTTTTTTGATGCGCTGAAGTCGCGCTCGCGTGGCTATGCCTCACTGGATTATGATCTCAAGGGGTATCAGCAGTCGGCGCTGACTAAACTGGATATTTTGGTCAACGGACAGGCGGTGGATGCCCTTTCGATAATAGTGCACAAGGACAAGGCATATGACAGGGCCAGGAAAATTGCAAAGAGTTTGAAGGAATCCATCCCGAGACAGCTTTTTGAGATACCTATACAGGCTACGATAGGGTCCAAGATCATAGCGAGGGAGACCGTAAAGGCATTGAGGAAGGACGTGCTCGCCAAGTGCTACGGCGGAGATGTTACGCGGAAGAAGAAGCTTCTTGAAAAACAAAAGGAAGG
>DHDI01000013.1:153965-168555 GCA_002399285.1 Thermoanaerobacterales bacterium UBA4880
AAGAAGAAGCTTCTTGAAAAACAAAAGGAAGGCAAAAAGCGGATGAGGAAAGTGGGAGAGGTCGAGATCCCGCAGGAGGCATTCATGTCGGTACTTAAACTTGGTGATGAATGATGGGACTGGGTCTGTATGTTCATATTCCTTTCTGCGCAAGAAAATGTCTCTATTGCGACTTTAATTCATATCAATCCAAGGAATATTTGATAGACGGCTACATCGGCGCCGTACTTAAGGAGGCATACGGCTACCGGAACGCCGATATCGATACGGTGTTCATGGGAGGAGGCACGCCTACTCTTATGAGTGCAGGTCAGATCTCACGATTGCTTTCCGGCCTGGCCGATACATTCGACCTCAAAAAGGGCATTGAGTTTACCGCCGAGGCAAATCCCGGAACTTTGGATGAGGAAAAACTGAGTATGCTGCTGCATTCAGGAGTGAACCGTCTGAGTATCGGGGCTCAGTCGATGGATGACCGGCTGCTTAAAAAACTGGGAAGGATACACAGCAGCGGAGTATTCACGGAGACCTTTGAGGAAGCAAGGCACGCCGGTTTTGATAATATAAATGTGGATCTGATGTTTGCCTTACCCGATCAAACGTACGGCGATTGGGTCGACACCGTCAACAAAATTGTGGTTCAAAAGCCGGAACATGTTTCGTGCTATGGTCTAACGATCGAAGATAATACGCCGTATCGTAAAATGTATGAAAGGGGAGAGCTCAGGCTCCCCGATGAGGATACCGAGCGGGAGATGTATTGGAACGCCGTTTCCATATTGGAGTCCAACGGCTATGCCCATTATGAGATATCCAATTTTGCAAAAAAAGGACGTGAGTGTAGGCATAATTTGATTTACTGGAGAGATGACTCGTATATCGGCCTGGGCGCGGGAGCGCATTCCTATTACAAGGGATACAGGTATGCTAACGAGCAGGTTCCCGAAAGATATATAGATGCGGTCTGTAAAGGGGATTCTCCAGTCGTGCAGCGGGAATACATCGACAGAAGGAATGAGATGGAGGAATATTTCTTCATGGGGCTTAGGCTCATGAAGGGTATCGGTATAGACGATTTTGAGCATAGATTTGGGGAATCTCCATATAATCTTTATGGGAAATCCATGGACAGACTTTTAAAACTAGGCCTGGTCAATATAGCAGATAACAGAATGTATCTGACGGAAAAGGGCGTGGATCTGTCTAATCAGGTATTTATGGAGTTCATGGATTGATATGAAACGGCATGGGTTATGACTTTGCTGTTTTTATTGCTGTCTGACAAAAATTACTCTCTAATATTGATATCGTCTTTAATGGTATTGACAATTTGATTATGGAGTGATAACCTTATAGTCGTAAATTAGCACTCCTCCATTATGAGTGCTAACAGAGGTGAGGTAAATGATTTTTACAGGCAGGAAAAGAAAAATTTTGCAAGCTATCATCGATGACTATATAGCTACTGCCGAGCCTGTTGGGTCAAGGACCCTGGCCAAAAACTACGATCTTGGAGTAAGCCCTGCCACAATCAGAAACGAAATGGCCGATCTCGAGGAAATGGGCTTTCTTGAACAGCCGCACACTTCCGCCGGCAGAATACCGTCCGACAAGGGATACAGGTCATATGTAGATGCTATTCTAATGAACAGAGGCGTGCCGCGCCACGGCGGAGATATCTATATAAAGGCTCTGAGAAGCGGAGGTATAGAGAAACTGCTTCGGGATACCCTGAGGATCATTTCCGATCTTACTGAATACACATCCATAGCTCTGACGCCGAATGTGGCCAAAAGCACCATAAAGCAACTGGAGCTTTTAAGATTTAACGAAAATTCCTTAGTCGTGGTGCTGGTAACTGAGGCGGGCACAATAAAGGACAATATAGTAAAACTTAACGGCGCCATAAGTCCTAAGGAGATCGATCTTCTCAACGTAAACCTCAACCGCATACTCAAGGGACGCAATGCTGAAGATTTAGATGAGAGAATGATAGAAGAGCTGAGAAGTTCCATGGACTTGTCTATGGATATAAGCTGGCTGTTGGACGTCATAAAGAATTTGCTTATAACCGAGACGGAAACCGAGGTCTTGGTGGAGGGTACGACGAATTTTTTCAATTTTCCCGAATATCGGGATATAGACAGAATAAGGACCATACTCTCGTTTATAGGAGACACCGGGTTGATCATGAGATTATTGATGCCCATCGCGGATGATGATATCAGTATTTCCATCGGCAGCGAGAACAATATTGAAGAGGTCAAGGACTGCAGCATTATAACGGTCAACTATAATATAAAAGGGAAGCATGCAGGTACAATAAGTATAATCGGCCCCAAAAGAATGAACTATGAAAGGGCCATAGATATAATGGACAAAGTGGGTCCTCGATTAAACAGTATTTTGACTGATTATCTATACGGGAAGTGAGGTGATAAAGGGTGGATGAAAACCTGAGGGAAGAGGCAAATGAAAAGTGCAGTGAGGATGCGGAAGTCAAACATCAAAAAAGGAAAAAGAACATTGGACGAGGAGAGAATGCGAATCATGCAGCAGAAGAAATCAGCAGTTTAAAAGAGGAAAATGCAAGTTTAAAACAACAGATGGGCGAGTATGAAATTATGACAAAAAGAGCAATGGCTGATTACGACAATTATAAGAAGCGGACACAAAAAGAGAAGGAAGATATTTCACACTATGCCAATGAAAAGCTCATTATGGATCTCCTTCCGATAACAGACAATATGGAGAGAGCTATTGATTCATTCAGGGATGATCCGGCATTCAAGGATTATCATGAAGGGATAATGATGGTATTGAATCAGATATATCAGCTGTTAGGGAAGTATGACGTAAAGGAAATAGAAGCTTTAGGCAAAGAATTTGATCCGTATCTTCATCATGCCGTTGCACAGGAAGAAAACAGCGATCAAAAGAGCAACACCATTGTTGAAGTGCTTTTAAAGGGATATACAATGAATGATAAAGTTATAAGACCAAGTATGGTAAAGGTAGCTAAATAGAAGGAGGTAAATTTTTGTGGGAAAGGTAATTGGTATTGACTTAGGTACTACATTTTCATGTGTGGCAGTAATGGAGGGAGGTCAGCCGGTAGTCATTCCCAATGCGGAAGGAGAAAGGACGACCGCATCGGTGGTGGGTTTCACGAACGATGAAATACTCGTGGGACAGGTGGCTAAGAGGCAGGCCATTGTCAACCCGGAAAAGACTGTTATGTCAATAAAGAGGCATATGGGTTCGGATTATAAGGTACGCATAGATAATAAAGATTATACGCCGCAGCAGATATCCGCTTATATACTCATGAAATTAAAGAGAGATGCCGAGGCGTATCTCGGTGAGAAAGTTACCCAGGCCGTAATAACCGTACCCGCCTATTTCAATGATAGTCAGAGGCAGGCGACAAAGGATGCCGGAAAGATTGCCGGCCTTGATGTGCTTCGTATTATAAACGAGCCGACTGCCGCCTCCTTAGCATATGGACTGAATAAAGAGGGAAATCAAAAGATAATGGTGTATGACCTCGGAGGAGGCACATTCGACGTGTCTCTGCTGGAGATAGGCGACGGCGTATTTGAAGTGCTTGCCACCAACGGAAATAACCATCTTGGCGGTGATGATTTTGACCAGAAGATCATGGATTGGCTGGCTCAGGAGTTTAAAGCAGAGACAGGAATCGATCTGAAGAAAGATAAAATGGCCGTGCAGAGGCTGAAGGATGCTGCGGAAAAGGCTAAGATTGAATTATCCACCCTTGCGACTACCGAGATAAGCCTGCCGTTTATAAGTGCAGACGCCAGCGGCCCCAAGCATCTTACAAGGACGCTCAGCAGGTCGAAATTCGAACAGCTGATATCCGATCTTGTAGGATCAACGGAGGGCCCCGTAAGACAGGCGTTGGGCGATGCAAAGCTCACGGCCGCGCAGATCGACAAGGTGCTGCTCGTGGGAGGATCAACGCGGACTCCCTGTGTGCAGGATACTGTCAAGAGACTGATGGGAAAGGAACCTTCAAAGGGCATTAACCCCGATGAGTGCGTGGCTGTCGGTGCTGCGATCCAGGGCGCGGTTCTGGCAGGCGAGGTCAAGGACGTAGTGCTGTTGGACGTTACTCCTCTTTCATTGGGCATAGAGACTTTGGGCGGTGTGTTCACAAAGATAATCGACAGAAATACCACCATACCTGCAAAGAAGAGCCAGGTATTTACCACTGCAGCGGATGGACAGACCAGCGTCGAGATCCACGTGATGCAGGGAGAAAGGACCATGGCAAAGGATAACAAGACTCTGGGCAGGTTTGCCTTGGACGGAATACCGCCGGCGACAAGGGGCGTTCCACAGATAGAGGTAACATTTGATATTGATGCCAACGGCATAGTGCATGTTTCCGCAAAGGACCTTGGTACGGGCAAGGAACAGCATATTACTATTACATCCACGACGAACCTTACGGATGATGAGATCAAGAAGATGCAGGAAGAAGCAAAGCAATATGCCGAAGAGGATAAAAAACATAAGGATCTGATCGATGCTAAGAATCAAGCGGATTCTTTGATATATCAGTCTGAAAAGACTTTGGACGATTTTGGCGATAAGGCTACTCAGGCCGAAAAAGACGAGGTGCACAGCAAGGCTGAGGAACTTAAAAAGGTATCTGAGGGAGAGGATACCGAGGCGATCAAGAAGTCTTCCGAGGAGCTTTCTAAGGCTATATACAGCATTACCTCAAGATTATACAGTCAGACGAACAATAACGGACAGGCGAATCAGGAACAAAATAATCAGGATCAGGGCAATAACAACGGGCAATCTGGAGAAAGCGGCGATGGTGACTATAAGGTCGAATAAACCTTGTTATGCCAAAGCAACATCCGACTTTGGCAGTAAGGTTTTGATAGAAGGCGGTGGAAAATGGCTGGCAAGGACTATTATGAAATTTTAGGTATCGATAAGGACGCCACCGACGAAGATATAAAAAAAGCATATCGGAGTATGGCAAAGAAATATCACCCTGATCTGCATCCCGGTGATAAAGAGGCGGAACAGAAGTTTAAGGAAATAAATGAAGCGTATGAGGTATTGAGCAATCCCGACAAGAAGGCCCAGTATGACAGATTCGGAAGCTCCGCATTTGACGGTCAGGGATACGGCCAGGGCAACTACGGCGGCGGTTTTGATTTCGGCGGCTTCGAGGGCAACCCGTTCAACGATATTTTTGACATGTTCTTCGGAGACGATTTTATGGGTAAGCGCCGTGAAAGCGGTCCGACACGCGGAGCGGATCTTCGTGATGAGCTTGTGATGACCTTCGAAGAGGCGGCTTTAGGAGCGGAAAAGATAGTGAACATATCTCGGTGGGAGGTATGCCCGACATGCCACGGTAGCAAGGCCAGGCCAGGTTCCAATCCTCAGACATGCCCGCAGTGCGGAGGTACGGGCCAGATACGTACCGTAAGGCAAACGCCGCTGGGCAGCATGACCTCCGTAACTACCTGTCCCAGATGCCACGGCGAGGGAAAGATCATAACCGAGCCATGTCCGGAATGCAGAGGGACCGGCAGAGTGAAGAAATCGCGGAAGGTTACCGTAAAGGTGCCGGCCGGTGTGGATAACGGCCATATAATTACGCTGCGCGGAGAAGGAGAGCCGGGTGAAAAGGGAGGGCCGCCCGGAGACCTCTTTTTGACTATAACTGTGAAAAAACATGCCGTATTTAAAAGGGAAGGCTACGACGTACTTGTCGATGTAAAAATATCCATGTTTAAAGCTGCGCTGGGCGGCGAAGTGGAAATACCTACCCTTGGTGGCAATATCAAAATCAACGTACCGGAAGGCACCCAGCCGGGTGATACGCTAAGGGTAAAGGGAAAAGGCATAAGCAAGTTGAGGGGATATGGTAAGGGTGACGAGATAGTGACCTTTGTTGTGACCATACCAAAGCTCAATGCAAAACAGAAGCAGATACTGAAAGAGGTCGAAACCGGTGAGCCTGGCAAAAACAAGGATGACAAAACAATTTTACAGAAGATGAAGGATGCATTGGGGGGCGAATAACCCCCTCTTGTATTGTAAGGCAAAAAGAAATATAATTAAAATTAACGTATTAAAGGAGTGGGTACCAGTTGAAATGGGTCGAAATCCAGGTAAAGACCAGTAAAGAAGCAGTAGATGCCGTATCCAATATACTTTATGAATTGGGTGCAAACGGAGTGGTGATCGAGGACAATGACGTTGATCTTACCGATTTTGATTGGGATTATGTGGACAAGGATTTAGAGGCAAGCATGCAGAGCAGTACGGATGCAACGGTAAAATGCTATTTTTCACAGAGTCCGTCCCTGCCTGATAAAATCAACCTTATTAAGGAAAGGGTCGACAAACTCATCGAATATGATCTGGATAAGGGCCCCGGAACCATTGATACGGTCGAGGTCGACGATGAGGAGTGGTCTAACTGGAAAAAATATTATAAACCCATGAAAATAGGACCCGAGATAGTGATAAAGCCCCAATGGGAAGATTACCAGGCCAAAGAGGGGGAAAAGATAGTTGAGCTTGACCCCGGGATGGCCTTTGGCACAGGTACCCATGAGACGACCTATATGTGCATAAACGAACTGCAAAAATACATCCGGCCCGGCATGGATGTGATCGATGCCGGCTGCGGCTCGGGCATACTGTCGATAACGGCGGCAAGACTCGGGGCGGGACATGTCCTCGCACTGGATAAGGATGAGCTGGCTGTAAAAGTTGCAGGGGAAAATGTACGCCTGAATCATTTGACGGATGTCGTAGAGGTCAGGGAAAATAATCTTCTGGAAGGCATAGACAGTGACGCCGATATAATAGTGGCAAATATCGTGGCCGATGTCATCATAAGGTTATTTAAAGAGGTCGGAAATAATTTAAGGATGGGCGGATTGTTGATAGCTAGCGGCATCATAAAGGAACGCCTTGACGACGTAATGGACGGCGCGGCGGGGAGCGGTTTGGCTCTGAAAGAAAAGGCCGAGATGGGTGACTGGGTCACTCTGATTTTCAGCAAATAGACATGGAGGAAACGACAGTGGCTTTGGACGTTGCTTTTTACACTCTTGGATGCAAGGTCAATCAATATGAGACGGAAGCTATGATGGAACTTTTCCAGCAAAGAGGATACAACATTGTCGATTACAATGCACGGGCAGATATATACATAGTGAATACGTGCACCGTGACCAGCAGAGGAGATGCAAAATCCAGGGCTTTGATAAGAAAAGCCGTCAGACTCAACAAAGACGCCATAATAGCGGTGGTCGGGTGCTATCCTCAGACATCGCCCGAAGCGGTCATTTCCATACCCAGTGTGGATATTGTTGCCGGAACAAGCGAAAGAAACAGGATCGTTGAGCTTGTGGAGGATTATCTTAAAAACGGCGATAAGATCATAAATGTAAGGGACATAAGGAAGGATCGGGAGTTCGAAAGCCTGAATGTACATAAAAACAGAAACAGGACACGGGCATATCTCAAAATAGAGGACGGATGTGATCTCTATTGTACCTACTGCATAGTGCCATACGCGCGGGGGCCGGTAAGAAGCAGGCCTTACGAAGATGTGCTGAGCGAGGCGCGGAGGCTTGCGGATGTGGGATTTAAAGAATTGGTGATCACAGGCATCCATATATCTTCCTATGGCAGGGATATCGGCGGCGTAGGGCTTGCCGGCATCCTCAAGGGCATCAATGAGATAGACGGGATAAGCAGAGTAAGGCTCAGTTCTTTGGAGCCTAGGCTGCTGACGGAGGACGTCATTAGGGAGATGGCTTCTTTGGAAAAGCTCTGCCGGTACTTTCATATTTCGCTGCAGAGCGGTTCGGATGGTACGCTTGCAAGAATGCATAGGCGGTATACTTCAGGTGAATACAGGGAAATAGTGAACAATCTCAGAAGGTATATACCCAATGTTGCCGTGGCTACCGATATCATGGTGGGATTTCCCGGAGAGACGGATGCAGAGTTTGCGGAGTCATATGACTTTGTCAGAGAAATGAATTTTTCACATATGCATGTATTCAGCTATTCCCCAAGAAGGGGAACTAAGGCTTACGGGTATGAGGACCAGGTGGATAAAAAGGTAAAAGAGAAAAGAAGCAGGGCCATGCGTGAGCTTGCAAGAAGAATGAAAGACGGCTTCAACAGGCAGTTTATCGGCGAGACAATGAACGTCCTGTTCGAAAACGATACGGGCGGCGGATTATACGAGGGTCTTACGGACAATTATATAAGGGTGCTGGCAAAGGGTGACGAATCCATAAGAAACACCATATTGCCCGTTAAGTTTACAGAATTGTGCGGCCAGGATGTTTTGGGAGAAATCGTTGAATAAAACAATATCCATGGGAGGTGAGACAAATGGACTGTATTTTCTGCAAAATAGCCAACAAGGAGATACCGAGCGAGATCCTGTATGAGGACGACGACATGATCGCCTTTAAAGATGCAAACCCCCAGGCCCCGGTGCACTTTCTCGTTGTTCCCAAAAAACATATAGATAATATAGAGTCTTTGAGTGAAGAGGACTATCCGCTTCTTGGGAAAATATTCAAACGCATAAATATTTTGACCGAAGAGTTGGGCATTTCCGAGGATGGATTCAGAGTGGTGAACAACTGCAATCAAAATGGCGGCCAGACCGTTATGCACCTTCATTTCCATGTTTTGGGAGGACGTTTTATGCAGTGGCCCCCAGGTTAAAATTGACTAAACCTTTTCATGGGTGTATAATAAATGGGTAATAGCATATTGATTGATTCCCGCCATTCAATGAATGAATAGTAAGGAAGGGGGGAAAGTTGATGGCCACAGAGATAAAAGTTACTGAAAATGAATCTTTAGATAATGCCTTAAAGCGTTTTAAGAGAGAGTGTGCCCGCTCGGGCGTTCTTGCGGAGTTAAGAAAGCGTGAGCATTATGAAAGCCCAAGCGTTAAGCGTAAAAAGAAGTCAGAGGCAGCACGCAAGCGTAAATATAAATAAAATGGAAAATCAAATAGGAAACTAATATATCTTGAAAAAACTTGGCAATATTGTCAAGTTTTTTTGGATATATGGGGCTGTAGAAAAAGTGATACATAAAAAAGAGTATGCCAAAATGAGAGCCATAACCGCTGCAGAGTGCAGACAACGCGGCAAGCAAAATTACAGTGCAATTTTGCGATTGCGCGAGAATGGCAGGCTGTGATACGGTTGTAAATCGCCTGTATAAAGAGTATACTTTAATAAATTGGCCGGGTGCGGAGAGTATAGGCGTATGCCGGCGTAAATATCCAAAATCAGGAGTATGAGAAATGAAAAGATGGATTCTTTTTATAGTTGCTTTTATCATCTTTATAACGTCTTATGGCTTTGCCGAGACCAGATCGCCCGTATATGTCATACCGGTAAAGGGTGAAGTGAACCCAGCTCTTTTTTCTCTGGTCTCGAATGGCATTGATGAGGCTCAGACACGCGGCGCCTCGCTCATAGTTTTTGATATAGATACGTATGGGGGAAGTATAGACTCCGCCTTAAAAATCAGCGAGGCCATAATGAATTCACAGATTCCCACGCTATCATATATAGATTACAGGGCTATATCCGCGGGAGTAGCCATAGCCATATCTTCCGACAAGGTGGCGGTGAATCCCAGGGCTACGATCGGCGCTGCGGAGACAATACCGGATAGTGAAAAAAATGTGTCCTTTTGGTCGGGAGAGCTTAGATCCATAGCGGAAGACAGGGGCAGAGATCCGGAAATTATCGCCGCAATGGCGGATAAGGATATAGAACTGCCGGGTATCATTGAAAAGGGCAAACTGCTTACATTGACCGGCGGCGGGGCGCTTAAGCATGGTATTGCCGATTATCAGGCAGGCAGTATAAAGGATATACTGGGGAAGGAAGGGCTTACCGGCGCCCCTATAATAAATATTGATCCCAACCTTCAGACGAGATTAGCGCAGTTTGCTTCATCAGCTACATGGGGACCGTTGATATTGAGCCTAGCCATGATATTTATGCTTCTTGAGCTCTTTACTCCGGGCTTCGGACTGTTCGGAACGGTTTCGGTAGCGCTGTTTGCCTTATACTTCGGCGCGAATATCCTTGCCGGCTATTCAGGCTATGAGGCGCTGGCGCTGTTTGCAGGGGGAGTGATCCTGCTGCTCATCGAGGCTTTTGTCATACCCGGATTTGGCGTGACGGGCATAGGCGGCATAGTTCTTTTGATAGCCAGTGTGATCGTTTCAGCTAAAAATATAACGCAGGCTGTCGCTGCTCTCATTATTGCCTTTGCGGCATCTGCAGTCGCATTGTTTTTTATAATAAGATATGCGCCGAAAAGCAGATTTTATGATAATATAGTACTCAAGACTTCCTTAACCAAGGAAGCGGGATTTGAAGCAACGGAGAATTATAATATATACGAAGGCAAAGAAGGCATCGCCGTCACAACGCTGAGACCGGCGGGGATTGCGGAAATAGAGGGAAGGAGAATCGACGTCGTCACCGACGGCACATATATAGAAGCTGGAAATAGGATAAGAATAGTAAAGACGGAAGGCAGAAAAATAATAGTAGAGAAAAAGGAGGAGGCATAAATGCTGATTGCAGTTTTGATAATAATTTTGATCGCCATTGTGCTGATACTGAGTTTTGTCCCGATCGGCCTTTGGATATCTGCTCTTGCCGCAGGCGTGCATTTGAGCATCATGACGTTGATAGGCATGAGGCTGAGACGGGTGCAGCCGGCTAAGATAGTCAATCCGCTCATAAAGGCCACAAAGGCGGGGCTGGATGATATCAATACCAATAACCTTGAGGCGCACTTTCTCGCGGGAGGCAATGTCGACAGGGTGGTAAACGCACTGATAGCCGCACAGAGGGCGGGGATACCGCTGACGTTTGAACGGGCGGCGGCCATCGACCTGGCCGGACGCAACGTGCTTGAGGCCGTGCAGATGAGCGTAAATCCGAAGGTCATAGAAACGCCGCAGGTTGCCGCAGTCGCTAAGGATGGGATCGAGATCATAGCAAAGGCCAGGGTGACGGTGAGGGCGAATATAGACAGGTTGGTCGGCGGCGCGGGAGAAGAAACGATCATAGCCAGAGTGGGCGAAGGGGTCGTTACCACAGTCGGCAGCTCCGTTTCTCACAAAGCCGTATTGGAAAACCCTGATTCCATATCCAAAACAGTACTGAACAAGGGCCTGGACTCAGGCACAGCTTTTGAGATACTTTCGATCGACATTGCCGACGTGGATGTGGGGAGGAATATAGGAGCAAGACTTCAGACGGATCAGGCCGAGGCGGAT
The DNA here is from genome assembly GCA_002399285.1 of Thermoanaerobacterales bacterium UBA4880. Lineage (GTDB taxonomy): Bacteria > Bacillota > Thermoanaerobacteria > Thermoanaerobacterales > UBA4877 > UBA4877. The sequence continues at coordinate 165,322 of DHDI01000013.1, forward strand.
AAGAAGATAGCCCAGGCTAAGGCTGAGGAGCGAAGGGCAATGGCCATAGCCAAGGAGCAGGAGATGAAGGCCAAGGTGCAGGAGATGCGGGCAAAGGTCGTGGAGGCGGAATCCGAGGTACCGAGGGCCATGGCCCAGGCACTGCGGGAAGGCAAGATGGGTATAATGGATTACTACAATATGCAGAACATAAAGGCGGACACCGACATGCGTGAATCCATATCGCACGCCGGGAATAACAATGACTCACAGGATGCAGAAAAAGGCAAATAAGGGATGAGGAAATAATATGAGTTTCAAACTGGCAGATTTAATTTCGATGATCGATTCGGCTGTGAACGAGGCTGCAAAAGCCGAAAGGCAGAGGCCGGGCCAAGAGATTGCACATATCCGTATGCATCGCCGCAATGTTCCTGCCGCCGAGGCCGCCGTACAGGATGAAGGCGGTCCTTCCGCACCGGAGATTCAGGAAAATGTGGATACCGCGGAGGATAACGGGAATATTGACCGGGATGGGGCGCAGATGGAAATGGAACACATAAATGAGAGTACGGCGGATGCGACGACGGCTTGGGAATTTGACGCCAGAGAACTGACTAAGGCCGTGATATACAGTGAGATATTGGCAGCTCCTAAGGCGTACAGGAGTTTAAAACATGTCGTTCGTTAAAACGGTTTTAAAAGTAACGGCTCTTTTTCTGATAGTCTGTGCCGTTTCCGGTCTTATAGGCTTGGTCTACCATTTTATGAGCTCGGCGCCCATTGCGTACTGTGAATATATGACTTTTATGATCGTCTCCATGATAATGATGTTATTCGGTGTCTTTGCCATGCTCAGGGGGTATCACCCAGGTAAAAACGCCATAGATACGGATACCGATTTTGATCCGAGATGGGGCGTCAGAAACCCTATAAGGATGATTTTTGTCGGCGTCGTATTCATAGCAATAGGTCTCGGTATGTTTTTTGCGGCTTTATACATTGAAAGTTTGCTCCATTAGCGACCTAATGGAGTTTTTTGTATTACTTTTATCCTTAAGGCATAAGATAATTATTAAGGGGTGACCTTATGGATAAAGGGGATTTCTTTAAAAGTATAATAGAGGAAATAACCGATTTTCCAAAGGATGTGGTGATGAATCTCCCACATATAGTATTGATAGGCAATCTGGAAATTGACCTGGAAAATTTTAATAGTCTTCTGGAATATACCTCCGAAAAAGTTAGGGTGGGCACGAGTATGGGTATCGTGATGTTTACCGGCTCGAACCTTGAAATTAAGATGATATCTCAGAATGAGATAGTAGTCATGGGCCGTATCGATTCCATTGAACTGGGTTTAAGCGGGAGGTAAAATATGCCCCAGGGAATTTTAAGGTATATTGCGGGACACGCAAGTTTGAAACTGACGGGACTTTCTATAGAAAAATTTATTAATAAGGCACAATCCGGTGATATAATACTATTGAATATAAAGAGAAACAAATATAGAGAGGTGACTCTTGAAGTAAATCGCTGCGATATGGAAAAGGTCGGGGAATTGGCCGGCCAGATGGGCTTAGAAGTGGAAGTTTTAAAGGAGAACGGCCTGCTCTATTATTTACAGCGGCTTTTAAAGCACAGGGCATTTGCCATGGGTATGCTGATATGCGCACTGCTCATATATCTATTGTCTTCTTTTATCTGGACGGTCGAGATAACCGGGAATGAGACCGTTCCAAGCAAGAAGCTGGCTGAAATGATCGAGGAATTGGGCGTTAAGCCGGGAGCCTTGAAATCATCTGTGGACCATGATAAATTTGTTCTTGAATTATTGAGTAAGGAAAAAAATTTTACTTGGGCGGAGCTGGAAATAAAGGGAGTAAAGGCAAAAATACGTGTGGTGGAGGGCAAGAAGTCCCCTAAGGTCATTGATTATAGTACTCCGTGTAATGTCGTCGCCGGCAAAGACGGCTTTTTGGTAAAGCTGTTTGTGCTTAACGGCGATAAAAAAACGGAGGAGGGCAATGCCGTTAAAAAAGGGCAGATATTGGTTTCAGGGATGGTAAGCAGCGATGTTTCGGGAACGAGATATGTGCATGCGCAGGGCCAGGCCTGGTCTCACACCTATTATACAGGCGAGGCGGATGCGGATATCAACGACTTTCTCTATAGAGAGACGGGAAACCATGCCGAAAAATACCAGTTGGTCGTCAACGGGAAGGCCATACCTTTGTACAGGGGCGAGGGCGGTATATTGTTCAAAAACTACAGGGTTTCGATGGAGGATATGTCACCGGGCAGGTACGGTATGAAGCTTCCGATAAAGCTGCGCAGGGTAAGATACGTCGAGCTCAATGAGATCGATTTTGACAGCGCGCTGATAATGGCAAGACAGAAGAGTGAAGAGTCGGCCTATGCCGCGGCCGGCAAAATTGTGCCGGCTGCTGGCAAGATCCTGCAGAAGACGGCCGATTCAAAGGTGACCTCCGATGGCAAGATGCATACCAAGGTGGTATTGGAGGTCTTGGAAGATATAGCGGAAGAAAAAGCAATTAAGTGAGGAGGATGAGTTTGGCAGGCGACTATGAGGTAAACATAAGATTGGACGACATGGATAAGGCCCTTGCATTGTTCGGGAAGTTCGATGAAAACATAAAACAGATAGAGGAGGGCTTTGATGTCGATATCGTGGTAAGGGAAAACGAGATAAAGGTAATCGGCGAAGAGGATGCCGTGGGACGGGCTGAAAGGGTGATCTACAGCCTGCTCGATCAGATAGAGGGAGATAATGAGATAAATCCCCAGAATGTCTTCTATACCATCAATATGGTCAAAGAGGGGCAGGACGGCAAACTAAACGACATGCTCAACGACGTCGTATGCGTGACGGCAAGGGGAAAGCAGATAAAGAGCAAGACTTTGGGCCAGAGGCTGTATGTCAAAGCGATGCGGGAGAATGACATCGTATTCTCCATCGGCCCGGCGGGTACCGGTAAAACGTACCTGGCCATGGCTATGGCCATCAATTCTTTCAAGAATAGGGAGGTTAGCAGGATCGTACTGACCAGGCCCGCCGTGGAAGCGGGAGAGAGGCTGGGCTATCTTCCCGGGGACCTCCAGGAAAAAGTCGATCCCTATCTGAGGCCGCTCTACGATGCGCTCTATGACATAATGGGCGCAGAGACATTCCAGAAGCATATGGAAAAAGGGCTTATAGAGGTTGCCCCCTTGGCGTATATGCGCGGCAGAACG
>DHDI01000013.1:168659-180679 GCA_002399285.1 Thermoanaerobacterales bacterium UBA4880
ATGCGCGGCAGAACGCTGGATGATTCCTTTATAATACTGGATGAGGCGCAAAATACGACCGGCGAACAGATGAAGATGTTTCTCACCAGGATGGGTTACGGTTCCAAGATGATAATAACCGGCGACATCACTCAGATAGATCTGCCCAGTTCAAAGAGATCGGGTCTGAAATTGGTCACTAAAATACTGGACGGCATAGACGGCATATCCTTCGTCTATCTGACAGCAAAGGACGTGGTCAGGAACCCATTGGTACAAAAGATAATATCCGCCTATACGGTGTATGAGGAGGGCAAAAAGATAAAGTCGCTGAAGAAGGAGGCGCCGAGATACAATGGTTGATATAGACGACAGGCAGGCGAGCGTAAATGTGGGGCCCGGCCTCTATGATATGATGAGGGACGTGGTAAGGCAGACCCTGGCCAGTGAGAATTTTAATGCCAAGGCCGACGTCAGCGTCTCGCTGGTGGATAACGAGGAAATACGGGAACTGAACAGGACATACAGGGGGATAGATTCACCCACGGACGTGCTTTCCTTTCCGATGATGGAAGGGGAGGACAATCTCCACATTCCGGACATGCCCCTCATGCTCGGCGACATTGTCATATCGTTGGAGCGAGCCGCGGAGCAGAGCCGGGATTATGGACATTCTTTCGAACGGGAGGTGGGATTTCTCACCGCCCACGGCATGCTGCATCTATTGGGTTACGACCATCAGACGGATGAAGACAGCGAGGTAATGAGGCAAAAAGAGGAATCAGTACTGGAAAAACTTGATCTGAGGAGGTAAAGTATGGATAAAAGACAACTGCTGGCAATGGCGGAAAAGGCCATGGAATCGGCCTATGTGCCCTACTCGGAGTTTCGCGTGGGCGCCGCTATTGTCACAAAGGACGGAAAGATATACACCGGATGCAATATAGAGAATGCCAGCTACGGCGCGACCTGCTGTGCAGAGAGGGTAGCCATATTCAAGGCGGTGTCGGAGGGCGAGAGAGAATTCGAAGCCATAGCCATATCGGGAGGCAGCAAGTATACATATCCCTGCGGCATATGCAGACAGGTGATGGTCGAGTTCAATCCGGACATGATGGTGATCGTGGGCGACAGTAAGGGCGATTACAGGGAATATAAGGCGTCTTCGCTGCTGCCGGAGTTTTTTGGACCGAAGGAGCTGAAATAATTTTATGGGCTTTAAATCAGGATTTGTTGCCGTCATAGGAAGGACCAACGTCGGCAAATCGACTTTAGTAAACGGTCTGGTCGGTGAGAAGGTCTCGATAATATCCAGCCGGCCGCAGACCACAAGGAACCGGATAATGGGCATAATGAACGGAGACAGCTATCAGGCGGTATTCCTCGATACTCCCGGGGTGCACAAGCCCAAGTATAAACTGGGGGAGTACATGGTGGAGACGGCCTTCTCCGCCATCCAGGATGCGGATGCGGTCATATACGTCGTCGAGCCCGACGGCATCATAGGTCCGGGAGACAATCTGATCACAGGAAAGCTGGAGGAGATACCGCAGCCGCTGTTCGTATGCATAAATAAGATCGATACCGCAGGCGGCGACAAGGTAGAGATCACAATGCAATTATACAAGGACCGGCTCAAGGAGAGCAGTATAATACCTATCAGCGCGCTGTACGGCAGGAACATAGAGCCTTTGAAACGGAAGATAGCGGACAGCCTGCCCGAGGGTCCGAGATATTTTCCCGAGGACATGATAACCGATATGCCGGAGCAGTTCATAGTATCCGAGCTTATCAGGGAGAAGGCATTAAATCTCCTGAGGGAAGAGGTTCCCCACGGCCTGGCCGTCGAGATAGAGGATTTCCACAAGGACGAGGTAAAGGAACTGGTTCGCATAAGGGCCGTAATATACTGCGAGAAACAGTCCCACAAGTCCATCATCATCGGCAAGGACGGCAGGATGCTCAAAAAGATAGGCGAACAGGCAAGATATGACATAGAGAGACTGCTGAACGAACATGTCTTTTTGGAACTATGGGTAAAGGTAAAAGAGGGATGGAGAGACAGCGACTTCATGCTGAGAAACCTTGGGTTCAATAGATTTTAAAAATATGATGCATCAAACATAAAGAGATGCTATAATGAAATAAACGAAGACCCTTAAAAGAAAGGGAGGATCCCCATGTTATATCTGATAGTGTGGCTTCTGTGGGGCCTATTCAAATGCACCGGAGATATAGAGGTATACATGATGCTCAAAGAGTGCGAATATATATTAGATGATGAGGCTGATGATGAAGGAGCAGGGTGGCAATCTGTTTAAAACCGATGCTATAACGCTTAGGTCATATAACTATGGAGAAAACGACAGGATCGTCACTTTATTTTCAGATGAGTTGGGGATGGTACAGGCCATAGCGAAGGGGGCTCGCAAAATAAAAAGCCGTCTTATGGGTGCGACTTTGCCCTTCTGTGAAGGAAATTATTTATTATATAAAGGCAGGTCTTTATGTACTATAACGCAATTTGAATTTAAGAGGGCATATAAAAATATATCTGATAATATGTCTAATCTGCTTTGTGCAGAGTATATGGCTGAACTGACATTGAAAACCGGAAGCGAATACTATGACAGGAGGCTCTACCGACTTCTGCAGGAGGGGCTTGGCTGCCTCGAAAACGGCTGCTGCGGCCCGGAATTGTTGGAGTGGGCCTTCGCGCTGCGTGTGATGGATATAAACGGGGTATTGCCTAATCTTGACTGCTGCACCCGATGCGGCGAAGATATCAAAGGCGCCGCATGGTTCAGCGCGGCGGCGGGAGGCGTGCTTTGCGGTGCATGCCGCGGCGCTTATGCCGATTCATTTGCGATCGGTCGGGCAACATTGTCGGCCTGCAGTTATATAATGCGGCATAGCTTTGAAGATTTGGGCATAATAAACCTAAGCAAGGATACCGAAAGGGAGATAAACGGCATTGTAAGGTCCTGCGTATCATATTATATATCCCAGGACATCAAGACGGCCGATCTGCTGAATGTACAAGTGCTTAAGAAGAACCGGGGCAATGAGGGAAAGGAATAGACTGACTCAGTATAAAGCGATTCCGGGACGGTGGAAGCCGGATTATGAAATCAGCCGAAGGGCGTTCCTGAGCTTCGACAATGAGAGGGCCTTATGGCCAAAGAGGGTGGAACCGCGGGTTTTAACTCGTCCCTTTATTATGAGGGGCGGTTTTTTTATATTTACTACAGAATTTTATCCGATCGAGGAGGTAAAAGGATGAATTTTCAGGAACTGATAATGGGATTGCAGGAATTCTGGGCAAAGCGGGGATGCATAATCGCACAGCCCTATGATGTTGAGAATGGGGCCGGTACGATGAACCCCTCGACGTTTTTGCGGTCTCTGGGACCGGAACCATGGCATGTGGCATATGTGGAACCGTCGAGAAGACCGGCCGACGGGAGATATGGGGAAAATCCCAACCGCTTGTATCAGCACCATCAATTTCAAGTCATAATGAAGCCGTCGCCCGATGATATTCAGGAACAGTATTTGGATAGCCTGAGGTTTATCGGCATCGATCCGCTCAAGCATGACATAAGGTTTGTGGAGGACAACTGGGAATCCCCGACGCTGGGCGCCTGGGGTCTGGGCTGGGAAGTCTGGCTGGATGGCATGGAGGTCACGCAGTTTACCTATTTTCAACAGGTGGGCGGCATAGACGTAAAGCCGGTGTCCTCGGAGATTACATACGGGTTGGAGAGGCTGGCCATGTACGTTCAGGAGGTCGACAATGTGTTTGACATCCGCTATACGGACGGCATAACCTATGGAGAGATATTTCACAGGGCGGAATTCGAGCACTCCGCATACAGCTTTGACGTGGCGGATGTGGATCTGCTGCTGGATCTGTTTGATAAATATGAGGCCGAGGCCAGGCGGGTGATATCGGAGGGGCTCATAATGCCGGCCTACGACTATGTGCTCAAGTGCTCGCATACCTTTAACCAACTGGAGGCGAGGGGGGCCATAAGCGTTACCCAAAGGACGGCTTACATCGGCCGGGTGAGATCGCTGGCCAGGCTGTGTGCGAAGGCATATGCCGAGCAAAGGGAGTCCATGGGTTATCCCCTGCTGAAAGGAGAGAGTGTAAATGGCTAGAGATCTGGTTTTCGAGATAGGCACCGAAGAGCTTCCCGCAAATTATATTCCCGATACGGTCAGACAATTAAGGGAAAAGGCGGAGGAAAAATTCAGTGCATATAAGCTGGCGCATGAGGGAATAGAGATATACGCTACGCCGCGCAGACTGATATTATTCGTAAGGGTCCTTGTGGAAAAGCAGGAAGACTATGTGGTCACGACAAAGGGGCCTGCAAGGAAGTCGGCCTTTGATGAAAACGGCGATCCCACAAGAGCCCTCAAAGGATTTTTGAAAGGACAGCAGGCGTCATTGGAAGATGTGGAGATAAGGGAACTGAACGGCGCCGAATATGTATATGTGGATAAAAAGGTTTCGGGTAAACCGACCGATGAACTGCTTAAAGAGATACTGCCGGACATTATTAAAACACTTGGATTTCCAAAGTCCATGCGATGGGGCGACCACGATCTGCGGTTTGCGCGTCCCATCCGTTGGCTGCTTGTCTTATACGGCGACCAAACGATACCGTTTCATATGGAAAATATAACCGCGTCGAATTATACCTATGGACATAGATTTTTGAGCGGCGGCAGGCTGACGATCACGAATGCGGATGAGTTTTTTGCAGCTCTCAAACAGGCTCATGTCATATATGATCAGGAGGAGAGAAGACAAATCATCCTGGAGGGCGCGAAGAAACTTGCGGAGAGCGTTGGAGGCAGTCTGGTCTATGATGAAGAGCTGCTGAGCGAAGTCACCTATATAGTCGAATATCCTACGCCGCTTATGGGAAGCTTCGACGAAGAGTTCCTTGCGCTTCCGACCGAAGCGGTCATCACGCCGATGAAGGAGCACCAGAGATATTTTCCCGTCGTAGACGGAAAGGGCAAACTGCTTCCGCATTTCGTCACCGTAAGGAATGGCGGGAGCGACTATATAGATGAAGTGAGGAAGGGAAATGAAAGGGTGCTCAGGGCCAGGCTTAAGGATGCCGACTTCTTTTACAGAGAGGACAAGAAATTTCCCTTGGAGCACTATGTGGACAAACTGAAGAATGTACTTTTTCAGGCAGAATTGGGAAGTCTATATGACAAGACACAGCGTATAATCGGCATATGTGATTTTATATGCGGGCAGCTGGATCTTAGTAAGAGCGAAACGGACATTGTAAAGCGAGCGGCTTATTTATGCAAGGCCGACCTTGTCACCCAAATGGTCAATGAATTTGATGAACTGCAGGGTATAATGGGAATGTACTATGCCTCGGAGAGCGGTGAGAAGCCGGAGGTGGCCTGCGCCATAGGGGGACAATACAAACCCGCCTTTGCCGGAGATGAACTGCCGCAGACGCTGGCAGGCAGAATATTGAGCGCGGCGGATAAAATAGATACCGTTGCCGGCTGCTTCAGCAAGGGACTTGAACCGACCGGTTCCCAGGACCCGTATGGGCTGAGAAGGTCGGTCATCGGTATTATAAACTTAATGTGCAGCGGGCTGGACGTGGACCTGAACGGTATACTGGACAGTTCATTATCCAATTTCACGGATAAAGCCGAAGAAAAAGAGGATGTCAAGCTCAAACTCATCAATTTTATAAAGCAGAGATATAAGGGCATACTTGTCGACGAGGGGATCAGATATGATGTGGCCGACGCCGTTTTGGACGGCTGGATCGGACATCTGCCCGACATAAGGAAAAGGACGGCGTCGCTTATGAAATGGCTGGACAATGACGAAATAGGCATGATACTTACCACATTTAAAAGGGTGTCTAATCTGGCCAAGTTTGCCGAGAGCGATGTGATAAAGCCGGAGATCTTTACCGAAGATGCGGAGAAGGCCATGTTCGATTGCTATGTCAAAGTCCGGGACGGCGTGAACGCCGAAGTGAGTACAGGCAATTACGACAAGGCATTGGCAATGATCAAGGAGTTGTATAAGCCCCTTAATAGATTCTTTGACGAGGTCATGGTCATGTCGGAAGACCGGGACCTTAAGGACAATAGATTGGCACTTTTGCAGTCTATACAGGATATGATGATGCACATAGCTAATTTTTCATTGATTTCATATTGAGCCCCGCCGGGGCTTTTTTTATTAATAAAAAAAGAAGGATTTATTCAATAAATATAGTATTATATATAATAAATAGTATGACGTTAATCAGCGGGGGTGATCAACATTCCATTTACAGATAGGCAGCAGAATATCATCAATATCGTCAGAACGAGCCAGCCTATTACCAGTGAACACATTGCGGAAAGACTGGATTTGACGAGGGCTACGCTCAGGCCGGATCTTGCCATACTGACCATGTCCGGGATACTTGAGGCAAAACCCAAGGTAGGATATTATTATACCGGCCGCTCAAGTCTGAATGTCGTATCCGAATACCTGAACAGTGTCAAGGTCAGCGAAATAAAATCCATGCCTGCCATCGTGGAAGAAAACACCTCGGTTTATGATGCCGTCGTCACATTGTTCCTTGAGGATGTAGGGACAATATTTATAACCAGCGGCGGCTACCTTGCCGGAGCCGTTTCCAGGAAGGATTTTTTGAAGGTCGCCATCGGGGGGAGCAGCGATCTGAATAAGGTGCCGGTCGGAGTTATTATGACCAGAATGCCGAATATAATTGTTACCAGGGATGAAGAATCGATAGTTGACGCGGCGCGTAAAATTATATTACACGAGGTGGACAGCATGCCGGTGGTGGAAACGCTGAACGAAAACGGCAGGGAGCTCTTTAGGATCACGGGCAAGGTATCCAAGACCAATATTGCGCGATTTTTTGTCCAAATATCCAATGGTTAGGGGCGAATATTTTGAATGGTGAATTGATTATCTATGCCGTTTCCGATTCCGTGGGAGATACGGCGGAAGAGGTCGCAAGGGCTGCGGCCGTCCAGTTTAATTCCCATGTGAAGGAAATCAAAAGAATTCCGAATCTAAACGAGATTGAGATGGTGGATGAGCTTTTAAATAGAGTCAAGGGACCCGGTGTTCTCATTGCATATACCATTATATTACCTGAAATAAAGGAACATCTTGAAAAGAAGACGCGAGAAGCGGGGATTCCGGCTGTCGATCTGTTGGGGCCCGTTATCGAGAACATAGAACAGCTTACCGGTTTGAAACCGAAACATGAAGCGGGACTGCAGCGCAAGATGAATCTGGAGTACTTCAAGAGGATAGATGCCGTTGAGTTTGCGGTGAAGAATGACGACGGCAAAGACCCAAGGGGCATTTTGAAAGCCGATGCGGTTCTGCTGGGTGTTTCGCGCACGTCGAAGACCCCATTATCCATGTATCTTGCAAATAAAAATGTTTATGTGGCCAATCTTCCGATCGTTCCCGAGGTCGAACCCCCCAAAGAGCTTTATATGATTTCCTGTGAGAAGATTTATGGACTGGTTATCCAGCCGGAGAAGTTAAACGAAATAAGGCGTGAGCGGCTGAGATTTTTGGGTTTGAATGACAATGCCAGTTATGCCAATATCAGCCGTATTAAGAGGGAATTGAAGTTTTCTGAGAAAGTCATGAAGAACCTTAACTGCAAAATAATTGACGTTACCAATAAGGCGGTCGAAGAAACTGCAAGCATCATCTTGGATGATCTTAATAATCGATTGATTGAGGGCGGTAATGTTGAAGATAAGGGAAACAACTGAGGATATAGAGAAGAAGATCCTCTCTCCGTATGCGGTCCTGAGCACGGATTCTGCGGGCAGGATCAGGCCGGAGGATAAGTGCGATATACGTACCGACTTTCAGAGGGACAGGGACAGGATAATACACTGTAAGGCATTCAGGAGGCTGAAGCATAAGACGCAGGTATTCATATCTCCCGAGGGTGACCATTATAGGACGAGGCTCACTCATACGCTGGAGGTTTCACAGATCGCGAGGACCATAGCCCGCGGCTTGAGATTGAATGAAGACCTCACGGAGGCCATAGCCTTGGGACATGACCTTGGGCATACGCCCTTCGGACATACGGGCGAGTATGTGCTGAACAGGTTATCGCCGGCGGGGTTCAAACATAATGAGCAGAGTCTCAGGGTGGTAGACAAGCTGGAAGGCGGGGCAGGATTGAACCTTACCTTCGAGGTCAGGGACGGGATACTGAACCATACCGGATCGGGGAAGCCGTCGACCTTGGAGGGGCGGGTGGTGCAGCTTTCAGACAGGATAGCATATATAAACCATGATATCGACGACGCTCTGCGCGCGGGTATACTGACGCAGCAGGAGATCCCGCGGGACTGTCTTGAGGTACTGGGAGAGACCCACAGCAAAAGGATAAATACCATGGTCACCGATGTAATATTATACAGCCTTGACCGGCCGGAGGTATCCATGAGTGATGAGATAGGGCTCTATACGGATAAGCTGAGGGGTTTTATGTTTGATCGGGTATACAATATCTATGGGGCCAGGCCCGATGAAGACCGCGTAGAGAGGATCATCGAAAGCCTGTATAAATATTTTAAAGAACATCCCGGCGACCTGTCCGAGGAGTACAGGGAAATATGTGAACAAGAGGGAACCGACAGGGCAATATGTGATTATATTGCCGGGATGACCGATAACTATACTGTAAAGTGCTTTTTTGATATATTTGTACCTCGCGGGTGGAGAAGCAGCGAAAATTTTTAACATTTTTTTAATAATTATTTAGCAGGATAAAAGATATTTTTGTCGAATACAAATAATCTAGTCATCAAAATACCGTCATGGAAATTGTGGTGATGAAATGTCTATAGATCAGGATACGATAAATGAAGTCATAGAGAGGACTGACATAGTTGATATAATAAACGAATATACCCATATGACCCAAAAGGGAAAGAACTATATGGGGCTTTGCCCTTTTCATCATGAGAAGTCGCCTTCCTTCTCGGTAAGCCGTGAAAAGCAGCTGTATCATTGCTTCGGATGCGGAGCCAGCGGGAATGTGATAACCTTCGTAGAGAAAATGGAGAATGTTGATTTTCCAGGAGCCATTAAAATATTGGCTGACCGTGCGGGTATCGATATAGAGGAGAAAGACAATCCTCATTCACAGGAGATGGACCTTCTGTTTAAAATAAATTCGGCGGCCGGTCTGTACTTCTACAAGAACCTGTATACTGGGCAGGGAAGAGGAGCGCACGCCTATCTTGCAAACAGGGGCCTCAATGATGAAGACATAAAACGGTTCGGGATAGGATACTCGCTTCCAAGTTGGGACGGTCTCATTAGGCATCTGAACGCGAAGGGATACGGCAACGAGGTCATTGAGAAGGCGGGACTGATAATAAAGGGCAAAAAGGGCTACTATGACAGATTCAGAAACAGAGTGATATTTCCTATTTTTAATCGGGAAGGAAGAGTGGCAGGTTTTGGCGGACGGGTCATGGATGACTCAAAACCAAAGTATCTCAATTCACCCGAAACAATGGTCTACAATAAACGGAAACTGTTGTACGGACTAAATATAGCCAAAAAGAGCAGGGAAAGGTCGCTTATAATAGTAGAGGGGTACATGGACTGTATCACACTGCAGAGGAGTGGCTTTCTAAACTCGGTCGCATCTCTGGGTACCTCACTTACGATGTCTCAAGCAAGGCTTCTGAAAAGATATGCCAATGAAGTGTATATCTGCTATGATTCCGATACTGCCGGGCAGGAAGCGACACTGCGCGGACTCAAGATTTTGGACAATCTCAGCATGAGGATAAAGATAATATCCATACCCGAAGGCAAGGATCCCGATGAGTTTATAAAACTGAACGGCAGCGATGCATTTTCACAATTGATAGACGGCGCCGTAAACTACCGGGAATACCTGATCATGCGCGCGGCCCGGAAATATGATGCAGAAGACATAGACCAGAAGTCACAGTTTGTCAATCAGGCCGTAAAGATAATTGCAAATTTAGAGGATGAAGTAGAGGTAGAAGGTTATATCAAACTGATAAGCAGTATGAGCAAAGTATCGATAAATGCTGTGAGAGCACAATATGATAAATTTGTCAATAGTAATTCAAATATTTTGCAGCCTAAAATGTATATAACTGGTAACAATAGAGATAATAGATACATGAATGAAAATTTTCAAAAAGAAATAGAGAATTCACCTAATGCATATATTAATGCAGAAAAAATAATCATCTATAATATATTGAAGAAGGGCGAGATCTTACCCGATATATATGATAAGATCGATCCCGATATGTTTGAGGATGAGTTTATTAAGAGGGTTTATAATATAATCCATACTTTATATAAAAATAAGGAAGAGGTAAATGAAAATAGAATATTGTCGGATCTGACCGGCGACGACCTGGGCAGGTTCCACGACCTGATGAATGGTGAGTATCCGATTAATATAGATGTAAATAAATTTATAGAAGATTTTTTGACCTACAAAAAGATGCAGACGCTCGAAAGAGATTTAATAGAGTCCAAAACGAAAAATGACAGTAAAACGGTAATGGAGCTTCAGAAGAAATTGATAGGATACAGGCAGAGTTTAGCTGAAAGGGGATATTTCTATGTCAGAAAATAACGATAATATAAAAACAGTTAAAGAGCTGATAAAGCTTGGAAAAGAAAAGGGTTCTCTCACCTTCAGTGAGATAAACAACGTTTTATCTCATGCGGACTTAAATTCGGATCAGATCGACAAAATTTATGATTCCTTTGAATCATTGGGAATAGATATCGTAAATAACGATAATGACAGAGATTTGAATTCTACGGCGAATTTTGACGATGATGTTCCGATGGGAGAAATATCCGATATTGACGAGGTATCGCCCGAAGAGACGCTGGATCTTTCCGTGCCCGAGGGCATAAGCATAGATGACCCTGTCCGTATGTATCTGAAGGAAATAGGAAAGATACCGCTTCTTTCTCCGGATGTGGAGATCGAGCTGGCAAAGAGGATAGAGGATGGCGATGAAGAAGCCAAAAAGAAGCTGGCTGAAGCTAATCTCAGGCTGGTCGTGAGCATTGCCAAAAGGTATGTGGGAAGAGGAATGCTTTTTCTCGACCTGATACAGGAGGGCAATCTCGGACTGATAAAAGCCGTAGAGAAATTTGATTACAGGAAGGGTTTCAAGTTCAGCACTTACGCTACTTGGTGGATCAGGCAGGCCATTACCCGGGCCATAGCGGACCAGGCGCGTACGATAAGGATACCGGTCCATATGGTGGAGACGATAAACAGGTTTATAAGGGTTTCGAGACAGCTGCTGCAGCAGCTCGGCAGAGAACCTACCCCGGAGGAGATAGCCGATGAAATGGGCGTGACCGTGGATAAGGTCAGGGAGATAATGAAGATAGCTCAGGAACCCGTGTCTCTGGAAACGCCTATAGGCGAGGAAGAGGACAGCCATCTCGGGGACTTTATTCCCGACGACGATGCTCCGGCTCCGGCGGACGCCGCCACATTCCTGATGCTCAAGGAGCAGCTCAAGGAGGTTTTGGATACTCTGACGCCGAGAGAGGAGAAGGTATTGAGACTCAGGTTCGGCCTAGACGACGGCAGGGCGAGGACGCTTGAAGAGGTAGGCAAGGAATTCAACGTGACCCGGGAGAGGATACGGCAGATAGAGGCGAAGGCACTTCGTAAGCTTAGGCATCCGAGCAGGAGCAAAAAATTAAAGGATTTCTTGGAATGAAGCTTACTATTTCGTAGGCTTTTTCTTTTGCATTATTGACAAATGGAATTTCGTGCTATATAATAACATTTGTCAGTGTTCCTCAGTAGCTCAATGGTGGAGCGACCGGCTGTTAACCGGTAGGTTGCAGGTTCGAGCCCTGCCTGGGGAGCCAAGGGCCTTTAGCTCAGCTGGAAGAGCGGTCGGCTCATAACCGATTGGTCCGGGGTTCGAGTCCCTGAAGG
>DHDI01000016.1:0-4679 GCA_002399285.1 Thermoanaerobacterales bacterium UBA4880
CCGGATAGGTACGGGTGGTGAAAGCAGGTCACAAAATCATATGCATTAATATAAAGCCCTTGGGATTTTACCATCCTAAGGGCTTTATATTTTTGTATGCAATAGGGTATACACTCCCAGTATATGTTATAATAAAAAGAGGAGTGAGCTGCATGTTTGATATAGATCCCAAGGAGTATTTCGCAGAGGCTTTGAAGACGGCGGGCTGGGACAGGGTTTACCGAAAGGGAGAACCTATACCAATGGATGAGGAGCCGGGGGACTACATATATTTCATCATCAGGGGCAAGGTGGCTCACATGATCCATGACAGTATGGGCGGAGATAATATAATCCTGCTTTTGAGCGACGGGGACATCTTCGGCGAGGATGCGATGTTCGGGGGCGGACGCAGCCTGACGGCGAGCGAACCGCTGGAGGATTCGATGATAAAGAGGGTGCCCAAGGGAGAGTTTGCGGAGCTTTTGAGCAGGGACGGCGATCTCTATCTTGCCGTGATAAAGTCGCTGACGCGTAAGTCCCGCAGGCTGGTGATGGATCTGATGGATATTAGTTTTGACAATGCATACAGGCGGGTGGCGATAGGCCTTTTGATGTTTGCGGATATGTACGGAGAGGACCAGGAGAGGGACGAGCCGGTGACGCTGGAAATCGGCCCGGCCGGCATATGCTCTATGACGGGCGCCGGCATGGAAAGCACGGAGCAGGTGCTGAATGAATTTTCCAGGCTAGGCATACTGGAATTGGGTGACAGGTCGGTCACGATAAACAGCCCGGGGGCGCTAAGGGAGTGGGCTGACCTCACCGTCGAGAAGCTTTTCAGATGACTGTTTCTGTCTCATGGCGAGATAGGCCAGCCACACGGAGGAACTTATGATTCCCGCCATGTTCATGACCACGGACAGCCGGGTGTTTTGAAGCACGGTGAATTCCATAAAACCGGCCACATTGACGACTCCGGTTATCCTGACGTCCCCTATGGGGTCGAGGTCCTTGCTGACTCCGGCTCCCGGCCTTAGAGGGCCGCGGTCTACGACGATCTTGCCGACCTTGTCGAGAGAGCCCAGAGAGGCGTCTATGGCTATGATAAAGGGATCTTTAACGGTGCGCAGGATGATATCGGTCTTTTGCTTTATGTTCTGCGCGTGCACGGGTTCGTCGAGGGTACCGTACAGGCTGCAGTCCTTGCCTATGCGCGGCAGCAGGGAGAGCTGGCGGCCGACCAGCGGGCCCAGGCTGTCTCCGGTGGAACGGTCCGTGCCGATGCACAGAAACACTAAGCTATGTATGTCCTTACCGGATATATAGCTGCAGAGCGAGTCTTTTATCCGCAGTTTTGCATTTCTATCCTGATAGTCTATTGCGTACATCGGCCGTACCTCCTTTTATTATTTTTGCAGAAACGGAACTTTATATACATGGGGAGAAATACAATGAAGAAGTATTTTTGGCTGCTTATAGCGATAATAGGGCTTTACTATCTGTACTCCGGCTTTACGGGCGCGGAGACGGAAGCCATGAACCTGTCCTCTGAAATTACATATGATACGTACACGGATTTTATTCCCGATACCGACTGCTATTGGGGATACAGGGCGGGCAAGGTGCTGCACTACACGGCCGACGGGATCAACGACTTTACCATTAGCGTGAATGCGGCGCAGCCGGTAATTTCCGTGGGCGACCTGCTTACGGTGTATGACGAGGGCAAGGACGAGCTGTACGGCTATGACAGGCACGGCGAGGAGCTTTGGGAGTATAAGGCGGGCGGCAGTATAGAGGATGTCAAGACGTCGCCGGGCGAAAATATTTTCATGGTCTATCTCAAGGACAGCGTGCACCACATGGCGGAGATCAACGGCAAGGGGGCGAAGCTGAACGATTGGGTGGCCTCCGATGATTATGTCATGGACTATGACTTCTCCGGCGATACGGTGTATGTGGCGTCGGCCAATACCTCGGACAAGCTGGGCGGCCGGATAACGGCGTATAACAGGTCGGGCGACCTGATCTGGTCGCAGGAGCTGGCCGGGCAGGTGCCCTTGATGATAAGGGCGACGGACGAGGGGGTCTCAGCCATACTGGACAAGAAGGTGCTGGCGGTCTCGGCCAAGGGGAAGATGCTGTTTGAGAAGGAGCTTAAAGCGGACTACGGCTGTATAGGCGAGGATGGGGACATTTTTGCCTATGCGGAGGGAAACCTTTACGGCCAGGCCATGGACGGGCGCTCGCTCTTCAAGGTAAGCCTGCCGGGAGTCGAGAGGGTATACCCCGAGGGAAGCGGGGTGCTGGCGTTGGCAGGCAGGACGGTGAGCCTGTACGGCCCGGACGGCAGGGCGGAAGCCACGTATGACGCTATGAAGGATATAGACTACCTGGTCCCCATGAAGGGCAAGGGAAAGATACTGGCCGTGGGGAGGTCGGGAGCGGATCTGATAACGCTTCCCCAGGGGGGCGTGAAATGAGTACGGCGGACATTGTCATACTCGCGCTTATACTGATACCCGGCATCTCGGGGCTGCACAGAGGGTTCGTGCGGACCGTGGCCGGCCTGGCCGGTACCGTGGTGAACTGGTATGCCGCCCTGCGGCTCTGTCCGTATGCGGTGGACAAGCTGTATACCTTTGCCCCGCTGGTAAAGTCGGCGGCCGCAATGACGGCTAAGGCGCCAGATCCGGACAAGGCGGTGCACATTATGTTTGTCGCCGCCGGTTTTGTCATCTGCTATATATTGATTAATGTTGTGATCAAGATTATAATTTCCATAGCAAACGATATCGCGTCGCTGCCGCTGCTGAACGGCATAAACAGGGCGGGAGGGCTTATAGCAGGCCTGGCCGAGGGTTTCATACTGGTGTGTTTCGTCTTTTTGCTGCTCGGCCTGATCGGGGGCATGCTGCCCGCGGACTTTATGACGGCTTTGCAGCGCTCGGAGCTGGGAAGCTGGTTTTTGACGAGCAATCCCCTTGCCGGCCTTGTACCGGCAGGGTTGTATAAATTATATCAATGGAAGGGGAAGATATTATGAACAAAGAATTAGACGCAAGGGGCCTGGCCTGTCCGCAGCCTGTGATCATGGCGAAGAAGGCTTTAGACGGTATGGAGGAGGGCGGCATAACCATAGCAGTGGACAACGAGACGGCCGTGGAGAACCTTTCCCGGCTTGCGGAGTCCATGGGCGCGCAGCCGAAGATAAGGAGAGACGGGACGACGGCCTATATCACCATAGAGAAGGCGAAGGGCCAGGCCGTGCCGGAGCAGCAGGCCTGCTGCACACCGGCCGCGCCGCAGGGCAAGGGCCTGGCGATAATGATATCCTCCAACCTGTTTGGCGTCGGGGACGAAGAGCTGGGCACCCTGCTCATGAAGAACTACATCTATACGCTGACTCAGGCCGATATAAAGCCGGCCGCGCTGATATTCATAAACAAGGGCGTATTCCTGGCCATATCCGGCTCGCAGTCGCTGGGCGACCTTAAGAAGCTGGCGGAAGGCGGTACGGAGATATTGGCCTGCGGTACCTGCCTTGATTTTTACGGGGTGAAGGACAAGCTGGAGGTCGGAAGGGTGTCCAATATGTACGATATTGTCGAAAAGATGAATGCCGCCTCGAATACTATAAAGATATGAGGGACGGATCTTGCGCTTAGTTGCATTCAAGTCTACCCAGCAGGGATTGCTGGCGGAGAGGAGACTTAAGGAAAAGAACAGGGAATATAAGATAATACCCACGCCCAGGGAACTGGACACCTCATGCAGCGTGTCCATACTGACCGAGGACGGGGATATGTCATGGATAGGGAGCGCCGAAACCAGGATATATGTCAAGGATGAGGCGGGCAAGTGGACTGAAATCAAAAAGTAAGTATATATAATGTGAACGGCGGTGACATCCGGGACCGGACGCTCGTCCCGATACTCTAAGAATTCGCGGCGGCACTGCGCCGGTATGCTGACCTACGGCATCCGACGCGCGAATGCCGCCGTTATTCCAAAGTCGGTTCGGCATATTATATGATTAATATATTAAGATAAAGGAGCTGGTCTTATGCCTGACGTGTACAATGTGGGAGACATAGTGAAGATGAAGAAGCAGCACCCCTGCGGCTCGGACGAGTGGGAAATCGTCAGGGTGGGCATGGACTTTCGCATTGTATGCAGGGGATGCGGACACTCGGTGATGATACCGAGAAAAAAATTTGAGAAAAGCGTCAAAAAAGTGCTGAAAAGAGCAGTTGAAACGGACGGGGAGTAATGCTATAATACAACATAGGCGTCCTTGCTCCGGCAGCACCGGGGCCATAGTCCATAAGGAGGTGAAGTTATGAAAGCCTATGAAGCTTTGTATGTCCTGGATACCGAACTGGATGATGAGAGCAGGCAGAAACTGATAGACAGGTTCAAGGGCATAGTGGAGAGCGAGGGGCAGCCGGTCACCATCGACGAATGGGGAAGGAGAAGACTGGCTTATCCCATAGACAAGAAGAACGAGGGTTATTATGTTCTCATGAATTTCAATTCCGACGACAATGTTCAGAAGGAGTTGGAGAGGGTCTTTAAGATAACCGAAGGCGTCATGAGATATATGGTCGTTAACAAGGTTGTTAATAAAGTCGCTGATAAAGACAAATAGCAAGGTGGTGTACCGCTTTGAATAAAGCAATTTTGATTGGAAGGTT
>DHDI01000016.1:4855-5358 GCA_002399285.1 Thermoanaerobacterales bacterium UBA4880
TTCCCACGTTTACTTTGGCTGTTGACAGAAACTTTTCAAACCAGCAGGGAGAAAGGGATGCGGACTTCATACCCATCGTGGTGTGGAGAAGGCTGGCGGAGGTATGCGCCAGCAACCTGACCAAGGGCCAGCAGGTAGCCGTGTCGGGACGCATACAGACCAGAAGCTGGGATGGAAACGACGGTAAAAAGAGATGGGCCACGGAAGTAGTGGCCGATGAGGTAAAATTCCTGAGCAAGCCTTCGTCGGCAACGCCGCCCGCAGGGGCGCCTTATCCGGACGGAAACGGCAATGAAGACGAGGGGCAGTACGAAGGGTTTACTCCCATAGATGACGATAACCTTCCATTCTGATAAAGGAGGGAAATAAATGCCTAATACGGGTAATCAGAACAACAGGCGCAGAAACCGCAGGATGAAGAAGAAGGTCTGCACTTTCTGCCAGGACAAGGTGGAGCAGATAGACTACAAGGATATAAACAAGCTGAGAAAGTATATTACCGA
>DHDI01000016.1:5491-64916 GCA_002399285.1 Thermoanaerobacterales bacterium UBA4880
CTGAGAAAGTATATTACCGAGAGGGGAAAGATACTTCCCAGAAGGATAACGGGAAACTGCTCCAAGCATCAAAGACAGCTCACCGTTGCGATAAAGAGGGCAAGACAGGTGGCTCTGCTGCCTTATACCACAGAATAAATGGAGGGCTATGCCCTCTTTTTTAATAAGGGAGGTATTGCGGTTGTCTGATGATATAGCAAAGAATATTAAGATGATAGAGTTCTACAAGACGGAGCTCTTGTCCTCCCTTTCCTTTTTATATGGCGCCATGTTCAAGGGGAAAAACGGCGACGATATAACCGACGCCCTCACCGGCATGGTCATGACCGTATATCTTTTGAGCAGGAGGTTGGGGATGGATTACAGCGATCTTGATAAACATATGCTGGACAAGATACATCTGCAGATAATCGAAGGGCATGAAGCGGAAAAATGGTATAAGGATCTGAGCGCTTTAAAAGAGTATGTGTCGGGCCGAGAGGAGGCATAGCGGGTGAAGTTTAAGAACGGGATAGTCGAAGGACTTGTATACCTCCTTGCAGGCATATTGCTGGTGTATTTGAGCTACTACATACCTGCGCTGACCGTACTGCTTTTGCTGTTCGCGGTGCCGTGATGGGCTACAGGTATTCTGCTGCGGAGGGCGCGGTGCTTTTAGCCGCGATGATCGTCTTTCTTGCACTTATGGGCGATATGGTCAGCATTATGCCGGTGGCCACCTCCGGACTCTGCGGGGTGTTGATGGGATATATGCTCAAGGCCAAGCGGCCTGCGGTTGAAATAGTAAAAAATGGTTTTGCTGTTGCACTCGTCTCCCTTGTGGGCGTCTTCGGAGTCTACAAAGGCTTTTTCCATATGAATATATTACAGGATTTTGTGGACGCTCTGCCCAAGTTCGTGCAAAGCAGCATGGATGCATACCGGTCCATGGGGATCGGGGGACAGGATTTAAGTACGCTGAAGACCATGCTTGAAAGCGCTATGAACTTTATAGGGATGTCCTTGCCGTTCGACATAATCCTCTATTCGGGGGCGGTTTCTCTGATAGGTTTTCTGGCGACTGAGGCTGTGCTGAAAAATGAGGATATAAGCAGGCTGAAGCCGTTTTCGGAGTGGAAGGTCTCCCGGAACCTGTCTCTTTTACTTATCGCGGTATGGCTTATAGAGCTTGCTTTTCGGACAAACAATACGGTCTATATGGTGACGCTCAATGCGGTTTTGACGCTGCTCGCCATCTTTGCCGTAGACGGATATTCCCTGCTTGCCTTCTATATGAAAAAGCTGGGCATGAAATCATGGCTGCAGATTCTGACGGTGATCATGAGCATATATATATCGGTTTTCGCCTTTATTGTGATAGGCGCGGGCGTGCTGGATGCTTCTTTTGATTTCCGTCATTTGGGAAAGGGGGCGTCATGATACCATGGGAGATAGATTTGTAGGATTTTTAAAGGCACTTTTGAGGTGGCAGTCGCTGTTTACCTTCGCCGCCCTCGGTGTTCTCATTTACTACGAAGCCGCCGTCGGGCTTGCCGGCCTGGCCGTTTACCTTGTGCTGCTGTTTGCCTTGTCTCCCGCAAAGCCGAAGGATAAGCCGCTTTTAAACATACCCGTAGTGGAGAATATAGCGGTGAAGCCGCAGGAGGATGAGGAGCAGAGGGCCTTCATATCCATACCGGTCCCGGTGATCACCCTTTCGGGAGGCAGGGAGATATGGAAGAACAGGGCGGCGGCAAACGCATTCGGCGACCGGCGCAGGGAAGCGGTGCAGAAGTATGAGGACAGCGAAGGCGGCCTGACGGAGTTTGACGGTAAGTTCTATAAGGTGAATAAATCCGTCAAGAACAACAGGAAGGGCCAGCAGACCATACTCTATTTTGACGACGTTTCCGACGTCTTCATTTACAAGGCAAAGTATGAATTCTCCAAGCCCGTGGTATGCCTGATACAGGTGGACAATTATGAAGAGGTCATGGGCTCTACGGAGGATATAAGGAGGCCGGTGCTGTCGGCCGAGATAGATAAGAGACTGGGAAGGTTTGCGTCCGATATCAAGGGATGTCTCAGGAAATACAGCGATGACAGGTATATCCTCTTCTTTGAAAACGGCTTTTTAAAACCGCTGGAGGATAAGAAATTCACCATACTGGACGACATACGCGATATAAACGAGGGCAACAAGATGCCCGCCACGCTGAGCATAGGCGTGGGCGCGGAGGGAGAGAACCCGCAGGCGCTGCTGGAGTTCGCTTCCAGCGCCATGGACCTGGCCCTGAGCCGCGGCGGCGATCAGGCGGTGGTGAAAAAGTCGGAGAAGATATACTTCTACGGCGGCAAGACGCAGGCCGTGGAAAAGAGGACCAGGGTAAAGGTGAGGGTGATATCCCACGCCCTGAGGGAGCTTATAATGAACTCCTCGGGGGTATTCATCATGGGGCATACCTATCCGGACTTTGACTGCCTGGGCGCATCCATGGGCATGTACAGGGCGGCCAAGGAATTCGGCAAGGAGGCCAGGATAATATGGGAGAGCAGCAATCACTCCCTCAATGAACTGATGGATAAGATACACCGCGACGAGGAATATGACGGGGTGTTTGTAAACGGCGACGAGGCGCTGCCGATGATAGACGAGAACTCGCTGCTGATAGTGGTGGACGCGGGACGGGAGGGCTACCTCATGCGGCCGGATATTTTGGAAAAGGCGCAGAGAGTGGTCGTGATAGACCATCACAGGAAAACGAGGGATGCCATCGACAACGCGGTGCTCTCATATATCGAGACCTACGCATCGTCTACGGCGGAGATGGTGACCGAGATACTTCAGTATATAAAGGACAGGATCGCTCTCAAGCCGGTGGAGGCTCTGGCGCTGCTTGCGGGCATAAATCTGGATACCAAGAATTTCACATATAAGACGGGGGTGAGGACCTTCGATGCGGCCGCTTATCTCCGGCTGAAGGGCGCGGACACCATGGAGGTGAGGCAGTACTTCCAGGATGAGCTTTCCAGCTTTGCCCGCAAGGCCGACGTGATAAGGAAGGCTGAGCTGTGGCCTCATGATGTGGCGGTGGCGGTATGTCCATCCGACGTGACCGACAGGCAGATATTCGCGGCTCAGGTGGCGGATGAGCTTTTGAACATCAAGGGTGTGGACGCCTCCTTTGCTCTCTGCGATACGGGAGAGCGGATAATAATCAGCGGGCGGTCCTTAGGAGAGATAAACGTGCAGGTTATACTGGAAGAGCTGGGCGGCGGAGGCCATTACACCGAGGCGGGAGCCCAGGTGCAGGGCAAGACCATAGGCGAGGTAAAGTCCGAACTCAGGACGGTGTTAGAGGAAAAGTTGGAGGTGGATGATCAATGAAGGTAATACTTACGGAGGAAGTACCGAGTTTGGGAAAGAGGGGAAGCGTGGTCAACGCTTCGGACGGATATGTGCGCAATTATCTGTTTCCCAGGGGCCTGGCCGTCGAGGCGAACAAGGCCAATATGAACAAGCTGAAAAAAGAAAGGGCCGTGGAGGACGACAGGGTACGCAGGGAGACAGAGGAAGCGAGGGCCTTGGCCAAGCGGCTTAAAGACACGGAGGTAACGCTCAGGGTGAAGGCGGGCGACAACGGAAAGCTGTTCGGCTCGGTCACTTCAAAGGACATTGCCGACGCCATAAGGGAACAGCACGGCGTAGACCTGGACAAGAGGAAGATAGACCTTAAGGACACCATAAAGACCACCGGCGTCTTTACGATGACCGTCAAGCTGTACCAGGGCATAGACGCGGATATAAAGGTTCGTGTGGAGGTATAAGGGGGTTTTTCCATGGAGGCTATAGGAAGAATACCTCCTCACAGCGTCGAGGCGGAAGTAAACGTCTTGGGCTCTATGATGCTGTCGCGGGACGCTGTGGTAGAGGCTTCCGAGGTAATAAACAAGAATGATTTTTACAGGGATTCTCATAAGATACTTTTCGAAGTTATGACCGAGCTCTTCGATAAGAACGAGCCTGTCGATCTGGTAACGGTCACCGACGCCCTGAGGGGCAAGGATCTGCTCGAGGCCGTGGGAGGCATGGACTATGTGGCCGATCTTCCCATGCACGTCATCAGTACGTCTACCGTGCCGTATTATGCAAAGATGATAAGGGATAAGTCTACGCTGCGCAAGCTGATCGAGTCGTCGGGCAAGGTGGCCGAGCTGGGCTTCGGCGGCGGCAGCGTGGACGAGGTCCTGGAGGAGGCGGAGCGGTCCATCTTCATGATATCGGAGAGCAGGATGAACTCCGGCCTTGCGTCGCTGCGGGACATACTTCCCGAATCGTTGGATATGATAGACAAGCTGCAGAAGAACAAGGGGAGCATCAGCGGGGTGGCATCGGGCTACGCCGATCTGGACTCCAAGACTTCGGGGTTCCAGCCGTCAGACCTGGTGCTGGTCGCGGCCAGGCCTTCCATGGGCAAGACCGCCTTTGCACTGAATCTGGCGCATAATGCGGCGGTAAGGGAGAACAAGAGCGTGGCCATATTCAGCCTGGAAATGTCGAGGGAGCAGCTTACCAACAGGATGATATGCTCCCAGGCGAATATAGACAGCCAAAAGCTGCGTATGGGCATGCTGGAGGACGACGACTGGCCGCAGCTGACGAGGGCGGTGGGAGTGCTTTCGCAGGCTCCGATATACATAGACGACACTCCCAACGTGACCGTGCCGGAGATGCGCGGCAAGCTGCGCCGGCTCAAGATGGAGAAGGGGCTGGACATGGTCATCATAGACTATCTGCAGCTGATGGAGTCGGACAGGAGGGCGGAGAGCAGGCAGCAGGAGGTGTCGTCGCTGAGCAGGGAGCTCAAGGGCCTGGCCCGTGAGCTCAACGTGCCCATCGTCACATTGTCGCAGCTATCCAGAGCGCCCGAATCCCGTACCGATCACCGGCCGATGCTGAGCGATCTCAGGGAATGCGTCACTGGAGACACATTGGCGGCGCTTGCGGACGGCAGGCAGGTACCCATAAGGGAACTGGCGGATACGACGCCGGAGGTGCTCTCTTTAGACGGCGGGAAGGTCGTGACGGCAAAGAGCGACAGGGTTTGGCATGTGGGCGTGCGGCCAATATTCGACGTGGCGTTTGCGGACGGACGGCATATCCGTGCCACGGGGGAACACCGCCTGATGAGCGAAAGCGGCTGGAAGACGATATCGCAGCTCCATGCGGGAGACCGCATAGCCTGCGTGCCGGACATATCCTTATCCGGTAAAGTAGGCCTGGCCTGGGACGGCATTACCGGCATCACGCCGGCAGGTGAAGAGGACGTGTATGACATGACTGTCCCCGGCACCTCGTCATGGCTGGCCGGCGGTATCGTCAGCCACAACTCCGGAGCCATCGAGCAGGACGCGGACGTGGTCATGTTCCTCTACCGGGAGGACTACTATGATCAGGAGACCGACAGAAAGAATATAACGGAGGTAATACTTGCCAAACAGAGGAACGGCCCTACGGGTACGGTCGAGCTCTATTGGCTGCCTCAGTACACCAAGTTCGTCGGCCTGGATAAGATCAGACGGGAGTGACGCTTGGCATGGATACATCCGCTATAAGGAAGATACTGGTCTTTTCCACGCTGGACGAGGATACGCTGGCGCGCATAGCCGGCATAGTTACCGAGCGGCCGTATAAAAAGAATACGATGGTGTTTTTTGAGGGGCAGCCGGGCGAGGCCGTATACTTTGTGATAAAGGGCAGTGTGAAGATATTCAAGACCAATGCCGACGGTAGGGAACAGATCATAAACATAATGCGGGAGGGCGATGCGTTTGCCGAGTCGGTGCTGTTCACCGGGCTGAGCTATCCCGCCTGTGC
The DNA here is from genome assembly GCA_002399285.1 of Thermoanaerobacterales bacterium UBA4880. GTDB lineage: Bacteria > Bacillota > Thermoanaerobacteria > Thermoanaerobacterales > UBA4877 > UBA4877. Next base: position 11,349 of record DHDI01000016.1, read on the forward strand.
CGAGGCGACAAGGGACTCCTTGATAGGAGTCCTCAGATGCGAAGACCTGGAAGGGATCATAAGGCAAAACGGAGATATGGCCGTGTCTATCATCAACTTCATGGGCAGGAGGCTGCAGTTCGTCAGCGGCCAGATAGAGAACTTAGGGCTGCGGGACGCCATGGGCAGGGTAGCGAATGCGGTCATCGGCATGGCCGGGAGAGGCTGCAGTACCCCCGACGGGATAATGGTGGACTTCGCGCTTCCACGGCAGGAATTCGCCGCTCTGGCAGGGACGACCCGGGAGACGGCGACCAGGGCGTTAAGCACCCTCCAGAAGGAGGGCTCCGTTTACATAGACAAGGACAAGCTGTACATAAAGGATATAAAAAAATTAAAAAGATGGCTTGAATAGTATCATTTTCCCCCTTTCGGAATAGATTAAATATGAAAGGGGGTTTTGCTATGGGTCAGTCGGACAACATAATGAAATGCTCGGCTAAGCTCAAGTATCCGGAGGTCAGGGTGGAAAAATCAAACTACAACTATGGGCTGATTCTGTTAGATGATCTAGCCTCTCCCATCAGCGAGGTCACCGCCGTTATGCAGTATCTGAATCATGCCTATACCATTTCGGACGGCAAAACGGGCGGCCTTATGGAATGTATAGCAAAGTCGGAAATGATCCACTTTGAAATACTGAGCGAACTGATAAGAAAACTCGGGGTCACTCCGGTATATGCGAACTTCTGCGGCAGCTGCGGTACTTATTGGAACGCTTCCTACGTCTATTACGGCTATGACACAAAGGACAGGATAGACAACGATATACAGGGTGAAAAGGCAGCCATAGCACAGTACAAACGGCATATAGACATGATAGACGATAAATATGTAAAAGAAAATCTGGAAAGAATAATAAAGGATGAGGAATGTCATATTGCATTGCTTACGGAAGCCGGTAAATAGGCTTCCAGGCCGATGCCTGCCGGTTTAAAGCACGGAGGAGCCTTATATATATTAGGCTCTTTTATTTTGACGTTGTTTTAAAATCACCAGGTTCCGTGGTAACCCAGCGTGACGCTGCTGCTTGCGGCGCCCATATGTAAAAGATGAGATAAAGAACTTAGTCAATTAAAAGCATTGTCCAATCAATTTTTCCGTATTTTTTGAGGGTCAGCAACCCTCTTTTTTATTGATATGAATTAAAACTTTTCCGGAGAGGATGACGGTTATGTTGAAGTTTGATGAACAAAAGCAGATGGACAGCGTGGCGGGGGCGCTGGCCTTGCGTGGAGAGATAGAAGGTATCGTCGATACGATATGCCGTAATGGGTATGACGCCGTTTATTTTATGGGGATAGGGGGGACCTATGCTTCCGGCATGCAGACGGAGAGCCATGTGAGGCAGATGAGCGCCATCCCGGTCTATGCGGAGAACGCGGCGGCCTATAATACCTCGGGAAATAAGCGCATCGGAAGGGATTCCATCATTGTCATCTCCTACGTGACCGGTTCTACGGAGGAGATGGTGGAGGGCTTTGCCATGATGATTTATATAAATTAAATTCAAGGGATCTACAAGTCATATTTTTTTATTTTATACCATAATGACTGTCTGGATATATCAAGGGCATTTGCGGTTTTTGAGATATTTTTATCAAATTTAATATACGCGTTGCTTATTAAAGATCTTTCATAGGAATCCACCATTTGTGTAAGTGATAAAGATTGTGTATTATGGCATTCATCCCTTGAACAATTGTCTTGGAAATCAACGCTTTCTTTTATATTGACAGGTATATGGCTGACATCGATTATAGAATCATTACTTAAATAAAATGCGCCTTCAATGGCATTTTTGAGTTCTCTTACATTGCCGGGCCAAGTATAACTCAAAAAGATTTGCTTTACTTCATTCGTATAACACTTTATATCTTTTTTTAGTCTTGAATTATAATATTTTCTAAAGTATTCCATTAGAAGTTGGATATCCCCTTTTCTTTCGTACAGAGGGGGTATATCAAACTCTACCACGCTAAGCCTGTAGTATAGATCCTCTCTCAATATTCCCTTTTTAATGCAATCCTGAGGGTCTTGATTAACGGCAGAAATTATTCTGACATCGATATCTATCGATTTAGAATCCCCTACACGGCGTATCTTTTTCTCTTCAATGGCTCGTAAAATTTTAGCTTGCTCATCCAATCCCATGGAATTTATCTCATCCAGAAATAATGTCCCGCCGTTTGCCAACTCTATTAAACCTTTACTATCGCCGGCGCCCGTAAAACTTCCCTTTACGGTGCCGAACAAGATACTTTCAAGTAAATTGGAAGGGATCGCCGCGCAGTTCTGGACGATAAAGGGAGCATTTTTTCTTCCGCTGCAATTGTGTATGGATTGTACTATAAGCTCTTTGCCGGTACCGGTCTTTCCATAAACCAAAACGTTACAATCATAATCTTTTATTAGCTTTATATTGTCTTTGATTTTCAACATCTGTTTATCATTTGTTATTATATCATCTAATCCTGCCGTTACTTTCTTGGGAGATTTTTTTAAAATTTTATCCTGGTCTATATCTACTGCAATCGTTTTATTGGGTACTTTAGGATTTAAATACATCACTAGATCAACGACGCCTATAACGCTATTATTATTTAGGATAGGGAAGGCGGAACTTTTTGCTTGTATGGTTTGTCCTTTATAGGTAGTAAAAGACTGACTGTAATCTAAGATCGGCCGTCCCGTTTTTAATACTTTCAATATTTTACTGTCTTCCTCCGTAAGGGAAGGATACACGTCTAAGAGGCTTCTTCCAATAGCGTCCCGCTGTCTTAAAGTATTTATATTTGGGTGTGATGTGTTGTAATAGATTATTTTACCATCCGTATCCACGATCATTATCCCATCTATAAAATTATATATTTGAAGCACCTTTTCTATATCCCTTTCAAGCATCATTAATCTCACCTCTCAATTAGATAATTGAAAGAATAATTATACTTGATTCCCGATCCTTTGGAAGAAGCCGCGAGGAAACGAATAAAACCATAACGGTTTTCTGTATTCAATAAAAGAGAAGGGCCGGGACATCCCATACTACTATAAGTTTACCAGAATAAATCTTCTTTTAAAAGGGTTAACGCTGTAAAAAAATTTTTCACATATTGCGGAATAAAGGGATATTCGCATCAATAGAAGGCGCGACAGTGTAAAAAAATTTTTACTTTACCACATATATGGAGTAAAAAAATTTTACGTTTTATTCAGCTTTATCGTAAGGTTATACTTTAATATTAAGAAGAGATCTTTATTTTGACTGAACAAAAGCCGGATAAACAGCCGGTTTCATGCGCTAATATCAATTGACCACAAAACTTTAAATTAAGAAGAGCGATCATTTTTTATTGGCATTGATCTTGCAATAGATATATGTGTAAAAAATTATTAATAATAAGGAGGATCTAGAATGAAGATTACAGATGCCCATTTAACGCTGGCTGAGGTACCGCTTTCCGATCCGTTTCGCAGTACGTGGAATCCGGGAAATCCCGAAAAGAAACTATTTGTGACGCTCGTTGAGGTAGACACTGATGACGGGGTAAAGGGATACGGTGCCGCATGCGACTCGGCACAGCTCCTTTCAGGTGTTTGGGAGACTCAGGTTAAGCCTCTCTTAATAGGAAGAGACGTTACTGAAACGGAAGCAATATCGACAGGCTTAAGCAATATCTGCCTGTATGCATATAGACCATGGGCTATTGATGTTGCCGTTTGGGATGCGCTTGGAAAATATGCAAATCTGCCTATATATAAAATGCTGGGCGGAGCGCAGGATAAGATTTTAGCTTATGCAAGCACGGGCGAATTGAAGACTCCCGAAGAGAGGATCGAGGACGCCGAGAGGTTTATTTCTGAAGGATTCAAAATGATGAAGATAAGAGTTCATCAGGATAATGTCGAGGATGATCTTGCGGAAGTCGAACAAATTGTTAAGGCTGTCGGCAATAAGATCAAAATCGCCGTGGATGCAAATCAAGGATGGTTTTTTGTTGGAAAGAAAGCAGTTAATAAGTGGGATTATAAGACGGCTCTTTATGTTGCTAAGAGACTTGAAGAGATGGGAATCGAATGGTTAGAGGAACCTCTGTATGGTTATGACTATGAAGGACTTGCACAGCTCAGGCAATCGGTTTCAATAAATATAGCAGGCGGAGAGCTGAACAGCCAGGTACACGAATACAAGGAATTCTTAAAACATGGCTGCTTTGATATTTATCAAGTGGATACGGTCTTATCAGCCGGCATCCTGCAGTCCAGGAAAATCGCCGCAATGGTGGAAGCGGAAAACAAAATCTATACTCCCCACACATGGACTCATGGAATGGGTCTTGCCGCTGCACTTCAGGTAGCAGGTTCCGTGACGAATTGCCCATTTATCGAGTACTGCTATGATCCGCCGAGATGGGATTATACTATCCGCGACTGCATGCTGACAGAGCCTCTCAAAGTGGACAAAGACGGTTATATCCATGTACCGGACGGCCCGGGACTGGGTGTTGAGATCAACCACGAATTGATCGATAAATATACGGTCCGCAAGATGTAAAAAGTATATTAAAGGATAAGAAGGAGAAATTACATAGTCAGATGCTTGCAATTTTAGTTGAAATATTGGGAGTGTCTGACTATGACTGTTTTTAGTAACTTTATGTGTTTACCTTTCTGCAAATATGCATAAGAGGGAGTGTAAAAGATGTCGGAAGAAAAATTAAAAAAATCTGTTACATTCATAGAATCACTTGCAATAATAATAGGCCTGGTAATAGGTTCGGGCATATTCATAAAACCTGCTGTCGTACTGAAAAATGCAGGGTCTCCCGGTATGGCGGTGATGACTTGGATCGTAGGAGGACTCATAACATTATGCGCCGCTCTTTCCATATCCGAGATTGCGGGCGCCATACCAAAGACAGGAGGATTCTATACTTATTTAAAGGAACTTTATGGGGATGTTTGGGGATTCTTGTATGGCTGGGTCGAGCTCGTCATTTCGTACCCGGGGTCTACTGCGGCGCTTGCCATTGCCTTTGCGACATATGCATCGTTTTTTGTTCCGCTGACCGCAATGCAGCAAAAAGTACTTGCCATACTAATGATAGCATTGTTTATAGGCTTAAATATACTTGCCACAAAGTATGGTTCCGTTGTACAGACCTTGGCGACCATAGGCAAGCTCATACCGATGATAGTAATTATTGCCGTGGGTCTGATAAGTGGAACAGCCCACGATCTGGGCTTTGTCAGCACCGGCGTAGCCGCGGGAAGCGGCTTTGGAGCAGCAATATTAGGCGTGCTATGGGCTTTTGACGGATGGATAAGCATTACCTATATGGCCGGCGAGGTTGAAGACGCAAAGAATAAGCTTCCAAAGGCGATCGTTGTCGGCGTATTAGTGGTATTAACGGTTTATACGCTGTTTAATGTGGCTATATTTAATACAATGCCGGCTGATCAGGTGGCAAATTCAGAAATGATAGCTTCTGATGTGGCGGTTAAGTTATTTGGTACCCGCGGCGCTATTATCATTAACATTGGAATACTGATCTCCGTCTTTGGAGCTTTAAATGGCAATCTGATGACGGGAGCACGTATACCATTTGCTATGGGAGAACAAAAACAATTACCTTGCTCGGAGTGGTTCTGTAAAGTTCATCCCAAATTTGCAACTCCTGCGAACGCATTAATTACAATTGGCGTGATTTCAGTAATTTATATATTATTAGGTACATTTAATACTATAACAGACTTCATAGAATTTGTTTTGTGGATATTCTTTACATTTGGAGTTCTTGGAGTCTTTGTGCTGAGGAAAAGGGTGCCTGCAGAAAAAAGGCCGTTCAAGGTTCCGCTGTATCCAATAACGCCTATTTTGGGCATGTGCGGAGGGCTGTTCATATTAGTAAGCACGCTGAGGAGTTCTTTCCTACATGCCATGATAGGTATTGGACTTACTCTGCTGGGATTACCGATATATTATTATGTTGAAAGAAAGAAGAAAACAGGGGAAAAGATATAATACACTTTTAAAACTTATTTAAATTAATGTATCTGCATAATCGAGCATTGAAAATCAAAAATAGAAATTACTATTTACCCGTCACTAAAAAATGACGGGTATTATTATACACAAGGAATCAATTTTTATAGAAATAATAACATCTATTATGAGTAATCAGTTAACGTTATGACATAATTAAAGGTTTTATAATTGTTGACTTCTACAGTATATTCTACAGGAGTTATCCCCATATTAGTGTATCCTGTAGTTGTAATAATTAAAGCGGGACCGGACGTTTCATTGATTAGATGTTTGGCTTCAAATCCTTTAATGGTTTTTGCGTTAAAACTATAAATCTGCCTATCAATTTTTATGTTGTAATATTCCTTGAGTATATCATACAAAGAGTATTCTTTTAGATTGAATTTTTCTAGTCCCGGACACAATTTTGCAGAGACATTACAATATTCAATTACCTGAGGAACATTGTCGCCATATCGAATACGATTTATGCGGTAGACCATATCATTATCATCAAGTTGCAAAATATCTTTAACATCGTTATCAGGTTTCTGAAGTTTTATCTTTAGCAACTTGTTGGTAACTTTCATGTTGTTCATAGCCATATAATGAGTGAACGACATTATTTTCGAACCGCGGTTTATAGCAGGATTTAATACATAGTAACCTTTATTTTTAATATAATAAAGGAGTTTATGATTTTCTAGATATGCAAGTGCCCTTTTTATGGTTACTCTTGAAACACCATATTTTTTTACATACATACTTTCAGATTCTAATTTTTCACCAGGTTTATAATTATGTTCTATATCTTTTTTAATATCGTTTGCAATTTCTATGTAAATAACGTCCCGCAAGTTATCAACTCCTTGTAAAAAGTGTATACACATTTTCGATACTATATTATATCATTGAAACAACATTGTTGCCAACACTTCCAAATGATTTTTTAGCTTTTTCTGTATATTCTTTGTTCATACGTTACAATACGATTATTGATATTCATCACTTGATCAACTTGTTCTATGAGATTCTATACATTTATAAATAATCGTGGCAATTTGGATTTACTATTGACATCGTTTGCATTAGTGATAAAATATTGTGTGTACACAATATAAATAGTTAATACAAACTTATAAAGTTGTGTATAATAAAATACAGAAAGGAGAAAAGTCATGAACAAAAAGTCTTTACTGCCATTCTTTCAGAAGCTGTCAAGGGCATTCTTGATACCTATTGCTCTGATTTCCGCTGGATCGTTGGCTATGGGTTTTGCTTCTATCTTTCAGCAGCCTAATATACTTGAGGCTTTGCCATTTTTGGGTGCCCCTTGGTTCCAATATGTAAACGATATTTTATTAAATATCGGTCTGTTGGTACTAAAAAATTTACCTGCCATATATGCAGTTGCACTGGCCTTTGCGTTTGCGACCGAACAAAAGGAATATGCAGCTTTTGCAGGTTTTTTGGGATACTTATCATTTATCAGTTCAATGAGCTTTTTGATAACTAAATTTCCCAGTGTTGCTGCAATGTTCCCTAAGGGTGGTATTACGACAGTTTTAGGTTTTGAAACGGTTAATTGTAATATTGTAGGAGGTATGATTACCGGTGTTTTGGCAGGTATTATACATAATAAATTTAAAGACATAAAGCTTCCTATGGCGTTTGCTTTCTTTCAGGGAGTTCGGTTTACACCGATTGCCAGTATGTTTATTATGTATATATTTGGGCAACTGTTTCCATTTGCTTGGGTTTGGCTATCAAGGGCAATCAATGCACTGGGATATACTTTAAATTCTGCAGGAATATTTGGTCCATTTATTTATGGATTGGTTGAAAGGCTGCTTATACCTACCGGCTTACATCAAATATGGAATTCATTGATTCGTACAACTGCTATATCCGGGGAATATGTCTTTAAATCTGGTGCTGTGGCTACAGGAGTTACTCAGGCGTATTCATTATATCTAGCTGAAGGGCTGCCAGTATCGCCATCAGGAGTTACTCTGAGGGAATTGGTTAAATATCAGTTTGGGCCGCAGATACCAATAATGTTAGGTGCACTTCCGGGAATCTGTTTGGCAATTTATCATACAGCTTACAAAGAAAAAAGAGAATCAATAAAATCATTACTGTTAACTGCAGCATTAACCGCAATATTTGCTGCTGTATCAGAACCTGTTGAATTCATCTTCCTGTTTAGTGCTCCGTTATTATATGTAGTTTATGCAATACTTAACGGTTTGAGTTGGTTGCTATGCTACGTACTTGGATCTGCTGTCGGCGGTGGAGAATCGAGCATCATTGGATTATTTATACATGGTATATTAAGACGTAATTCCAATGTTTGGGTCGTATTAATGCTGATTCCTATTTATTTTATAGTTTGCTATGTTCTATTTAAATGGTGGATTGTTAGATTTGACGTTAAGACTCCAGGCAGAGGCGGAGATTATGATGATTCACTGGCTTTTGCAGCTGAAATTGCAAACGTTTCTGTAAATCAGAAGAAAGATAATTTAGATGTAAATAATCCTGAAGTTTTGAAGGCACAGATTATTATTAAAGGACTTGGAGGCAAAGACAATATTGTTGAACTTGAAGCTTGTATGTCCAGATTACGAGTTGAATTGAAGGATGGAAGTTTGTTTGATGAAGGCATTATAAAGAAAACAGGGTGCAATGGTATAGTAAGAGCAGATGAACGTAATGTTCAAATTGTTTATGGTACAACTGTAACGCTTATAAAGAAAACAGTTGAAAAAGAATTAGCAAAATTATAAAGAGGAGGTAATTACTTTGAAGAAATTTTCAGTTGTTATTGCAGGAGGCGGCAGTACTTATACACCGGAGATTGTATGTACATTATTAAATCATATTGACAGGCTCCCATTGAGGAAAATTAAACTTTATGATAATGATGGAACCCGTCAAAATAAATTGGCAAAAGCATGTGAGATATTGGTAAAGGAAAAAGATCCCTCCATTGAGTTTATTGCTACAACCGATCCAATGGAAGCCTACACGGATGTAGATTTCTGCTTAGCGCATATCAGGGTGGGACAGTTGCCAATGAGAGAACGTGACGAAAAAATTGCCTTAAAACACGGCTGTGTTGGTCAAGAAACCTGCGGAGCGGGTGGAATTGCATACGGAATGAGATCAATTGCAGGAGTATTAGAAAACTTGGACTACATGGAGAAATATTCACCAAATGCTTGGATGTTGAATTACTCTAACCCCGCAGCTATCGTAGCCGAAGCGACAAGAAGATTTAGACCACACTCAAGAATAATAAATATATGCGATATGCCGATTGGACTGGAAGATTCAATGGCAGATATTGCGGGATTAAAAAGCCGCAAGGAAATGGATGTAAGGTACTTTGGCCTAAATCATTATGGCTGGTGGTCTGATATAAGAGACAAAGAAGGAAATGACTTGATGCCCAAAATCAAGGAATATATGCTTGAAAACGGTTTTGTCTCGCCTAAGATGGCTGCCAGTCATCAGGAAAAAAGTTGGAACGAAACTTATTATAAAGCTAAGGACATTCTGGCACTTGATCCGACATATATTCCAAACAGTTATTTTAAATATTATTTGTTTCCTGATTATGTCGTTTCTCATTCGGATGTTAACCATACCAGGGCAAACGAAGTTATGGAGGGAAGAGAGAAGAATGTCTTTGAAGCATGTAAAAATATTGCGGAAAATGGAACTGCAAAGGGAAGTTACCTTGAAATAACTAATCATGCCACATTCATCGTAGATTTATGTATTGCCCTTGCTTTCAATACTCACGAGAGAATGCTGCTGATTGTAGAAAATAATGGGGCTATTGAGAATTTCTCACCAGATACTATGGTGGAGATCCCATGTCTTGTCGGTAAAAATGGGTATGAGCGCTTATCAATCGGGAGGATACCAACGTTTCAGAAAGGATTGATGGAACAGCAGGTTGCAGTGGAGAAATTGGTTGTTGATGCTTGGGAGCAAGGTTCCTATCTAAAGCTTTGGCAGGCACTTACTTTATCCAGGTGTGTACCGAGTGCAAAGGTTGCAAAAGAGCTTCTGGACGATTATATTGTAGCTAATAGGGGCTATTGGCCAGAACTAAAATAATATTGAAGGTGGAACAGAATGTTCACTGAATGTGCATAAAAAGTTAAAATGATAAGGTTATTGTAAAGGGAGCTGTAGCTATACGTTGCTACAGCTCTAAATAGAAGGAGAGTAAATATGTTAAAATTTTTCAAACCGAGACCTATTGAAATTTACTCGCCTCTTGACGGGGAAACCATTTCTATTAACAAAATTAACGATCAGGTTTTTTCTCAGGGAATGGTGGGTGAAGGGGTTGCTATAATTCCTCAGTCTACAGAAATTATTTCTCCTGTTGATGGCACTGTCAGTATTATTGCTGAAACAAACCATTCAGTATGTATAGTAACAAAAGAAGGTTTGGAATTAATAATACATTACGGATTGGATACGGTAAAATATAAAGGAAAAGGTTTTGAAATGAAGGTTAAAGTCGGTCAGAGAGTCAACAAAGGAGATGTGCTGTTTAAAGCAGATGATCAATTTTTTAAGGAGAGGAATGTTGATTTGACCTCGCCGGTGCTTGTATTAAATGGTGATGATTTTATTGTGGAAAATATAAATACGAAAGAAAATATTAAAGCAGGCAAAGATATATTGTTTATGGTAAAAAGTAGATAGCATAATTATCAATATGTTATCATAACGAATTTGTTAATAGTAAATTTTTGTAAAATTGTTTTTCATAACAGCAAATGTTTTTGTTGGATTGTACCCGCCCTATGAGGCGGGTATTTTATTACGATAAATATTGACAATATTTATCAGAAATTAATTTTTTTATGGAAGATTTGTCGAAATTGGTATAAAATACTATGGAAGGGAGATGGGATATTTGAAGGGTACGGTTGTATCAACATGGGTCAATACGATGAAGGAGATCTATGGCAAGGCTGCGGTTGCAAGTGCAATGAAGGAAGTCGGCTGGGAGTCCGATAAGATAATAGGGCCGCTGGACGACATCGACGACAATGCCGCTAAGGAGCTTGTTTCCGCCGTGGCGAGGAAGATCGGCAAGAGTGCCGATGCCGTATGGAGGGAGATAGGCAGGAATAATATTAAGACATTTCACAAGTGGTTCCCGTCGTATTTTGAGAGGAAGAGCCTTAAGGGCTTCCTGATGATGATGGACGACGTACATAGTCAGATGACGAGACTTATAAAAGGGGCCAGGCCGCCCCGCATTTATGCCAAGGAGCTGGGGAGCGACGGCTTGGAGATAAAGTATGTGTCGCGAAGGGGCATGTACGATTATTTCCTCGGCCTTTTAGAAGGAGCGGCGGAGTTCTTCAACGAAAAGCTGGACATAAGGGAAGTGAGCAGAGGCACGGAGCCGGACGGCAGCAACGGCATGACGGTGGACATAAAATTCGCCAAGGCCGTGAATAAAACAAAGACCTACGGCCTTAACAGGGTACTGACGTTGGGTATTTTGCGGAATATACCGCTGCGCACCGGACTGTATTCCGGACTGATCACCATGGCCGCCGGGCTCATTATGGGTCTGCCCATGACGGAGTATTTGACGTTGGGAATTGTGGCGTTTGCGGTGCCGTTTGTGGTATCCCTTATTGCCAATAAGCCAATGGGGCTGCTTACGGAGGAGATAAGCAGGCTGGGAGACCTGGATATGGAGGATGATATCTCAGTCGTCACCGGGGATATGTATGAAAAGGCATTTTCCAAACTAAAGACCGCCAAAGAGAATCTGCGCCGGGAAGTCATCTTTATGAAGGGCGGCACGGACGATATGACTAACTTTACCGGTGACTTTTCAGGCGTTGCCGGCGATATGAACAGGGTGTCGGCGGAAATTTCCACGGCCGTGGAGGATGTGGCCCACGGCGCGGTATCCCAGGCGACGGAGACATCCGACGCGGTGAATATGCTGGACGACAATATAAACAGCCTTAAAGACTGCGGTGGGTAAGCAGCAGACAAACAGGGACAAGCTGGATTCATCGACGAGGGAGATGGAGGTCGCCGCAAACAATGTGGCCGATGTGAACGGAGTGCTTAGCCAGACTAAAGAGCGGTTTTCGTGTATCAATACCGAGTCTAAAGAGCTGGCGCAGAAAGCGACGGACATAAGGGGCGTGGTGAAGACCGTTGAATCCATAGCCGACCAGACCAACCTGCTTTCGCTTAATGCCGCCATAGAGGCTGCCAGAGCGGGAGATGCAGGCCGGAGCTTTGCCGTGGTGGCCGATGAGATCCGCAAGCTGGCTGATGATTCCAAGAACGCCGTGGGTGATATAAATCAAAATTTGGAGGAGTTTGCTAATAGTGTCCTCTCTATGGCCGATGAGTTTAACGGGGAATTCAAAAACATGGAGCAAAGTTCCAAGCTGCTAGAACAGGTTACAAACATAGTCAAGAATTCGGTAAGGGATGTCAAGCAGATCGCAGGCGGGATATCTGGCTCGGCGGATGAACTGTCGGGGTCTACGGATGAGCTTTCCAAGGTTTTTGAGAGCGTGCAGGGCCTGGCCTCCATTGCTGAAGAGAACTCGGCTACATCGCAGGAGATGAGCGCCGGGGTAACGGAGTACTCCGATAAGATAGGTGAACTTACGGATAATATTAATGAGCTCGAGAGGTTCGCCAAATATTTCAAGGAAGAGCTTAAAAAATATCAAATGTGAGGAGGAGATATATGGGTATTCTTGCAGGTGTAGATCTGGGAGGAACAAACATCGAGGCGGCACTATTAAGTGAGCAGGGCAAGGTTATGAGCCATATAACCCATCCTACCGGGGCTGACGAAGGTTACGGAAGGGTAATGGAAAATATAATAAGTGCAGTGAAGAAAATCAAAAAGGATAAGGAGATAGAGGCCATTGGGCTTTGTTCTCCGGGAATTATCGATGTAGATCAGGGGATATGCCGTTTTGCAGGAAATTTAAATTTTAATAACGTGCAGCTGAGAAGGCCGATTGAAGATGCTTTTTCCGTACCAGTTTTTGTAGAAAATGATGTTAATGCCGCTGCCCTGGGTGAATGGAGATTTGGGACAGGCAAAGGCACTGATAACTTCATACTGGTGATGCTGGGCACTGGCGTGGGGGCCGGGATTATAACGGACGGGCGTCTGCTTCACGGCAAGTCTAACGCCACGGCGGAGATAGGACATACCATAGTCGAAAAGGACGGGCTCTTCTGTAACTGCGGCGGAAGGGGATGCTTGGAGATGTACTCCTCCGCCACCGGGATAGTGCGCATGATGAAGCAATATCTAATGAAGGGGAATTATTCGTCGGTCACCGCCGATATACAGGGCGACTGGGACAGGCTTACGGCGGCCATGATAGCTCAAAAGGCGGCAGCCGGCGACAAGCTGTCACAGCAGGTGATACGAGAGGCGGCGGAGTATCTGGGGGTAGCTTTGGTAAACTACGTAAATACCTTCAATCCCGAGATGGTAGCCATAGGCGGCGGCGTGGCCAAGGCCGGAGACATACTGACGCAGCCCGTGAAAGAATTTATTTCCAGCAGGGCGATGGAAGTGCAGGCAAACGACGTCAGCGTGGTGCTATCCTCCCTGGGAGAGGATGCCGGTACTATCGGAGCCGCTGCGGTGGCCATAGAGAGTATAAAAACAGTGAAGGACCTATAGGTCTTTCACTGTTTTTATATCCGTTCAGTTTATGTTTATCTGCTCATGTTGATTCCCATCATTTTTTCAATATATGACGGGTTTATTATCGGCGATACGGTGAGGCTGCTGGAGACGGCTGCCGCCGCGCAGGCCAGGCCGCATTCTGCTGCCTTTTCAATGCGGTATCCGCCGTATATACCATAGACCATGCCTGCAAAGAGGGCGTCTCCCGCCCCGGTGGTATCCACCACGCGGGCGCTCATGCTGTCCAGGAAGCTGCCCTTTCCGTCATGGTACAGGTATATGCCCCTCTTTCCCAAGGTAATGACCACCACCTGCACTCCCTGCCGGTTTATGGATACGGCGGCTTCCTTGATGCCGGCGTCGCTCTTGATCTCCATGCCGGCGATGGCGGCGGCCTCCTCGACGTTGGGGGTTATGAGGTATATGTCCTCCAGCTGTCCCCTGAGGTATTCGGCCTTGGGCACCGAGACGGGCTCAACGCAGAAGGGTATGCCCCTCTGCTTGGCCTGGGACTTCAGGTAAACGAAGGTGTTTAATGGTAAATTTGTGTCGGCAGCTATGACGGAAGCCGCGTCCAAAGCCTTTATCCTGGAGCTTATGAACTCGGGCGTCATCTCGCTGAAGATCTCCATATCCGAGAGGGCGAGCGCCATGTCCCCGTCGGGGGACTCTATGGCCACATATGTGCCGGACGTCTTATGAGGTATCTTGTCGCAGGCCGAGATATCTATGCCCGACCTCTCCGCCTCCTTGAGCAGCATATCGCCGTACATGTCGTCGCCGACGAGGGTGATCAGCCTGGTCTTTACCTCCAGCCGCGCCAGATTTTCCGCTATGTTTCTGGCGACGCCTCCGGGAGAGAATTCTATCCTGCCCGGGTTGGACGTGACCGGAACTATATTGTCAAAGGATACCCCTTTTATGTCGAAATTTGTACCGCCCACCACTACCGCCGAGGCCTTTTCGTTTACTATATATCCCCTCTTCAGCATGCCCTTTTTCATCAGGCTGGATACGTGGGTAGCCACGGCGGACCGGGTGATGCCCAGCAGCCGTGCTATCTCCTCCTGAGATGCGGTGGGGTCCTCTATGATGATGTTTAAAACGCGCTTTTCCGCTTCTGTGATCATCGTATCACCAACTTTTGCTTATTTATGGTCTTATGTCCATAATATCATTATCCGCATTGATTTGCAACAACCGCTATATTTCTACGAAGACAAACTGAACAGGCAGATAGGTCGATGCGGGCGGTATCCACCTTATGGTCATGTCCTCTCCGGCTTCGATCTCGTCTATATACACGCCCTGCGTAAACGGCCTTATGGGGCTCTTGGGCGCCATAAAGCTGCCCGATTTGCTGGTCCATATCGGACCCTGATAGCTGCCGCCCGGTGCCATCAGCATTATTCTCATCTTCCTTCCGGCCTTTACGTGTATCTCGTACTCCAAGCCGTAGTTTCCGCTCAGCTTGGCGTCCTTATCCAACATCTGGTCCCTGCCGAGAAGCGTGGGGTCCAGAGTGCCGTCGGCCAATGTGAGCGCCTGCATCTTATCCACATATACGCTCAGCGTGCGCTTTGTTCCGGTAAACGTGCCCCTGTCATGGACGTCGGGGTCCAACAGCGGAAGCTCGTCGATCTTTTCCTCGGGATCGTCTATGCCGCTGTACTTTTCTCCCAGAGCGACGAAGTAGACCTCCACCTGTCCGCTGGTCTCCAGATCATATACCCCGTGTATGAGGTTGTTATAGGTAACGGGGGTATAGAAGTGGGTAGGGGACAACAGCTGGGTCTCGCCCGGCGCTAAGTCCATCCCGATGTTGAGGTTGTCGCCGTCCAATAGGTCGTATGTGACCTCGGCCCCTATCTGCAGCCATCTCCATGCCTCATAGCCCTGGTCGGTGGCGCCGAGATTGGCCCTCTTTATATTTACGTTCACATCCTCACTGCCGGTGTTCTTTACGAATACTCCAAATCTTAAGTTGTCCGGGAAGTCGCTGCCATAGAGTATGTGATTGACGCAGTAATAATACAATCTGGCCTTTCCGTTTACGGTAGCCTTGTATTGTATGCCCGGTTTGGTTATATACTCGGGCGAGTCGGAGAATACCAGGGTGTCCTGGTTATCCACCGGGGTCGTCTCTATCTGCGGTATCCTGTTTCCGACGAGACCGGTGGTGTCTATCACTTGGCCCCGCTTGGCGCTGAGTATCTGCGTTTTCATCTTCTGACTGTAGCCGAAATCCCGCTCATAGGACTGTTCCCTGTCGTTTAAAGAGGGAACGTAGGCCGTGGGGCTCTCCCCAGAGTACATGTTGTTGCCGTCTATGGTCTTTACGTAGTAATGCGGTCCGGCATCCGGATCGGCGGTATCCGTGTACTTCGTATCGGTCGTGAAGTCCAGAAGTGTTTCCTTGCCGTTCATTATTCTGTATACCGCATATTTCTTTGCGCCTGCCGCGGCTGTCCATTCAAGGTTTATCTGGTTGTTTTCCGTACGGGTTATATAGAGATTCTCCGGCGGAGCCGGTCCGTTTGCCGGATGATAGAACCTGTAGAACAGCGTGGCCGTCTCGGCGCGGGTCAGTGTGTCCTGAGGGTGGAAACTTCCGTCGGGGTATCCTCCCATAATGCTCAGCTGCTTTGCAGCATATACAAACCCGCGGGCCCATGAGGATATCTTTTTATCGTCGGTGTAGCCAGTGTCCTTGTTCGCCCCTTCTTTTATCGTATCGGAGGCGGAGGTCGTCGCCATTATGGCGGTTATGGCCTGCTCGCGTGTGACGGGCCTGTCCGGTCCGAAGGTGCCTGAGGAGAGTCCCGACATAAAGCCCGCCGCGACTACGGAGTCCACGGCCGACTTTCCCCAGTAGCTTTCCGGTACGTCGGTGAAGGTCTTGGGGTTTTCCGGCGCGCTGAGCCTGTATACCTTGTTCATGATGGTGGCGAATTCGCCCCTGGTGATCTTATCATTAGGTCCGAAGAGTCCGTTTCCGCGGCCGCCGAGTATTCCCCGGTTCGTAAGATCGGTTATTGCTTCCAATGCCCAGCAGCCTTCCACGTCGGTGTAAGGATACGGCGTCTGGGCCGATACTGCGGTGCTGCTCAAGAGCAGACATAGTACGACTATAGCTATAGTTAATCGTCTTTTCATTTACATCCTCCTCTTCCCCGCGATTATAACATTTTAATGTTACAGTAATATTACAAAAAAGCTACAAATCGGTTAATAAATCGCGGGCATGCGCGGCGAATTTTATGAACTTTTAGTACAAGATATCAAATAACGTTCGGATCTGCACTTGATTTATGCTTCGCTTTCTGATAATATACACAAGGGAGAGACCCCACCGTTAGGAGGGATTTTGTATGAAATATGACGTTATAATAGTGGGAGCAGGTCCGGCGGGAATTTTCGCTTCATACGAACTTATGCTGAAGCGGCCCGGCCTTAAGGTACTGCTGCTGGAAAAGGGCAGGGCGATAGAAGGCAGAAACTGTCCCATCGGCCGGGGCACCAGCTGCAGCGACTGTGATCCCTGCTCGATAACCAGCGGCTTTGGAGGAGCCGGCGCGTTCAGCGACGGCAAGCTGACCCTGACTACCGAGTTCGGGGGAGCGCTGGACGGATACATCGGAAAAGATGAGGTGGAAAACCTTATAAGGTATATAGATGGTATCTATGTAAACTTCGGGGGCACGACGGAGACGCACGGCACCGACAGGGAGAAGATAAAGGAGCTGACCAGAAAGGCCGCCGCAGCCGATCTCAAGTTCATACCCGCGGAGATCAAGCATCTGGGTACGGAAAAGTGCTTCGAGATACTAAAAAACATGCAGGCGTACCTGTCCGAGAGGGTCGATCTTATGACCGGCTGCACCGTGAAGGATATACTGACGGAGGATGGAAGGGCCGTGGGCGTCTCGACGGATAAGGGAGACTATTACGGAAAGTATATCATGGTCGCCCCCGGAAGGAACGGGGCGGGCTGGTTCAGGGAGCAGTGCGGCGAGCTGGGCCTCAAGACTGTGAACAATGCCGTGGACATAGGCGTCAGGGTGGAGGTGCCGGCCGAGATAATGGAGGACGTCACCGACGCCGTATACGAGTCCAAGCTGATATATTTCACCAAGTCCTTTGACGACAGGGTGAGGACGTTCTGCATGAATCCCTACGGGGTGGTCGTGGAGGAGAATGTGGACGGCCTTAAGACGGTGAACGGCCACAGCTTTAAGGATAAGAGGACTTCCAACACCAACTTTGCGCTGCTGGTCTCCAAGGAATTCACCGAGCCCTTCCATGAACCGATAGATTACGGAAAGTACATCGCCCGGCTTGCAAATATGCTGGGCGAGGGAGTGATAGTGCAGAGGCTGGGCGATCTCTTGGACGGCAGGAGGTCGACGCCGGAGAGGATAAAGAGGGGCCTGTTGGAGCCGACCCTGAAGGCCGCGGTGCCGGGAGACCTGAGTCTGGTCCTGCCTTACAGGCATCTCACCGATATCATAGAGATGCTGCAGGCGATGGATAAGGTAGCGCCGGGCGTGTATTCCAAGCACACGCTGCTGTACGGGGCGGAGGTCAAGTTCTATTCCTCGCGGGTGGATCTTACCGACGCTCTGGAGACGAAGATAGGCAACCTGTATGCGGCGGGAGACGGCGCGGGCGTGAGCAGGGGCCTGGCCCAGGCGTCGGCGTCCGGCGTGCTGGTGGCAAGACAGATACTGGAAAAGGTGGGAGATTAAATGAGCGTAAGGTGTATAGTTGGCGCCCAGTGGGGCGACGAGGGCAAGGGCAAGATAACCGATTATCTGGCGGAGAGCAGCGACGTGGTGGCCCGGTACCAGGGGGGCAGCAATGCGGGACACACCGTGGTAAAGGGCGGCGAGGTGTTCAAGCTGCATCTGGTGCCGTCGGGCATACTCTATGATAACTGCGTGAACATAATAGGCAACGGGGTGGTGGTGGACCCGCCGCTGCTGTTAAAGGAGCTGGACGAACTTGAGGAAAAGGGCCTGGCCTGCGGCAACTTCAGGATCTCGGACAGGGCCCATGTGGTGCTTCCCTTCCACAAGACGATGGATATGCTGATGGAAAAGAGCCGCGGCGCGGGAGACATAGGAACCACCATGAGGGGAATAGGCCCGGCCTATACCGATAAGATCAGCAGGAACGGCATACGCATGAACGAATTTGTTGATGGCGAAGCTTTAAAGTCGAAGATAGCTTCCGCCCTTGAGGAAAAGGACCCGATAATAGAGAAGGTATACGGCGGGCGCAGGCAAGAGTCGTTTTATGTGGAATATGAGCAGTACGGAAACAGGCTCAAGCCCTATGTGGCCGATACGTCGGCGCTGCTGTACGGATATATAAAGCAGGGAAAGAACATACTTTTAGAGGGGGCGCAAGGGACTCTTTTGGATATTGACCACGGGACCTATCCCTACGTCACCTCGTCCAGTCCTACGTCGGGCGGAGCATGCACCGGCCTGGGCATAGGGCCCACGCTGATAGACGAGGTGCTGGGCATAGCCAAGGCGTATACCACGCGGGTGGGCAAGGGTCCCTTCCCAACGGAGCTGGACGGCGGACAGGCGGACTATATAAGGGACAAGGGATGCGAGTACGGCACCACGACCGGCAGAGCGCGCCGGGTGGGCTGGCTGGACCTGGTCATCCTGAGGTACGCCGTGAGGGTGAACGGCCTTACGTCTCTGGCAATCACCAAATTGGACACATTGAGCGGCCTCAAGGAGATAAATGTCTGCACCTCTTACCGGATGGCGGGCAGGGATCTATATGATTTTCCCGCGGATCTGGGCGTATTGGGAGAAGCACGACCGGTCTGCAGCGCCCTTAAGGGATGGGATGAGGATATATCCGGGACAAAGGACTTCGAAGAGCTTCCCAAGGAAGCGAAGGACTATATACACTTCATAGAGGATAACGTCGGGGTGCCGGTGAGCATTATATCGGTGGGCCCGGAGAGGCATCAGACGATCATAAGATAAGATCAGGCCGTGACATTCTTGCGCAACCGCACGATTTGTAACGGTTTGACGGTTTTCCTGAAAGTCAAAAGCGGGTATCACAGTATTTTTGTGATACCCGCTTATTTTTTTATACCTATTCTCCTATCTGCGTGCGGTACATGGCTGCATAGTGCCCGTTCAGCGCCATCAGCTGTTCATGATTTCCCTGCTCGGCTATTTTCCCGTCTTCTATCAGGATTATTATATCCGAATCGCGGATAGTACTCAGGCGGTGCGCGATGATAAACGAGGTGCGTCCCTCGGTGATGGCCGACATGGCGCGGTGGATCTTCTGTTCGGTGACCGTATCCACGGAGCTGGTCGCCTCGTCTAAGATGAGGATGGGGGCATCGGCAAGCACGGCGCGGGCTATGGTAAGCAGCTGCCGCTCGCCCTGGCTGAGTTCGTCCCCGCCCTGCGCAAGCACGGTGTCGTATCCGTGCGGGAGACGCCGTATAAACGCGTCTGCGCCCGCAATGCGCGCGGCTTCTTCGATCTCGGACATCGGCACGTTTTCCCTGCCGTAGCTTATATTGTTCTTCACCGGCTCGGCAAACAGCGCCGTGTCCTGCAGCACCACTCCGAAGGCCTGTCTTAAGTCCTTCATGCGGTATTCGCGCAGATCGTGTCCGTCCAGCAGTATCTCTCCACCGCTCACATCATAAAACCGGGTCAGCAGATTGATGATCGTCGTCTTTCCGGCGCCCGTAGGTCCCACAATGGCCGCCTTGGTCCCGGCGGGGATGCTTATGGATATATCCTTTAGGATCTGCCTGCCGCCGGAGTATCCAAATACGACGTGCTTCAGCTCGATGTCGCCCTTGGGCGCGGCGAGAGGCAGGGCGTAAGGCACGTCCTCCGGTTCCGGCTGCTCGTCGATGATCTCGAAAATACGTTCTGCTCCCGCGACGGCCGTTTGAAAGTTGTTGTAGATATTGGCGATCTCCACAAAGGGACGCGTGAACTGCCTGACATAGAGCAGAAAACTGGAGATCATGCCTATGGATATCAGTCCGCGTACGGCCATTACGCCGCTGACTACGGAGATAGCCACGTAGCTGAGATTGTTTATTACGTTCATTATGGGCATCAGGGCCCCCGACCAGATCATGGCGTTGGTCGCGACCCTGCAAAGATTATCGTTGCTCTCCTCGAATTCCCGTATCATCGGCTGTTCCCTGCAGTAGGCCTTTACGATGTTCAGCCCGGAAATGCTCTCTTCTATCTGCCCGTTCAGCTTGCCCAGATCCCTCTGCTGCTCGGCGAACAGTTTGCCTGTGCGCCTTGTTATGATACGGGTCAGCAGGAATATGAGTCCGACGGCGGCCAGCGATACGGTGGTGAGCAGCGGGCTCAAGTACAGCATGATACAGAGTATGCCCAGTATCGTAAAAATAAAGGTGAGAAGCTGCGTCAGCGAGGTGGAGATGGTATTGCTGATGTTGTCCACGTCGTTTGTCAGCCGGCTCATGAGTTCACCGTGCTGCCGCCGGTCGAAGAAGGACAGCGGCAGTTTTTTCATCACCCCGAACAGCGTCGTGCGTATATGGTAAATGATATTCTGGCCGACGGAGGCCATGAGGTACTGCTGAAGGAAGCGGACCAGCCAATCGCACAGATACAGCGCAAACAGCGACAGGATGATGATCTCCGCGGGATCTCCGCGGGTTATGGCA
Source organism: Thermoanaerobacterales bacterium UBA4880 (assembly GCA_002399285.1). GTDB lineage: Bacteria > Bacillota > Thermoanaerobacteria > Thermoanaerobacterales > UBA4877 > UBA4877. The sequence goes on from DHDI01000016.1 coordinate 32,859, forward strand.
GTCACCACATTACCGATGATGAGCGGAGACAGTATGGCCGAAGCGGAGGTCAGCGCGGACAGCAACAGTATCCAGCCCAGTCCGTCTCTGTGCCCTTCCGTCAGGTCCCAAAGCCGGCGCAGGGTGCCCTTCATATTTTTGGGTTTTACCACGACCCTGCCGCGGGAGTGATGACCGGGGCCGCTCAAATTAACCGGGGGAGGGGTCATATTGCTATTCGGCATCTTCACCGCCTCCTATCTGTGATTCATAAATTGCCCTGTATGTCGGACAGCAAACCATCAGCTGACTGTGACTGCCGTATCCCTGTACGGAGCCGTTTTCCAGGCAGAGGATACGGTCGGCGCGCATCACGGTGGAGATCCTCTGACTGACCAGCAGCACCGTCATATTGCTGATCTCCTGCCGCAGTCCGTTCAGTACGGCGGCCTCTGTCTGAGCGTCCAGCGCGCTGGTGCAGTCGTCGAGTATCAGGATCTTGGGATCGCGTACCAGCGCCCTTGCCAGCGCAAGCCGCTGTTTCTGACCGCCGGAGAGGTTTACGCCGGCCTGGCCCAGCATCGTGCCGTATCCGTCCGGAGAGGCATTGATAAAGGAATCCGCGCAGGCTATCTCGGCGGCTTCCCGTACCTCGTCCTCGGCGGCTTCCCTGCGTCCCCATCTCAGATTATCCATGATGGTCCCGCTGAACAGCAGCGCCTTTTGAGGAACGACGGCCACAGCCGTACGCAGCACTTTTTCATCCATCTGCGTCACGTCGATGCCGTCGATGAGCACCTTTCCCTCCGAGGCATCGTAAAAGCGCGGAACGAGGTTTACCAGCGTGGTCTTTCCCGAACCGGTGGGACCGATGATGCCTATCGTCTCTCCGGGCCCGGCATGGAAGCTGACGTGGCTCAGCGATTCATTTCCGGCTCCCGAGTAGGAGAAGGACACGTCTTTAAAGTCTATGCCGCCGCAAACGTCAGGGTAAAGCGGCTTTTCCGGCAGACTCTGGACCGGCTTTTCCGCAAGGACCTCGCCGATGCGCTCCGACGACGCCATGGCGCGGACGGCGGTATTGAGGGTATTGGATATCATGTTCAGGGAAAACAGCACCTGGGTCATGTAGTTTACCGAGGCCATCAGCCTGCCTATCTGGGAACTGTCCTGACGCCGGGATATCCAGAGCAGGACGACGATGCCCATGTTCACGGTCAGGTTAATCAGCGGGGAAAACACGGCCATCGTACGCATGGCGGATGTGCCCGCATCCGCCATATCCAGAGACGCCGCCTGGAATTTTGCGGTTTCCTGATCCTCGGCGTTGAACGCCTTTACGACGCGCACCGACGATAAAAATTCCCTGCTGACATTGTTCAGCCGGTCCAGCGTCATCTGCAGTTTTCCGAATTTGGGATAGCCGATGCGCATATTGCCGGCGATCAGCAGCGCGGTGATGAACAGTATGACGGCGATGATCGGGATCTGCCGCGGAGTCTGTACTATGATCAGCACGATGGCGCCGATACATGTGATGGGCGCCTTTACCATCATCCTCATGCAGCTGTTGATGAACTCCTGGATCTGGGTAACGTCGTTTGTTATGCGCGTTATGATGGACGCAGGCTGTAGGCGGTCTATGTTTTCCAGCGAGAGCGACAGAACGTTCCCGTACATGTCGCTGCGCAGTTCCCTGCCTATGGCCTGCGAAGTGCGGCTGGCAAATATATTCCTCATTACCGCGGAAAAGGCTCCCACCAGCGCTATGGCAAGCATGACGGCGCCGTAATGCAGTATCAGTTTTATGTCCGCACCGGCTATGCCCTCGTCGATGATATTGGCCATGAAGGCGGGCTGGAGAAGATCGGCAATGGCCTCCAGAGTGAGAAAAAAGGTCGACAATAAAAATATGCTCAGATGTTTCTTTAAATAGTGTGCAATAAGTTTCACGGATCAATTTCCTTCCTGCTGAGATATTATGATTTCAAGCTTCTGTCTGATCTCTTCAAGAAATTGAGACAGCTGCCGTTTTTCATCCTCTGTGTATTCGCTGAAGACGCTGTCCGCAAGCTGTGCGCGGGCGGCATACGCGTCCTCCGCGACCTTATGTCCCGACGAGGTCAGCGTCACGTCCACATTTCTCTTATCCGCCTCGTTGGCCTTTCTCGTCACATATCCCGAGTTCTCCATGTTCTCAAGCTGTTCGCTCAGCGTTGCCGAACGTCTCCCGGTGATCTCTATAAGCTCCCGCTGGGTGAGCGTTCCGTTTTCCAAAAGCAGTATGAGCAGCCTGCTCTGCCCACGGTATTTTTGAGCCATGTGCAGCGAGTGAGAGCAGCGGAAGAGCGTGTGTAACAATGAAAGATTGTCTGTATTCTCCATTTGCAAAACCTCCGATTCTTTAGGTACCTTGTAATTATACTTCATCGGAATAAGAATTGCAAGGTCCCTAAAGAATAAAAAGATATAAAAAAACAGCCACCTCTTAAGGTGGCCGCACTAATTACGGATAAACCCGGCAGACCGTGACAAATAGTGCAATTTAGCGGCTGCGCGAGATCGTCATCAATCTGAATCAATCGTAATAGCCCTTTCTACACCGCGCCATAAAATAATAGAACAGGATGAGCAGCGGTACGGTAGCCCACTGCGTCAGGGTGAGAAATCCCACGCCCCATGTATCGCTGACGTATTTTACTATGTACAGGGGGTTTTCCCTGACGCTCTCCTCGATCAAGCCCCGCAGCAGTTGATGATAGAACAAGAACGACCAGAACTGATATCCGTAGTGCGGGCTGCTCTTTTGGATATAGAAATACCTTATCAGCAGTATGGCGCCTATGGCGGAAGCCATGAGCTGGGCGGGCCATCTGCCGAAGGAGAAGGCCGTCAGTCTGCCAAGGACCTCTCCGTTGAATATGTTCCCTATCCTTACCAGTATATATCCGATGCAAAGCCCGGGCACCGCAAGATCCGCCAGCATAAACAGGTTGAGGTTTTTGCGCCTGGTGTACCACCAGCCTGCCAGTACGCCGCCGAGCAGACCGCCGTGCCAGGCCAGGCCGCCCTCGTACGTCTTGAACACCTGCAGCGGGTTGTGGATGAACCAGCCGGGGTCATTGGTGAGTACGAACATCAGGCGCGCGCCTATAACGCCGAAGATTATCACCAGCAGGACGGCGTTGTACAGATCGTCCTCGTCTACGCCTCTCTTTTTGCCCTCGGCGACGAGGTATATCATGCCCAGAAGCATGGAGACGGCCATAAATATGCCGTACCAGCGCACCGATATAGGACCTATACTGAAGGCCACCGGGTTGAGATTCAAGTACATAGGTTATCCCCTTTCTTCGTTTGCCGTGAATTTTATAATTGCGGACATGCAGCGCATTTTGTACCACATATGTACTACATTATCCACATTATACTACAAATTATGCCGCCGAGAAAGGTTCTAATATTTACTGCGGGATAGTATTATAATAACAGACACGATAGGGGGGGGATATCCGTTGAAAAAATATAGGAATTTCATAATTGCGATTCTGGTCGTTGCCCTGGTCATGGGAGGATACCTTTATATCTCGGCGGACAGAAACGACGAGTACATAATAGACGCTCAGATAGATACCCGCGTGATGGCGCTGACCGGGAGGGAGACGGTGAAATATGCCAATACCGCGGACGTGCCGCTGAAGGAAATATACTTTCACCTTTACCCCAACGCATTCAGGGATGATTCCGTTGCGCCGTTTCCGCAGGACGAAATGGACCTGGCCTACCCCGAAGGCTTTTCCCCCGGATACATAGACGTGCTGGGGGTGAAGGTCAGGGATAAGGAAACGCAGTTCGACATAGACGGCACCAACATGAAGGTCTTGCTGCCCCGCGAGCTGATGCCGGGTAAAACTACGGATATAGCCATAAACTTCATGGTAAAGCTGCCGCCCTGCGACGGCAGATTCGGGTACGGCAAAAATACCATACGGCTTGCCAACTGGTATCCCATCGTCAGCGTATACGAAAAGGGAGGCTGGGACGAGGATCCCTATTACGCCACGGGAGACCCCTTCTACAGCGGGATCGCAAACTATACGGTGAGGATGGCCGTGCCTTCGGAATATACCGTTGTGTCCACCGGAACGGCAAGGGCTGAGGAGAGTCAGGCAAACAAGATCTGGTATATAAAGGCGGAAAACGTAAGGGACATGGCCGTAGTACTCTCCGACAAGTTCAAGGTGAAGAGCGGCAAATATGACGGAATAGACGTAAATTCATACTATTTCGGTGATGACAAGATAGGCGAGCGGTCGCTCACATATGCCGCCGATGCGCTGAGATACTACAGCGAGACCTTCGGCAAGTATCCCTATCCCGAATACGACGTCGTGGCGGCGGATTTTTATATCGGAGGAATGGAATATCCCCAGCTGGTAATGATCGACCGGTCGCTGTACAGCAAAAACAATATATTCGTTCTGGAACAGGTGATCGCCCATGAGACCGCGCATCAATGGTGGTACGGAGTAGTGGGAAACGACGAGGTAAAGGAGCCTTGGCTGGATGAAGCCCTCACCGAGTATTCCACCATGCAGTACTTCCGCAAATTCTACGGCAGCGAGCTGTCAGACAGGTTCTGGAAGGCCTACGAAGGCTTTGCGGATAAGTATTCGGACAGCCCGAGAAAGGTGACGGATTCCGTGGATAAATTTACCGACGGCAGCGAATACAGCGCCGTGATCTATGAAAAGGGTGCGCTCGGCCTCAAGAAGATAGAGGATGAGGTGGGCAGAGATACCTTTATAAAGGGTTTAAGGGAATACTATAAGCAGAACAGATATAAAAACGCCGCCGCAAATGACCTGATCGAGGCCATCGGCAAGGCGGCGGGGAAAGATTTGAAATCTTATTTTAAGAAGACCATCGGTCTATCGCACACTACCCAGGCCGGCGTCACTCTCGCCTTGGCGGCATGGTCTATATGGTTTTGATCAAACAACAGACCGCGACGAATCGTGCAGCCAACACAGCAAGCAAAATTACAGTGCAATTTCGCGTTTGCACGAGAATGGCGTCGGTCTGCTTAAATGGCTTGGATCTTCTTGAGCCTAATATCATCGCCGTAAAAGGCGTAAATGCGGAAATTGCCGAATATCCGGGAGCATATCCTCTCGGGATATGTGTTCATGAGCTCTTCTAGATTGAAGTTGGTGGATATTATCATCTTTTTTCCGGCAAGCAGCCGGGCATTGATTATATTGAATATCACCTGTTCACTGTAAGCCGTCGCTGATTCGGTACCCAGGTCGTCTAAGATGAGGAGGTCGCATTCTTCAATGAGCGCGGCCTCCTCCGTATCCTCTCCCAAGGCCGTCTTTCTCAGGACGTCGATGAGATCGGGAGCCGTCTGATAGATCACGGTATAGCCTTTATCTATCAGGTCCTTGGCTATGCAGTGCGACAGGAAAGTCTTACCCAGTCCCGAATTGCCATAAAAAAACAGACTGCAGTCCGCATCGGGAAAGCTGTTGACAAACTTTATGCATTCCAGATAGATGTTCTCCATATTCTTTTTGGGAGATTTGGCCGAGTCTCCGAAGGGTTGATCCGAATAGAGGCTGATGTCAAAGCTCTCAAAGTTTTCATATTTGAGCACGCTCTTTAAATGGGAAAGATCGTAGAGGGCGCTTATGACGTTCTGCTTTAGGCAGTGGCACATGGCGCCGCCGACGTAACCGGTGTCCTTACAATCCGCGCACTCGTATTTTATCTGCATGCAGTCCGGGGAGTAGCCGTGTGACGCCAGTATTTCCTGTTTTTCCCTTTTTAAAGAGTCTATCTTCGCCGAGAGCTCGTCCAATATATGGCCGCAGTTTTCCGGCAGGCGGTAGGCCTCGTTTATCTTCTCCAGTCCTACGGACGATATCTCGCCGTCTATTTCCCTGATGCGGGGAAACCTCTTATATATTTCCTCCCTGCGGGCCAAGAGGTCACGGCGGTCCCTATCCCGTTTCTTCTCATACTGCATGAGTATTTTGGATAATGGGCTATTCACCGGAGCCGCTCCTCTCCAGCAGGCGCTTTTCCAGTTCCTTTACATCGTAGCTCCGCTGGTTGTAGCTGTTGAAATAATGCTTGGGGGCCACGAATCCTGCGGCGGTCTTAGGCTTAGACACAGGCTTGCCGTTTCCCTTGTTGGTGATGACCTTGTTTATATAATTGAAATTGGGTTTGTTGATATTCATTATGCAGACGTTACAGGCCTCCAGTATGTCGTCCTCGCTGGCGTTCTGCTCGTCCATCCATTGGTTTATCATATTCTTATGGGCCTCCGCTATTTCGTCGGGATTGAGCCCCAAAGCCTGATAGACCTTCCGGTAGATGTTCCAGCGCTTTTCTTCGCTCTGCAGATGTTCTTCCACGTCGTAGCCGTTTCTTATGCCCGCGTCGTACCATCCCTGGGCGACCTTGGACATGTAGTTCAAATTGGTCTTCTTTTTCTGCAGGCAGTATTCCACCAACAGCGCCGGGATCTCCAGGGAAAAGCCGTATTTGTCGAGCCATTCCAGAAAAGTATCCATCTCTTTGGGAGACAGCGGCCTGCCCAGCTGGTTCTCTATGTACTCAAACATCGACTCCATCTCGGATGTCTCGTATCCGTCCGCTTTTTGATGTGTATAATTTACGGATTCAGGGGAAATATATATAATGCTGCAGATGTTTCCTCCGCTGGATTTATATTGTATAAGTCCCTGCGAAGCCCAGTAATCCAATGCCTTGTGGAATGTGTCGGTATCCATGCCCAGCATTTTGGAAATATCGCGGATGTCCATCTTTATCCCCTGATAGAGCAGATATAGTCCGAGCATATATACTTTTATATATTCACCGGGCGCATCCGGCAGGTATCCGGTTATAAACGCGTTGGATACCGGTGTGCTGCCGATCCCGCTTTCATCAAAACGAAATTCCAACATATTCATCCCCCTCTGAAATAATTATATCATATAAGTCGGGGGTACGGATTAATATTATTTTATACCTTTCATAACATGATATTAGAGAAAACACTGTTTCTTGCGGCCTGCGCCAAGCCCTTTCAGATTTATGACAGCCGGCAGGAAAGAATAGGAAAATCTTTGTTAAGTCTTTTAATTACTGCCACATTATACTATAATATGAAGTTGTGGGCCGAAAAAGACAAAAGAAAGGGATGAGGTATGGAGACGGAAAGTAATATAAAAAACTTTTTTAGAGATAAGAAACTGATACCCATTGTTTTGGCTTTGCTTACATTTTTATCATGCCTGTTTTATTTTTCCGGCTTTGCATATGCGGTCGTCGTTGACGGTAAGGCGATTGGATACGTAAAGCAGCAAGATGAGGCCGCCGAAGCTATCAAAGAGGCTAAGGATTACATAAAAAAATTTTATGGGTTGGACGCATCGACGGCGGATGAGGTGGAATACCAAAGGGCCAGGCCTCCTAAGGGGCAAATAATGGACAAGGAGCAGTGCAAGATCGCTTTCTTGAACGGCCTGGACTTTAAAGCTCATGCCGCTTGTATATACATAGATGGTAAAAAGGCGGTGGCATTGAAGGACAAGGCGGCTGCCGAGAGCACTCTGGACACAATAAAAACGCTGCTCTCCGGCGGCGACGCGAATGCCTCCTTCAAGCAGAAGGTGGAGATCAAAGAGGAAAATGTGGCGCCAGGCGAGGTGACACAGACGGATAAGGCCCATGACATACTCTTGAAGAGCGACAAGATGACCACATATACGGTAAAACAGGGAGACACCCTGTGGAATATTGCCATAGCCAACGGTACGTCGGCGGACAAGCTGCTGGCGCTGAACAAGGACATCAAGGAGACGACGATGCAGCCGGGCGATACCGTGGTTTTGGACAAACCCCAGCCGCTGGTCACCGTGGTGACCAAAAATGTGGTGACGTTCAACATGCCGATACCCTTTGAGATCGAGAGCGTAGGCGACAGCAGCCTTCCCATCAGGATCACGAGGGTGAAGCAGGAGGGTGTGGACGGCAGCAAGAAGGTGCAGGCGGAGATAGTCAAGGAAAACGGAGTAGAGGTGGCGAGAAACGTCCTGAGCGAAGAAGTCCTTTCGCAGCCCGTCAAGAAGATAGTGAGGATAGGCACCAACAGGACATTGGCATCGGGGATATTCTCCTATCCGGTGACCGGAGTGCTGACATCCAGATTCGGACAGAGATGGGGCCGGGAACACACCGGCGTGGATCTGGCGGTAGCCAAGGGTACAAGGGTCAAGGCGGCGGACGGAGGCAAGGTGATCTTTGCCGGAAGCTGCAGCGGATATGGCATACTGGTAAAGATAGACCATGGCAACGGATATGTCACATACTACGGACACCTGAGCAAGACGCTGGTGAGCCGTGGCGAAAGGGTGGCCAAGGGTGACGTGATAGCCCTGTCCGGCAATACCGGACATACTACCGGTCCGCATCTTCATTTTGAGGTGAGGAAGAACGGGACGCCCGTGAACCCGCTGAGCTACCTGAGCAGATAGGTCATAGCGAAGCAGAGTGCAGCTAAATTGCAGTACAATTTAGCGGTTGTGATTTTAGGCGCGGCCTGAACAAAACATATGGATTTTAATTCTATTAGACAATGCCTTCTAATATCTATATAATGATAATGTGATATGGATATAAGGGGGCCTTCTTATGAAGAGACGACTTTTCCCAATAGTGCTGCTGATCGTTGCACTACTTTTTTCAGCCGGGGCGGCCATGCCCAAGGCGATGGTCACATTTTATCCCGTCTATAAGGATATAGCCTCGCATCACATGATAAGCAATCTTGACGATTATGAGATATATGATACGGCTCATTTCAATATATACCACAGGGAAAACGAAGACATAAAGGATATAGCAAAGCAGGCGGAGAGAAGCTACCGGTTCATTACGGACGATATGAACTATTCTCCTCAGGCAAAGATAGACCTTTTGGTGTTTCCCAACTATGAGACGATGGACTCCTTCATGGGGCTCAAGGGCGAGAATGCCGAAGGCGCTTATAAAGAGGGCGTATTGGGCGTGCTGTCGCCGTCGGTGACCGGCGGCCTTGACCCGGGGGTGATACCTCACGAGCTCACGCATCTGGTGGTGGACGACATAGCCAAGGGCAATTACCCCATATGGTTCACCGAAGGAGTGGCCCTGCTGGAGGAATACAGGATAAACGGCTTTCTCTGGGGGCAGGGAGTAGACGAGGGAAAGGACCGTTATACGGTGGCGCAGCTCACCGATTCCTTCAATGAACTGGATACGGATATGGCCTATAAGAGGTCGCTGGATATGATAAAGGGCATATCCGACGATAAGGGCTACGAGTCGCTGCTCAAGGTCATAGGATATCTCGGCAGGGGCGACGACCTGAAGACGGCGCTGTCGGAGATCGGGGTGGGAATAAATTCCTTAAACAATTTTTAAGCAGGAATCGCAGGCTTATTGTAGAATTATATAGCGGGGTGATTTACATGGACGCTAAGATACTTGTCGTTGACGATGAAAAACCCATAGTGGACATACTTAAATATAATCTGGAAAAGGAAGGGTACAATGTGCTGACGGCCTACGACGGGGAAGAGGCGATAAAGATCGCCACCAGCGAGGAGCCCGACCTTATACTGCTGGATATAATGCTTCCCAAGGTCGACGGCTTTTCCGTATGCAAGACGCTGAGGCAGAAGCTCAGCACCCCCATAGTCATGGTGACCGCCAAGGAGGAAGAGGTGGACAAGGTGCTGGGCCTGGAGCTGGGCGCAGACGATTATGTGGTGAAGCCGTTCAGCATGCGGGAGCTTTCGGCGCGAATAAAGGCCAATCTCAGGCGGATACAGATGAGCGAAGACCCGGACGGCAAGATAATAAGCTATGGGGACCTCGTCATAGATCTGGAAAAATATGTGGTGCGGAAGAAGGGAAAGCAGATAGACCTGACGTCTCGGGAATTTGATCTTTTAAAGTTCCTTGCGGTAAACAGAGGCCAGGTCTTTTCCCGGGACATACTTTTGGAAAAGGTGTGGGGATACGAGTATTACGGCGATATGAGGACGGTGGATGTTACGATAAGGAGGCTGCGGGAGAAGGTGGAGGAAGACCCGGGAAGCCCCAGGTACATATGCACCAAAAGAGGTGTTGGATATTACTTCGGTGAAGAATAAGGGGTACATGAGCATCCAGTGGAAGATAGTTACCATATACATGCTGCTTATATTGGTGGCCATGGAGATAACGGGCTACTATATACTCAAGTCCTTCGAGAAGCAGGAAAAGGAAAAGCTCATGTCGCAGCTTCAGTCCCAGGCGTCCAATATCTCGTGGACGTTCAGAGACAATCTCGGGAATGCGGATATCAACGACCTGGGGGATATATATATCTATCAGGGCTCCGAGCTCAAAAGCATATATATACTTAATAAGGATGGCACGGTCATCACCGGCACGGACGGCACGGTAAACAAGGTGCTTACGCCTGCGGTATTGTCCGCACTTAAGGGCCAGGCCCAATCGGAGGAGGGCCGGGACACTGCGACGGGAGAGACGACCCTGAGTCTGGCCGGTCCCATGAAAAATTCCGGCGGATCGGTGGAGGGCGCGGTATACCTTTCTGCGTCTACCGAGGGTATAGACGGTACTTTAAACGACGTCAGGACGATACTGCTGAGCGCTACCGCCATGGCCATGGGCATCACGGCGGTCCTGGGCTTTTTCCTTTCACGGACCATAGCGGACCCCATAAAGGAGGTCACCGGCAAGGCGGAGAGTCTGGCGGCCGGGAATTTCGACGATCGTGTGAACGTGATCTCCAATGACGAGATAGGCAGACTGGGCAGTATGTTCAATTATATGAGCGACAGGATAGCGGACATGCTCGACGAGATAGCCAGCGACAAGAGCAGGGACGAGGCCATACTCAAGTATATGAGCGACGGCGTGGCCGCAGTCCGCAGGGACGGGACCATACTGGTGGTAAATATAGCCGCCGGGCAGCTGCTGGGCAAGAATATCCATAAGGATGACAATCTGTTTGACATAATGGACGAATACGACGGCCAGGCCATAGCCGACTCCTTCGAGGGCGAGGGCAGCCATGAGGCCACGCTCAGCACCGGCAGGTATATACTCAATATCCATACGGCGCCTTTCAAGAATGAGAAGAACGAGACGGACGGCTATGTGGTGGTGATGCATGATATAACCGAGCAGCAGAAGCTGGACAACATGAGGAAGGAATTCGTTGCCAACGTCTCCCATGAGCTCAAGACGCCGATAACCACGATAAAGAGTTATGCGGAGACGCTGGCGGGCGGAGCGCTGGAGGACAAAAACGTCTCGGTGAAGTTCCTGGATGTGATAAACGATGAGGCGGACAGGATGAACAGGCTGGTGAGCGATCTGCTGCAGCTCTCCCGGATGGACTACGGACGGGAAAAGTGGCGCATGGAGGAAGCCGATCTCGGTAAGCTTGCGGCGGACAGTGCGGAGAAGATAAGGGTGCTGGCGCAGGAGAAGTCGCAGACCATATCCTGTGACATTGCCGGAAGAGTATCCGCTAAGATAGACAAGGACAGGATGGAGCAGGTGATCCTGAACATACTGGGCAACGCCATAAAGTATACGCCGGAGGGCGGCAGGATAACGGCAAGAGTGTATAGGGAAGACAAATGGAACGTCATATCCGTGAAGGACAACGGTATAGGGATACCCAAGGAGGATCTGCCCCATGTGTTCGACAGGTTTTACAGGGTGGACAAGGCTAGGTCGAGAGAGATGGGGGGCACCGGGCTGGGGCTCTCCATCGCGGGGGAGATAGTGAACGCCCACGGCGGAAGGATCGACATAGCCAGCGAGGTAGATGCGGGGACGGAAGTCAAGATCTACCTTCCCTCCATAACAATATAAGGCCGATGACATTCTCGGTCTGCAGTTTAGGCCATGTGATCCAAGCCATGTAATATTAATGTAACTATGTAATATTAATGTAAAGCAACTGTAACATGTTTGTAATATATTATATATATAATAGAGATGAAGCTGTAATGGGAGAGAGGTAGGAAGTATGAAAAAGATATCCTTACTGCTTGTATTAATAATGCTGCTTATGGCATCCTCTCCAGCCTTTGCTGATGGGACGGAAACACAGCTTATACAGCTATATTCCGACCTGCCTGCGGTGGCTTATACTTCTACGTCCGCCATTTCGGGCAGGGTAGTGGCCGGTGCCTCCGTGGAGGTTAAGCTCAACAATGCGGAAATTTACAAGCGCCCGGGCGGTGCCGTCGGGTATTTCTACACCACCGTCAAGGATTTGAAGATGGGCGGCAATACCGTCGTGATCACCGCAAAGAAGGGTAGCCAAACACAGACCATTACAGGTCTCATAACCAGGCGCAGCGGGGATACCACAAATTCTGTAGAGACCTTGGATATTCCCATTAAGAATGCCATCAGCATCAGCTTTAAGTAAAGCTTGTAGCCGGGGATTGCGGGGATGATATCTATGTCTGAAAGAGCCAAATCCATATTGCTCGTGTTTTTAGTGACTCTGAGCATCGTACTCAGCTTTTTCATGAGGTATGGTATGGCCAGGCCGTATGCATCATCCTCCGCCGGGGAAGACCGGGAAATATCCCCGGCTGTTTTGTCGAATATTTTAAGACCTGAGGACATAATCGTAAACTTCGGAGGCATGGATCATACGCCCATACTGGACGATTCGGGCTATGAGTCGGCCTGGCGGGAGTTCCAGAGCATCGTCTTTCTGGGCGGCGGGAATTCCACTGCCGTTACGGAAAGCGACTTTGCGGATGCCATGGACTACAGGTCTTTGACCTATAAATTTGCCTTTCCCGTACCCATATCCTATTTCAACGCAGCCAATGGAAAACAATACAATCCGCCCGTCAATACGATCAAAGACGTCATAATTCTGTCCGGTAACAGTCCTACCTATTATATGTATGACGGTTTTGACAAATATGTGAGGATGAACCTGGGCTATAGAAACAACGGAATAGAGACCATAGTATCCGTGAATGAAGAGGGTTCGCCGCTGTATTCTACGGCAAAGGACCTGGGCTTTACGGACAGCATGAGCTATGATGTGCTGATGCCGCTGGACCCAAAGGATATAACTCTGCCGGTGATCGCGCCCGGTCTCGCGGATGGGATGGATATGAATTCTCTGGTGTCGGGGTTCTTTGACAGCGGGAGCATGGTCAGAAAGATCAGGGAAATGCCGGGGGATACGGTATATACCGACGGCAGGAAGGGCCTCAAGGTATATGTGGACGGACGCCTTGAGTATACCTGCAGCGCGTTATCCTCCGCCCGTGTGGACGACGTGACCGCGGTAAAGATCGCATCGGACTTTGTGACAAAGCACCTTCCCGGCATTGGCAATGTGAGTCTGGCGGGGGTGGATGAAGAAAGGGACGGATACGTCGTAAGATATAATATCCGGTATAACGGACTTCATGTGTACAGCAGGCAGTACGGCTTCCCCATAACGGTGGAGATAAGCGACGGCCAGGTGACCTCCATGAAGGCGGTATGCGTCGGCTTTTCCAATGAAAATACGGAGACGGATATAAAGGTAGCCGCTCTCGACGCCATGGATATATCCTTTAAGGGGGGACTCAGGCACTGGGACACCCTCGGCATGTGCTATCTGGCGGACGATGGAGAGATAAGGGCGGCATGGAGGGCCGTTGATAACGGGAAGACGCTCTATATAGACATGGAAAACGGGAAGCTGTGAGGTATGTATGGACTGGAACAGGGCGAGGAACATCCTGATAGTTACATTTATAATAATAGACCTTCTGCTTATCGGCGGCATACTTATAAACTACGGCCCGGTCAGTTCCGTCAGGAGAGACAGGGAGCAGGAACAGACCATGAGCATGCTGAAGGCCGCGGGTATAGAGGTGGATACGAAGATACCCGGGGAGACTCCATCCATGTCTCTTTTAAGGGTTGAACTCTACGACTATAATTCTAAGAACCTCATAGGCAGGATACTAGCCGGCGGATATTCGGAGGAGATCTCCGGGGACGAGCATGTGTACAGGACCCTTACGGAGGCGATAACCGTGGCGCCCAACGGCGACCTGCACTATAAGAGCATGGTGCCGCTCACGTTCAACGTCAGCGTGGAGGAGGGCCTTCTTAACTTTCTGACCAGTAAGGGTATGGCGGAGCCCGGCATGTATATAGAGAGCACTGTTAAGCAGGGAAATTCATATATTGTAAAGATAGCGCATCAGGTGGACGGCCATTTTTTGGATATAAGCTACATACAGGCCAAGATAGGGCCGCACAACGTGGAAATAATAAAGCACTGGCTCAATCCCGAGGGATATCTGCCGCAGAAAAAGAAGGTCATACCTGCTTATAAAGCGCTGGACAGCTTTATAAGCAGCGCGAACGCCGTGGATAAGACAAAGATAAAGGATATCGATCTTGGCTATTATTTTCGCTGGGACGAAGCGGCTTCGGGGGAGGCGGTCCCGGCCTGGCGCATCACCACCGGTGACGACGTTTACTATTTCAATGCCTATACCGGAGTGCCCGAGCGGTAGGACGTATCTATGCTGATTTGCTGTGATCATTATACGGCGGCATCGATCATGCTTATATTCACTCTTTTCTATAAACAGTCATATCATAAAAATGGCTGTTTTTTTATATTTTGTTATATAATTTATTCTTGAAAATATTATCGATTTGGGTTAAAGTATTAGGTGTGTTAGAAAATGCAGGGAGGAAATCACATTGGAGAAATTTGTTATAGATGGAGGAGTGCCTCTGGAGGGAGAGGTCAGGATAAGCGGCGCAAAGAACGCGGCCGTTGCCGTGATACCCGCGGCGATAATGGCGGACGGTCCCTGCCGCATAGATAATCTCCCCAGGATAAAGGATGTGCGCAACTGGGTCGGCATATTGAGGAGCATGGGAGTCCATGTGGAGTACGACGGCGACGAGATGCTGATAGACGGGAGCAGGGCCAGGCCGGTGGAGCCGCCCATTCAGCCCGTGCAGCAGATGCGGGCCTCCTATTATCTCGTAGGGGCGATGCTGGGCAGATATAAGAAAGCGGTGGTGGGACTGCCCGGCGGGTGCAGCATAGGCGTGCGGCCGATAGACCAGCACATAAAGGGCTTTGAGGCCTTGGGCGCCAAGGTGGAGATAAATCACGGAGTGATCGTGGCCAGCGCAGATAAGCTGAAGGGAGCCAATGTCTTTCTGGACGTCGTCTCGGTGGGCGCCACTATAAACCTCATGCTGGCTGCCAGCATGGCGGAGGGTGTGACCGTCATCGAAAACGCCGCCAAGGAGCCCCATGTGGTGGATATTGCCAACTTCTTAAACGCCATGGGAGCGGATATAAAGGGAGCGGGCACCGACAACATCAGAATAAAAGGCGTGGACAAATTGGTAGGGTGCAGTCACTCCATAATACCCGATCAGATAGAGACGGGCACTTTCATGATAGCCGCCGCTGCTACGCGCGGCGACGTAACTATTTCCAATGTGATACCCACGCACTTAGATTCAATAATGGCAAAGCTGGAAGAGACCGGCGTGCTGATAATTCCTTCCGAGGACAGCATAAGGGTGATAGGCAAGGGGCCGCTCAAGGGCACGGACATACGGACTCAGCCGTATCCCGGATTTCCCACGGACCTTCAGCAGCCCATGGCCGTGCTGCTGTCCGTAGTCGACGGCACCAGCATGATAACGGAAAATGTATGGGATAATAGATTCAAATATATAGATGAACTCAAAAAGATGGGAGCCAAGGCGCGGGTCGAAGGGCGCACGGCGATCATTGAAGGAGTGCAAAATCTCACCGGCGCGAGGGTATCGGCCACCGACCTTCGGGCGGGCGCCGCCATGGTGCTGGCCGGACTCGTAGCCAAGGGACAGACCGAGGTCGTCGATATAGTGCATATCGACAGGGGTTACGAGGCCCTGGAGGGAAAACTGCAGAAGCTGGGCGCGAGGATCAGAAGAGTGGACGAGTAAGCAGGAGGAGGGATGTAAAGCCCTCCTCTTAAATTTTGAGCGAGCTTAAAGGACTGTCGCAGTCTGGCAGACTGCTTAAAATTAAGGAGGGGATGATCTCTCTTCCTTTTTTATGTTGGCCGCCTGTGATATAATACACCTAAGAGAGGGGAATACGGATGACGATAAAGTTTTGCTCGCTGTCCAGCGGGAGCAGCGGGAATTCTACATACATAAGCTCCGGCTCGACCTCCGTGCTCGTAGACGCGGGTTTCGCGGCCACGAGGATAATAGGCGGCATAAGGGATATAGGCTGCGATCCCTCTAAGCTGGACGCCCTGCTCATCACCCATGAGCATGACGACCATATAAGGGGGATAAGCGTTCTTGCGCGAAGGTACTCCATACCGATCATGGGTACGGAGGGAACGCTGAGCGCCATAAGAAAAAAATATGCGGATATACCCGACGGGCTGTTTATGCCGGTAGACCATGAGGAATTTACGGTGGGCGACATCAAGGTGACTCCCATCCCCATTTCCCACGATGCGGCAGATCCCGTGGGTTACAGCTTTAAGATAAGGGACAAGAAGATCTCGACGGTAACGGATCTCGGATATGTGAGCAAGGGGGTCGTGAGCGGAGTAAGGGGTTCCGATCTTCTGCTCATCGAATCCAACCATGATGTGGAGATGTTGAAAAACGGCAGTTATCCCATATACCTTCAAAACAGGATATTGGGCGCCAAGGGGCATCTTTCAAACAAGGTCGCCGCAAGTCTCATTTCCTTCCTGCTGGAATCGGGGCAGGCCGGACTTATATATTTGGGCCACTTGAGCAAGAATAACAACATACCCGAACTGGCTTTGAATACCGTGACGTCCATGCTCTCCCAGAGGGGGATAAAATATAACGAGGGCGATATCAGGCTCACCTTCAGGGACAGTGCCAGCGATCTGGTGGAATTTGATTGAAGAGGTGAATAGTCATGTATGAGGGTCATAATTTTAAGGATGACGACGGCAATGAGTACAAGTATTTTACTCCGACATCAGGACGGCAGGGAGGCGGAGGACGGGGCTGGTTTTCCTATGTCCTTGTGGCGGTGATATCCTCGCTGATCACCAGCCTCGTCATGGCGTATGTGGCTCCCACATATCTCTACGGCAAGGTCATACCTATGCCAAAATATCAGACCAACGTACAGTATGAGAAGGTACCGCAGATCGTCATACCGAAGAGCGGCCAGGCCAACGTGGTCACGCTGGTCGCCCAAAAGGCGTCTCCAGCCGTGGTGGGCGTGGTCACCGTGGAGATAGGCACGGACTACTTTTTCCGGCCGGTGCAGGAGCAGGGCGTGGGTTCGGGATTCATCGTCGATCCCAACGGCTATATACTTACCAATAACCATGTTGCTAATCCCAAATCGAAGGATATAACCGTATATCTGGCGGATGGGAGAAGTATGAAGGCCAAGGCGCTGTGGAGCGACCCTTCGCTGGATATGTCGATATTGAAGATCGACGCCTCCGGGCTGCCCGTGGTCGATATGGGAGACTCCGACGGCATAGTGGTGGGCGAGACCACGGTAGCCATAGGCAACCCCCTCGGCCTGAGATTCCAAAGGACGGTGACCTCCGGCATTGTGAGCGCCGTGAACAGGTCCCTTCAGACGGAGGATGGGGATATACTGGAGGACCTAATTCAGACCGACGCTTCAATAAATCCCGGGAATTCCGGCGGTCCCCTTCTGAATGCGCAGGGCGAGGTGATAGGGATAAACACGGCCAAGGTCAGCTCGGCCGAGGGCCTGGGCTTTTCCATACCGGTAAACATATCGAAGCCCATACTGAAGAAGATCATCGAGACGGGCAAATTTACGCCGGCATATATGGGAGTGGTGGCCTATGACAAGGAGATCGCGGGCTACTATAACGACGATGCCGATCTGCAGGAGGGCGTGTATATAGAGGACGTGCAGAAAAACGGCCCGGCCGCTGAGGCAGGCCTTAAGAAGGGCTGCATAGTTACGGAGATAGCGGGCAAAAAGACCGGCAATATGCTGCAGTTCAAGACTATCCTTTACGGATATGATCCGGGAGATACGGTAACGGTCAAGTATGTGACGCCCGACGGAAAAGAGATGACCGCGCAGGCTGTCCTGAGTCCCTATCCTTCGGGCAACGAACAATAGATCGTTTAAAATATCCTATGAGGCGGGAAAAGTCTCTGCGGCACGGAGGTGCGCAATATGAATGATATAGAGAGAAGCTGTAAACTTATAAAGGACAGCAGATACGCCGTCGCCCTTACCGGCGCGGGTATATCTACGGAGAGCGGCATACCGGATTTCAGGAGTCCGGGCGTAGGTCTTTGGGAGAAGATGGACCCCATGGAGGCCCTTTCCGCAGACGTGCTGATGAACGACCCCGAGAAGTTTTACAAGATCGGCTTTGAGATTTTGAGGGGCATGGAGGATGCGCAGCCCAACGATGCCCACACCGCATTGGCCGGGCTGGAGAAAAAAGGCTATTTAAAGGGCGTGATAACCCAGAACATAGACAACCTGCACTATAAGGCGGGTTCTAAAAGGATATACGAGGTCCACGGCAATACGCGGACGTGCCGGTGCATCAAATGCCGGGCCGTCTACGACTTCGGGGAGCTGGGCAGGCAGATCGATTCGGGCGCAAAGGTGCCGAAATGCGAAAAATGCTGCGGCATGCTGCGGCCCGACGTGGTCATGTTTGGAGACATGATGCCTCCCGACTTTGAGAGGGCGATGGAGGAGGCCCAGAAGGCTGATCTTCTGATAGTCATCGGCTCCAGCCTGGAGGTGGCGCCCGTATGTTACCTGCCGGGCATGGCGGATCATCTGATAATAATCAATCTGATGAGCACTCCCTATGACAGAAAGGCGGACGTCGTCTTCCACGACAAGGCCGCCGAGGTGATGAAACAAATATATGATGCTGTTATAATCGGTTAAACCGGTTATTTTTTTATTTAAGAAAGCCTTAATAATTGCATTGAGTTTTGGTTAAGATTTTGATGATATCATTGTCTCATACGGATCATGGGGGGTGTGTTATAATATGAACAAGTTGATATGCAGGGGTGATATATTTGAATATCCTGGTGTGTGACGACGACAGGGAGATAGTAGACGCCATAGGCATATACCTCTCCAATGAGGGATATACGGTCTGCAAGGCATATAACGGCATAGACGCTCTTAAGGTACTGGAAGAGAAGGAGATACATCTCATCATACTGGACATAATGATGCCTCAGATGGATGGGATAAGGGCCCTGATAAAGATCAGGGAGGACAAGAATATCCCCGTCATCATGCTCTCGGCAAAATCGGAGAATATGGACAAGATAAACGGCCTGACACTGGGAGCGGACGACTATGTTACCAAGCCCTTCGATCCGCTGGAGCTGATAGCGCGGGTGAGGTCGCAGCTCAGAAGGTATACCTCTCTGGGAGGGATGGAGAGCAAGGCCAATGTGTTTGTGACGGGAGGGCTGGTGGTAGACGACGACAGCAAGACCGTTACGGTCGACGGGGAGGAGGTAAGGCTCACTCCGGTGCAGTATAAGATACTTAAACTGCTTACCGCCAATGCGGGAAAGGTGTTTTCCATAGACGAGATATACGAGAGGGTATGGGAGGAGACTGCCTTTAACCCGGAGAATACGGTGGCGGTGCACATAAGGAAGATAAGGGAGAAGATCGAGATAAACCCGAGAGAGCCAAAATATTTGAAGGTGGTGTGGGGGATTGGATACAAGGTCGAAAAATTATAGTCATTCTATCATAATAAAGGTTATCGTATTTGCCCTGGTGATAACATGCTTTACCGGGGCCATAGCGGAATTCATAAACGCGATAAACCGTGATGACAATATCTATCGAGAGAAGAGCTACTTTGAAAGCAGCCGATTCATGAATGACAGCAGCGATATAATGGGCCTGCTGGCGAAATGGACGGTAAAGGTCAATAACGTCACCTCGGGAACGCCGGCCGAAGGGGATATTGACGCCGACGTGTTCAACAAGAGGATGGGCGCATATGCCGGGGTGGTATATTATGCTAAGTACAACGGCACGATTTCCACCAACAGCAGCAAAGGGCCGGACAGAAACTATTTCCGCTCGTTTCCCGCGTATATAATGGCCGACGGCCTGGCCGGGGATGTGGTCGATATGGAGGCCTTCCCAAAGGAGATCAAGGAAAGCAGGGTACATTACCGCCTGACCGACTCCGTGAGCAATATAGGCGGTACGGATGGAAAGGTATACGTGGGGTTTACCGACGACTTTCTCAAGCCACGCATAGCGGAATGGAAAGAGGAAAAGGCCGACGCGATGAACAGTGCGTATCTGATGCTTGCCTTTACCGTAGGCCTGATGGTGTCCTTCATATATCTTGTGACGGTCACCGGCAGGTATTCGTTTGATGATAAAGAGGTACACATGGGCGTGCTGGACGGCATGTATAACGACGTCACGGTGCTGCTGTGCATCGGGCTGATAGCTCTTTGGTTTATTCCGCTGGCTGCCGGTTTTGAGGCTTATACCTCCTCTCAGGTACTGGTGCCGATGACTGCATTTATCGCGGTGCCGGGGCTTATACTGGTGCTTTCGCTGGTAAAGCATATAAAGAACGGGACTCTGTTCAAACATTCCCTTATTTATATCCTGGGCTCCAAAATATATTGGGTTATCAAGGCGGCGCTCAGCAACGGCGACGTCGGCCGCAAGACTTTCATCATAATTGCGGTCTATTCGGTGCTGATATACGCCACCCGTTCCTTCTTTCCCATAATTATGGCGATAGGGCTGTGGTATTCCATGAAAAAGGCAAATGCCTTCAGCGTCATAAGAAAGGGGACGGAGAGGATCAGAAACGGCGAGCTAGATTACAAGATAGTGCCGGACGACGGCGGCGAACTGGCGGAGTTGGCCGACGATATAAACAGCATAGCCGACGGACTGAATAAGGCCGTGGATGATGAGGTGAAGAGCGAGCGGCTGAAGACGGAGCTCATCACGAACGTGTCCCACGACATAAGGACGCCGCTGACGTCCATCATCACCTATGTGGATCTGCTCAAAAATGAAAGGGACCAGGCCAAGGCGGAGGAATACGTCGGTATAATAGATCAAAAGGCACAGAGGCTAAAGGCGCTTACCGACGATCTCTTCGAGGCGTCCAAGGCTGCCAGCGGAGACATACCCATAAACTATGAGAAGATAGACATTGCCTCGCTGATAGAGCAGGGCATGGGAGAGATGAACGACAAGGTGGAGCAGTCGGGCCTGGACTTCAGGATAAGCTCGCCGGAGGATAAGCTGTATGTCAGGGCCGACGGAAAACTGCTGTGGAGGGCGATAGAAAATCTGCTTTCCAATATATTAAAATATGCCTTGGCGGATTCCAGGGTATATGTGGATATCGACGAAGAAGGCGATAGGGTGGAGCTGGAACTCAAAAATATTTCCGCCTACGAGCTCAATATGTCCCCCGACGAGCTGATGGAGAGGTTCAAGAGGGGCGACGAATCCCGCAGCAGCCAGGGCAGCGGCCTGGGCCTGTCCATAGCCAAGAGCCTGGTCGAAATGCAGGGAGGATGGTTCGGCATAGAGATAGACGGGGATCTTTTCAAGGCTATTATCACGATGCCGAAATATCAGGATGCAGACCGATGACAATCTCGCGCGTCAGATTGCAGACAAATTAACAGGCCGCCTAGTCTTGTACGATTTGCCGCAGTCTGAAGTTAGAAGGTAACTAATGGTGATTCGGTGATCTTTGCAGATCACCGTTTTTTATACAATTGACTTATGGGTTATAATGGGTATTAGTTGATTTTGTATAATGAGAGGTGCGCTATGGATATTACATTGAAGCTGGCGAAGGAGTTTGACAAACGGCCCGGCCAGGTGGCCGAGACGATAAAACTGATCGATGCGGGCAACACCATACCCTTTATAGCCCGGTACAGGAAGGAGGCTACCGGAGGCCTGTCCGACGAGGTGCTAAGGGACCTCTTTGACAGGCTTACATACCTGAGGAATCTCCAGTCGAGAAGGCAGGAGGTGATCAGGCTGGTAGACGAACAGGGCAAGCTCACTGAGGAGCTGAGGAAGGAGATAGAGGAAGCCGAGGTGCTGCAGAGGCTGGAGGACCTTTACCGGCCGTTCCGCCAAAAGCGCAGGACGAGGGCGGCCATGGCGGAGGAGAAGGGCCTCAGGCCGCTTGCGGAGATCATCATGGAGCAGAAGCAGACGGACGGGACGGCGGAGGAGCTGGCCGGGCCGTACATAAACCCCGAGCTGGGCGTCGAGACCGCACAGGATGCCCTGTCGGGTGCCCGGGACATCATCGCCGAGATGATATCGGACAATGCGGAGTACCGTGAAAAGATAAGGGGCATATGTTTTGCGGAGGGCATCATAAAGAGCAAGGCGGCGAACAGTGAAGAGCAGACCGTCTACGAGATGTACTATGATTTTGCCGAACCGGTGCAAAAAATCGCCGATCACCGTATTCTTGCCATAGACAGGGGAGACAGGGAAAAGAAACTCAAAATGAGCATAGCCGTTCCCGATGAAAGCATCGTCGCATATTTGAAAGAAAAGGTGATCGTCAATGAAAAGGCTGTAACGGCGCATATGCTGGAGGAGTCTATAGAGGACTCATACGGCAGGTTGATAGCTCCGTCAATAAAGCGGGAGGTGTGGGCTGCGCTTACCGAACGGGCACAGGACGACGCCATAAAGGTGTTTGCGAAAAACACAAAGGCTCTGTTCATGACTCCCCCTGTCAAAGAGGCGAGGGTACTTGCCATAGACCCGGGATACAGGACGGGATGCAAGGCTGCCGTGCTGGATGAAACGGGGAAGCTGCTGGACTATGCGACGATATATCCGACCAAGCCGCACAACAAAGTCGAAGAGTCCAAGCGCACACTGGAAGCGCTTATAGAGAAATACGGCGTCGATCTGATATCCATAGGAAACGGCACGGCCTCGCGGGAGACCGAGTCTGTGGTATCGGACATGCTCAAGCAAATGGATAAAGAGGTGTATTACACATTCGTCAGCGAAGCTGGGGCGTCGGTGTATTCCGCATCCAAGCTCGCTACGGAGGAGTACCCCGACATAGACGTGTCCATAAGGGGTGCCATCTCCATAGGCCGCAGACTGCAGGACCCTCTGGCCGAGCTGGTAAAGATCGATCCCATGAGCATAGGCGTGGGGCAGTATCAGCATGATCTCAACCAGGCCAGGCTCAGGGAGGCGCTCAAGGGCGTGATAGAGGACTGCGTGAACAGGGTGGGCGTGAACGTGAATACGGCGACGCCTTCCCTGCTGCAGTATGTGGCCGGCATCACTCCCACGGTCGCCCGGAACATTGTAAAGTACCGGGATGAAAACGGGAAATTTGCGGACAGGTCGCAGCTCAAGAAGGTAAGCAGGCTGGGCGACAAGGTGTTCGAGCAGTGCGCCGGTTTTCTGCGCATACCCGAAGCGGATAACTTTCTGGACAATACCGCCGTGCATCCCGAGTCCTACGAGGCAACTCTAAAGCTTCTGGACTATCTTAAATTTACTGAGGAAGAGATAGCGGGCGGCGGACTTAAGGACATAGACGGCAGGATAAGGGATAATGCGGACGTAAACGGAAAGGTGGGGCCGCTGGCGGACAGGCTGGGCGTAGGGATTCCCACGCTGAAGGACATAATAGCGGAGCTGAAGCGGCCGGGCCGTGATCCCAGGGACGAAATGCCCAAACCGGTATTCAGAAGCGACGTCCTGAGCATAGAGGACTTAAGGCCGGATATGATCCTGACCGGAACTGTGCGCAATGTGGTGGACTTCGGCGCCTTTGTGGATATAGGAGTAAAACAGGACGGCCTGGTACACATATCCCAGATGAGCGACCGCTTCGTCAAAAATCCCATGGACATCGTATCGGTTGGAGACGAGGTAAAGGTAAGAATAGTAGAGGTCGATCCCGGGAGGAACAGGATATCTCTAAGCATGAGGATATAACCCGGCATAAATCAAATGTTCCATAAGCACTTTAAGGACAACATGATTATGGACAGCTTTACCAATTCTCAATATATTAATTAGCTTTAATACATATCTTGTGCTGAATGCGTCGTAGGGAGACGGGTCATTCAGCCTTTTTATTTATGCGAAATATTAAAAAGTGTGTATAGAAGATTGATTTATGATTATTTCCAAGAATTCAGACATAGTAAATATGGTAGGAATTATGGATAATCTCATATTTTCATGTATTTATGCAGGAAATGAGATGGACATTTTGTTTTTACCTGGAATATAGATGATATAATAAAAAAGGAGTTGAATGAATATGCAGCTGTCGCAAAGACAACAAAAAATCTTGGAGATAATTATGGACGGAGCGATAACGGAACCATCAAAGTTCATGGACGAGTTTGGGGTAACTCGCAGGACCATATACAATGACCTTAAGGAAATCGGTGAATGGACCCATAACAATGGTATAAACTTTGAATACTCCAAAGATAAGATTTTTTTCAGCGATGAGCCCTCTGTCAAAAAGACAAAAGAGCTTATGGAAGATATAAAACCAAATCTTATCCCTTTAAATCAGTATAGCCGAGTAATTTTGGTTTTGACTTTACTTTTTGTTAACGACGAAGGTATGAGTCTAAAAAGAATAAACAAAAAAGTAGGTATGAGCCGGGCTACCTTTTATCGTGATTTGCCATTTATAAAAAGATGGCTTGAACCTTTTGATCTGCAGGTACATATTGACAAAGAAATAGGGGTCAGGCTTATGGGAGAAGAAAATGATATAAGGGAAGCCATGACTTCTCTGATACTGCAAATTTTTGAACATTATGATGCGGTCGAGCTTTTGCAGCAGGAAAAGCTTTTTATATACCTTGGCAGTGAAAAAAGGGCCATTCTCGACGAGTATGTTTCCGTTATACCTGCTTCCGCAGTTAAAGTTATAGCCGGCAGGCTGTATAGTATGAATAAAGACCTTAACAGCAACCTCATACAGCACATGTACATGCATGAGGACAGCTTCATTATCATACTTTCAACAATAACCATCTTGAGATTTAATAAAGGTCATTCCGTAAGACCCAAGAATATATCGGGCGATTGGTCAAGTTGGGCTGACACGGTAATAAAGTATCTTACCGACGGATTTAATTTGCCCGAAGATGAAATTCGCTATCTTGCCGCTCATTATCAACATACAAGGCGAAATTACTATACTCAAAAACCGGAAGAAAACGCCATGGATAAAGCTATAATAAGTTTTCTTGAGGATATGTCCATAAGATGCAATTATATGTTTATAAATAATGATGAGCTCTTTCAGAACATAAAGACGCATTTGTATGTTTCGGTAAAAAGATACAAGAATGGCATAAGGGAAATCAACCCCTTAAAGGGAATGATATTAGAAAAATTTCCGGAACTTTTTAACGAATGTGAAAAAGCAGTCAAGGTGTTTTATCCATTTCTGGGAGAAATAAATGACGATGAAATAGGATACTTGGTTTTATATTTAGCAGCCGAAAAGTACTCTGAAAACGATAAAAAAAGAGTTTATATCGTATGTACCACCGGGAAAGGGAGCTCCGAACTATTAAAGACAACCTTATCAAAACGCTTTTCACAAATCGAGATATTAGGAACTATCAATATGAAAGAAGCGGCGGAACTGAAGGCAGGGGAAGCGGATTTTATACTATCGACCACATTTTTTTATCATGAAGAGATACCGGTAATAAGGATAACCCCTCTGCTTTTGGATGAGGATGTTAAGAAAATAAGTAATTTTTTAGATAACAAAGTGCAGCCTGAGATTTTAACGGCTTCAGGGAATAAGATGGATTATTTCTTTGAATATATGGTCCTTCTTACAGATTGCGTAAATATCGTCCAGGCAATGAATGAAAAATTAGGCAGAATAGATAATGAGGTCTTTATAAGCCTGACGATACATCTGATGATGAGAATGCAAAGAGATGACACAGATCCTTTGGAAGGTATTGATCCTAAAAAGCTCAATGGAATGGAAAAAGTAATATTCGACATTATATGCCCCCTTTACGCAAAGTACAATAAATACGTTTTGAGATATGACATAAACTCTATTAAAACCTACTATAAACAGGAGTGATAATATGCGGATCAAACTTGAAAACGGAAAATTGATAAGCGGTATGGGCAGTGCCAATAAAACGGTTGATATGGTTATTGAAGACGGCATAATCAGCATGATAGGAGATGCGACGGAAATAAATGCCGATAAGACTGTAGACTGTTCGGGCAAATTCATAGTACCGTCCGTTACGGACATACATACCCATGTCTATCCGGGGAAAACCGCATTGGGTGTTGAAGCTGATGAAATAGGAATCAATCAGGGAGCCGGTACCATCGTAGATGCGGGTAGTGCGGGCTGCGATGATTATCCCGAGTTTTATGAAGAAGTGATAAAAAAGGCGCATACCAGCGTAAAAGCATTTATTAATTATTCCAAAATCGGGCTTACAAAAGACGGCATGGAGCTATCAAAGATATCATATTTTGATGAGGACAAGCTTACGGGGGTCATAGAAAAATATCCTCAAAGTATCGTGGGAATTAAACTTAGGGCAAGCGCAAGCGTAGTAGGTGATTTGGGTATTGAGGCCATAAAGAGGGGGGTCAATTTTGCGCGGAGGGTTAAGCTGCCGGTCATGGTACATATCGGAAATTATCCGCCTGCAATAGAAGAGATTCTTCCCTTACTTGGGAAAGGAGATATAGTCACTCATATTTTTCATGGTAAAAACGGCGGGATTTTAACAGAAAAAGGGAGCGTCAAATCCATTGTAAGACAAAAATATGAAGAAGGTGTGATTTATGATATAGGTCATGGTTCTGCAAGCTTTGATTTTGGAACGGCTGAAAGGGGAATAAAAGAAGGCATAATACCGTTTACGATCTCGAGTGATTTACATGCAAGAAGTTTTAAAACGAAGCTCAGAAGTCTTTCGGAGGTTATGACAAAATGTCTTATCTGCGGCATGGAAGAAAGGGATATTATCAAAGCTGTAACCTTAAATCCAACACGTATAACAGGCGGCACAAGCCATATTTTTGAGGGACAAAGAGCCGCCATAGCTGTGATTGAGGTTTTGCCTATAAAAAGTTCTTATAACTGTAATACCGGAAAATCATATACTTCCGACAGATCCTTTAATATATCGCTCGCATCGGATAAAAATGGCAATATCAGAGAGATCAGTTCCCAAGTTGTTTAGTACGAGCCAACTATATTTATCGATCAAGGAGTTTTATAAATTGTGCTGCTTATGTAGCAGAATTATTGAAGAGGAGCAGTATAGCGAAAAATTTCATTATACAGAGGTACATAAATGGGAAAATATGACTACGACGACATTATAAAAGTAATTGACGAAAGAACGAGGGATTGGAGTCTTGATAAATCCGAAAAAGATTCTCTTAATAAGAAACTTATAGATATTATGAACTATTGCGAGAAGGAGGGAATAATCTTTGATGATACGGCAGGCCCCGTATTCGTTACGCACTTGATCACACTGTATGGACGCGTTAAGCAAAATCAATTTGTGGATTTAGAGATAAACCTTACGGATGAAATAAGTGTGGAATCATTAAGGCTTGCGGAAAAGATATCTTCTTATATTGAATCACAGTATGGAAGCAAAATACCAAAAACCGAGACTGCATTGATTGCAACACATTTGGGTGCGATGCAGCTCAGATTAAATGAAGAGAAAGGTGAGGTGTGATGAAAGACAAGGTGAAAGTGGTCATTGCCCATCGAATGGGGAAGGGACAGAATGTGGCAAAGGGGGTCGAAGCAGCGGGAGGAGAAGCGATTGTAATACCTGGTATAGGGGCTGACATGAAGCTTGGAAAAGTCATGCATGATGAAAATGCGGATCTGGGCATAAGCTTCTGCGGCGGCGGCGGCGGCGGAGCGCTGGCTGCAAAAAACCAGTATGGGTACAATGCAACATATGATCTGAGATCAGTTGTGGCGGGAGTTAATGCTGTAAACAACGGATATGTAGCATTAGGTTTCGGCTTCATGGATACTGAAGAATTAGGGAAGGCCATAGTTGAAGCGTATTATAAAAAATACGGAAGTGAAATGGGTGGAAAATAAGGAAAATGTTTTGCAGACGATATATAAATCCATAAGCGTGTGCGGACAGGGGAAGAGTCATAAAGAGGCTGTTACAGATGCATTCAATAATATAAAAGCCGCGGCATATGAAGAAGCTCAAGGTTATCTGGTAGAACTTCATGTTACTGAATTTTATATTGAAAAGGAGGAAAAGAGTGAAACAATAAAGCGATTTCTTGGGTTGATATTGCCTGTAACCTACGAGCATTATAACATCTCGGTCACGGCGAATACAGAAATAAAAATGATTTCTATTAGTCAAAAGGAGGAAAACTAAGATGCTTGATTTGGTAATCAAGTCTTTGATAGTAGGAGCCTTGGCAGGCGGAGGCG
This sequence comes from Thermoanaerobacterales bacterium UBA4880, assembly GCA_002399285.1. Classification (GTDB taxonomy): domain Bacteria; phylum Bacillota; class Thermoanaerobacteria; order Thermoanaerobacterales; family UBA4877; genus UBA4877. Next base: position 61,490 of record DHDI01000016.1, read on the forward strand.
TGGCCGGAGGGGCGGCCAGAATGTATCATGCTCCTGAAATTCAGGGTATGGGTTCATTCAGAACGTTGGGAGAACTTAATGCCTGCGGAGGTGACCCACTGGCTCATTTTAGCTATGGTCTTGGTTTTGTATTCAGTTCGGCAGGCTCGGTAGTCGGGACCGGATCGCTAAGTTCCGACGTCTTACATCGTATTGTGCCCCAATGGTCAGCCGGCCTGACAAATTTAGTGGCAAAAGACAAAGAGGCTTCCAAGAATCCGTATAAAATGATGCTGAGCGGTATTGCAGTAGGTGCGGTAATAGTTACGGCACTAAATACCATTGCAAGTCTGATACCTAAAACGATGTCTCTTATTGCCGAAAAGGTGGTTTCACCGGCGGCGGATCTAATACTTTCTCCGATACTGCCCGTGGCCTTTTGGATTTCGGCTCTCAGTGCCGGAAAATGGCAGGGTACCTTTGCAACCATATTCGGAGTTTTGGCTCAGTATATTATGGGCAATGCAACCCCCGGCTGTGTGCTTGGCATCCTCATAGGTCAAAGCGTTGCTGATGAAGGACTAAAAAGTAAAAGAAGTATGTTCACTATATTATTTACCGGCATAATGTTCTTGATCATTGCTTATTTCAGAGGGATAATTCATTTTTAATAAAACTTAAACAGGCAAATTATCATTAGTTTAAATTTTACATAATCAAATATGATTTTCACAGGTCTATATACGTATAAACATTATGGTAGGAGGATTAAAATGGATTCTAACAAACAAGTCAAAAAAACTTCCATTGAAGCATTTATGCTTACGGAGCCTGCATTTTTAATTTGTATGGCTATGGCATGCTCAGGGGTCTTTGCGGGAACCTCTATATTTCTTCAATATAATACGGGCCACTTTTCGACGACTTCTGTTACGGTTATGTTGACTGAGGCGCTTAAAACAGGCAGCTATGCGGCATTGATCGGATATACGGGAGGATTCCTTCTTGCCCGTATTCTCGAAGGACCCCTCGTAGGTATTTTGGATATAGGAGGGGCTATTATGACGGGAGTAGGTGCGGGACTGCCGGCATTATTCCTGTCAATGGGTTATGATAAATTTGTTAAGAATTTTCCACTGAGTCTTTTGACGGGAGCGGTTATAGGACTTGTCATAGGTGGAATTATTCTTGTGGTACGTAAGCTTATGCCTGGTGGATACGGCTCAATGGGCACGGATATAATGGTCGGCGCAGGAAATATTGTAGGGGAGTGGTTCGGTCCAATTATTCTGATCATGGCGGCACAGTTTGACCTTTATGTAGGAATAGGCGCAATGATAGGCGCCGTTATATGCCATATAAAAAAATCACCGATTATAGGAGGCGCTATTCTTGGAGCCATGATCTTCGGGTATGCCGCCTATCTCTTGGGTCTTACTACTCTAGGAATAGGAGCATGAAGATGACAAATAAGTTAGAAGTAAAAGAAGTAATAAACTGTAGCGGAAGGATGACTTATTTGGGCTCGTCCACTCTTTCCGATGACGTCATCAAGGCGATGAACCATGGCGCCGTAAATTATTTTGACATGAATGAACTTATAAGGAAAGCGGGAAAGGCAATAGGTCAATATGCGGGCGCAGACGATGCATATATCACCTGCGGCGCATCCTCAGGGATGGTAATAGCCGTTGCGGCAGTCATCACAGAAGGAAATGCCTGCGAGATAAAAAGGGTACCCCATGTGTCAACCGAAAAAAATGCAATTCTAATACAAACCGGACACTGTATCGATTTTGGCGCGGAGATTACACAGATGATATCTTTGGGCGGAGGTAAAGCTACCGCCGTGGGCTCTGTCAACAAATGCGAGAAAGATCTGCTGGATGCATCGCTGTCGGAAAGAACAGCGGCGGTAGTTTATGTTAAGAGCCATCATGCGGTACAGGATGGAATGCTCTCTCTGACGGATGTTATAAATTCAGCGGAATCAAAAGGCATACCCGTTATAGTTGACGCAGCCGCAGAGGAAGATTTTAAAAAATATATAGGAATGGGCGCCGATATGGCGATATACAGCGGAGCAAAAGCATTCGGCGGTCCCACGTCGGGCTGCATAGTGGGCAAACAAAAATATATCGACTGGTGCTATGCGCAGGCCAAGGGGGTGGGGCGTCCCTTTAAGGTGGGCAAAGAAACTATCTTTGGCCTTTATGAAGCAATTTCGGAATATGCCGAGAAGCAGTCTGAAGCAAATGAGTGCGATTTATTTGTTCCAATCGAAAATTTTATTAAAAATATAGAAGGTATAAAGACATCCAGAATCCCAGATTCCATGGGACGCGATATTGTACGCTTAAGGATAGCAGTGGATAAAGACAAAGTAGGCAAGAGCGCTCAGGAAATAGCCCGGGAGCTTCAAAACGGTAATCCGGCTATTTATACAAGAAATCATCATGCTTCTTCGGGATACTTTGAATTTGACCCGAGACCGATGTTCGAGAGGGACTTGCCCATTATAATAAGAAAACTTGAAGAAATATTGGAGGGCTAAGTATGAATTACTATAAAAATAGACTATGTCTAAATTGTCTGGCGGCAGACATCGAAAATGCCTGCGAAATTTATAACGTAATGGATAAGAATACTTTGATAGGAATTCTCTCGTCAAATTACTCGGATATTTACAGCGCTGTTACAGACATGGAGAAGTATCAGGCGGCTCTTGATAATAATATTTCCATAGCTTTGGGCGGGGGCAATCCCGCTCAAGGTCTTATGGTTGCGGAACTGGCAGGAGCACTTAAGCCAAATCATGTAAATCAGGTTTTCCCGTATGTAGGTATTACAAGAGGAAAGGTTTCCGATGAACATGTTCATATTAATGCACTTGTATCACCGACGGGCGATCCCGGTTTGGTAAAAATAAGTACCGGTCCCGAAAGCTCAAAGCTGCCGGAGGGAAATATACCCGTTGAGACTGCAATTGTTCTCATTAAAGAAATGGGAGGAAACTCTATTAAGTTTTTCCCCATGGGAGGTCTAAATACAAGAAATGAATTTGCGGCCGTTGCCAAGGCGTGCGGTAAAGCCAATTTTATCTTAGAGCCTACCGGAGGTATTGACCTTAGTAATATTGAAGAAATTATAGATATGGCGATGGGTGAAAATGTGCCCAAACTTATTTTGCATGTGTACAGTTCTATTATAGATAAAGGAACGGGAAGGACAAGAATTTCTGACGTTGAGAAGATAAAGAAGATATTTGAAAAAGCCGTTTAATATACCGTATCGTCTGCATGATTTAAATGTGCCGATTTCTTTAACGGCCACTTGACATAGGGCGAATAAAATGATAAAATGAAGTTCCTGACACAATCGGACAGAAAGCGTCAGGAACTGCAAAAAGGGTATTGACACCATATGCCAAACATGATAACATAATACC
>DHDI01000015.1:0-7972 GCA_002399285.1 Thermoanaerobacterales bacterium UBA4880
AAATTCCTCATAGGTAGTCTAAAAACACCGTACCTTTTCCGATTCGGAATTTTATTATCTGGTGGTTTCAATTCCTCATAGGTAGTCTAAAATCGAATCCCTCGTGCCCCTCCATGCTGTCCGTTCCCAGTTTCAATTCCTCATAGGTAGTCTAAAATCCTTTGACTGTTGCATCTATGGAATCCTTCGCATAGGGTTTCAATTCCTCATAGGTAGTCTAAAATCGGACACTTGTTGGCATATGCTCTGTCGCAGCTCCAGCAGTTTCAATTCCTCATAGGTAGTCTAAAATCGCTATGTGCGTTATTATTAGAGATGGATTAGGTGTCGGTTTCAATTCCTCATAGGTAGTCTAAAATCCCAGGAAGGAATTCCTTCCTGGGCAAGATAGAATGATTTTTGGATCGGGTTTCAATTCCTCATAGGTAGTCTAAAATCTCTTTAGACTATAAAAAGAAAGAATGGGCAGATTGGGTTTCAATTCCTCATAGGTAGTCTAAAATCAAAAATATGAATAGGAGGCCATAATAAAATGGCTACAAATGGTTTCAATTCCTCATAGGTAGTCTAAAATCATAAAGGGAATGGCCAGAAGAGCGGCGCAGAAGATGGTTTCAATTCCTCATAGGTAGTCTAAAATCCTGTCGATATGTCACAGCCTATCACCGGAAGAACATTGTTTCAATTCCTCATAGGTAGTCTAAAATCCGGAGAAGGACCTTTGGAACGAGATAGCCGACGAGAAATTTCAATTCCTCATAGGTAGTCTAAAATCTGGACGCACACATGCAATATACACCGGACATCGGTATTGTTTCAATTCCTCATAGGTAGTCTAAAATCCGCTGATCAGGATGTCGCAGTCCTGCTCATGCGTGGGTTTCAATTCCTCATAGGTAGTCTAAAATCGGATGATGCGGTCATTCTCATGAACAGGGGAAAATGGTTTCAATTCCTCATAGGTAGTCTAAAATCCCAACAGGGGCTTTTCTTTTTTCCTCGATAATGGTAGTTTCAATTCCTCATAGGTAGTCTAAAATCAGAGGTAAAAACCCTAGATAATGCTAAAGATGAGAGTTTCAATTCCTCATAGGTAGTCTAAAATCTCATGGTAAAATCCTACGGAGTAGAACTGATAGATTGTTTCAATTCCTCATAGGTAGTCTAAAATCGAAGGCGTCGAAAAACGCCGCGACGCAGGCGAAAGAAGGTTTCAATTCCTCATAGGTAGTCTAAAATCGCTGCTTAAGGACGAAACCTGCCTTCGGAGAATCGCGGTTTCAATTCCTCATAGGTAGTCTAAAATCGTGAGAATCCAAAATGCTTCACTGCCTCGCCACTCATCGTTTCAATTCCTCATAGGTAGTCTAAAATCCCTGGAAATCCCTAGATTACAAAAAGGAAGAATGGGGTTTCAATTCCTCATAGGTAGTCTAAAATCTACGATGTCACACAGGTTTTCATTCCCTATTTCGGGGTTTCAATTCCTCATAGGTAGTCTAAAATCTTTCCGGCATCACCGTGGTCTGAAAGTGATTGCTGACGTTTCAATTCCTCATAGGTAGTCTAAAATCTTTTTATCCCTCGGTTCTTCATGTTTCCATGAAGTTGTTTCAATTCCTCATAGGTAGTCTAAAATCCGATATCATCACCTTTCGTCCCGCCATCGGCGAAAAGTTTCAATTCCTCATAGGTAGTCTAAAATCGGTGCACCCACCTGAATTTTCGAAAAGGTCCGGTTCGGTTTCAATTCCTCATAGGTAGTCTAAAATCTATTTGTCCGTACGTAGTGTACGGTACCCACCGATGTTTCAATTCCTCATAGGTAGTCTAAAATCTTACCTTCGACGTGACCACGAAGGGAGGATGAATCCGGTTTCAATTCCTCATAGGTAGTCTAAAATCCGTCTGAACCAAAAGCTACTTTATATAGTACTTCAGTTTCAATTCCTCATAGGTAGTCTAAAATCCGGGAGGTATAGTTTTTCCATGAGTATTTTAATAGTGTTTCAATTCCTCATAGGTAGTCTAAAATCGGTGATAGGAGACCCGGCGTATTGGAAAGCTCACGCGGGTTTCAATTCCTCATAGGTAGTCTAAAATCCAGTACTTTTCTCTCTCTATCTCTTTGGGACGTACGTTTCAATTCCTCATAGGTAGTCTAAAATCGCTTACCCGTGGCCCCGGTTTTCGTTGTGATCGTATGTTTCAATTCCTCATAGGTAGTCTAAAATCTCACACCTCATTAATATTGTATCATATTTAAATTAGTTTCAATTCCTCATAGGTAGTCTAAAATCAGGTGTTCTGTATATTTGACGAGTTTGGTGTCTTCGGTTTCAATTCCTCATAGGTAGTCTAAAATCCGACATCGTCACCTTTCGTCCCGCCATTCTCAAAAAGTTTCAATTCCTCATAGGTAGTCTAAAATCTCAGGGCACCCAAAGAAGTATGAGTGCCACTCAGAAAGTTTCAATTCCTCATAGGTAGTCTAAAATCTCCTCCTTTTATATTTTTTGAGCCATGCCGCATAGCAGTTTCAATTCCTCATAGGTAGTCTAAAATCTATTTCTCGCCCCGATATGGTCGCATACCAGACCAGGTTTCAATTCCTCATAGGTAGTCTAAAATCACCGAAAGGCTGAATCCGAAAACAAGATCAAACTGTGTTTCAATTCCTCATAGGTAGTCTAAAATCTGCTCCAGATCGCCTATCATATGAAGCGGCACATTAGTTTCAATTCCTCATAGGTAGTCTAAAATCTGTTGATATTACTGCATTTGCGGAATCGAAAAAAAGTTTCAATTCCTCATAGGTAGTCTAAAATCTCTCCATGGCTGTACCTACTGCTACGCAAGACGGAGTTTCAATTCCTCATAGGTAGTCTAAAATCCCACACTTTGGGCATTTCACACTATATTCCACATCAGTTTCAATTCCTCATAGGTAGTCTAAAATCTAAACGAGTGGGAAACTGAGCACGGCGAGATTGATAGTTTCAATTCCTCATAGGTAGTCTAAAATCTGGCGAAATGGTCTATTCCATGGGAAACCATGCGAAGTTTCAATTCCTCATAGGTAGTCTAAAATCGTATGAGACTCCAAGGTGTACCAGATTCAATTACTGAGTTTCAATTCCTCATAGGTAGTCTAAAATCAGTCATAGATGCCATTCATGGATATGGGTACTACGGAGTTTCAATTCCTCATAGGTAGTCTAAAATCCTCCTATCACCTTTGGGGCGAGTTTCAAAAGAGCGGGTTTCAATTCCTCATAGGTAGTCTAAAATCTTTGAATATACAGAAACATACATTCTGGGAGGTTATGTTTCAATTCCTCATAGGTAGTTCTAAAATCCGATATCGTCACCTTTCGTCCCGCCATCGGCGAAAAGTTTCAATTCCTCATAGGTAGTCTAAAATCCACGACCTTGAGGATGGCTTCTCGATCTGCGGTTGGGTTTCAATTCCTCATAGGTAGTCTAAAATCGCTATAGCCCCGGCCACTGTGTCAATATGGTATGACAGGTTTCAATTCCTCATAGGTAGTCTAAAATCTATAGCAGCCTGTATGATATCCGGCATAGCATCGGTGTTTCAATTCCTCATAGGTAGTCTAAAATCTCGAACTGAATCAGTTCGATATCGATTTCGAAATTGGGTTTCAATTCCTCATAGGTAGTCTAAAATCTATCTCATCGGCCGGAGTGCGGATATCTGAATTTCGTTTCAATTCCTCATAGGTAGTCTAAAATCGTTGGGCAAAATCATCAAAGTGTCGGAAGAACTGCGTTTCAATTCCTCATAGGTAGTCTAAAATCCGGTTCCGACATTTTGAAGGGCATTGTAGAAGGATTGTTTCAATTCCTCATAGGTAGTCTAAAATCTTATTTTATTGGGGCGTATCGGTTACGCCCTACTCGTTTCAATTCCTCATAGGTAGTCTAAAATCTGTTGATATTACTGCATTTGCGGAATCGAAAAAAAGTTTCAATTCCTCATAGGTAGTCTAAAATCTGAACCGGTACCCCTAGGCGGCGAGGATTGGAGGCGGGTTTCAATTCCTCATAGGTAGTCTAAAATCAAGGCCACCGAAGAAAAAAGAGGGAAAGACGCCGCTGGTTTCAATTCCTCATAGGTAGTCTAAAATCCTATGGCCGTATTTTCATCATGTGTCTGAAATCCGGTTTCAATTCCTCATAGGTAGTCTAAAATCCTTAGAGTACTCTAACTGATATATAAAAGAATTGTTTGTTTCAATTCCTCATAGGTAGTCTAAAATCATAGACCCGCGCCTGTCGTCGGTGTCGGATACATTGGTTTCAATTCCTCATAGGTAGTCTAAAATCACAACTCAATAAAATATTAAATATATTAAATATACTGTTTCAATTCCTCATAGGTAGTCTAAAATCAAAGCACAGCGCGAACATGCCGCGGCTTCGTATCAGTTTCAATTCCTCATAGGTAGTCTAAAATCGTAGTTTTGCTTGATTTATCGCTGTTTTACACTTTTGTTTCAATTCCTCATAGGTAGTCTAAAATCCCCCATCTGAATACGGGCCCCCTTTTAACAGCACAGGTTTCAATTCCTCATAGGTAGTCTAAAATCTAAGCTACCCTGAGGGACTGAGCGAGGGTACAGAAAGTTTCAATTCCTCATAGGTAGTCTAAAATCTCATACGCTGGAGATTGGGCGAACCCTTGATACTGAGTTTCAATTCCTCATAGGTAGTCTAAAATCCATACGCTGGAGATTGGGCGAACCCTTGATACTTTGTTTCAATTCCTCATAGGTAGTCTAAAATCCGGTTTGAAGGGGTTCTGATGAAAACGTTTCAAGGTGTTTCAATTCCTCATAGGTAGTCTAAAATCCAATATCTTTTAATATTTATGAAGCAATCGAAATCAGTTTCAATTCCTCATAGGTAGTCTAAAATCTTAAAATGGTGTTAAATTTACGCGGGTATTAAAACTGTTTCAATTCCTCATAGGTAGTCTAAAATCACACACGGAATATCAATACAGGAGCTAGCGCGACTCGGTTTCAATTCCTCATAGGTAGTCTAAAATCAAAATACTACGTCGGTATTGTCTAAAACCCGGACATGTTTCAATTCCTCATAGGTAGTCTAAAATCAGCCATTCCTCCGGGTGTGTTTCGTCTTTGACTCCTTGTTTCAATTCCTCATAGGTAGTCTAAAATCAAATACATAGAGCGTATGGGTGGGAAGTATGAAAAAGTTTCAATTCCTCATAGGTAGTCTAAAATCGGGCATGAAACTTTTTGTGCGGCAGCCCAATATCTTGTTTCAATTCCTCATAGGTAGTCTAAAATCAAAATTGACACCACCGCTTTCGCTCGCTGGTTGGAGTTTCAATTCCTCATAGGTAGTCTAAAATCTGGCAAATCCTTTGTAATCGCCACTACGGAAGGAAAGTTTCAATTCCTCATAGGTAGTCTAAAATCAGGTGCGGTTCCCGCGCCGGCGGGCAATCCGGCAGGTTTCAATTCCTCATAGGTAGTCTAAAATCAATTAATATTATTGCGAATAGTTTTAAATGATCACAGTTTCAATTCCTCATAGGTAGTCTAAAATCTTTCGGTCCAAAAATTCTGCTATATCATATAGGCTCAGTTTCAATTCCTCATAGGTAGTCTAAAATCGCTCAATGTGTCAAGAGAGGATACAGAGGAGTGTCTGTTTCAATTCCTCATAGGTAGTCTAAAATCCAGAAGCAGCGGGAGCAACAAAAACTCGGAGAGGGAGTTTCAATTCCTCATAGGTAGTCTAAAATCGCATACCTGAGTTCATTGAACCGTCCGATTATCTGAGTTTCAATTCCTCATAGGTAGTCTAAAATCAATAAAAAAATATACAAGGAGGTCATATAAAATGAAGTTTCAATTCCTCATAGGTAGTCTAAAATCCTACGACCGGGGACTATATGTGGCAGCCAGGTCTCAGTTTCAATTCCTCATAGGTAGTCTAAAATCTCGGCGGATCAACTTCCAATATATGGTACTTCCGAAGTTTCAATTCCTCATAGGTAGTCTAAAATCGATATATGGAAAGATGAAACAGAAATTATAGATGAGTTTCAATTCCTCATAGGTAGTCTAAAATCACAATTCAGCTGATTCAGGTACATCTTGTCTGTGTAGTTTCAATTCCTCATAGGTAGTCTAAAATCAATATTTTCTTCTTTAAGAAGCTTAGTTGCCATCTGGTTTCAATTCCTCATAGGTAGTCTAAAATCATTGGTTTTCTTCCTCTTTTTTGCGGATCCTCCGGAGTTTCAATTCCTCATAGGTAGTCTAAAATCCGGCACGATCTCCCTCTGGATAGATAGAAACACAGTGTTTCAATTCCTCATAGGTAGTCTAAAATCATATGTTGCTTGATGTTGATGAGGACACCATTACGGGTTTCAATTCCTCATAGGTAGTCTAAAATCCTGAAAAATGAAGATGCATAGAGCTATAATAAACTGGTTTCAATTCCTCATAGGTAGTCTAAAATCTAGATCCTCAAAAGGCTATTACAAATACGATTCTTTGTTTCAATTCCTCATAGGTAGTCTAAAATCTTTTCGTTCTTCCGCTCTTTGTCTCTGATGAGCATGTTTCAATTCCTCATAGGTAGTCTAAAATCAAGGGATCACATGACGAGGATGACTGGAACAATCAGTTTCAATTCCTCATAGGTAGTCTAAAATCAAACAGAGAGTACAAAGGAACAGTGGACAAGTATGGTTTCAATTCCTCATAGGTAGTCTAAAATCGGAGAAAAAATAATGAAGTCTAAAGAAGCAATCGTAGTTTCAATTCCTCATAGGTAGTCTAAAATCCTATCTAAGCCAAACACAACGGCACAGTCAGCGGCAGGTTTCAATTCCTCATAGGTAGTCTAAAATCGCTTTCAAAGGAGCTTGAAGCAGAAGCAGAAACCCAGTTTCAATTCCTCATAGGTAGTCTAAAATCCCTCTCGTATATTGGACCAAAATACTTTTGATATGTCGTTTCAATTCCTCATAGGTAGTCTAAAATCGGTTAATCAATTATCCGGTAGTTGATGATGGTTCAGAGTTTCAATTCCTCATAGGTAGTCTAAAATCCAATAATATCACTATGTCCATATATGATTATATGGAGTTTCAATTCCTCATAGGTAGTCTAAAATCTCGCCCATATCCAGTCATTTGCATGGTTTCCCATGGTTTCAATTCCTCATAGGTAGTCTAAAATCTATACGAGAGGAAAAGGCAAATGTGATAGAGGAACTGTTTCAATTCCTCATAGGTAGTCTAAAATCAAGACTTTAATGTGTTTTTGAAGGATTGCGCGTTTTGTTTCAATTCCTCATAGGTAGTCTAAAATCTCCGAACAGCACGGGGGGAATAATATGGATTATTTTGGTTTCAATTCCTCATAGGTAGTCTAAAATCCATAAAATGGAAGGACCGTACGTGGACCTATATAAAGGTTTCAATTCCTCATAGGTAGTCTAAAATCCCTCCTGACTAAGGTAGAGGGCATTGGCTCGCCCACAACCAGTTTCAATTCCTCATAGGTAGTCTAAAATCTTGGCTCTGCCGCGTCGTCCTGGTCCGCGAATTTGTGGTTTCAATTCCTCATAGGTAGTCTAAAATCGGAAACCGCCGGCATCAAGGCCGACGTAAACGTAGCGTTTCAATTCCTCATAGGTAGTCTAAAATCCTTATTTTTCGTCGCCCCCGGAAGGAATTTTTTGTAGTTTCAATTCCTCATAGGTAGTCTAAAATCGCCCATATGTCTTTCCCTGACCATCTATATATGGGGGTTTCAATTCCTCATAGGTAGTCTAAAATCACAATTCTACTTATTACGGGGGGGTTATATGGAAGAGTTTCAATTCCTCATAGGTAGTCTAAAATCGGTGCCCGCTTCGTGAGATGGAGGGAAAGGCATGAAGTTTCAATTCCTCATAG
>DHDI01000015.1:8166-10434 GCA_002399285.1 Thermoanaerobacterales bacterium UBA4880
TCATAGGTAGTCTAAAATCCCTCGTTTTCTGCTATACTTTTCTTGACGAAAGCGTGTTTCAATTCCTCATAGGTAGTCTAAAATCCCAATTCAAGGTCTCTCCGTGAATCTCTCATACTTTCGTTTCAATTCCTCATAGGTAGTCTAAAATCTATGGCTATGGGAGTATTAGATTTATACACCTGTTGGTTTCAATTCCTCATAGGTAGTCTAAAATCTGCCGTTGCCTTGCTGAGGGCACTCATCATCGAATTGTTTCAATTCCTCATAGGTAGTCTAAAATCCAAGGTATGTTATCGTTGTTGAGTGACACTTAGGAGTTTCAATTCCTCATAGGTAGTCTAAAATCCGGATGCTAAGAAGGCCATTATGTCTGATGGACAAAACGTTTCAATTCCTCATAGGTAGTCTAAAATCATAAATACCGGCGTAGAAAGGCAATGGGGCTAAAAAGTTTCAATTCCTCATAGGTAGTCTAAAATCTAGCTTCGTATATTTTTCCATGTGACCGGAAAACCTGTTTCAATTCCTCATAGGTAGTCTAAAATCATATTCCACGCATATTTACTTTCATCTTTAAATCGCTGTTTCAATTCCTCATAGGTAGTCTAAAATCAAAGGACAAATTAAAAGAATTACCCGAGATAGTTTTGTTTCAATTCCTCATAGGTAGTCTAAAATCTCTAAAGTTAACGAGGAATTGGCATTGCAGGAGGTGTTTCAATTCCTCATAGGTAGTCTAAAATCTTTACTGTATTAGATGATCAAAATAATTTATTTATTGGTTTCAATTCCTCATAGGTAGTCTAAAATCTCATTTTATATGACCTCCTTGTATATTTTATTATTTGGTTTCAATTCCTCATAGGTAGTCTAAAATCGATTCTTTAATTTCATCAACTTCCTCTGGGGTACAATGTTTCAATTCCTCATAGGTAGTCTAAAATCTGGATTCATCCCGTATTACCGCTATCATGGACACCCGTTTCAATTCCTCATAGGTAGTCTAAAATCCAAATCTTTCACCGACCTGTACCATTCTATCTTTTGGGTTTCAATTCCTCATAGGTAGTCTAAAATCACACCCAAAATATTCATTTAATTCCTCATTTGCTCCGTTTCAATTCCTCATAGGTAGTCTAAAATCTGTCCGTAAATTGACTGGTGCCCCCTTTAGAGCAAAGTTTCAATTCCTCATAGGTAGTCTAAAATCCCATAGCCGTGCTCGATGCTATCACCGCTGCCATAGTTTCAATTCCTCATAGGTAGTCTAAAATCCAGTTTCCCGACATCCGGCACCCACGAGGAGTGTCAGTTTCAATTCCTCATAGGTAGTCTAAAATCCGTGCGAGCGTGCGGAACAAAGGGCCGAAATGAGCGGTTTCAATTCCTCATAGGTAGTCTAAAATCGAATACCAAGTACCACACCCGGGAGCACCGGGGCCTGTTTCAATTCCTCATAGGTAGTCTAAAATCCGGGTATCGCACAAGGTACTTTGAGCCGGACGCCCGGTTTCAATTCCTCATAGGTAGTCTAAAATCTCACTATATTGAATATATCATGTTCACTGAAAGTGAAGTTTCAATTCCTCATAGGTAGTCTAAAATCGGTGGGAAAGTTTGATACCACCTTTGAAGCGAGGGAGTTTCAATTCCTCATAGGTAGTCTAAAATCCCGAAAACTGGGACGAAATCAAAGACAACTACTGCGTTTCAATTCCTCATAGGTAGTCTAAAATCGACCTGTGAGCCGTCTCCTCTGGTGGCTGTAATCGTGGTTTCAATTCCTCATAGGTAGTCTAAAATCACTGTACGGCCTCGCCAACGCTGTCACCCGCCACGCGGTTTCAATTCCTCATAGGTAGTCTAAAATCCTGAGGGCTTCCTCGAGGATCTGGCGGCCGTACAGGGGTTTCAATTCCTCATAGGTAGTCTAAAATCCGAGGACATCGTCGAGGATCGTGCCTTCGATGACGGGTTTCAATTCCTCATAGGTAGTCTAAAATCGGAGCGTACAAGCACGGGCGCCCTGCGGATCGCCGGGTTTCAATTCCTCATAGGTAGTCTAAAATCCGAGCTGCTGCACGGTGTAGGTGTTGGACTTCACAGTTTCAATTCCTCATAGGTAGTCTAAAATCCGTGGAGTCGGAGATCAGGAGATCGGAGGACAGATTAGTTTCAATTCCTCATAGGTAGTCTAAAATCGCTCGCCAACGCCATCCGCGCCTACGAGCTCGACGGGTTTCAATTCCTCATAGGTAGTCTAAA
>DHDI01000015.1:10504-14955 GCA_002399285.1 Thermoanaerobacterales bacterium UBA4880
CCTCATAGGTAGTCTAAAATCCCCCGCCCTCTGGAGACGCTTGAACGAGGTGAACGCATGATCGCCGTTTCAATTCCTCATAGGTAGTCTAAAATCAGAAGTTCAGCATCGACCAAGGTGAGGACGACCCCGAGTTTCAATTCCTCATAGGTAGTCTAAAATCCTATGGCCGCATCAATGATGTCCTCGATATGATCAGTTTCAATTCCTCATAGGTAGTCTAAAATCATGTCTAGGGGAAGCCGTGCAGTATGCTGAAAAGCAGTTTCAATTCCTCATAGGTAGTCTAAAATCGATTTAGGACCGAGACTAAATGGAAGGAAATTGTTGGTTTCAATTCCTCATAGGTAGTCTAAAATCGTTCGGATATGATACGTTGGCATTTTCACTTGTGGGTTTCAATTCCTCATAGGTAGTCTAAAATCCGGGGTCGAGCATCAGCCCGCGCCCCATGTCATACGGGTTTCAATTCCTCATAGGTAGTCTAAAATCGTGCTCCCGTCTCTCGCGTGGTCTTTATATCCACTGTTTCAATTCCTCATAGGTAGTCTAAAATCCCGATCAGATGGACTATATGCAGGATTTCATGATAGTTTCAATTCCTCATAGGTAGTCTAAAATCGGTCAAGGAAATGAAGGAGGCAAAATAAATGAGTTGGTTTCAATTCCTCATAGGTAGTCTAAAATCGCTTCCGGTGACAGGCTGCACGAGATCAGGGCCCGCGTTTCAATTCCTCATAGGTAGTCTAAAATCTCCAGCCAGGTGTCAAGGTTTCCGTACAGCTCCGTGAGTTTCAATTCCTCATAGGTAGTCTAAAATCTATGGCCTATGACTGTTCGATGGGGACGAAACGGGGTTTCAATTCCTCATAGGTAGTCTAAAATCGTATGCCGGGTCTCCTATCACCTTTGGGATGAGTTTGTTTCAATTCCTCATAGGTAGTCTAAAATCGAGTTTTGCCGCATCGAGGCTGTCCCCGAAAGCATCGTTTCAATTCCTCATAGGTAGTCTAAAATCTTAAACAGCTGTCTAAGGCATGAGCCCAGACCTTCTGTTTCAATTCCTCATAGGTAGTCTAAAATCTGACATGATGGAGGTGCCGGAGGAAAAGAAGCCGGTAGTTTCAATTCCTCATAGGTAGTCTAAAATCGACTGACACCTTCACGTTCCCCCTCATCGCGAAGGTGGTTTCAATTCCTCATAGGTAGTCTAAAATCAATTAGCATTACGATCCCAAATATAGACGAATATCTGTTTCAATTCCTCATAGGTAGTCTAAAATCTTTTTGATCTATGTAGCATCCGTGCCAAGGTCGCATGTTTCAATTCCTCATAGGTAGTCTAAAATCGCACCGAAAAAGCCGTCAGGAAGATCAAGAACGCTAGTTTCAATTCCTCATAGGTAGTCTAAAATCTCTCACCTCCTTTGGTTGATTGTGCCGGTGCGGCCAGTTTCAATTCCTCATAGGTAGTCTAAAATCTCTGGCCGAAAGCAGGGGAGTGTCTTTCACATCGAGTTTCAATTCCTCATAGGTAGTCTAAAATCGAGAAAATATATGAGGAGGCCGCCGATGCAGACAGAGTTTCAATTCCTCATAGGTAGTCTAAAATCCTTACGAATGTGGCATTTGCAATATATCATCTCATCGTTTCAATTCCTCATAGGTAGTCTAAAATCGGCAGCCGTGCTGGGCAACAAGCTGCTGCAGTTGGGGTTTCAATTCCTCATAGGTAGTCTAAAATCAAAGAGGTGAAATAAGTGGACAACAGTGTACCAACCAGTTTCAATTCCTCATAGGTAGTCTAAAATCACAATAGTATGTGTTGGTATCGGCGCTATGTTTTTTAGTTTCAATTCCTCATAGGTAGTCTAAAATCTCTCGTTTCTATCATGGTTATACCTTCCTGCTCATCAGTTTCAATTCCTCATAGGTAGTCTAAAATCTCTGGCCGAAAGCAGGGGAGTATCTTTCACATCGAGTTTCAATTCCTCATAGGTAGTCTAAAATCCAGGGGCCGCAAGGTTTAAGGATACCGCCAGATTTAGTTTCAATTCCTCATAGGTAGTCTAAAATCTCCTAATTTTATACTTGGACTCGGCAAAGTGATGGGGTTTCAATTCCTCATAGGTAGTCTAAAATCAATGGGCCTCAGCCTCCTCGAGGCTGCCGCAGTCCTGTTTCAATTCCTCATAGGTAGTCTAAAATCAGGCCGAGGCCGCCGCCCGGAGGAAGCTGGCGACGTAGTTTCAATTCCTCATAGGTAGTCTAAAATCGCTTTGCCGGCAGAGATGGCCGGAAATCGACTACTAGTTTCAATTCCTCATAGGTAGTCTAAAATCGCTCGCCAACGCCATCCGCGCCTACGAGCTCGACGGGTTTCAATTCCTCATAGGTAGTCTAAAATCGGGGCTGCTGATCTCGTTCTGGCTGTGGGCGCTCGAGTTTCAATTCCTCATAGGTAGTCTAAAATCCAATCAAAATGTGCATGAAACCTCGTAAGTTCATCATGATATTAACTATGTTCAGCGATTATATAACTTATCTTATATTGTTGAAAATCCAGTAGATAAGGCAAATAATTTTATAGATCAATGTCGTCGGTGTGTCGGTGTTTTTGCATTACTGCACATCGACGACTTTACAAAAAATTGTTGTCTCCTCCCTTTTTCAGGCCCAGTGATTCTCTTTCAGAATATCGTGTGCTTCTGAACGTATAAAATATTACAGAGTCTTCGTCATTATGAATTATTCTCGTAAGTTCAAATTTCAATTTTTTATAGTTTGATTCCGACAGCTCACCTTCAAATACAGAGTTTTGTACCCAGTACAGGTATTTCCTGCATGTCTTTAATGCTTTTGCCACTCTTTTTTCATTAACGTCATAGACTAAAATCACAAACATTTATATTTTCTCCTATAATTGTCATCAGACAATATCCCCCAAAATATTAGGAAACCTGCAAATCACCATTTTGATTGAAATGGTTTGAATTCTTTCTCACCCATGAGATGCTTTTCAAGTTTATAAAGCTCCATTCTAACGATCGTTCTATACGATACTTCTCGTCCAAGTTCTCTATGGCGTATAGTAACGCCCATTCTTTTATCTATTTCCTGAAGTATCAGCTGTTTACCTTTATCCTTAAGCATAATTCCGTTGGTGTCTTTATCAAAATCATTCTTGGTTATCATCTTTTTGGCAATCAGAGACAAAATCATTCTATCCACGATGATCGGTTTAAAAATTTCAGATACGTCCAGATTTAAAGTAAATCGTCTAAAGTTTGTTGAATGAAGATAGCCTATACGCGGATCAAGATGCGTTTTATAAATCTCACTTAATATTATCGTATAGATTATTGAATTACCAAAACTGATCATGGTATTTATATAGTTCTGCGGTGGTCTTCTGGTACGTTTCTCAAATGAAAAATCAGGATTTTGCAGTATCATATCAAACGATTTGTAATACATGTCGCGTATATTGCCCTCTATAGCCATGAGCTGGTGTATGTCGCAACAAGTATCCAGTTTGTCCATGAGATCGTTGATTGCATAACTGATATCGTTGAGATCTTCATTATCACGATTTATATAGTATTTCAGCACGTGCTGTATATTCTGAGCCGACCCCCTCACAAATTGCCCGGCCAAAAACAGCCTCTTCTCACTGTCCAGGTAGAACTCCGCTTGTTTTAGGATCATATATCCAGAATTGAGGTGCTCCCGGGGATAAAAGCTGCCAATGTAGTAACCATAGTGGTTAAAGAAATGTATGGGCACTTCCTTCTGACTCGCATACTCCAAAAATCTCTTATTGAGTGTTAACTCACCAAACACATAGATATCGTTAAGCTCTTCAACCGGGATATATTTTCTGCCTGAGTCGCTTTCAAAGGCAAACGTGTTATCCTTTCTCCTTATTTCGCCGTCGCTCATTATATAAAAGCTGCGTTTCATTCTCCTACTCCCCTCTCCTAAGCCCAGCAAAATTCAGCATAAGCACAATTTCTGCAAAGGGTTATTTTAATAGGCTCCGGTGATTCGCCCTGATGTACAAGTGCATTTATCTCTTGTATTTGATTGTCGAGTTCCACCCTATCTTCATCGGTCAGTAATATCGTTTCCTTCCTTTTTTCTTCGGGGAACAATAGTTCTCCAGTTGTCTTTATTCCTTCTTTTTCCAGACCATACATATAAAATTTTAGCTGCCACACATCTATATCCTTCAATTTCGAGCTCTTTTTCATCTCGCCGATCACGATCTGCCCTTTTTCCTTACACAGTATATCGATCTTGAAATTGGCAGTTGCTATTTCCTTTTTATCCCTCATAAAACTCTTTTCATGGATAAAACGCCCGATCTCCACATTGCTGTCCGATTCGTCAGGTGTGATACTATGGCTCATAAGCCAGGCCTCTCTTTTGCACACATTGAAATACCATAT
>DHDI01000015.1:15073-61598 GCA_002399285.1 Thermoanaerobacterales bacterium UBA4880
TTGCACACATTGAAATACCATATCAGCGTTCCGTTTACCCTGTTATCTTCCTCCACAGTGAATCACCTTCACGAAAATATGCCCTCGGTTCTTAACTTTATATAACCCATCACATCATCGTAGTATTCCTTTAGTGCGTCATTAGGTATCCTATAAAGGCCGCAGTCTTCCAAACCCTTAGGCAAATACTTTTCATTAACGGAGATAATAAATTCCCCAAAATACTTTTTTATCTTCAGATTATTTTCCCTTTTTTTGTTCATATCTTTCATGTACACAACATTCTTCTTATAATACTCCCATATAGCCGCGGGTTTAACGGTCTTTGTTACTCCGTCGATATATATTGCCACATCGTCGTTAGTCTCTATGAAAACATCCGCGCAATCCGGCAGTTCGTCTATCAACCCGAAGTCGGAGACATATTCTATCTTCTCACCGCTTTCCTTACTTTCCCGAAAATTATTGTTAAAATTCATATCTTCTATTGCCGTTACAAGGGCTCCATTCGTCTGCGCGGTTCGGCCGGCGGCCTTTGCAAAATAGCTGTTTATTGCATCTATAAATTCTTTCTCTTGTATGACTTCCCTGTCTTTCAATATTTCTCTGCTGGTTGCACAATGCACCTTTTTATAAACTCTTTCATAATAATGTCTGCCGCTCTCTCTGACCATATTGAAGACATGGACCTCTCCGGTTTTGCCTTTATTTTCCCTGTTGCATCTGCCAGCCACCTGCATTATAGAGTCAAATGGTCCTATATCCCTCATTACTACATCCATATCAATGTCGACCCCTGCTTCCACCACCTGTGTGGATACCACGATCAATTTCTCTCCGGATGCCAGTTTATCTTTTATTTCTTCGATTCTTTTTTTTCGCTGATAAGGAACGATGTTGGCCGATAAATATACGTATTTATCTTCATTGCCATTTAATATTTGCTTCAGCTTGTCAAATACATCCAAAGAACTTCCCACGGTATTCATGACTATCAAATAGGACCTATCAGGGTCATAGGACTCAACAAAATTATCTACAAATTCATCGAGAGAGATTTCATCCATGTGCGGGTATAAACGGACCCTGTTCAGATTGTCATCCTTAAAGTATTTATCGGGATCATCTACCAATTCCTGATACTTGCCCTCCGCAAACAGCAGGGGTTTGGTGGCCGTCATGAGTATGATATAGACACCCAGTAACTCAGATGCATATTTCAAAATCCTGCCGATATCATCCCAATATTCCATGGGTATGTTCTGCACCTCATCTAAGATGACGATAGAGCCCGCCATATTATGATATTTTTTGAGCATTCGGTTTCTGTACCCTATCAATGTATAAAAGAACTGAATGAACGTTGTAACGACGATCTCTGATTCCCATGCTTCAATAAGGGCCAGCGCTTCATCCATGGGCCTTTCAGAATCTCTGTCCATATATTTGATATCTGCAAGATGATGATGCTTTATTAAATAGCTGCTTTCGTTTTTATCAAAATCCTTTATACCGGAACTTAATACATCCCTAATTACATCGTAATTCTGATCAATGATACTGGTAAATGGCAAAGCATAGATAATTCTTGGCACGTAGTCATCTTTTGATAATCTCTCCCTTAGTTTGACTGCCGCGGAAAATCCGGTCAATGTCTTGCCTGATCCTGTGGGGGCAGTGATAGTCAATATGTGGTTATCCAAATCCGTATTCTCTATACTGTTAATAGCCGAGCTATACACACCTTCTCTGATCGTGGTCATTGGGTCATTACCCTTACCGGCAAATTTAAGCTTTCTATAGTCATCAACGATCGAACCCGATATGTGCATCCTCGCGGGCGGTTTGACCTTCCCGGCATCTCTTTTATCGGAGTCTATAAGTGCCGAATAAACAAACAGCATGTACAGAGAGTTTTTTATTCTTGTATTTTCATCAAACGGCTTTCCGTTTAAGTACTCAAATTTAAGTCTCCAAAGCTGAGCATAAAATTCTTCCCAATTCTCCATAAAGCCATCGACATCTATGGTTTTATCCATTACATGGTATTCGCTTTTTATGTCGTCAATATTTCTTTTGATGTCTTCCAATTGTATTTTTAATATATCTATCTTACCTTTTACATTTTCATCATTGAACCTGGGCAAATCAGAATCCATGTTTTTCAGGTCACCATGATGATGCAAAACCATCAAATATACAAACAGCGGTATATATTTGTTACTGTCAGAAAAACGTCTAGCCTGATAAGAGGAAAAGAGGGCGGAAATGAATCCATGATCTTTCTTATGTCCATTATCGGCTTTATTTAAAAGATAATCCTGAAAATAGGTCGTATACTTGCCGAAATCATGACATAGGCCAACGATACGGCCTATGTCCAGAATCTCATTTTTGTCCTCTATGGGTGAATTCTGTATTATTCCATGCATTGCTTCGGCAACACCTGTGAGATGTTCCTTCAATTCTTTTCTATAGATTATTACTCCGCTTTTATCTTTATCCGCATGCGAATAAAACTGCATTGCTATTCCTCCATAAACACTATATTTTCTTCGTTACCGTCATATTTTAATCCATATGCAGGTACATTGAATTTGCCGGATATAATATTGGAGTTCTTCTCATAGATGAAATTGGCTGTAGACTTTACCAGCCTATCCTTGTCAAATTCAATGGGCATCCTTTCCTTTATATACTGCAGGGCTACGCCATCGGCATCCGCAAAGCTAAGTCCTTTATCCACTAATATATTGCTGTTGCACACGGTGCGGACATTATAAATCTCACCGGGCCGTTTCATCTCTATATCGTCGCTGCCTATTTTACCCACTAACCGAGCCGAGGCTATAAACTCCGACATGCCCAGATATATGGGGTAGAAGAGTCTGCCTGTCTCAAGTCTTTCCTCCAATTCCTTCAGAAGGTCCTCATCCTTATGGGTAAAATATATCCTGTATACTATCATGTCTTCCTCGGGAAGCAGTATCTCAAGAGGTATCTGCGTATGGCCCTTGCTTCCGTTCAAACCGCCCAAGCCCTTGGTCTGAAGATAGTTTACTGTCTGTATTATTTTCCTTAATTTTGTGCGGACAGATACCGCTATATGACAATTTTCGGATGAAAATTCCTCATAATAGGTATCTCTTTCCCTTCCCAGCATGGCGGCTATCAATCCTGTGACAGCCGTCCTGGGGGGAAACATATAGGATAGGGAGGAAGAATTCGTATAAAATTTCCTAAAGTGAGCCATATTGCCACACACTTCAAAAATCAATATTTTATTAATATCCATTTTCTGCCCCTCTTTAATACTTCAAAATATCTATCTTACCCTTCAGTTCCTCCCTTAAGAGCTCCTCTGGATTTCCGCTTAAGCCGTCAGAGATAAATTTCATTTCTTGGTCATACCACAAGTGCAGCTTGGCAATCTTATCGTTATTTTCCCCAATGACTTTTTTAAGCCTGCTCAGGTCTATGGCGAAATCAGTGGGCTCCCTCAATGTCTCTGTCTTATCAAGGTTTACATAGCTCCTGAGGTCCCCTATGAAGTCTTCATCGGAAACATACTCCAGCCTCATATACAACCTGGGATACTGTCCGATTTTGCTCCTGGTAGCCTGCAGCGGTATGGACTTTATCAATGATTTATCCAGAACATCTAAGTCTTTCTCAGTAAGCTTGGTTTCCGACGCCCTTTTCCCGCTCACTATGCCATGAAATGCGATCAGCGAATAATAGACCCTGTAGTCCTTGCCCATAGCTCCCTGCTTGTTTTCGGCATTGGAACCAAAATGAGACGTTATCCCATTGCTCTCCACAAGATCGACCTTATTCAAAGAGTAGCCCCAGTTAAACTGAACCGGACCTGTAAGTGAGAGAGACGTGCCGCCTCCCCTCTTCTCCCCTTTTATGGGCATCGTGGCTCCGAAAAATCTTATATCAATAAGTTTCGATAATATTTCATCTATGTCGTCACTGGAGGCATCATGTTTGAGCAGCGCCTTTAATCTGTCACCCGCCGTAACCGCTTTATCTTCAACCTTGGCGACATATATTTCGTAATCGTTTTCTGCCAGATAATCTCTGATATACCTCTTGAGTCTTACATCGCTGACCAGGTTTCTCTGTCTGTCATAATCCATCCTCGGTCTGTTTTCCTCATCGGGGTCACCGTTGGGATTGCACATTTTGGCATCGTAGATAAATAATAATTCACTGTTATTCATTCACATATTCCTCCTCATTATCTTTTTCCTTCTTATTGTTCATGATCTTGGCAGTCTCAAAGCCGTATCCCGAGAGTATATAGTATATGTTTTCCCTGTCGTTTAACGGCCATTTCCCATTATTCATGGCCTTGCCAAGATCCAGAAGCCGCATGCACTCCGAGAATTTGAGCTCATTATAATTTAAAACGTTATACTGTTTAAGCTTTTCAACCAGTTCACTGGTAAACCTCTGTATTTTATTCCAACTCATGCCTTGATAATTTAGTTTGTTCAATATGGGTTTATTTTCCTTATTGTCTCTCCATTGTGCCGATGCGACCGTTCCGATAAGATTGCCCAGCAAAAACAAGGCAGCCTTCGGTTCGTCGTAGCCCATCTCTTCAAAATAGTCCCGCGTCCCCTTATCTACGTTTAAAGAATCATATTCCATCTTTTCCCCTCCTATTTTAAGTACACCCAGCCTCTTAAGCCCGTCCATCAATATGTTTTCCTGAAGCATCACATATGACAGTGATATATCCCATTCAGCCCCGCTCACTAAATTTACGTTGTACTGCCCAAACTCATCGAAATAGTAAACCTGACATAGCTGTACCGCCTGTTCAATCAAGAAGTCATAAGATACCGTTTTTCCTGAAAATATTTCATCATAGAGCTCCAGCAGTTTTTTATACTCTAAAGACCGTTGTGTGCTCTTTAATGGCATAAGATAATATATTCTTCCAAGATTCAGCTCCCACATAGGGCTCTCACCCAGGATACCGTCCATGCTCTTTGCTGCATCTCCAAAACAGGTCTTAATGGTATCCAGTCTCGACGGTGGGACATCCTTTATAAGTTTTAAAACCTTGAACTCCGCTTGATTCTTTTCGAAAAAGACCAGATTCAGGATATAATTGTTTTTGTAACTCTCATATTCCATATAATCTTTGAGCTTACTTTCAAAGATTTCCAGGCCATCCTTAGACTTGACCGAGTTGAAACTGTCCTTTATATACCCTGTCCACTTATCTATATTGAAAAATCCCATATCCGGTTT
Organism: Thermoanaerobacterales bacterium UBA4880; assembly: GCA_002399285.1. Classification (GTDB taxonomy): domain Bacteria; phylum Bacillota; class Thermoanaerobacteria; order Thermoanaerobacterales; family UBA4877; genus UBA4877. The sequence goes on from DHDI01000015.1 coordinate 20,345, forward strand.
AAAAATGATATCCGGTATTACATAAAGGTTTAATCCTCCGATGTTTGTTTTCATGTGGTTGCTCACATAGGCCTCGCCTACTAAGATTTTGGTATAGCACTCCTTGCATATGGGAAAATTCTTCATAAAATCTCCCGAGACCTCCGATGAAAACCCTATCTTATCCGTCATGTAGTATTTCAATGTAAATTTCGTCGTGTTATCTGTCACCACGCCCTCTTTGCTGCATACCGAGCATATGCCTGGTTTTGCCGCTTCAAAAACGTCTTCTACCTTTGTCTTGGCTACCAAACTCAAATACTCTTCATCCTGCACCAACATCCTGCCATCCACTGAAAGTGTATAGAGGTAAATTTCTTTTTCCGTAATGTCAGTCTGCTCTTTGATCCATTTTATAAATACCTTTTCCACTTCCTGAATCGTTTTTTTCGCATCTTTATCCGAGGCCTGATAAGCATTGTCTATCCATCCGCTTTCCGCCATGCCGAATTTCTCCACATTCAGGACGTATCTGTATCTCTTCTTGCTGCCACTCTGTTCTCCCAGATCTACATAAAATTTATTGAGGATATCGGCAAAACCATCCCTGTACTCACCTTCATCAAGTGTATCGATATAGTTAGGTATAGTCTGGGATAAAAGATACTCTACGTTTGTCGTGGTGAAATACCACTGCGGACTCATAGAGCCGTCGGCATTGCCTATCCAGATATACTCATAGGGAGTACGGTCATCTATCTCCTTACCTTCCACAGATATAGATTCATTTTTACTTTCAAAGTTTATTTTTATTATGTGCTGTTCCTTGCCGCCCTTGACCTTAGGTACGATTCTGATCAATGAGCCCAAGAAATCATCGGGTTTTTCAGCCAAGGCCAGGCCGCCCAAGTTCTTTATCGCCTCAAGCATTCCCCTCACCGCCTTCCAATATTTCAAAACATCCAAAGCCCATGGAACTCTTGCCGCCAAGTCCGCAGTCATAGGCCGTCTGCAAAAGCTCCGGATCACCGCTTATCTTGTATATCCCCATCCAGCCCTTTACCACCGTGCCTTCATAATCTATAATCTTTTGATACTTATTGTTTTTGGGCCCTATGGTATTTATGTTGAAATCCTTTCCCCCCACATCGCTTCCAGTCATTGCCGTGTATTTTTTGACGAGATTCTCTTTGAGAAGACCCGGCATCTCCTCATCCCACGGCGAATAGTAGTAGGTGATCTTCCTGCTGTTAAAATTGATGGTGCTGTACATCACCAGCGGAGACATCATCTTTATCGTCAGTTTATCATTATTAACTTTTTTATTCAGCACATTTATGGATTCGACACTGACCCGTTGATCCAATAGCCTCTGCTCTCCGCTCTTTAATAGAGTCTCGCAGAAGTCGTTGATAAAATCGTCCACTGCCGAAGAGACGACCAGCCTTAGCGGCGGCGCCATCATTATCTTGCCGGGAAAGATCTTGAATCTGCCCTCCAGTCTTCCGAAGGTAAAGAGCTTGAAAGACTTGCTTTCCACCTCATAGCCCCTGTCGTGAAGAAACTTTGCATATGCTTTGTCGGTGATGTTGTTATATATAAAAGCTTGTAAAATATGATTGTAGTTCAAGGGCAGCACGATATCCTTGTCCGCACCGAAGTTTATCACAACCCTGATTTTTCTCATCTCCTTTCCTTATGTTTATTCTAACATCATTAGGTGTCATATCATGTCCAACTCAAATGATTCAATTTTTTGTTTATTAAATTTTTTATTCGACAAATTTCTGGTAAATCCTGCTTATAAATGCAAAAAATATATAGTATGTACTATAGCTCGGACTAATATACATGTTATGGGAGGAGGTACACTATGCGGAAATCTAAAAAGAAATACCCTGTGAGGGATACTTCGTATATCTATAAGGGAAACATAAACACCGGCGGCCTTACGGATATGGAGGCGGAAGCAAGGATCCGGCAGTTTGGCCCAAATGAACTGGAAAAGAAAAAGAAAGCATCGGCCTTAACCATATTTTTGAGTCAGTTTACAGATTTTATCGTACTTGTGCTGATAGCCGCCACCGTGATTTCATTCTTTCTCGGCGAGGTCATCGACGCATCCGCAATACTGATCATCGTCATATTGAACGCCGTCATGGGCTTTATACAGGAATACCGGACAGAAAAGTCTTTGGAAGCTCTGGAAAAGATGTCGGCTCCAACGGCTCGCGTGTTGCGCGGCGGAGCTTTGACCGAGCTGCCGTCAAACATGGTCGTGCCGCAGGATATGATTTATCTAGAGGCGGGAGATGTGATACCTGCTGATGCAGTGCTGACGGAGTGCAACAATCTTATGATGAATGAGTCGTTGCTTACGGGAGAGTCTCTGCCCGTTCAAAAGCAAAAAGCCGCGATGTCCGGCGGTAAATTCACCAATGTGGAAAAAACAAATACGGTGTATATGGGCAGCCCGGTGGTAAGAGGCAACGGAAGGGCCTACGTTGTAGCCACAGGCATGGACACTGAGATGGGAAAGATCGCAGGCATGATACAGGATATAGGCGATAACTCCACGCCTCTTCAAAAGAGACTGGACAAGATAGGCAAGGAACTTGTGAGCATATGCCTCGTCATATGCCTGCTGATGGTCATTCTGGGCATACTTTACGGCAAGTCCGCCTACGATATGTTCTTTGCGGGAATAAGCTTAGCGGTAGCCGCCATACCCGAGGGCCTGCCGGCCATCGTCACGGTGGCTTTGGCCATAGGCGTGCAGAACATGCTGAAGAGCAATGCTCTGGTAAGAAGGCTGCCCGCAGTAGAGACCTTGGGCTGCGCCAATGTAATATGCTCGGATAAGACGGGAACGCTGACGGAAAACATGATGACGGTCAAAAGGTTATATGTGGATAACAAAACCGTCGACGTTTCGGGAAGCGGGCTGGAACTCAGCGGCAGCTTTTCCGTGTCCGGCAATGTCGTAAAGGAAAACAAACTTCCCACAGTAGATCTGCTGCTCAAGACAGCAGCCCTGTGCAACAAATCCGAACTGCATATAAAGAGGCGTGGCGATGCGGAGGCCGTGGGCGACCCGACTGAGACTGCCCTGTTGGTCGCCGCATATAAGGCGGGATATACCCGCGAAGGTCTGCTGTCTCATTTTAGACCGGCAGGTGAGATACCCTTCGATTCAGATAGAAAATTGATGAGCTCTTTATACCGGTCGGGAAGCGGAGAATACTATGTCTTTGTGAAGGGTGCGCCTGACAGGCTGATAAACCTCTGTTCTGCATATCAGTCGGGTGGAAAGACTGCGCCCTTCGGCCAGGCCGCCAAAAGAGAAATAATCGACGTAAACACGAAGTTAGCAGAAAATGCCATGCGGGTACTGGGCCTGGCCTATAAAAAAATAAACTTTCTTCCGAAGGAGCTAAGATCCAAGGAGATCGAATCGGGGCTCACTTTCCTGGGCCTCATGGCAATGATAGATCCTCCCCGGGCAGGCGTCGCCGAGTCCGTGCTCACCTGTAAACGCGCCGGTATAACGCCGGTCATGATAACGGGAGACCACAAGGTAACGGCCATGGCCATAGCCAAAGAAATAGGGATATGTACCGGCAGGGACGAAGCCATCACCGGAGATGAAATGGATAATATCAGCGATAAGGAATTGGAGAAGAGAGTCAAAGACATAAAGGTCTATGCCAGAGTAAATCCCGGCCATAAGCTGAGGATAGTAAGAGCGCTCAAGAAAAGCGGCTGCATCGTAGCCATGACCGGTGACGGCGTCAACGACGCTCCGGCGCTAAAAGAGGCCGATATCGGCATAGCCATGGGCAAATCGGGAACGGAGGTCGCCAAGGAAGCCGCAAGCATGATCCTCACGGACGACAATTTCAACTCCATAGTAAAGGCTGTAAAAGAAGGCAGGATCATTTACGACAATATAAGAAAATTTATAAGATATTTGCTATCATGCAATCTGGGAGAAATGCTGATGATGTTTGTGGCAACATCCATAAATATGACCCTGCCCCTGCTTCCTCTGCAGATCCTATGGGTGAATCTGGTGACCGATGGCCTACCCGCCCTGGCACTGGGTGTGGACCCGCCCGATCCCGATATAATGGAAAGACCTCCACGGCCCACTGACGAAGGTATTTTCTCCAGAGGATTGGGACCGCATATACTGTTCTCCGGTCTCATCATAGGTGCAAGCAGTCTTACGGCATTTTCCCTGACACAGTATCTTTCGGGGGGCGATATAGACCTCTCAAGGACGGTCTCCTTTGCCGCACTCATTCTTGCGGAGCTGTTCAATGCATTGGAATGCCGTTCAGAAATACATACGGTCTTTGAAGTGGGCGTCTTTAAAAATAAGTATTTGATTCTGGCCTGCCTGTCTTCGTTCCTATTGCTGCTCATGGTGATATATATACCTGCCCTGAGCTCCATATTCAAGACCATCCCGCTCAATTTTGACAGCTGGGCCATAGTCGCGGTTTTTTCCACATTGGAGTTTGCTCTCAATAATATATTCCGAAGATGGTAATAAATAAAGGAGACGAACATATCCGTCCCCTTTACCTTTTGCCTTATAAAACTTCGACCAGCTCATAATCCCTGGTTCCCATACCCAGTTCTTCCGCATAAGAAAGCTGCATATAGCCCTTTGTATCGGGATTTGCCGCTTCAAATTTATCCTGTCCCTCATGGTAGTGTCCGTCCAATATCGATCCCGACATGGCCGTAGCCTTGTTTACAAGATCAAGACTGGCCTGGTCTATGGCAACCGGATCAGTCGAAGCCAGTATGCCTATATCAGGCACTATGGGTGTGTCGCTCCATGGTATGCAGTCGCACAGCGGAGATACATCCATTACGAAGTTTATAAATCCCATCCTGCCCTCCTTGCCCTTTACTGCACCGCATGCATACTCTACCATTCTCTCCACAAATTCATCCATTTTGGTGCCCCATTCGGGTTCGATCGCCCTGTCGGGGCAGAGTGGTATACACTCGCCGCAGCCTATGCATTTGTCCTGATCTATGGAGATCCTGTGCTCCAGCACAGTGATCGCATCGGCCGGGCACCACCTGGCACATACGCGGCATGTCCTGCACTCGCTGACGGAATGAGGCTTTGCCGTCGAGTGCTGCTGTTGCTTACCTGAAACGGCGGCGCACCCCATACCCAGACTCTTAAGAGCACCGCCGAAGCCCGCCGTGTCATGCCCTTTAAAGTGTGCCAGTACGATCATCGACTGAGTGTGTGCTATATCGGATGATATCTTGACCTTATCAAAGTGTTTCTTGTTTATTTCCACTTCCACAAAATCCTGGCTGAACATCCCGCCGGATATGATTATTGGCGCATTTACCACGGCATAGGCAAAGCCGTTCTCTATAGCCGTATTTAAATGATCTATGCTGTTGTTCCTGCTGCCTTTATATAAGGTATTGGCATCGGTCAAGAACGGCTTGCCCTTATACTTCTTTATTCTGTTTACTACTTCTCTTACATATATGGGATTTAAAAAAGCAGTGTTCCCCTTCTCACCGAAATGCATCTTTACCGCCGTAGGTTCGTTGGGAATAATTACGTTCTTAAAACCGGCCACCTCAAACAGCATGCCCACCTTATTTATAAGGCTTGTAGCACGCGAGGTAGACCTCAAATTAGCAAAATACACCTTTGATCTCATTCTCTCCCGTCCTCTCCTGTAATTATCTGCTTGCTCCGCCGCCTCCGGAAGAGCCTCCGCCGAAGCCACCCCCACCGGAAGAACCGCCGCCTCCGAATCCGCCGCCAAAGCCGCCTCCGCCAAATCCACCCGGGCCCGGCCCAAAGCCTCCGAATCCGCCCCACCAGATATTCCGTCTTACAGCTCTTCTGCCTCTTCCGCCGCCAAACGGGAAGAAAGCCAGTATCAAAATTATTATCAATAATATGGTGCCATAATCTATCCTATTCTCCGAAGGTTCATTTGAGACACTGGGCATAGATTTCAATCCTTCAATATCCAGGTCATATTCATCGGCCACCTGTTTCGCTATCGCCATATAGCCGTCCGTTATCCCTTCGGAATAATCGTCCTCATCCCACCGCGGCAGGACATAATCATCCAGTATCCTGCCTGCCACGGAGTCGGGTATAGCTCCTTCCAATCCGTATCCAACCTGTATCCTGACTCTGCCGCTGATGTCCTGCATCATATTCTTCTTATTTACCACAAGCAAAACACCGTTGTTCTTTTCTTTATTCCCTATGCCCCACTGTCTGAAAAGATCCAGGGCATAGTCCTCTATAGGGTAGTCGCCCGTATCATCCACCGTTACCACCACTATCTGCGCACCGCTGGCATCATCTATGCTTTTCCCCAGCGAACGCATCTCCGATTCATCGGCATCATCAATGATACCGGCATAATCATACACATAGCCGATCGTTTCCGGTTTGGGGGGAATGGACGGCGCTGTGTATGATACCGCAGGTATGACTATGAACAATATCAATAACAGCGGCAGCAGTTTTTTTTTCATTATTTACCACTCCCGGAAAAGTCGACCTTAGGTACCTCTTTTGCACCCTCTTCCGCTTGGAAGTATTGTTTCTGTTCAAATCCAAACATTCCCGACACAGTCGATGTAGGGAACCGCCTGATCTTCGTATTGTATGACTTGACCGCATTATTATAGTCCATCCTGGCCACTGCTATCCTGTTCTCCGTACCCGCAAGTTCGTCCTGCAGCGACCTGAAGTTGGCATCCGCTTTTAATTCCGGATAAGCCTCGGATATGGCAAGCAGTCTTCCCAAGGCACCGGTAAGTTCCTGGTTTGCCTGAGCCGCATCTCCCACGCTGCCGGCCGAAAGAAGCTTTGATCTGGCCTCATTCACACTGTCAAATACCGCCTGCTCATGGGCCGCATATCCCTTTACGGTCTCCACCAAATTGGGTATCAGATCGGCACGTCTCTGAAGCTGATTGTCCACCTGGCTCCACATGCTGTTTACATTCTCCTCCGCAGCGACGAGATTGTTATACATACCAAATACGTAACCCACAAGTCCCACCGCCATAACTACGACCACAATAAGCACTATAAGTGATTTTTTCAATTGCTTGCCTCCTCTCGTTTCTATTATATATGATTAATCCCGAATAATACAACCGCTGCAAAAAAAATACCTGCCGTGGGAAGCCGTCATAAAGATCGTCCGCCCCGCAGGTACTTCTCATCAATTATATACAGTGACAATTACGATGCCGATGAGTCTTCTCCTCTTTCATTTTTTATCTCATCGATCAAAACGGGTATCACCTTATAGAGGTCCCCAACTATGGCATAATCCGCAATCTTGAATATGGGAGCGTTGGGGTCCTTGTTTATAGCCACGATAGTCCGGGAGCCGCTCATTCCGGCCAGGTGCTGTATTGCTCCGCTTATACCGCATGCCACATAGAGCTCCGGCCTCACCGTCTTTCCCGTCTGGCCGACCTGATGATCGCTGCTTATCCAGCCCGAATCCACGGCCGCGCGAGATGCGCCGACTACGCCGCCCAGAGCGTCAGCCAGCTGTTCTATCAGCTTAAATCCATCTGGAGACTTGAGTCCGCGTCCGCCTGATACGATGATCTTGGCCTCCTCCAGGTTCACTATTTGTTTTGCTTCCTTTACTATCTGGACCACCTTTGTCCTGATGTCCTCATCGGTAATGTGCGCGTCGAACATTATAACTTCACCCTTGCGGTTAGCATCGGGGACGAGTTTTTCCATAACTCCCGGCCTTACCGTGGCCATCTGCGGTCTCATCTCCGGGCACTTTATGGTAGCCATCAGATTGCCGCCAAAGGCAGGTCTTATCTGCAAAAGCAGGCCGTCTTCATCTATATCCAGTCCCGTACAGTCTGCCGTGAGTCCGGTGTGTACTCTGGACGCAACCCTAGGAGCCAAGTCTCTTCCTATCGTTGTGGCGCCGTATAATACTATCTCAGGGCTAAAATTCTTTATGATCTGTTCCATGATATTGGTATAGGCATCTGTCGTATACACATTAAACAGCGGGTTTTCAACCACATATACCTTGTCGGCACCGTGTTGTATCAAGCTCTCCGCCAGATGTCTTACCTTGTCTCCGGCGAGTACGGCGCACACTTCACAGTTCTTTTTGTCCGCAAGTTTTCTTGCCGCACCCAGCAGCTCATAGGCCACATTCATTACCTTGCCGTCTCTCTGCTCGGCTAAAAGCCAAATATTTTTGCTCTCCACGTTAAATCCCTCCTCAGATAAGATGTCTTTGTTTTAATCTCTGTGCCAACTGACCGCAGCAATCCTTCGGATTGCCCGTAAAGACCTCTCCGCTCCTTTGCGTATCCGGCGTCTCGGTGGAGACGACCTTTGTGGGAGAACCCTTAAGCCCCAGCTCTCCATTATCGAGCTTAAGATCATCGTTGGTAATGGTTTTGATTTCAGCCTGATAAGCATCAAATATACCGCTCATAGACGGATAGCGGGGTTTATTTGCCTCTTTGACTATAGTAAGCAGTGCGGGTGTCGACAATTCTATGATCTCGTGCCCATTCTCTATCGCCCTTGATACCGTCAGCTTATTCCCCGTAACCTCTACTTCCTTGACATAGGTCACCTGGGGTATACCAAGCTGTTCAGCTGTTTGCGGCCCTACCTGCGCAGTGTCGCCGTCAATAGCCTGCCTGCCGCAGAGTACAAGGTCACAGTCTGGGAAAACTTTCTTTATGGCAGTTGAAAGCGCCTTTGCAGTGGCATAGGTATCGGCTCCGGCAAATGCCCTGTCCGTCATCAGATAGCATTCGTCCGCACCCATCGCCATGGCTTCCCTCAATGCGACGTCGGCCTGCGGCGGCCCCATCGTAACTACATTGACCTTACAGCCGTATTTTTGCTTTAATGTCAACGCCATTTCTATGGCATTTTTGTCTTCGGGATTTATGATACTCGGCACACCCTGCCTTATCAGCGTCTTTGTCACAGGATCGATCCTGACCTCATTGGTGTCCGGTACCTGTTTGATCAAAACAACTATGTTCATATATACCGTCCTCCTTGTCTATAATAGACTGCCTGCAATAACCATCTTCTGGACCTCCGACGTGCCCTCATATATCTCCGTGATCTTTGCGTCTCTCATAAACCTCTCCACAGGATAATCCTTTATAAACCCATAGCCTCCGAAGATCTGAACGGCTTTGGTCGTCACATACATTGCCGCTTCCGATGCATAGATCTTTGCCATTGCGGCAGTAGAGGATTTCAACTTTTCCTGCTGTTTTTCCCACGCAGCATTGAATACAAGCAGTTTGGCAGCCTGCACCCTCGTAGCCATATCGGAGATGTACCACTGTATACCCTGGTATTTGCTGATCGGGCGTCCGAACTGCTGCCTCTCCTTAGCATATTTTATAGTCTCTTCCAGGGCAGCCTCCGCTATGCCCAGTGCCTGAGCCGCGATGCCTATCCTTCCTCCGTCCAACGTCTCCATGGCTATACCATATCCCTTGCCTTCCTTACCGAGCAGGTTTTCTTTGGGAACTATGCAGTCCTCAAATACAAGTTCGGCAGTACTTGAGGCACGTATACCCATTTTCTCCTCTATCTTGCCTATGGAAAATCCCTTAAAACCCTTTTCCACTATAAAGGCGCTTATGCCTCTCGTTCCCTTCGTCTTGTCGGTCATGGCAAAGACTATATAGATGTCTGCCTTTCCTCCGTTGGTTATGAATATCTTTGAGCCGTTCAGCACATAGTGATCATCCTCTAAAACTGCCGACGTCTGCTGAGATGCGGCATCCGTGCCCGCATTGGGTTCAGTCAGGGCAAAGGACCCCAGCTTTTCACCCTTTGCAAGAGGCGTGAGATATTTTTTCTTCTGCTCTTCATTTCCCCAATGGTACAGTGGATAGCATGATAGGGATGTGTGCGCCGACAGGATCACCCCTGTGGAAGCACAGGCTTTGGACAATTCCTCCACGGCGATGATATAGCTTATATAGTCACCGCCTGCACCGCCGTATTCCTTTGGATAGGGTATGCCCATGAGATGCATGTCTGCCATCTTGTGTACAATTTCCCACGGAAATTCCTCCGTGATATCCCTGTCATCGGCGCCCGGAGCAACCTCGTTTTTGGCAAACTCGCTTACTACTTTTTTTACCATTTCTTGTTGCTTAGTAAACGAAAAGTCCATTATAATACCTCCTTGTCTGTTTTTATATCAATTAATAAGGCTGCATTGAATGCAGCCCAATCAATCAATTTAACATTAGGCTAAAAAATAAGTTCCACGGTCAGCCGTCTCATAGGATCGCCCGCCGTTCATCCGATATCTTCTCTAAAACTATCTTTCAACGACCATGGCGCAGGCCTGGCCGCCGCCTATGCAGAGCGTAGCCAGCCCATACTTTGAATTTCTCTTCTGCATCTCATATAACAGCGTCACCAATATCCTGCAGCCGGATGCTCCGATAGGATGTCCCAGCGCGACTGCTCCGCCGTTTACGTTTACCCTATCCATCGGCAATTTGAGCTCTCTTGCCACGGCCACGGCCTGTGCGGCAAAGGCTTCATTGGCCTCTATGAGGTCCATGTCATTTACCGTGAGACCTGCTCTCTCCATGGCCTTCCTCGTGGCATATATAGGCGCTACCCCCATTATGCTGGGATCTACTCCCGCAGTACCGTATGACCTTATTTTCGCCATCGGCTTGAGCCCCATGCTCTTCGCCTTTTCTTCAGACATGAGCACGACCACGGCTGCGCCGTCATTTATTCCCGATGCGTTGCCGGCCGTTACCGTGCCTCCCTGTTTAAAAGCAGGTTTTAACTTGGCCAGGCCCTCGTATGTGGAGCCATGCCTCGGAAATTCGTCCTCTTTAAAGATTATGGGGTCGCCCTTCCTCTGCGGTATTTCCACAGGCACTATCTCATCGTCAAATCTTCCTTCTTTCTGCGCCTTCTCCGTCTTTTGCTGGCTTTCCAACGAAAACCTGTCCTGATCCTCTCTGGTTATATTATACTTCTCCGCAACATTCTCTGCCGTTATTCCCATTTTATACTGATTGAATACGTCAGTCAATCCATCATATTCCATTTCGTCGACTATTTTACCGTCGTCGACCTTGTATCCCCAGCGGGCATTATTCAGAAGATACGGCGCCCTGCTCATGTTCTCCATTCCTCCCGCCACGATGACGTCGGCATCGCCCAGCATTATTGCCTGTGCTCCCAATATCACGGCTTTTAATCCTGAACCGCATACCTTGTTTATGGTCATGGACGGGACCTCAACCGGCACGCCTGCTTTAATTGCAGCCTGTCTTGCCGGGTTTTGGCCCAAACCTGCCTGCAGGACGTTGCCGAGTATTACCTCGTTCACATCCTCCGGCTTGCAGTTTGCCCTCTTCAAAGCCTCTTTGATCACGATGGCTCCCATGTCGGTCGCGGGTATTGATGTAAATGCACCTCCGAACTTGCCTACGGCTGTTCTTGCAGCGCTTACGATAACTACGTTATTCATTGATAGGCCTCCTTCTATTTTGAGTAATCATAGAATCCCTTGCCCGTTTTCCTTCCAAGCAGTCCGCCTCTTACCATCTTCCTCAGCAGCGGGTGCGGTCTGTACTTGGAGTCTCCAAACTCATTATACAGTACCTCCATTATGGCCAGGCATACGTCGTTGCCTATCATATCAGCCAGAGCGAGAGGCCCTATCGGGTGATTGGCACCCAGTTTCATGGCATTGTCTATATCCTCTGCGCTGGCTACCCCATCCGCCAATATGCCTATGGCCTCGTTTATCATGGGTATCAATATCCTGTTTACGATAAAGCCGGGGGCTTCATTGACTTTTACCGGTGTCTTGCCGAGATCCTGCGCCAGTGCGAATACTGTGTCAAAGGTCTCGTCCGACGTTGCTATCCCCTTAGTCACCTCCACCAGTTTCATAACCGGAACGGGATTGAAAAAGTGCATGCCTATTACCTTGTCCGGCCGTGATGTGGCGCTGGCTATCTCGGTGATGGAGAGCGAGGAGGTATTCGACGCAAGAATGGCATTCGCTGGCAGCAGCTCATCGAGCTCCTTGAACACCTGTTTTTTCAGGTTCATATCCTCCAAGACTGCCTCAATGGCAAACTCGGCGTCCTTTGCATCCTTTAGATCCGTTATGCCGTGTATGCGTCCCAGTATTGCATTTCTCTCCTCGTCGGTCTTTCTGCCCTTAGATACGTCCCTGTCCAGGTTCTTAGTAATGATTCCTATGCCTCTGTCCACAAACTTTTGATCCACATCTCTCAGATATACCTCGAAGCCTCCCTGAGCAAAGGCCTGGCCTATGCCCGATCCCATGGTGCCCGCTCCTATAACGCAGACTTTTTTCATATAGATCCCCCCTGTTTTTTTATTTTTTACACCTATTGGTGAATAAATACTTTGCCAATTTCAAATATTTTTGAATTGAGCCCTGCGCTTTTCAATAAAGGCACCCATGCCTTCCTTCTGATCTTCAGTGGAAAAACACAGTCCGAACACCTCCGCCTCATAGGCCATTCCGGTATTAATGTCGACCTCCGTCCCCTTATTTATGGCCTGTTTGGCAAGCTTTATGGCTATGGGAGCGTTGGATGCCATTTTCATAGCCAGCGCCTGTGCTTCTTCCATCAGTTTATCCGGCTCGACCACCTTGTTTACCAAGCCTACCCTCAAGGCTTCCTGAGCATTTATCGGAGCCCCGGTAAAAATAAGTTCTTTGGCAGCGGCCGGGCCGACTGCCCTTGCAAGCCGCTGTGTACCTGCAAAACCAGGCGTGATCCCCAGAGTGACCTCCGGCTGACCGATCTTCGCCTTGCTGCTAGCTATCCTTATGTCACAGGCAAGAGAAAGCTCACACCCGCCGCCCAGGGCGAAACCGTTGATAGCCGCTATGGTCGGTATCGGTAGGTCCTGAAGTTCGGCAAATACCCTCTGCCCCAAAACAGAAAACTCTCTGCCCTCCATGGCGTTCTTGTCCTTCATCTCGGTTATGTCCGCCCCGGCAACAAACGCCTTGTCGCCGCCGCCGGTCACTATCAGTACCCTTACATCCTTGTCGCCGTGCACCTCGTTTAAAGCTTCCTTCAATTCACACAGCGTTTTGGTGTTTAGAGCATTTAAAGCTTTAGGCCTGCTGATGGTCAGAACGGCTATGCCTCCTTCCTTTTTAAGTAAAATACTTTCCCACATTCATACCTCTCCTCTCAAAATATAATTTATATAAAAGATAGTTTCCCCACTAATATGATAACACATTTCTTACTAGTTGTTAATAATTTATCAAAAAAAGATCACCCCATTAATATGAGGCAATCTTTTTTGCATCAAGCATGCTTTTATTTACTTTATCCGCCATGTCTTTACGCACCACGACGGTATTCGGATCACCATCGGATATATATCTTTTGTCGGGATGTTTGTCAAAGTATGCAATCCAATCATATATGCCCAACCCCTCGACGTCCATCTCGCTCGCTCTGATGCGCGGAACTTTTAGATCGTTAAATTCCGCATCATAAGGAGATTTGGAAGGATTGGCTCCCACCAGGAGAACGGCCTTATTATGATAGGGCGTGCCCTCATAGCTCCCTTTTAGCAGATATCCGGCGTATTCTTTGGAAACGCTGCCATAAGGGAGAGCCAAGGTATCTACATCATATCCCTGCAGATGATCTTGGGTATGCCGGACATTTAAACCCAATTCCTTTTCTATCCCGTTACCGTCCAGCTTGGACAGACTGGAGTGCGTATAGGTATGATTGCCTATCTCAAAACCATTTTCAGCCAAAAACTTGAGTTTATAGTCTATGTAATCTTTTTCTCTGAACGGCAGCGGATAATATATGTAAAACGTAGCCGCCTTGCCAAAATCAGGGTGCTGTTTATAAAAATCCAGGAGAATACCGACAGCTGAATCGGGATCGGGCCGCGGTCTGCCGTCGACCATTTTTACCTTGAACTGCCCCAGATCGCCGTCATCAAACGTAAGGACTACGGGCGTATATCCTGCCACAGTTTTTATATTCCCATCCAGAAGATCATTCAATGAAATCAGTCTGTATTTCTTGTCATACAATGCCTGAAGATCCTTGCGGAAGTTATCCGGTGTCCTCACCCACTCCGATTCCTTGCCGCCTATCTCATGATACATCAATATCATTACCTGTCCCAATTCGTTGGGCTTTACCTTATTATAATCCACAGGCTCTGGACTCTCTTCAGGCTTGCCGTCCACAATATCAGCCTTCTTACCAGGAGGTTTGACATCGCCGGTTTGGGCATCGTTTCCCCAAGTGTTGCCGCATGACGACAAAGAGAATACAATAAATACCGCCATCAGAACTGAGAATAGCTTTTTCATGCAGGTCCACCCTTCCATCAGCATACGGTCTATTTTCCCACCTTTGTATTTAATTTTCGAAAGTCATCAAACTTAACCACGTCAATTTATTATTATATAGCTATTATAACAGAAAGCATATCCACAAGATATGCTTTCAAAAAATATTTTATTTTGCATATGAAAGTGCTTTGCCCATAAGTTCCTTGAAATTGTCAGTGGTGCTTGTGGCGCCTGTCACCGCATCGGTCTTTGATGCATCCTGTTTGGCAATGAGCGAATCGATCAATTTGGTATAGGCCTCGTTGTCGGACACGCCCGCCTGCGCTTTCATATTCTTTTGATAATCCTCATCATGGCTCTTATAAGTACCGGTGTCTTTATTCAGCTCGTCATAATACGCATTGGCAATTTTACCATCTTTGACTATAACTGTGGCATAGGCCTTATAGCCATGCTCGTCAAAATCCTTTGCTTCCGCCTTGTATAAGCCGTCGTATAGACCTCCGGCACCCTTCTCCCCCGGTGATCCCTCTAAAGCTCTGCCGGCCAGCGTCTTAAATTTATCCGACGTAGCCGTCGCGCTTGTTACAGTGTCAACCTTTTCCGGGTCTTGCTTATCTATCAAGGACGCCGACAACTTTGTGACTGCATCCAAGGGAGTCTCCTTTGTCTGCTTCTTCATATTGGCCGCATAGTCCTGGTCAAGACTCTTTATTTGGTTGTCTTTATTTACTTCATCATAAAATGCCCGTTCAATCTTGCCGTCCTTCACGGCAACCGTGGCAACGGCTTTCCAGCCATGATCGTCATAATCCGCCTCTTCCGCAGTATAGATCCCGTCTTTGAATTCCACAGCCTGCTGCTGTTGAGATGGTCCCGCAGGCTGCTGCTTCTGGGGCTGCTGTCCTCCGCACCCGGTAATGAGAGACAGTGTTAAAAGTACGACACATATAGGTGTTATAAATCTTTTCATAAAGATCCCTCCTTGAAGTTGCAAAATATATTTTTAACAGGTTATTTATTTCGACATAAATATAACAATTCCTTTTTTTTAACAGAAAATAATTTATAAAGTTTAATTTTAGCATTTCCCTTTCATATTATTCATATCTAAAAAAGTAGACCGGATGGTCTATTCAGACCGATGACAAAGTCGCGCCACCGTAAAATTGCACGTTTTGTCACGGCCTGCCAGTTTGTCTACAACCTAAATAAACCATCCGAGTCTATTTTGAATAGCCATAGGCTATAGATATCTGAGCTTTTACCTCGAGTTCTCCGGTGGAGACCGAAGTACCTGCTCCATCCGCCGCCATCTCTTTCATGCTGTTTATGCTGCCATATACAATAGGTCCTCCAGCACTCTGTTCGGTAACGCTGACAGGGCCTACGATGCTTACTCCGAGACTCTTGGCTATAGCATCCGCCTTACCCTTTGCATTTTTAGCGGCTGCCTGCAGAGCCTGCTGATAATATGCGCTGTCGTCGGATACGGTAAAACTGATATTATACATCCTGTTTGCGCCTGCATCTCCCGCCTTATCTATCACGCTTCCAACGCTGTTTATATCCCTCACGGTCACCTCTACGGTATTCGAGACATGATATCCCGTAATTACGGTCTGCTTCGTCTTTTCGTCATAATTCTGCTCGGGATATATACTGTAATCCGTGGTCTTGATATCGTCCTCCGCTATACCCATACTCTTTAATACCTGAATCACCTTATTCATGGCTGCGGAATTATTTTTCTGCGCGTCCTTTGCCTCCTTGCTTATTGTGTCAACACCCATACTGGCATATGCCATATTTGGTTTTACCTTCACGATCCCTTCGCCGTTTACCGTTATCGTATTTTTGACCTCGTCCGCATCCGCCCGATTTGTCCACAGGCTGTTGGAAATCAAAGAAAATCCCAGCATTGCCATGGCTATCATTGTCACGGTGATTGTTTTGTATAACCTATTGCTCACATTAATCACTCCTCACAAATATTTTTAAGTTGCCCCGGTCATCTTTTTCGATTTTCTCCGCAATGGAGTTTAAGTCTTGAATAAGCCGCTCTTCCATGTCCTCGTCCACGCTCGCCGTTATCACCGTATATCCGTTTTCTTCCGACGTCCGTAAGATAACTGCGTCATATTTTTTCAATGTTTCCTCGACAGATGCTTCAGTCTCAGGCGATGCTGTTTCGGCGGATTTTATACCATATAAGGACTGCTTCGGCGCCTCACCGGTATCCTCATTTCCTCTGTCTTCCTCGGACACCGCCTTATCTTGAGATTCAATATCCGGCATTTCTTCAGTCTGCAAGGCAGACGGCACATTTTGTTTGGCCTTTATGTTTTTATCAACACTCCCTTCTCTATTCTCGGCATACTGCGGAGCCGCTTTCTTTGCCGGTGATTTGAAGGTATTATTATCCGCTGTCTGAATCCCGCTTGTAGTCGATCGAGCGGAATCCGCCGTATATTTGTCCTTTGTACTGCCGGTATTCGCAAAGAATATGCCCAAAAACAGGGCCGCAGCCGCGGCTGCGGCCGCAAAATACTTCGTGAAAACCGACCTGGCCCTTGTTCCTGCATCCATCCTCTCTTTCAGCCGCAGCTCATATCCTTCGGGAAGGGGCATTTCCTCAAATCCGCTCATCGCTTCTCTTATCCTTATATATTTAGCCATCTCGGATCGGCAATCCTCACAGCCGGCAAGATGCCTTTCGATCTCGCCGGCCTCCTCTCCCTTTAAAGTACCGTCTATATACAGCGGCAGGCTCTTTTTGACTTCTCCGCAGTCCACTTTGATCCCTCTTTTCGTATATTTAGATGCATAAAACTCATAAAAGTTCCCTGTCATCCAAAAATTTTTTTATGTATTCTCTCCCCCTGGCGATCCTTGACTTCACCGTGCCGATAGGAACACCCAATATCTTTGATATATCCTCATAGCTTAAGCCGTCGATGTCCCTCAATACCACGGCCGTCCTCTTATCCATATCCATCGACATAAGCGCCTCGGTTATATACTTCTTTATTTCTCTGTCGATTATACCCTTGTCCGTATTTGAACCGTCTATAATAATATCCTCTTTGAGCTCCAATATCTTTACATAATCCTTATTCCGGCGCCAGTATTCCCTGCATGTGTTTATGGTGATCCTATAGATCCACGTGGATATATCGGAGTTTCCCTTGAATTTATCTATATTCCTGTATATCTTGATCAATACCTCCTGGGACACGTCTTCGGCATCATATCCCGCAATCAGCCTGCGGCATGTGTTATATATTTTACCCGCATATTTCTGTATGATCAGCTGAAAAACACCCGTATCCATAAACACACTTCCTCTCTCATATCTGATTTTAATATGTAAATCGCCAAAAGTCTACGGCAATGAGAAAAAGCTTGGATAAACAGTTGAAAACCCCAGGGAAAAATGCTAATATGACAATAGAATATTAATATCCACCGATAGGTGAGGCTCCTGTCCGGAGAGATACTGCTGCCCGGAAACATCGAGAGATGCCAATGGGTAAACAGGTATTACCGTATCAAGGTTCTACTTAACGCAGTTGGGTGAAGACCCTATGCCGGACAGTGCCAAAGCTCAGACGGTGTAAAGATAGAGATTTATGGTCTTTCACTGTCTGTGAAAGATCTTTTTATTTGGAGGTGGGGATCATGGATCCTGACGGCAGTAATATATATCGATGCTATGCAAATAATAATCGGGAGAGGCTCCATATCCCGCCTGCGAGGGGAGTCCTCTCCTAAAAGGGAGGGATTTCTCATGTCCATGGTGAATGAGATTTTTTTCAGCAGAGTATTATCTAAACCCGTATACGACATAAACGGAATCTTTTTGGGAAAAATTGAAGATATGTATGCGACCGTGGAAGAAGATTTTCCCCGCATAGTCTCGATTCTCATAAGGGATAAAAAGAACAGCCATATAGAGCTCAAATGGAAAGACATGACCATATATGATAATAAAGGCATATCTCTGACCGTTGACCGCCCCCTCTTGTTAAAACACCCGAACAGCGGCATATTTTTGGCAAAAAACCTATTGGATAAACAGATCGTGGACGTCAACGGCAAAAAAGTCGTACGGGTCAACGACATCTTTATTATGCGGAAAAACGGCCTTTATTACGTCAACTCCGTAGATACCGGCTTTTCAGGATTATTGCGCAGGCTTGGCCTTATAAGTCTCAGCAGGAGGCTAAATAAGGACATACTGATACCGTGGCATGGGGTTGAGCCGCTTGAGCGTGAGGACAGTCTAAGGCTTATCATACCCTATAGAAAACTTTTGAATATGCACCCCGCCGACATAGCGGACATTTTGGAGGATATGAGCAGCGAATACCGTACCTCCTTCATAAACAGCCTGGATGAGGAAAAAGCGGCAGATATTCTTGGCGAGATCGAACCGGAGATACAAAAGAATATAATTGAGAATGTTTATGAAGACAAGGCCGTAAAGATCATATCCAATATGTCCAGCGACGACGCCGCAGACCTGTTGGAAAATCTCAGCAAGGACGAGGTGGACTCCATACTGAGCCGTTTGGAAATTGAAAATGCCGAAGAAATAAGGGAGCTTATGAATTATGAAGACGATGAAGTCGGCTCGGTAATGACCACGGAGTATATATCCTTTTCGCCTGAAATGACCGTCGAAGATACGCTGGATTCTCTTCGCCTAATAAAACCGTCCTCGGAGGTCCCGTATTATTTGTATGTTCAGGACGAGGGAGAACATCTCGTTGGGATAATTTCATTAAGAGATTTGGTAATATCTGCGTCAGACGCACCGATCAAGAGTATCATGAGCACCGATCTGGTCACGCTTAAGGATACGGATCATATAAAGGACGCCGCCGAGTTGTTTATTAAATACGGACTGCTGGCGATACCAGTAGTTGATGAAGACAAAGCGCTTTCCGGCGTATTGATAATTAACGACATAATGGATGAAATTCCAACCATCCGCAAGAAATGGTTTACAAGTATGGCGGGTGTTTAACATGCGATTGGACAAAGGCAGGTTTAAAAACGTACTTCTTATCTTAAATATAATAGGGCCCGGCCTCATTGCTGCCGCAGCGGGTGATGACGCGGGCGGCATAACCACTTACGCCAGCGTTGGAGCATCATATGGCTATAAAATGCTGTGGGGAATATTCCTCATGACCTTCAGCCTGTGCGTCGCTCAGGAGATGTGCGCCCGTATGGGCGCGGTCACAGGAAAGGGCCTGGCCTCGCTTATAAGGGAACAGTTCGGCGTAAAATGGACCTTCTTTGCCATGCTGACGCTCATGATCGCAAACATAACGCTCATCATCTCTGAGTTTGCAGGAATTGCGGCGAGTATGGAACTGTTCCATATAAGCAAATATATATCCGTCCCAATCATTGCTGTCATCATATGGCTAATAATCATCAAGGGGAATTACTCCTCGGCGGAAAAGTTCTTTTTGGCTCTTTCCATAACGCTGCTGTCATATATCGCAGCGGCCTTTATCGTAAGGCCGGGCTGGGGCGACGTACTTAAGAATATGACTATGCCGACCATAGAGATGAACAGGCACTTTATACAGCTTTTCATAGGTATGGCGGGTACGACCATAGCGCCGTGGATGCAGTTTTTCCTGCAGTCCAGCGTCGTTGATAAGGGCATAACCATAAAGCATTATAAATATGAGAGATTGGACGCATATACGGGTGCCATATTAGCCAACTTAATAGCTTTCTTTATCATTGTCACCACCGCCGTCACCCTGCATACCGCCGGGATCACCATAAATACCGCTGCGGATGCCGCATTATCCCTGAAACCTTTGGCGGGAGAGTATGCCTATATTTTGTTCGGCGCAGGATTGTTCGGCGCCTCGGTAATGTCGGCCAGCGTACTGCCGCTGTCTACTTCCTATGTAATATGCGAGGCCTTTGGATGGGAAAGCGGCCTTGATAACGAATTTTACGAAGCCCCCATCTTCTATTCCCTATATACCGCTCTCATTATAATAGGAGCGGGTGTCATAACCCTGTTTAAAGTAAACCTGATAGATGTGATGCTGATATCACAGGTAGTCAACGGCATACTGGTCCCCATTATACTGATCTTCATAATAAAGCTGATAAATAACAAAGAACTTATGGGGGACTACATAAACTCCAAACCATTCAACATCATTGCATGGCTCACTACAATATTTATAATTCTCCTTACCGTTTTGCTTCTGTATTTTACCCTGTCATAAAAAAAGAGCATAAAGCCCTTTTTTATTTGTTCTTCAAAAAGATCTCATACATCAGTATAGAACCTGCCACCGCTGCATTTAATGACTCCGCTCTGCCCTTCATATCTATTTTAACTATGTCGTCGCACCCTGCGATTATCTCGTCGTCTATACCGCCGGACTCATTGCCAAGTATCACCGCCACCGGCCGCTTTATCTCCATATCTCCAATACCCACATCGGCATGGGGGCTGGTCCCTATGATAAACACCCCCGCTTCCTTTAAGGCTTCCATGATCCTCCCTGTATCCGCACATGCAAACGGAACATGGAAAGTCGACCCCATAGCGGCTCTGACGACCTTAGGACTGTAAACGTCACAGCTGTCTGACGATATCAATATGCCATCGGCGCCGAAAGCATCCGCCGACCTTATAAGGGTGCCCATATTTCCGGGATCTTGTATCCTGTCCAGTATTAAAAAACGATCCCCTTCCTGCAAAATCTCGTCCATGGAATGGGAATAAAAACGGGCGACAGCCATTATGCCTTGAGGAGTTTTTTCATCGGTGAGCCCCTTGAAAATATTGTCCCGCACAAGCACGGCCCTATCCGAGTCTTCCCCAAACTCCTCCAGTAGATCCGGCTGTTCCTCATCTATCAGGATATGATCCAGATGAGCTCCATATCTCAAGGCTTCCCTGACATTCTTAGTGCCTTCGATCATATAATGTTTAGATTCATAACGGTATTTCTTCTGTCTGAGAGATAAAATATCCTTTATTAAAGGGTTTTGCCTGCTTGAAAGGGTCATCATACCTCTTCACCTTTTTCTCAAATTTCCTGAGGTTATACTTTTCGCTTATGACAATTATATCATTTACAATGATGCCATAATTTAAAAAGGCCATAAGGCCTTTATGCGTCGAGCTTTTCTTTTGCCAGTGCGACTAACTCTGAGAATGCACCTGGATCATTTACGGCTAAGTCTGCCAACATCTTTCTGTTTATATTCACGCCCGCCAACTTCAAACCGCTTATCAATCTGCTGTATGACATGCCGTTTATCCTTGCGGCAGCATTTATCCTGGTTATCCATAATTTACGGAAGTCTCTCTTTTTAAGCTTTCTCCCTATATATGCATACTGCATAGATTTCATGACTGCCTGATTGGCCATCCTGTATCTCTTGCTCTTGGCTCCGAAATAGCCCTTGGCTAATTTTAATATTTTCTTATGTCTCTTATGTGTTGCTTTGCCTGCTTTTATTCTCGCCATATATAATTCCTCCTATTTCGAATATGGTAACATAATCTTTATACGTCTCATATCGGTTGCGTCAACCATGGTCCCCTTGCGAAGATTTCTCTTGCGTTTCCTCGTCTTACTGCTAAGTAAGTGGCTCTTATAGGCCTTGAATCTCTTTACTTTGCCATTTTTCGTATATTTAAAACGTTTGGCAGCGCCTCTATGTGTTTTCATTTTTGGCATAAATATTTCCTCCTCATTTAGTATTGATCGGTGAAATCATAATGCTCATATTCTTTCCTTCCAACTCCGGCCTTTTATCGACCTTCCCTACATCCTTCAGCTTTTCGGCAAAATCAAACAAAAGCTTTTCGGCAAGCTCGGTATGGTCCAGTTCCCTTCCTCTGAATCTTATGGTCAACTTCAGCTTGTCTCCGTCCTCCAAAAAGCCCAGAGCCTTTTTGACCTTGACCATATAATCGTGCTCTTCGATGGTCGGCCTCATCCTGATCTCTTTCACATTGATGAACTTTTGATTTTTACGGGCTTCTTTTTCCCTTTTATTGAGTTCATACCTGTATTTACCGTAGTCCATGAGCTTGCAAACCGGCGGTTTGGCTCCCGGCGATACCTTGACCAAATCCAACTGTTTGTCCGTCGCTATGACCAGCGCCTCTTTGGCAGACATCACGCCAAGTTGATTGCCTTCGGCGTCGATAAGACGTATTTCCCGGTCTCTGATTTCTTCATTAATCTGAAGTTCTTTACTTATAAAAATGCACCTCCTAATTTTTCCCAACAAAAAAACGGGTATTACACCCGCTCCAATACACTGAGTTTGTATTGACCCACAGCCGTAAAGCTGGGGTGAGAAGCGGATGCTTCTACTTCATTATCTTGAATTATTTTAACATTTTATGTGGTATATGTCAACCGTTAAAAAATTCTCCGAGGAGTCTTATGAGTCTCTCGTTGTCCTCCCTCTTCAGCACGCAAAACCTGAAGAATTTGTCATTCAAATAGTGGAAGTTTGCCGCGTCTCTTATGTCTATGGCGTAAGAGAGCATAAATTCCCGCAGAGCCGACGAGGTATGGCTACTCAATATTTTACATAAAAAGAAATTCGAATCGGAGCCGTATACCTTTATATTTTTTATTTCTTTGATTTTATTTAGAATGAACTCCTTTTCTTCCCGCATCCATTTTTTCGTCGAATTCTGGTATTCAATGTCTTTAAAAACGGCCTGGCCCGCCGCCTCTGCTATGGAGCTTATCGTCCATGGGTCCTTTATGGCAAGGATATCGCCGATCACACTTGTATTGCTTGTCAGGCCATAACCTATCCTCAGGCCCGGGGTCGCAAAAAACTTGGATATCCCCCTTATGACGAACAGATTATCGTACCTGTCCACAAGTCCGGCGCAGCTGATGTGTTTGGCATCATCGGCAAACTCCGCATATGTTTCATCGACAAATACAAAGCAGCCTTCCTTCGCGGCCTTGTCCAATATTCTCTCCATCTCTCCCGCCACAACGGCCGCACCGGTAGGATTGTTGGGATTACACATGACGAGTATATCATGGCCGTGTATGCAGTTCATTATGTCATCCACATCGGGCGCGAAATCATCCTCTTCCTTCAGCCTGTAATACTCATACCGTCCCCCGTTTATCTTTATTTCTCTTTCATATTCGGAGTATGTAGGCATCAGCACCAATCCCGCTTTAGGATTCAGTACCTTGAAAAACAGGGATATAAGTTCCGTGCCGCCGTTTCCCACGATTATATTTTTGGCTGCCACTCCCGTATAACCGGATATGGCCTCCCTCAAATCTACGTATTCCGGGTCGGGGTATTGGGAAAGTATGTCTATATTATCTATGATCGCCCTTTTTAGTGAATCCGGAGTACCCAGAGGACTTATATTTCCGCTGAAATCTATTACCTCTTCGGGACTAAAGCCATATTCTCTGGCTATGGAGTATATGTCTCCTCCGTGTTTTGTTCCTGGCATAATGCAACACCTCCCTCTGAAATTATACCATAAAAAGTGGGGAAAATATCCCCACTTCATTCTATAGATTTACTCTTTATCCTGTCCTTCACCATGTTTATCAAATCGTCCGTCGTCATAGAACCGATATCGCCTGCCTTGCGCTCTCTCACAGCCACGTTTCCCGCCTCGGCTTCTTTATCGCCCACCACGAGCATGTATGGGATCTTCTGTACCTGTGCTTCCCTTATCTTATATCCTATCTTTTCATTCCGGTCGTCCATATCGGCCCTGATGCCGACATCCTTTACAGCCATGAGTACGCTCTCGGCATATTCCCTGTGCCTGTCCGTAATAGGTATTACCCTTACCTGCAGCGGCGAAAGCCATACTGGAAAGGCTCCGGCAAATTGTTCGGTGAGTATGCCTATGAATCTCTCTATGCTGCCGAGAATGGTTCTGTGTACCATTACCGGCCTGTGTTTTTCGCCGTCCTGACCTATATAGACCAAGTCGAACCGCTCCGGCATCTGGAAGTCAAGCTGTATGGTGCCGCACTGCCACGTCCTTCCAAGACTGTCCTTCAGATGGAAGTCGATCTTGGGTCCGTAAAACGCTCCGTCGCCCTCATTTATTTTATAGTCCATACCTTTGGATTCCAAGGCATCCTTCAAGGCATCCGTAGCCATGACCCATTGCTCGTCCGTTCCCATAGAGTTCTCCGGTCGCGTCGACAGCTCCACATTATAGTCAAAACCAAAGAGGTTATAAAAGTGATCCGCCAAATCAATAACGCCCAATACCTCGCCCTTCACCTGGTCGGGAGTCATGAAAATATGGGCGTCATCCTGCGTGAAACACCTTACCCTCATCAGCCCGTGAAGCGCTCCCGAAAGCTCATGCCTGTGGACCAGTCCCAGCTCGGCCAGCCTTATCGGCAGCTCTCTGTAGCTGTGCAGATGGGTATTGTATACCAGGATAGCACCGGGGCAGTTCATGGGTTTTATGGCGTAGGTCGCCCCGTCGATCTCGGTAAAATACATATCCTCCTTATAGTGGTCCCAATGCCCCGATCTATGCCAGAGTTCCTCATCAAGTATGATCGGGGTCTTTATCTCCTGGTAGCCTCTTTTGGCATGTTCCTCCCGCCAAAAACTCTCCAGCTCATTTCTCAGTATCATGCCGTTGGGATGAAAAAAAGGGAAACCCGGTCCCTCATCCTGTATGCTGAAAAGATCCAGCTCTTTGCCCAGTTTTCTGTGATCTCTCTTTTTTGCTTCCTCCAACATATTGATGTAATCATCGAGGTCCTTCTGTTTCGTAAAAGCTGTGCCGTATATCCTCTGCAGCATCTTGTTGTGCTCGTCACCTCTCCAATAAGCGCCTGCAACGGAGAGCAGCTTAAAGGTTTTTACCATTCCCGTCGATGGAAGGTGCGGGCCTGCGCATAGGTCCGTAAACTCTCCCTGGGAATAGAATGTGATCGTCTCACCGTTGGGCAGATCCTCTATGAGTTCCACCTTATAGGGTTCGTCCTTCTCCTTCATAAACTGCGCCGCATCTTCCTTGGTCTTTACCTCTCTTATGATGGGATAATTCGCATTTACGATCTTTTTCATCTCGGCCTCGATCGCTTCAAAATCCTCCGGTGTGAACGGCCTGTCGATGTCCATATCATAATAGAAACCGGTGTCGATGGCCGGACCGATGGCAAGCTTAGCCTCCGGGAACAACCTCTTTATCGCCTGAGCCATGATGTGCGACGCCGTATGCCTCAATATGCGCCTGCCCTCTTCATCACTGAATGTCAATATCTTAAGCCGGCAGTCCCTGGTCAAAGGATGATTCAGCTCGACTACGCTGCCGTCCTCCATGCCGCCCAGAGCATTTTTGGCCAGGCCGCTCCCTATGGCTTTTGCCACGTCTAGAACCCTTGTGCCCTCTTCAACCTCTTTTATACTGCCGTCCGGCAAAGTCAGTTTGATCATGAAATATCAACTCCCTTAAAATAAAATTACCCCTCCGTTCCCATACAGGGACGAAGGGGCCTTCGTGGTTCCACCCTAATTACTTCTCATTGAGATAACGGCCAGGCCGGGGAGGCTTACTGTGATTTCAGCCCACAGCTCGGAGGTGGTCTTCGCCCAGCGTTCCCCTGAAAGTGCTTTCAGCCTTGGCACCAACTCTCTTTAAGATCCCGCCGGATTACTTTCCTCTTCATTGCCTTTATTGTGAATAATTATATCATACATTATCATATTGTCAACATCCTAAATATCGTCTAAGATGCTCTTTATGTCCCTGGCTTCGACCTCCGTAAGACTCGTGTGAGGTAGCCTAACCTTGGGATTCCCGCCCACTTTCATAATTTCCAGAGCCTTCTTCAAAGCGATCATGGACACCGGATTGAAATCATAAAGCCGCATAAGATTTAATATCTTGGCATTATATTCTCTTATCGATTCCCAATCTCCCGCAATAAATGCATTATACAGCGACACAAATACATCGGGGCGAATATTGGCAAGAGCCCCCACAACACCGTCCCCGCCCATTATAAGGGTGTTTATTGTGTGGTCGTCATTGCCGCACAGCACAGAGAAATCCGGCCTTATTGATTTAACCTCAAGTATCATTTTTCTTATATGGGAAACACTTTCGATAGTCTCTTTTATGCCCACAAGATTTTCATATTCGACGGCAAGATGGGAAACGGTTTGAGGAGAAATATTATTGCCTGTAAGCTCGGGATAGTTATATATGATTATCGGCATAGAGGTGTGTTTTATTATCTTCCTGTAATAGTGGTAGAGCTCTTCCTGCGTTAGCTTTAAATAATAGGGCGTTATTACGACCGCGGCATCCGCCCCTTGCTCCTGAGCGTAGTCAGTAAGCTCCACAGTCTCAAAAATGTTTGTCGAGCCTGTCCCAACCAGGATTTTAACCCTACTGTCTGCGGTTTTGACGGCCCATTTAATCATTTGCTTTCTTTCGTCGATACTCAAATGCATAAACTCTCCTGTTGTACCCATGTAGAAAAGACCGTCTACTCCGTTCTCTATCAACCTGTTCATCTGAACCTCGTTGGCATAATAATCAATCTTTCTGTCATTGTCAAAGAGGGTCAGCGTTGGGACAATAACTCCTTTAAACAATTTAACCACCTCGTTCGAACATAGTAGGAACCGGAAATGGATTCCTCTAATTACATTCTAACCATAAAAGAGGTCAAAGTAAATAGAACATAACAATTTTATATGATTAAATTTACATTTACTATATTTAACAACTTATAACTTTTTCATCAATAAAAAGAAGCAACCATGCATCATTTGGTTGCCTTTAATTGCTTTTTGTTATACTACTTATATTATTGCATAGATCGCATCCGCAGCAAATTTTTACTCTTTCGCCAAATACATTGATAATGGTATCTATTATCTCTTTATTCATTGCTCTTCCCGCAAAATGAATATTTATTCTTGCCGGCGCCATCGTGAGTAAAAAACTTATCAAAATGTCATCGGCGTTCATATCCGATTCCAAGCTTTCCTGTATCGACGATTCAATAAAATGGTCGTCTAGTTCTTTAAGATCTCCGTCCAGCAGTTGATATGTTTCATCCTTGATCACAATATTTACGGTTTCCAGTTTCGGGCTTTGAAGATCCACAAAATATTTCAGCAACCTGATAAAGTCATTGTATTCTCTTTCCATGAGATATTCATCCACGGCCCTGTCGGCAATTTCTCTGAGCCCCTTTAAATATCCTTTGCTTCTGAAAAACAAAAAACCGTCCAGGTTGATCTCCTGTGTCTCCCGCAATAATTCATTTATATCGTTTCCCAGTTCGTTTATTTTATAGTTGCTTAGCTCCTTATTATACTCTTCCGAGAGCAATTTGGCATTATTGTAAATGATCTCTTTTTCGTCCTTACTGAAATAATAATAGCATCTGTCTATCATCTTTTTCAATAACCTTGTTTCGTAGACCCTTACGATGTGTTTACTTAGAGCTTCGGATAATACGTTCATGGCCGAGAGATAAGAATCCCTCGTTGGTATATAACCCTCGGAACATTCTATGGAGTACATATAATATCTTTTATTGACCATACGCCTGTCTACCAAAAAGTACTCTCCCTCATCCATTTTGGCCAGGCCGGCGCTCAGCCCTTTAAAAAATTTATTTTCATCATCATTCAAAGTAACGGAGAAATAAGCCAATTGTAACCACTTCCTTTCTCCAGTAGTATGTGTTTAGCCCGACTCTTTATGCTGCACATATCATTCCTTAATTAGCGGAATTATAGAACCAATGTCTATTATTTCATCATCAGATAAATATTTTAAAATAAAATTATGTTTTTCAATGAATTTCTCAACTTTACTACTTACTTCCCTGTCTTGTATTCGTCCCGTAAGTACTATGGTATTTTTACCAATGCAGCCGCTCGCTCCGCCGATAAAACCATACTCATAACCCGGAAGTCTTACATTGCCCGGCGGTATGCGCAAAACATCTATATCTTCCCTCTCCATTGCTTCCGCTATTCCCTTGTCTTCCGTAATGGCGGCATTATCCCCGATAACACAGATATTACATTTCGAATAACCCTGATTGACGTTGACAAACTTCATATCATAGTCTTGCAAAATACCCTTAAGGATCGTATCGGTATACCTGGTATTATGAAAAACCTTATTGCCGATCCTTGCTACATTATATGCAATATCGCCCGGATAATTGCTTGTCAGTACAGTCTTGCCCTCTATTATATCAAAACCCGCCAGCAAAATACTTCGTAGTGTATCATATGATGTACCCGGAGCATATATTACTTTCTCATACAATGGATATATCAGCATATCTGGATGAGAAGACAAGGGTACCTGCAAATTGCCGTGTAGAAATACTGGCAATACTTTCATTCCCCACTCAGTCAATGTTTTTATCTGTACCGCTGCGCGGCGGTCCACCAATAAATTGATGTCATTTTTTTCCATATAATCACCCGTAAAAAAAGGAGTACTTAACTCCTCCTCCTGTCTATAAAATAATAACTTTTCCCGTCAAAGCTTTTGGCCACAGCTTTCACCTCAGCCGCCGTCTTACCTATTTCCAAGGGATTACTAAATCTATGGCCTTCATTTATTACAATTCCTATGGAAACGGTCATGACCGGAAATTTCATTTCATTGCCTATTCTGTCTTTGGTAATAATGTATCCTTTTTTTAAATCCTCTTCATCATACATAAACATAACTGAATGATCAAAAGCATCGATTATCGCCCTACTTATGGTCTCCATCTTTTCTGTAGTCGTAATAATGACAAAATCATCGCCGCCTATATGGCCGACAAAGTCTCCCGCATTCCCCGTTTTTTTGCATACCTCAACTATTATATCCGCCAGCAGCTTTATAGCCTTATCGCCCCGTAAAAAGCCGTAATAATCATTGTATGCCTTGAAATTATCCAGATCAATGTACAATATGGCAAAACTCTCTCCCGCATCAAGGCGCTTCGTCATTTCCATAGTTATATCGAGATTACCATGCAGACCGGTAAGCGGATTCGCAAAGCGGTTTCTGTCTATCCTTTTGAACAAATTTTTAACCCTTATAAGCAGTTCCATATCATTAAACGGCTTTATTATGTAATCATCCGCTCCCAATTCCAGGCCTTTAAGTTTATCCTCTTCCTGCCCCGCCGTAGAGAGAATAATTATCGGCATAAGGTTATATGCAGGGTCATCCCTGATAATACCGCATATATCCAAGCCCGACATCTTAGGCATGACAATATCCGTCAGTAAAAGATCCGGCTTTTTCTGCTGGATAAGCATAAGGGCCTCTTCCCCGTCAAATGCGTCTATCACTTCGTAGCCGGCCTTTTTCAATATATCAGAGGTAATCTTGTTTGTCATAACAGAGTCATCGGCAACAAGAATTCTCTTGCTTTTATCCACCATAAACCCACAGCTCCAACCCAAAAATCAAATAACTTAATCAAATACTGCCCAAAATTTATATTTGCGTCTATATCTATTATATCTAAATTAATTTTTTTGTTCAATACCGTAACATATAAAAATATAAAAAGGTGACATAGCATCACCTTGAGTACAAAATTATTTAAAATTATTTATGGAGGCGACGCCCGGATTTGAACCGGGGCATAAAGGTTTTGCAGACCTCTCCCTTAGCCACTTGGGTACGTCGCCATAAAAAAACTGGAGCGGACGACGAGATTCGAACTCGCGACCTTCGCCATGGCAAGGCGACGCTCTACCAACTGAGCCACATCCGCATGATCTGGTGCGGGAGAAGGGACTTGAACCCCCACGCCAAGGGCACAAGATCCTAAGTCTTGCGCGTCTGCCAGTTCCGCCACTCCCGCATAATATGGTGACCCATCCGCGACTCGAACGCGGGACACCCTGCTTAAAAGGCAGGTGCTCTAACCACCTGAGCTAATGGGTCATATTTAATGGGGTGGGTAGTGGGGCTCGAACCCACGACCTCCAGGGCCACAACCTGGCGCTCTAGCCAACTGAACTACACCCACCAAGATTGGTGCGCCTGGGGGGACTCGAACTCCCGACACACGGATTAGAAGTCCGTTGCTCTATCCAACTGAGCTACAGGCGCCTACACTAAGTAGCACCGCTGACATTTATTTATTATAACAGCTGAATTTTCCTTTGTCAATTGTTTTTTCTTCATATAGCAGGTCAGAAGGGCCTCTTTCTCTGTCATTGTCCCGGCCGGATAAACTTCTTCATCGTAATGAGTTGGGCTTCCAAACCGCCGTTTTCTATGGTCATGACTGCAAGTGACGGACTTGTGCCCTGTTTCGGCATGGTCGTACTGCCGGGATTCACAAGTACGATACCGCCCCTTTTCATTATTATCGGATAATGGCTGTGTCCAAAGAGAGCGGCATCCGCCCCGATCTTCTCTGCCTTTTTATATATGTCGTCATAATCATATTTCACATTATATTTGTGCCCATGAGTCATAAATATCTTTTTACCCTCTAAAGTCAACACCCTCTCTTCGGGAGCGCTGCTTACCTGATCGCAGTTTCCTCTTACCGCTACCACGGGTATGTCTTCAAGCAAATCCCTTATATCGTCTGCGTCACTTGTATTGTCGCCAAGATGCAGAATGATATCCACTTCCCCCATGAGTTTCAAAGCTTCCTCTATCCTGCTCCACAGTCTGTGTGTATCAGAAATTATGCCTATCCGCATTTTTTCACCTCTATATTGCCAGTGGTCTCCGTAAAAAAATATACACGGCTAAAAGACTGCAATGCCGTTAATCCTCTTCTTTTAACGCTGTACGTTTATGCTATAGATATGAATCAATATTCATATTTCTGAGTAAATCCCTGAGTGCCGCCGCCCTGTGACTTATATCATTCTTTTTCTCTTCGGGCATTTCTGCAAAGGTACATTCCAATACGGGGAAATAAAAAAACGGATCATAGCCGAAACCATTACTACCCCTCGGTTCTTTCAATATGTATCCTTCACATTTTCCCGCACCGTAATATATGTTGTCTTCATTTTCCATTAGTACCATAGAGCATGCGTACCCTGCCGTCCTCTTTTCCATAGGCACGTCCTTGAGTTCGTTAATCAGCTTTTTGTTGTTCTCCTCATCGGTGGCATTTTGGCCTGCATAGCGTGCTGAAAATATACCCGGCCGGCCTCCGAGCTCATCGACCATCAAGCCTGAATCATCTGCCAGAGTCGGCATCTTTGTATACCTGTATATCTCGGATGCCTTTTTAAAGGCATTTTCTTCAAAACTGCTGCCGTCCTCAACGACATGTATATCAAGACCTATATCCTTGAGGGATATCACTTCGATGCCATATGGATCGAGTATATGCCTTATCTCCCGCAGTTTATTTAAATTATTTGTCGCCGCCGTCCACTTCATTCTCGACCACACCTATCTTTGAAGATATTTCCCCAATTGCCTGCCTTTGGATCTCTATAAGCTGCATGATCCCCTTCTCCGCCAGGCCAAGGAGTATCTCCATATCCTCTTTGGAAAAAGGTCCTCCTTCACCCGTACCCTGTACCTCAACATACTGGCCCTTATCCGTCATTATCACGTTCATATCTATGAGGGCATTGGAGTCTTCCACATAGCATAGATCAATCATTCTTTCATCATTTACTATCCCGACGCTTGTAGCTGCAACAAAACTTTTAAGCGGCATAGTCTTCAATGTGCCGTTCTGAAGCATGGCGGAAAGAGCGCGGGCCAAAGCCACAAAGGCGCCTGTAATAGCCGCGGTACGTGTTCCTCCATCAGCCTGTATAACGTCGCAGTCGATCCATATCGTCCTCTCACCAAGCATTTCCAAATTAACGACGGAGCGCAGTGAGCGTCCTATAAGCCTCTGGATCTCTTGAGTTCTTCCATTGATGTGTCCTCTGGTGATGTCCCTCGGGGTCCTCTGCATGGTCGACCTCGGCAAAAGAGAATATTCGCTTGTTATCCATCCCTTGCCTTTCCCACGCAAAAAGGGAGGTACTTTATCTTCAATGCTGACGGCACATAATACCTTTGTTTCACCCAACTCGATAAACGCTGAGCCTTCGGCATATTTCAATACGTCGGGCGTTATTCTTACCGGTCTCATCTGATCGTTTTGTCTGTTATCTATTCTGATCGTCATTATATTTATCCTTTCTTCAATCAATCATTTTCTATCCGTAATATCTCTCAAATAACCTCCTTTTATGTCTCGGGTATCCATGACGGTTATAAAGGCATTACAGTCCTTTTCCTTAAAATAGCCGTATATTTTCGGAAGGTCTTTTCTGTTCATGGAAATATCCAATACCTCCCGCGGGCCGTCTTTGCCAAAACCGTTCACCACCGTTACCCCGTAGCCCATACTGCGCAGGTCCTCGACAACATTGTCAAAACCGGAAGGAATGACCTGCACCATTATGGTGCCTATGGCTATCTTATCCTCTATCATGCTGCCTATGTAGTTACCGCTGGAAAAGCCTACGGCATAAGCTATTATATTGGGAATACTGCTGATATCGGACATGACCTTACCCAAGGCAAGCACATATACCGTCGCCTCAAGAAGCCCTATACATGCCGCTATCTTCCTTTTCCCCCTGACCAGCATAAGTGTCCGTACGGTTGCGCAGGAGACATCGACTATCCTTGCGCCGGCAATTAAAATACAGCCCAAAAGCGTTCCCCACATATAAATAGATCCCCCCCCTTTTTATCATATCCCTATTATTTTATCAGATCATGCATAAATAAAAAAGAGAGGGGAAAAATTAATCTCCCCCATAAAAATAATTTTCTATACCGTCATATATTGCTTTTGCCATCTGCCATTTAAAATCTTCATCCCTTAATTTATTCGCATCGTCGGGATTAGTTAAAAATGCAGTTTCAACGATGACCGCAGGCATTTTAGTATATTTAAGCACTATCAGATTAGGTCTTTGGATAATTCCCCTGTCCGTAGGACCTATCTCCTTCATTATAGAATCATGTATGGCCTGAGCCAATGCCTTATTGTCTCTGGTGTCGCCATTATAGCCGTTGGGATAATAAAGCACCTCCGTACCATTGACAGCCGTATTACCTACAAAAGCATTGCTATGGATACTTACAAATATATCCGCACCTTCATTGTTTGCCAAAGAGGCCCTGTCCATATTTTCAGGATAGCTGTCGTCTACGCGGGTCATTTCAGTCTCGTAGCCCGCATCTTGGAGCAAACTATTGAGTTTGAGCGCTATATCGAGATTGACGTTCTTCTCCTTCAATCCATCGGCAGATGAAGCCCCCGGATCGGAGCCGCCATGTCCCGCGTCTATGACCACGAATTGCTTTTTATTCGGGTCCTGCGGTTTGACATAGAGATAGAGCTTACCGTCCCTCTTTTCCACTTGATAATCCATTCTATCATTCAAATCTATTACTATTCTTACCGTATTTTGATCATATTGGCTCCAGCGTATAGTTTTAATATCTCCGTCTTCAACGTTTATCAAATTGTCTCCTTTGGGATTTTCCAATAATGCATTAGGAATATCAAGGACAATACGATAAGGGTTGCTTAGTTTAAAGGCATTATAACTGACGCCGTCAGTGTCTACCTCCACCGCGCTTTTTCCGTCATCATAATGGACATCTTCTACAGTATGATCGGCATCCGCCTCTGTCTGTGAAGCAAATGTGATATTGATGGTCTGCATGTCGCTTGATTGAGTGACCTTGTACTCCTGTGCTGATTCTAAGTCTACCACAACCCTGGATATGTATGGATCCTCTTTAAACTGAGAAACCCTTATTTGTTTTACTGCTCCCTTGCCTGCCGAAATAACCCCGTTCGACAAGCCGACGACACTGTCGGGAATATCTATGACAAGCCTGTCCGGATTCTGCATGAGAGTATTGGTCTGCGATATAGGGCCATCTGCAATTATGGACACCTGATAGCCGTCGCCCGTGCTGCCAAACTGAATGTCCTTTATGGTGCTGCGAGGCGTCTGCGGCTTCTTGACAGACACAGTATAACTGGCCTGGTCCCAATCAACATTCAAAGACAGCGCTTCCGCAACAAATCTCAGCGGCACCATCGTACGGTTATTCACTATCATAGCGCTTGTATCTAATTTCATGGGTTTTCCATTCACCGTTGCCTCGGTTTTTCCCACCGGAAGACTGATCAAATTACCCTCGCATGAGATATATGCCGTATTGGTGTTATTATCCCAGTCCACAGATGCTCCTACTCCCAGGTTTTCTGCTATAAGCCTTATCGGCACCATCGTCCTGTCATTGATTATGACGGGCGGAACGTCTGAAGCAATGGTATTCCCGTTGATCTTTATCTTTATGGGCGGTCCGTTATACCATATGACGCTTTTACCATTGACGACCAGCTTGATACCTGAAGAAGCTGCAAACGTGTTTTGGAAGGGTAACATTATTCCCGAAATCACAAATAGAAGTGCTAACAAAAAGACGATTTTCCTGTGCATTACATCCCCCTTTCCCGCTAAGCCGTATTAATTATACTTCATAAATATTACAAGATGATTACAGAGGTGTTACAAATTAGTTAAGTTGAGATAATTTTGTATAATTCATCGGCCTTCGGCGGCTCTAAGGGGAACCTAACGGTGCCGTTCTTGATATACCTGCCCTTTTTGATCATCCTGCCTACTACGGTGGCCTTGATACCCGCTTTCTTGAGTTCGCTCAGCAATTCTTTTTTATCTGGAGTCGCGATCAAAAGACAACCGCTGGAAATGAGTCTGAGTGGATTTATATTGAGATGATCGCATATGGCTTTCGTCTCTTCGGTAACAGGCATTCTGTCTCCATAGACCTCTATTCCAAGGCCGGACGATTCCGCGATCTCCCAGAGAGCGCCGAGCACCCCGCCTTCCGTAGCGTCGTGCATCCTGTGCACGCCTATATTAGCGGCGATTTCGCCTTCCTTAAGTACGCTTATGTCATTTATCATATTCTTTGCCCTTTTTATAATTTCAGGGTCGATGACCTCTTTTAATTCAGTTTCCTTGTCCCTTGCTATTATGGCGGTACCTTCCAGACCGGCTGTTTTAGTCATTATGACATAATCTCCGTTTTGCGCCGTCAGCATACTCATGACCTTGCTCTTTTGAGCTTTACCGATCGCCGTAGTCGAAAGCACGGTGCGCGTAACTGCATTAGTTATCTCGGTATGACCGCCGACTATGTCGACGTTCAGCTCGGTCGACGCTTTGTCGGCCTGGCTCATTATATCATACAGATCTGTCTCCGTGGTTCCGGGAGGCGCCATTATGGTAAGCATCAGTCCAAGCGGCTCCACACCCGCAGCAATCACATCGTTGCATGCAACATGTACTCCCAGCCATCCTATATCGGAAGTAGTACCCGTTATGGGATCGGTAGATATAACGCACACATTCTCGCCGAAGTCTATTACCCCGCAGTCGACCCCGACCTTTGGGAATACCAACACCTCGTCTCTCTTTATCCTGATATTTGAAAAAATGATATCCGCTAAGAGCTCATTCGGTAATTTTCCAGGCTGCATTATTTTATCCTCCCTTACCTATATGTTTTATTAAACGCGTCCACAGTTATTATCCTATGATCGGTGACAATAGCCAATAGTTCTATATCTGCAGGTTTGATATCACTCATTATGAGTACTTCGGCATCATAATCGCTGCCCACAGGTTTTCGCTTTGACAGATAATCCTTGAAACTCATTGATCTTAGCCAATAGTCTTCAGCTATTTCTTTACCCTTATTATAAAGGAAGTCACTCAATGATGCAAATCCCGATATGTTTTTTAATATAAAGGGCTCGTACAAAAAATTTGCCGTATTTTCGTCGGCGACCCAGCAGCGATCCTCATTTACTTTTATCGCCAGTATTGCGCTGTGTGAATGCCAAATTTGATCTTCCCTGTAGTTTATGCTGGCAAATAAGGACCTTTTCCTCATTACCCATTCGGGTACGTTCCCGGTGCGGTTTTTATCCATGAATTCGTGGAAGGATAAATATTTATTTGCATAACTTGACCTCCGGTCAAATTTGAGCCCGCCGTTAAATATACTCTTTAGGTCTGAAATGCACGCCACATGATATAGCCTGTACGTATCATTATAATCTGCAAACAGCAATTAACCCACCTCGTTTTTTATGGTGGGTTTTTAAATAAAAACTTATTCATGATCGCCGCAAAAACCACTGTGTTTTGATGTTATCTCAAAGCGGGTAAGTCAAATCGATAAGAGCGTTTTTCTTTAATAGCTGCATGAATTGGACCAGCCTTTCATATAATGGTTCAGCCTGCTCTCCGAATTCGCCCTTTATTATTTCACCTATCTCGGCAATATTTTTCTCACCGTCGCACAGAAGCCATACCCTGCTCCCAAGGCTATCCAAGTCGAGAGAAATGACCTTCGGGGCATTAAACATAAATGCTAAAGCCTTTTCCCCAGGACTATCCCTATTGATCAACAGCGTTATATTCCCGTCGTCTCTGTCTTTCCAAGTTATATTTTTGCTGCGCTTTGTGGGTACATATAGAAGAAAATTTTTATCCTCTTTTTTTCTCATATGCCATCACCTATATATATTGTAAACTTTCTTATATCGGTTAATCAACATTTTTAACGTATTTATGTGCAAAATATATTGAGGAGGTCGAATCTATGGTAAATATCAACTGTACTGAAGATTGTATCTATCAGGATTCCGGCAGGTGTACATTGGATCATATTACCGCCGTCAATAAATTGCATCCGGAAAAATGCACTTATTATATTAAGAAAGACAGTCAAAAAGTCAAATCAAAAACATCGCGGTAATCGTGGTTGTTATGAGTCCGACCGTAACGGGCAGAAAGTTTCTCTTTACCAGATCTATGGGCTTTATACCGGCAATGGCGGCGACCGGTATTACGGCCCAGGGGATAAGCGTACCTCCGCCTACCCATATGGCGCCTATCTGTCCAAGTGCGGCAAGTACGCCTATGTCACCCTGTATCGACGTGCCGAATATCTTTGCCACTGACCCGGCCAGAGACATCCCTGAAAAACCGGAACCGTCCAGGCCGGTGACGCCGCCTACCAACATCTCACAGATCGCTGCGATAGGCCTATTTATGCGTATGCTTTGAGAAATGGCCAGGCCGACATCAGACAAAATGCCCATTGAACCTACCGGAAGAACATTCCCAAACACAGCCGTCATGGGAGACAACTCGCCCAGATAGAAAAAAGCTGCGATTGGTATGACCGGTCCGAAAATTTGGAAGGCAAAGATAAAACCATCCTTGAGATAGTCGATCACCTTTTCCAACGCCTTATTCTTATATTTTACCGCCGATATCAAAATAAGTACCCCAACGGCCGTACCTCCGATCAGCGCAGTAGCCGTATCGCCATTGAGGCCATATATCAGCATAATCGCCACGTCAACCAAAAACGCCAAGGGAACGATGACCGCTCCGAATTTTGAGATACCGTCGATATGCGTAGTTTGCTTAAAAAATACCGTATCAGTCTGCGAATTCTCTATATTGCCTTCGGCCATATCCTTCTTCAACATTATGTATGCCATGATCGTCGTGACCACGCCCATAACTAAAATCAAAGGAATGCCGCTTATCATGACGTCTGAGGGTTCTATCCCGGCAGCCTGCGCGGTGATCGTCGGCGCGCCCTGAATGACATAGTCGCTGGAGAGCCCTATGCCATGGCCGAAAAGATTCATTGCCACAGCCGCCCCAACGGCAGGCAGTCCCGCTTTCAGCGCCACCGGCAACAGCACTATGCCAACCAGGGCAGTGGCGGGAGAAGGCCAAAATAACCACGAAGCTATGAGCATAACAAGACCGGTAACCCAGAAAGCCGTGCCCGGCCTATTGACGATGCCGGTAAACGGTCTAACCATCAGCTCATTCGCACCCGTATCCTCCATAACCTTTGACATAGCCACTATACATGATATCAAAAGTATGACGTTTAGGAGATCCTTACCGGCATACACCATAGAATTAAACGTACCTATTATCGAATCGGTCAAACTCCCCGTTGCGGCTAATCCGATCACGGCAATGCCTAAAATACATGGTATTACTATCTCTTTGCGCATCAGCATCATTGCGAGTATAACGATCACAAAAATTACATAAACCCAATGCACAAAGGTGATTTGAAACATAAAAATACCCCCTCTCATCTGATATTAATCAGTATATTCGCAGGGGGTACTCGTTGACACTGTGAGATGCACAAGGCCTCTCAGTCAAGTTTTAACCATCTCACAGACCGCGCCGAAATTGCGCAACCGCTAAATTGCTGTGCAATTTCGGCGCGGTCTGACAAAAATAAGGAGATGCACAAGGCATCTCCTTATTAATTAACTATTTATACTCTATTGATTCTCCCAATACGCATAATGGAATCTCTTGAATCCAAGCGGATCGGCGATCATACCCTTCAAGCCCGGCTTTACGCAGTATGGATCGGTATAGAAGTAAAGCGGTGCACAAGCCCAATCTGTGCCGAGCAATAATTGCTGCGCATCATGCATTGCCTGCATCCTGTCAGCCTCATTGTTGGTCGATTTGGCCTTGCTGATCAAAGCATCATATTCCTTACTCTTATACTGGAGGTTGTTATTGCCGCTGTTCGATATAAACAGATCAAGCATAGTCATTGGGTCGGTATAGTCGCCCAGCCATCCGTCTCTGGCTATATCGTATTCGCCCCTTCTCCTAGTCTCCTGGAATACCTGCCATTCCTGAGAAGAAAGCTCAACCTGCACGCCTAAGTTCTGCTTCCACATTTCCTGCAGAGCCTGGGCAATATCTTGATGTCCCTGGCCTTCGTTATAAAGATAAGTTACCTTCGGGAAGCCCTTGCCGTCCGGATATCCGGCATCAGCCAAGGCCTTTTTAGCTTCTTCTACATTGGCCTTTGAGCCATCATAGAAAGCCCCCTGTACATCGTGGAACTCCTTTGTAGGATCCGCATCAGGGAAACCGGGACCTACAAATGCATCGGCCGGTATCTGCCCTGCCTTGGTCACGTTCTCCACCAAGGATTTT
Source organism: Thermoanaerobacterales bacterium UBA4880 (assembly GCA_002399285.1). Taxonomy (GTDB): domain Bacteria; phylum Bacillota; class Thermoanaerobacteria; order Thermoanaerobacterales; family UBA4877; genus UBA4877. Next base: position 59,875 of record DHDI01000015.1, read on the forward strand.
CTGTCAATTGCAAGTGAGAAAGCCTTTCTGACAAGCGGGTTATTAAAAGGCGCCTTTTGGTTGTTGAAATCTACATAGTAAGTGCCCAGATTGGCACCCAAAACAAATCCGCTGTTGGGGTCATTCTTCAATCTTTCGATGTCTGCATTCGGCATGCTGTCTATGACGTCCATCTCGCCGTTCTCATAGCTGGCAAGCATTGTGCTTTCATCAACCACTTCTGTGAATATCAGCTTGTCAGGTTTAATAGCATCCTTATTCCAGTAATTATCATTCTTGACCATCGTAATATGATCCTGATAGGCCATCTCGGTCACCTTAAAGGCGCCGTTGCCTATATATGTGTCTGGACTTTGCGCCCACTTATCGCCATTCGCTTCCACCGTATCCTGTCTTACCGGGAACAGTGTAGGGAATGCAAATATCTGAAGTATATAAGGCGTGGGAGCTGCGAGAGTAACCTCGATAGTATGATCATCAATGACCTTTATGCCCAGATCATCGGCGGTAACGCCGTTTTTGCCGGTGTTATAGTCTTCGCCGTTCTTAATGTAATAGAGCTGATATGCATACTCCGAAGCGGTGTCAGGATTCAAAGCACGCTTCCATGCATAATCGAAGTCCTTAGCAGTAACCGGCTGTCCATCGGTCCACTTGGCATTATCTCTCAGGTGGAATGTCCATACGAGTCCGTCATCGGATACGTCCCATTTCTCCGCCACGCCTGGTACCGGCTGTTGGTGTTCGTCAAGGTTCACCAAGCCCTCAAAGGTGTGCAGAATTACGGTAGCTCCGTCGACTGCACTGTTCAGTGCGGGATCGATCGTCTCCGGCTGAGCGCCAAGATTATAACGGATAACTACATCTTTTTTGGTTTCGGCAGGCTTAGCGCTTTGATCCTGAGTCTGCTGTCCGCCGCAGCCTGCAATAGCTACTGAGAGCACCATCAGGACTGCAAGGAGCACTACCAAACTCTTCTTCCTCAAGCTTATCCCCTCCATAATAAAATATTTTATTATTATACTACCCGATTAGGTAGTAAAAATTATATGCTTATTATTTGAATTTATTGTACCTTGTTGCACGCATTTTATTAATAGTCATTATATACCATAGTCTGTCATTTATCAATCTTTATTTACCAAATAGCAGGCCACCTGATGCCCGCCTCCAACATCGACCAGTTTCGGGTCCTCCTGCCCGCATATATCCATGGCATACGGACATCTGCCCCTGAACCTGCAGCCCGGAGGAGGATCGATGGGACTCGGAACATCCCCTTCCAGTATGATCCTCTGTCTGCTCTTGGCAACCTTCGGGTCGGGTATCGGTATAGCGGAAAGCAGCGCTTGAGTATAGGGATGAAGCGGATGCTTATATAGTTCTTCGCTGGAAGATACCTCCACCAACTGCCCCAGATACATGACCCCTACGTCATCGGATATATGCCGCACCATAGAAAGATCATGAGCGATGAAAAGGTAGGTAAGTCCCAGTCTGTCCTGCAAATCTTCAAGCATATTGACTATCTGGGCCTGTATGGATACATCCAATGCGGAAATAGGTTCATCGCATACTATAAATTCCGGTTCTACCGCCAATGATCTGGCTATGCCTATCCTCTGCCTCTGACCACCCGAAAATTCGTGAGGATAACGGCTGGCATGGTCGTCATTCAATCCGACAAGCCGCAAAAGCTCCTTGATCCTGTCCTCTCTGTCCTT
>DHDI01000015.1:61846-61999 GCA_002399285.1 Thermoanaerobacterales bacterium UBA4880
AGGGGTCCTGAAAGATAATCTGCATGCTTCTCCTCAAAGGAAGCATCTGACTAATGCTGTATTTTGATATATCTTCTCCCTTATAAATAATTTGCCCTCCGGTCGGCTCATATAGCTTGATGATCGTCCTGCCCGTCGTGGTCTTGCCGCATC
>DHDI01000015.1:62111-62739 GCA_002399285.1 Thermoanaerobacterales bacterium UBA4880
CCGTCGTGGTCTTGCCGCATCCGCTCTCTCCTACAAGCCCCATGGTCTTGCCGCGCTCTATTTTGAGCGAGACATTGTCCACAGCTTTTAATGTAGAAATTTTCTTGCCAAATACGCCTTTATGGCTGAAAAAATATTTTTTTAAACCCTTTACTTCAAGTAAAGTCTCAGGCATTTGCTCTGACCCCCTTACCAGTAAAATCCATCTCCGGTGCATCAGGATGCAGGAGCCAGCACATGGATCTGTGTCCGTCCCCGACCTCATAATATTCCGGCATTTTTTCGGCGCAGATCCTCATTGCATAATCGCAGCGAGCTGCAAACGGACAACCTGCCGGCGGCTTTAAGAGGTCCGGCGGCGAACCCTCGATGGGTATCAGCTTTTCTCTCGTGCCCAGAGAAACCTTAGGTATCGAGTTCAGCAGACCCCATGTATAAGGGTGCCTCGGACTATAGAATATATCGTCCGTCGTACCTTCCTCGACAATGACCCCGCCGTACATGACTATGATCCTGCTGCAGAGATCTGCAACAACGCCTAGATCATGAGTAATCAAAATGATGGACGTATTCAATTTTTCCTTTAAGTCCTTCATAAGATCCAATATCTGAGCCTGTATGGTAACGT
>DHDI01000015.1:62808-75191 GCA_002399285.1 Thermoanaerobacterales bacterium UBA4880
TATCTGAGCCTGTATGGTAACGTCAAGGGCCGTCGTCGGCTCATCGGCGATAAGCAGTTTTGGCTCGCACGCCAAAGCCATGGCTATCATGACTCTTTGCCTCATACCGCCTGAAAACTCATGGGGATATTGAGTAAGTCTGCTCTCCGGACTGGGTATACCTACCATCTTGAGCATGTCAACTGCTTTCTTTCTGGCTTCGCCGCCGCTCATATTGGGATTGTGTATCTTCAATATCTCCATAACCTGATAGCCTATCGTCAAGACCGGGTTTAAAGACGTCATGGGGTCCTGAAATATCATGCTTATATCATTGCCCCTTACGGATCTCATTTCTCTCTCGCTGAGTTTTAAAAGATCGACGTTGCCGAACATAATCTCGCCCTCGTCGATAACTCCGGATTCGGAAGGCAGTAAACGGAGAATAGAGAGATTGGTCACACTCTTGCCGCTTCCGGATTCGCCCACGATCCCCACCGCTTCGCCTTCATCCACATGAAAGCTGATACCTCTTACCGCTTTTACTTTTCCAGCATATGTGGAGAAAGACGTATGCAGATTCTTAACATCCAATAGTTTTGTCATTTTACGCCCCCCTATTTCCTCATCTTAGGATCCAACGCATCCCTCAGCCCATCTCCGAAGAAGCTGAAGGCAAGCATTGTTATTGTGATTGCCAAAGCAGGAAACAATAATTCATGGGGAGCGGTTCTCAATGTCGGCAAAGCATCATTGCACAGAACGCCCCAGCTTGCCTGCGGGGCGCTTACCCCCAGTCCTATGAAGCTTAAGAAGGCCTCGCTGAATATGGCGCTGGGTATCTGCATAGTGGTCATAACGATTATCTGCCCCAGCGAGTTGGGTACGAGATGTCTTAAAAGTATTCTTCTGCTGTCGGCTCCCAACGCTTTGGCAGCCAGTACAAATTCCTGCTCCTTTAAAGTAAGCACCTGCCCTCTGACCTGTCTTGCCATGCCCAGCCATGACGTGATGGCCAGTGCGATAATGACGCTCTTAAAACCGGGTCCTATAATGATCATCAGCAGTATGACATACAACGTGCTGGGGATTATATACAGTATATCGACGATCCTCATCATGATATTATCTGCTCTTCCGCCTACATAGCCCGCTATGCCGCCATACAGTATGCCGATGAAAATGGTGCAGACGGCAACTATAAATCCTATGCTGAGAGATATCCTGGCTCCATAGAACACTCTTGTCATCAGGTCCCTGCCAAGATTATCCATCCCAAAAATATGGGCTTTGCTCGGCAGCTGATTGGCCATCGTAAGCGATTGGTCAGAATAATTGTAGGGAGAAAAAACCGGTCCGAAAATGGCTATTAATATGATTGCTAAAAGTATATACATGCCCAGCATTGCCATCCTATTTTTCTTTAACCTTCTCCATGCATCCTGCCAAAAAGTCATCGAAGGCCTAATTACTTCATTGCTGCGCTTTTCCTCTTTAGGCAGCTTAGCAAAGCCGTCTCTGTCAATGAGCTCCAATTTTGTCTCCCCCCTTAATCGGTAAGCTTAATTCTTGGATCTATGAACACGTAAACTATATCTACTATAAGGTTCATAATTACAAGAAAAGCACCATAAAATATAGTAACGCCCATTATTGCGGTATAATCTCTGTTTGAGACACTGTCCACAAACTGTCTGCCCAGTCCCGGGATAGCAAATATCTTCTCTATTACAAAGCTTCCGGTAAGCACTCCCGCAATCAGTGGGCCTAAGACAGTTACTATAGGAATCAATGAGTTCTTGAGCGCATGCTTCATTATAACGGACATTTCGCTCAAACCCTTGGCCCTTGCAGTCCTGATATAGTCCTGGCTCATTATGTCCAGCATGGAAGACCTTGTGAGCCTGGCAATAAACGATACGTCATACGCGCCGAGCGCGATGACCGGCATTATCTTGTACTGCCAGCCCAGCCACCTTGCCGCCGGAAGGACGCCGAGCTTCGACGAAAATACGTATATGAGCAAAGTCGCAAGCACAAAACTCGGTACCGCTATCCCCAGCGTGGCCAAAATCATTACCAGATTGTCCTGCCAGTGATATTGCTTTAAAGCGGAGATGATGCCGGCCGGTATCCCCAAAAAAAGCATAAGAATTATGGCATAAGCACCAAGTTCGGCCGAAACGGGAAAACCTCCGCTGATAAGATCATTAACGGATCTGCCCGGATATTTATATGAGGGTCCGAAATCGCCCTTAAGCAGTCCTGCCCAATAATCGATATACTGCTGATACAGTGGTCTATTCAATCCGTATTTTGCCTCTATATTGGCTTTTATCTGTTCAGGCAGGTTTTTCTCCGAGGCAAAAGGTCCCCCGGGGATGGCATGCATAAGAATAAAAGTGAGCGTAATTACGACCACCATAGTTAGTACCATGGCTAGAATACGCTGCAAGACATATTTTGTCATTAAATTTCCCCTCTCCCTTTCTAAAGATAACAAGATATTTTTTAAATTTATATTATATATTAAACATTTTTTTGAAAAATCCTTCTAAAAAATTGTCCGTTTACTAAAAAATTTATTTCATCTTATAGTCATAAATATTTTTTAATAAAAATGCATTGATAATTGTAGTATTAATTTAATTTAACAGGGCCTAAAATTATATTTATTAATAATTATACTTTATACCCATGCTTACTTCAATTGTTCAATTTTTGTTTATCTTGTTTAATTCTTCCCTCACCAATTCATTTACCATCTGTGGGTTTGCCTTACCTCTAGTTTCTTTCATGGCCTGGCCGACCAGAAAACCTATCGCCTTTTCCTTCCCGCCCATATAATCCGCCACGGATTTCGGGTTGTTGTCTATGACTTTCAGGATAACGGCGCGCAGCGTATCCTCGTCGCTTATCTGAGAAAGTCCCTCTTCCTTTACTATGACCTCGGGGTCCTTGCCTGTCTTAAACATCGAGTCAAAGACCTTTTTCCCCATACTTATACTTATCACGCTGTCGTCGACCAACTTCTGCAGCCTTACCAGCTGTTCGGGAGATATGGGAATATCTGCGGAATCAATTTCCGATTCTTTCATCGACCGTAAAATCTCGCCCATGACCCAGTTGCTTATGGTCTTGGGATTGCCGTAGATTCCGACGCACCTTTCAAAAAAATCGGAAAGCGCCTTGTCCGCCGTTATTACCCCGGCATCATAGACAGGCAGGTCCATATCCCTGACGAACCTTTCCTTCTTCTGATGAGGCAGCTCGGGTATCTTCTTTCTTATCTCTTCGATCCATTCATCGGTGACCTCGATGGGTACGATGTCCGGCTCGGGAAAATATCTGTAGTCATGCGCCTCTTCTTTGGAGCGCATCGGTATCGTAATGCCCTTGGCCTCATCCCAGCGCCGCGTTTCCTGCGCTATTTTTTCACCCCTGCCTACTGCGTCTGACTGTCTCTTGAACTCATACTCCAGCGCCTTGTACACCGCTCTGAACGAACTTAGGTTTTTAAGCTCCACTTTCGTGCCGAATTCCTCGCTGCCCTTAGGTCTTACGGATATGTTCGTATCCACGCGCAGTGAACCTTCCTGCATCTTGCAATCGGATACCTCGGTGTATTCAAGGATGCTCTTCAGTTTTGTAAGATACAGCCTGGCCTCCTCCGGCGTCCTCATGTCGGGATAGGAGACTATTTCTATAAGCGGTACGCCCGTCCTGTTGTAGTCGACAAAAGAGCTTCCCTCGCTCTCCTCATGTATCAGTTTGCCCGCATCCTCTTCCAGGTGCGCCCTGATAATGCCGATCTTCTTTATGCCCTGTTCAGTCTCTATCTCCACATAACCCTCCCTGCACAGCGGAAGGTCATACTGTGAGATCTGATAGGCCTTGGGCAGGTCGGGATAAAAATAGTTCTTCCTATCCATTTTGCTGAATTTCGAGATAGTACAGTTCAATGCTAGTCCAGCCATTATAGTATATTCCACGGTTCTCCTGTTAAGAACAGGCAATGTGCCTGGGAGTCCCAGACACACTGGGCAGCAGTGCGTATTCGGCTGTCCTCCGAATTCGGTGGTGCAGCCGCAAAATATTTTGGATTTCGTGAGAAGCTCCGCATGTACCTCTAACCCTATTACAGCCTCAAAGTCCATTTATCTCACCTCCGGTCTTAGTTTTCCCGCTGTCTGCAAAACGGCATCGGCGCCCTTGAAAAGCGTCTTCTCATCAAAGGGCCTGCCTATTATCTGAAGTCCTACCGGCAGGCCGCCAGCCAGGCCGCACGGCACGGATACCGCAGGCAGCCCCGCAATGTTTACCGGCACCGTCAATATATCCGCCAGGTACATCTCCAGAGGATCGGACTTCTCACCGAATCCAAATGCCACCGTCGGAGACGTCGGTGATATCAGCACGTCGTATTTCTCAAACGCCCTATCAAAATCATTCTTTATCAAAGTTCTGACCTCGAGAGCCTTTTTGTAATAGGCGTCGTAATAGCCCGCGCTAAGCACATATGTGCCCAGCATTATCCTTCTCTTGACCTCCTTGCCGAATCCCTCGCTCCTCGACCTGGCATACAGGTCGGTCAGATCGTCAAACTTCTCGGCCCTGTGCCCGTATCTTATACCGTCATATCTCGCCAGGTTAGAGCTCGCCTCCGCCGATGAAATAATGTAATATGCCGCCAATGCATACCCGCTGTACGGAAGGCTTGTCTGCTCCACAACGGCCCCCAGCTTTTCCAGCTTTTTAACGGCCCCGTAGACCGTGTCCTTTACCTCAGCGCTCACGCCTTCGCCGAAATACTCCTTGGGCAGCCCTATTTTCAGTCCCCGGACGCCGCTCTTCACACTGTTGAGATCATATATCTCTTTGCCCGGCGCGGATGTAGAATCGAGTTCATCAGGCCCGGCCATGACGTTCATGAGTAAGGCGACGTCTTGGACGTTCCTCGCAAAGGGGCCGATCTGATCCAGAGAGGAAGCAAACGCCACCAACCCATACCGGGAAATACGGCCGTACGTGGGTTTCAGCCCCACAGCGCCGCAGAACGAAGCGGGCTGTCTTATCGATCCGCCGGTGTCTGAACCCAGGGCTGCGGGAACCTCCGAAGCGGCTACGCATGCAGCCGAACCGCCGCTGGAACCGCCGGGCACCTTCCCATAGTCCCAAGGATTTGCCGTCTTCTTAAAGGCCGAATTCTCCGTAGAAGACCCCATGGCAAACTCATCCATGTTCGTCTTGCCGACTATTACCGCGCCGGCTTGCTTTAGTCTCTTTACAACCGTGGCGTCATAGGGCGGCACAAAATCTTCCAGCATCTTTGATGCACAGGTGGTCTTTGTTCCCTTGGTGCATATGTTGTCCTTAACGGCTATAGGTACGCCCAGAAGAGGCTCGTCCCTGCCGTCCTTTCTCGCCTTATCCGCCTCATCGGCGGCTTTAAGCGCTCCTTCCCTGTCGACGTATAAAAACGCGCCTACATCCTTATCCCTTGTTTCTATTCGATCCAGCAAAGCTCTCGTTATCTGAGATGAGCTGACCTCGCCCTTCTTTAGCAGAGAAGCAAGCTCGCAGACGCCGTATTCGTATAACTCCATTTCGCTCCTCCTTAATCAAATATTTTGGGCACTTCAAAAAAGCCGTTTTTCTTGTGACTGGTATTAGCCAGAACATCTTCTCTGTCCATCGACTCTTTTACCGTATCCTCCCTCAAGACGTTCCTCAAAGGCAGGACGTGGGCCGTCTGCTCCACGTTGGCGGTGTCAAGCTCCCGGAGCTTGGCAACATATCCGACGATCTGGCTAAGGTCGCCGCGCAGATCCTCCGTGGACTGCTCGTCAAGATACAGCCTGGCCAGCTTTGCCACATGGTCCACCGTCTGTCTGTCAATTTCCATCTAAATCCCTCCCTATGGCATAAAGATATTTCACTCTTTTATCATAGCCTTGAAATCTTCTTCATTGAGAACAATTATATTCAGCGTCCTCGCTTTGTCAAGTTTTGAGCCCGGATTTTCTCCGCAGACTAAGTAATCTGTCTTTCTGCTTACGCTGTCGGTCACCTTTCCGCCTAAACTTTCAATGAGCCGCGCAGCCTCCGTTCTGGTATATCCCTTAAGCGACCCCGTTATCACAAAGGTCTTGCCCAACAGGGAAGTACCCTGCTTTTCCTCGGCTTTGCTCGTATTTACCCCTGCGGCGATCATCCTGTTTATTATGGCAATATTCTGCTCCTCAGAAAAGAAATCGACGACGCTCTCGGCTATCTTGGGGCCTATCTCAGGTATGGCCGTCAGTTCCTCGATATGCGTTGCGATAAGGTTCATTATATCGCCATATCTGTCAGCAAGGATCCTGGAGGCTTTGCTTCCCACCAGTCTGATGCCCAATCCGTCGATAAATCTGTCCAAATCTCTGCCCTTGCTCTGCTCTATAGCATCCATCAGGTTGCCGGCGGATTTTTCTCCCATACGTTCAAGAGAGAGAATATCTCCATAACCTATATAATAAATATCTGCGATGTTTTTTACAAGTCCTTTATTGACCAGCTGAGCAATAAAGGCCGGGCCCATGCCGTCTATATCCATGGCTCCCTTGGACGCAAAATGCTCCAGCTGCCGCTTTATCTGGGCCGGGCAGTTGAGCCCCGTGCATCTGGTGACAGACTCGCCGGGAAGCCGTACGGCCTTGGCCCCGCATTCCGGACACGTGTCGGGCATTTTAAATTCCCTTTCGCTTCCGGTGCGTTCCTCCTTTACGGACTCCACCACCTCGGGTATGATCTCTCCAGCCTTCTGTATGTAGACCACGTCGCCTATTCTTATATCCTTTTGCCTTATATAGTCCTCATTGTGCAGCGTCGCCCTGCTGATGGTAGAGCCGGACAATCTGACCGGTTCCAGCACCGCCGCGGGTGTAATGGCGCCCGTCCTGCCCACCTGCACGATTATGTCCCTTACCCGGGTCTTGGCCCTCTCTGCCGGATACTTATAGGCAATAGCCCAACGGTAGGCCTTTGACGTGGCGCCCAGCAACTGCCGCTGGGCCAGGCCGTTTACCTTCACCACCAGTCCGTCGACGGCAAAGTCCAGTTCGTCCTTCCTTGTCTCCCATACGTACACCTGCTCTATCGCCTCGTCGATGCCGCCGCATTTTTTATAACCGGGTATGACCTTGAAACCCATCTCCTTCATAAATTCCAACGTCCCTATATGCGTATCGAATTCCATGCCCTCGATACTTTGAAGATTGAATACGAGAATATCCAGATTCCTCGAAGCCGTGACCTTGGGATCCAACTGCCTCAAAGACCCCGCCGCTGCGTTTCTCGGATTGGCAAAGAGAGCTTCTCCTCTTTGTTCCCTCGCTTCATTCAACCGCAAAAAGCTCTTTTTAGGCATGTATACCTCACCGCGCACTTCCAGCGATACTGGCCGCTTCAGTTTCAGCGGTATAGACCTTATGGTCTTGAGATTGGCCGTTACGTCCTCACCGACAAATCCGTTCCCGCGCGTGGCGCCCTGTATAAATATACCGTCTTCATATCTCAGAGCACAGGAAAGGCCATCTATCTTGAGTTCCACCACATACTCCACGTCCCCGGCATCTTTTCTGACCCTCCTGTCGAAGTCCCGAAGCTCCATTTCGTCAAATACGTCGTCCAAACTCAACAGCGGGATAGTATGAGAGTACTCCTCAAAGCCGGCAAGTATCTCGCCTCCCACTCTCTGCGTGGGAGAATCCGGCGTTATCATCTCAGGATACTGCGCCTCCAAATCGATAAGCTGTCTTAGCAGTCTGTCATATTCCTCGTCGCTTATCTCGGGATCATCCAGAACATAGTACAGATAGTTGTGATGATCAAGCATATCCTTCAACTCATTTATCTTTGCAGATGCTTCCTCTTTATCCATTTTCACCCTCCTCGATCTTTAAGGGAGCAATATTTGCCGATAACTTTTTCAAACCCACGCTGTCAAATACTATCGTCAATTCCTTGTCATTGCCTATATCCTTTACTTGAACGATCATCCCGGAGCCCCACATCTTATGCAGCACTTTCATCCCTGCGGAATAATCTCCAGCGGCCTTGGGCCGTCTATCCCTTCCGGCTGAAAAGTCACTTTTTCCAGCAGGCTTCTCCTGTGTGATCCCGGTTCCTATTTCCTTGATAAAGCGTGACGGCACGCTGACCACGATCCGTCCGTATGTGTTTCTCGCCCTGGCGTAGGTTATATACAGCCTGGCCTTTGCCCTGGTAATACCGACATAGCAAAGCCTTCTCTCCTCCTCCATGCCGGCGGGGTCGTCCAGCGCCTTGGATATCGGAAAGAGCCCGTCCTCCATACCGACCAGGAAAACAGCGGGAAACTCCAGGCCCTTGGCGGAATGTACCGTCATCATCACGACCCCCTGGCCCTCTTCCAATGAATCGATATCGGAGACCAATGCGATATTCGTAAGGAAATCCTCCAGTATGAGGTCCGGGTTATCCCTCTCGAATTCCCGCGCCGCGTTTATCAGCTCGTCCAGGTTTTCCATCCTCGCCTCCGATTCTGGGGTATCGTCATTCTTGAGCATGTCTGAATATCCCGTTCTGTCCAACACATGTTCTATGAGCGCGGATATCGACATGTCATCCTTAAATCCCATCAGCTCATCGACCGCACCGGTAAACACCGCGATGTTCTTGACCTGCCTTGAAGAAAGCTGCGCATTCGGCGCATCCTTTGCCGCTTCATAGAGGCTCATTCCATTCCTCCTTGCATATTCCGTGATCAGTCCTATGGTCTTTTCTCCTATCCCGCGCGCAGGCTCGTTTATTATCCTTAAAAAACTGATCTCGTCCGAGTTATCCTGTATCAATCTCAGGTATGCAAGAACGTCCTTTATTTCTTTTCTCTCATAGAACCTGAGTCCCCCGACTACCCTGTACGCTATCTGATCCTGGGCCAGTTCCTCTTCGAATACCCTTGACTGGGCATTGGTCCTATATAGGATTGCCATATCCGACAGAGAAAATCCCGAATTCACCAGATCCACGATCTCAGAAACCACATATCTCGCTTCTATGCGTTCATCTTCGGCTTCAAAAAGAGTAATATCCTGCCCTTTCTTGATATCCGTCCAGAGTTTTTTGCCCTTTCTGCCCTTATTATGAGCTATGAGATTATTGGCCGCATCCAGTATATTCTGTGTGGACCGGTAATTCTGTTCCAGCTTTATTATCTTTGCGTCGGGCAGGTCCTTTTCAAAATCCAATATATTCCTTATATCCGCTCCCCTGAATCCGTATATGCTCTGATCGTCGTCACCGACCACACAGACGTTGCCGTGGCCCTCCGCCAGGATCTTTACGAGTTCATACTGAGCATGATTTGTATCCTGATATTCATCGACCATTATATATTTGAACTGCTTCTGATACCGTGATAGAAATTCCCTGCTGCTTTTGAATATCTCGACCGTCTTCATTATCAGATCGTCGAAATCCATTGCGTTCAATTCCTTCAGCCGTCTCTGATATTCCTTGTATATCTCCGCAGTCTTTCTGCCGCGAAAGTCCGCCGCCATCTCCCTTTCAAACATATCGGGAGCAATGAGTTTGTCCTTTGCCCGGGATATGGCGCGAAGCATAGCTTTGGGATCATAAAATTTAGGATCAAGATTTAAAGTCTTAAGACATGACTTGATAAGCGCTATTGAGTCCGATGTGTCATAAATAATGAAATTGCTCTTATAACCCAGTACTGCGGCGCCGTCGCGCAGTATCCTGACGCACGCGGCATGAAATGTGGAGATCCACATGTTCCTCACGGACATGCCCAGCTGCCTTTCCACTCTGTCCTTCATTTCATTGGCGGCCTTATTGGTAAAGGTTATAGCCAAGATATTATACGGCGATACATTTTTCTCTTTTATAAGATATGCTATCCTGTTGGTCAAAACCCGCGTCTTGCCGCTCCCCGCTCCCGCAATGATCAAAAGAGGTCCCTCCACAGTGGTGACCGCCTCCCTTTGGGGCCCGTTCAATCCTTCCAGAATGTCCATTTGCTCACCTCAACAAAAAACCTGAGGTTTCCCCCAGGTCAGCTTTTGTCCTGCTCTAACCTGTCTAATATAATATTATAACCATCCGAGCCATAATTCAAATACCTGTTTACCCGGCTTATGGTCGCCGTACTGGCTCCCGTACTGTCCGCTATATCAATATACGTCTTTTTCTGCCTCAGCATTTTAGCGACCTGCAGCCTTTGAGCCATTTCCTTTATCTCGTTTACCGTGCAAAGGTCCTCAAAAAAACCGTAACACTCGTCTAAATCTTTAAGCTCCAGTATGGCTTTAAATAATTCATCCAAATGTTCGTTTCTGAGTTTTGACTCATACATCGCAATACCCCTCCTTGGCTTTATTATACAGAAAATTCATTTTAACTTCAATAGATTAAAGCGGGATATTCAAAAAATATATGGGAAGGAAATCCCGTAAGGTCTTCCACAGTCCCATATAAATCTTTTTTCGTAAGCCGTCCGATCGTTAACTCAGATCCAAGGGACCTATTTCACTTTCGACAGCCTTTATTATTTGCCCGCCGGCGACAAGACCGGCGCAGTTTTCTATATATCCATGCATATACTCGTCCTTCGCGATGAACGGGGCTGCCGTACGTATGACTTTGTATGCGGCCGACGTTCCCTTCCCCGGATGGCCTTCATCCCTCAGGTCTACTGCCTGGCATGCCGTCATGAGTTCTATGGCGACAACGTCGATCGAATTGTTCAGGATCTCCTTTGCCTTTCTGGCGGCTATGGTTCCCATGCTTACGTGATCTTCCTGATTGGCCGACGAGGGTATCGAATCTACGCTTGCCGGATGAGCCAGCACTTTATTTTCCGAAACCAGCGCGGCCGCGGCATACTGTGGTATCATGAATCCGGAGTTGAGTCCGCCCTCCTTTGTGAGAAAACAGGGAAGCCCGTTGTTGAGATTGGAATCTATCAGTTTGGCCGTGCGCCTTTCGGAGATATCGGCGATCTCCGATACCGCTATTCCGAGAAAGTCCATCGCTAAGGCTATAGGCTGCCCATGGAAGTTGCCCCCGGATATGACGGCGTCATCGTCGGGAAAGATCAGCGGATTGTCGGTGACAGAGTTTAACTCAGTCTCTATTGTGCCCTTCACATAGTTCAACGCATCCTTGGATGCGCCGTGGACCTGAGGTATGCATCTTATGGTGTATGAGTCCTGCATCCTCAGCTGTCCCTGCCCGGTGACCAGGCTGCTTCCTTCTGTAAGTCTGTTTATATTTCTGGCGGTCGCCGTCTGCCCTGCGTGCGGTCTTAGCATCTGTACCCTGTCGTCAAAGGCGTCCCGTATGCCCCTGAGCGCCTCCATGGAAACAGCGCCCGCTATGTCGGCGGCCTTTATGAGATTTATCGCCCCGCAGACTGTCAAGGCGCCTATGGCGGTCATCACGGGAGTTCCGTTGATGAGGGCCAGGCCCTCCTTTGAATCCAGCCGCACGGGGGTTATGCCGGCCAGGCCCATAGCTTCTTTCCCCGGCATGCGCTTTCCCTTATAGCAGGCCTCCCCCTCTCCTATCAATACCAACGCCATATGTGCCAACGGCGCGAGATCGCCGCTGGCGCCCAGCGAACCCTTGGAAGGTATGACCGGTATAACGTCTTTATCGAGCATCTCGACGAGGGTATTCAAAGTGCTCAGCCTTATCCCCGAATATCCCTTGGCAAGTGCGTTCGCCCTGAGCAGCATGACCGCTCTGGCAGTCTCTATGGGAAGAGGCTCGCCCACCCCGCACGCATGGCTCCTTATCAGGTTATACTGCAGCTGAGCCGTCTCATCTTTAGATATATTAACGTCGGCGAATCTTCCGAACCCCGTCGTGATTCCATACTCGACCCTGTTCTCATCGACATATCTCTCTACCAGCGCCCTTGCTCTATCTACTCTCCGGCACGCATCCCCGGTCAGCTTGACCGTCATGCCGCCGGCAGAAATATTATAAACGTCTTCAATGGTAAGATTGTTACCGTCAATAAATAATTCGGTCATCCAACTGCCTCCCTATAATTTTCGTTATTTCATATATTCGATATAATAAATATAAATCCCTCTTTTATGTGAAAATTTTATACCGTTAAATTGTGCATAGATGCCTATATCGCTGATGTCTAGGTGACGCGTCACCGTGGTAAAATGTAAGAACCACTATCAGTGTTATGCAATTGTATATACTTTCACACACATTTTATAGATATTCAAAAAAAATTACAGTTGACTTTCAGCAGAAAATCCAATATACTATAAAACATCAATCACAAATCAGGATAAATACGATAATTGAAAATCAAGCGCTCTTATCAAGAGAGGTGGAGG
>DHDI01000015.1:75324-88123 GCA_002399285.1 Thermoanaerobacterales bacterium UBA4880
GCCCGATGAAACCCGGCAACCGGCATATATTTAAGCATATGCGATGGTGCCAACTCCTGCAGCGGGATGCTGAGAGATGAGAGAGGCTTTTTAAAAGACCTCTTTCGTTTTATAGAGAGGTCTTTTATTTTTGGAGGTGTGTCTCTATATGATCAAAATCAAAAATATGTCCAAGGTTTACAATGCGGATAACAAGAGCGTGACGGCGTTAAAGGGGATAAATCTTGAAATCAACGACGGCGAGATCTTCGGGATAATGGGGCTTTCCGGGGCCGGCAAATCCTCCCTGATACGCTGCATAAACCGCCTTGAAGAGCCTACGGAGGGAAGCATAGAAATAGACGAGCGGGATGTTATGTCCCTGACTGAGGGTGAGCTTCGGGATATGAGAAAAAAGATCGGAATGATCTTTCAGCATTTTAATCTGTTGTCCAGCAGGACCGTGTATCAAAATATTGCCTTTCCGCTTAAGATAAGCGGCGCTCCGCAGGATGAGACCGCCAAAAGGGTAAACGAACTGCTGGATATGGTCGGCCTGGCCGATAAAAGGGACTCCTATCCGTCGCAGCTGTCCGGTGGTCAGAAACAGCGGATAGGCATAGCCAGGGCTCTGGCCGGCCGGCCTACTCTGCTGCTGTCCGACGAGGCCACCTCTTCCTTAGACCCGCAGACGACCCAGCAGATATTATCTCTATTGAAGGAGATAAACAGCAGACTGCACCTGACCATCATCATCATCACCCATCAAATGGAGGTCATAAAAGAGGTGTGCGACAGAGTGGCCGTTTTAAACTCGGGCGAGGTAGTTGAGGTTGGAAACGTCGTGGATATTTTCTCCCAGCCGTCTTCACCCACGACCAAGAGTTTCGTCGGCATAGAGGACGAACTGCCCGAGGAGATAATATCCCTCGAAAGCGGCCGGATCATAAGACTGCTCTTCATCGGCCAAAGCGCCAAACAGCCGGTGATCTCCCATTTGGTCAGGACTTTTGACGTTGACGCCAATATACTCTCGGGAAATATACAGCGCATACACGGCGAGACCGTGGGCAATCTCATCCTTGGGCTGGAGGGAAACGCCGGGAACGTCGACCGTTCCATAGAATGGCTTAAAAATCAAGGATTAAAGATAGAGGTGCTGAAATGAACCGGGAACTAATGCGTATACTCAGTCTGCTGCTGCCTTCGCTGCAACAGACAATATATATGGTCGTCGTATCTACCATCTTCTCCGTTGTTTTGGGGCTGCCGCTGGGAGTGCTGCTTGTAATAACGGAAAAGGGCGGCATATGGGAAAAACCGAGCTTTAACCGCATACTCGGCACAGTTATAAACATATTGCGGTCCATCCCCTTTCTCATTCTGATGATCGTCGTATTTCCGCTGTCCCGGCTGATCGTCGGAACCACCATAGGGACCACGGCCACTATAATCCCGCTCTCGATCGTGGCCACGCCCTTTGTGGCCAGAGTCATAGAGAGTTCACTCAAGGAGGTGGACCGGGGTGCCGTTGAGGCATCCCTCTCTATGGGCGCCACCCCGTTTCAGATCATAACTAAGGTGCTTATACCGGAATCTCTGCCATCCCTTATACAGGGTATAACCCTTACCATGATAAATATAATAGGCTACTCGGCCATGGCCGGCGCCTTGGGAGGAGGCGGTCTGGGCGACCTTGCCATAAGATACGGTTCGCAGAGATATGATACCCACGTACTTATAGCTACCGTCGTCGTCCTTATTATAGTTGTCCAAGCTATACAATTCGCAGGGAATTACATCGCCAAAAAAATCGATAGGAGGTAAATATAATGAAGAAAATCTTTTCAATCGCTTTGACGGTCATTTTGCTTGCCGGCCTTGTCAGCGGCTGCGGCAGCGCGAGTAAAGACAACAAGGGCCAGGCCGGGGATCAAAAGAAAGAGCAGCAGGAGGTCACGATCAAGGTCGGGGCCACGCCCGTGCCCCATGCCGAGATATTGGAATATGTAAAACCCATGCTCAAAAAACAGGGCATCAACCTCGAAATAGTTGAATTCACGGATTTCGTACTGCCAAATAAGGCTCTGGACGACGGTTCCATCGACGCCAACTTCTTCCAGCACGTCCCGTACATGGAGGAGTTTGCAAAGAACAACGGCACGAAATTCGTCGCTCTTGCCAAGGTACACATAGAACCTATGGGCATCTATTCCGCAAAGATAAAATCCCTGGATGAGCTTAAAGACGGCGGCACCATCGCCATACCCAACGACCCGACCAACGAGGGAAGAGCATTGCTGCTGCTCCAGAAAAACGGACTGATAAAACTCAAAGACACTGATTCTCTGACTGCAACACCCATCGATATCAAGGAGAACCCTAAAAATTACAAGTTTGCCGAACTGGATGCGGCGCAGCTTCCAAAGACCCTTCAGGACGTCGACGCATCAGTGATAAATACAAACTTCGCACTGCAGGGAGGTTTGAACCCCCTCAAGGATGCACTCGCCATAGAAGATAAAGACACGCCCTATGCCAATGTGCTTGCGGTGAAAGAGGACAATAAGGATAACAAGGCACTAAAGACCCTTGCCGAAACGCTGAATTCGCCGGAGGTCAAAAAGTTTATAGAGGATAAATATCAGGGAGCCATTGTCCCGGCCTTCTGATCTCAATAATTAGACCGATGCCATTCTCGCACAATTTGTCACGGTCTGCCAGTTTGTATACAACCTGATATCCGGCGGACGTGCCGGATATTTTTCTTTTTCTTCCTATTTAATATATCCGCTGTAAATAAGCCCTAAAATCTTTTTAAAAAACTATATAAACTATTGACTTTCCCTGACCTTAGTTTTATAATAGAGAATGAAAAGAGAAACAAAGTAAATAATAATAGCAAAAGGAGGTCTTTATTATGAAAAGAGATTTGTTTCCCGATAGGAGAAACAATATGCCGTCTTTCTTCGACGACTTCTTTAGCTTCCCATACTTTGACGATTTCTTCGACTATATGAAAGGTACGGTGAAGGGTGCGCGGCTCGACGTAAAGGAAACGCAGAATGAATATGTGGTCGATGTGGACGTACCCGGATATGACAAAGACAATATCAACATTTCCATAGAGGACGACTACCTTGTGATATCGGGAAAGCAAGAGGATTATGTGGATGATAACTCCGGCGAATATATCAGAAAGGAACGTAGGTCAGGCTCGTTCACCAGAACCGTGCCGATACCCGAAAATGTACAGTTAGACAGCATTTCAGCTAAGTACAATAACGGCGTATTGTGCATCACTCTCCCCAAAGAGAAACCTACGACTCCCAAGGGCAAAAAGATAGACATAGATTAAAGCACTGATTAAAAATCAGGGCAGTACCCACTGTCCTGATTTTTTTATCTAATTGAGCCTATGACCGCAGTTAGGGCAGTAATTGTATGCGGGGTTTACATAAATGCCGCAGTTAGGGCATTGATTATTCCGTCTGCCCATGCTCACAAGTCTGTTCGTGTCTAGCTCCGCCCCATTCTTTAAATCCCCGCCATAGTCTGCATCTACGGAGTACATGCTGTTGCAGCAGCGGAATTTAACAAAATATCTTTTGTTCCATGAGAACAGCGGTATAAAGAAGAAATAAAAACAGGTGCTGCGCTCTATCAGTTCCGCCCTGGTAAGACTGCCGCACTCAGGGCATATCACTCCTTCGAATTCTCTTATTAACTTCTCCCTGTCTTGTATGCCGAATATGCCTATAAAAAACATTTGACTTCCTCCATATGTTTAACTTCAAAACCCATTATATCATTTGGCTATCACGCTTATATTTTATACCTTAGAGGGGATTTCCCCGTCAAACCTGGCGATCTTGTAAATGCTCCATATATACTCGCTCTTTTCAGCATTGGCCTTATCGTTATGTATACATGCCAGCCATATCTGATCATCCAACAGGTATAGCCTATATCGGACGGCGCCGTCCGCATCGGTGAATGTGTACTGTCGTCCGTCCTTATATCCCGAGATATCCGGGACATCCATACCTGGGAAAAATCCGTCTGCAAATCGCTTTTCATCCACGCCGCCTTTTTCATATTTCCCCGCGATCTTTTGCTGTTTGCCCGTCAGATCGTCGGTCAACACAAGCGAGTCCTCCGTCAGCGTGTAATACTCTTTGTATCCGCCGGTCGCTGTGAATGAACTGAGCGGGTTCATATATATCTGCTTTTCAAATACATAATTGCCATACAAGCCTTTGATGTCATCCGCCTCTTTGCTTTGAGCACAGGCGGTGACGGCAGCGGCACAGAGCATGATGACAATGACCGCCGCCCATTTTGGAGCAATGTTCTTCCCTGCCATAGGCATAGAGCGATCTCTCCCTTCCCTCTTTTATACTATTATATTCTACCGTCAATTTCGCTTCAATACATATCCTCAAAATTGTCAAATGTGTGATATATATCACAGAAAAAACTTTGCGGGTAGTTTAATATATATTTATAAGAAAACAATAAGGAGGAAAAGCAAATGAGTATGTTCTGTTACCAATGCCAGGAAACATCCAGGGGAACGGGCTGCACGCTCCGCGGCGTATGCGGCAAGACCCAGGACACCGCCAATATGCAGGATCTTTTGATATATACGCTCAAGGGCATCGCGATGGTAAACAGCGAGGAAAGAAAACTTGGCATCAATGATGAGCAAACCGACAGGTTCATGATGGACGGTTTGTTTTCTACGATCACCAACGTGAATTTTGACAAAGCCTATTTTGTTGCAAAGGTAAAGGAGGCGCTCTCCCTCCGCGACAAGATCAAAAAGCAGCTTGCATCGGCAGGGATAGAGACCGGCGGTATGCATGACGCCGTGACATGGTATGCGGACACCGAGGAGGAATTTGACAGTAAGGCTGCATCCGTGGGCATTCTCTCGACGGGAGACGCGGACGTCCGGTCGCTGCGTTCACTCATACTCTTTGGATTAAAGGGCATAGCGGCATATGCCACCCATGCGGCCAACTTAGATTATACAGACGAAGGCATATCCGAATTCATGGAGAAGGCGCTTATCGCCACCCTGGATGACGGCATGAATGTTGACGATTATGTGGCGCTGACCTTAGAGACAGGCAAATACGGCGTGGACGTCATGGCGCTTTTGGATAAGGCCAATACCTCGACATACGGAGATCCCGAGATCACCAAGGTGGACATCGGCGTCAGGGACAATCCCGGCATACTTATAAGCGGCCATGACCTAAAGGATCTGCAGCAGCTTTTGGAGCAGACACAGGGAACGGGCGTCGACGTGTATACCCATGGGGAGATGCTTCCGGCCCACTACTATCCGGAATTTAAGAAATATCCCAATTTCGCCGGAAACTATGGAAATTCATGGTGGATGCAGGACAAGGAATTTGCCAGCTTCAACGGGCCGGTGCTCATGACCACAAACTGCCTGATACCTCCCAAGGATTCCTATAAGGGCAGGGTCTACACTACGGGAGTAGTGGGGTATGAAGGGTTGAAGCACATAGAAGAAGGGCCCGGCGGCAAGAAGGACTTTTCGGAAATAATAGAACATGCCAAGAGATGCGATCCGCCTGCGGAGATCGAAAAGGGCGAGATCGTCGGAGGGTTTGCGCACGAGCAGGTGTCCGGCCTTGCCGATAGCATTGTGGAAGCCGTAAAGTCGGGAGCCATAAAGAGGTTCTTCGTGATGGCCGGCTGCGACGGCAGGTTCAAAAGCAGGGAATACTATACCGAGTTTGCCAAGGCTCTGCCCAAGGACACCGTGATCCTCACGGCAGGCTGCGCAAAATACAGATACAATAAGCTGGACCTGGGCGATATAAACGGCATACCGAGGGTGCTGGACGCCGGACAGTGCAACGACTCATACTCTTTGGCGCTCATAGCCCTGAAGCTCAAGGAGGCCTTCGGCTTAGACGATATAAACGAACTCCCCATATCCTACAATATAGCGTGGTATGAGCAGAAGGCCGTGATCGTACTGCTGGCGCTGCTCTACCTCGGAGTAAAGGACATACATCTCGGACCGACGCTGCCCGCATTCCTCTCCCCCAACGTAGCCAAGGTGCTTGTCGAAAACTTCGGTATCGCAGGGATCACAGATGTGGATAACGACATGGATATATTGATGAAAGCCTGACCGATTAAAAATGGCCCATACTCTGGGTCATTTTTTTATTCAATATTTTATTGCTCTCGTAGCATAAAATGTGGGTACATTGAACTCACGCAGCCTGCCCGTATCGTTTGTGTCCTGATATATGTCCGTAAGCACAAAGCCCGCATTCAGCTGCCCTCCGATCTGCTCCTCTATCGTATGGGAAAATTGTATCCCCCAGTCATTCCTTACCGAGTCCTCATAAAGTTGTTTGTCCTTTAGAGGATCAAAGGGCAGCTTATAAATCATCGTATTTTCATCGTCATCAAAAAGGTAATTGATGCCGTTGTCAAAGCCCGCCAGCAGGACGCCGCCTTTTTTCAGCACGCGGTAACATTCCCTCCATACGGGTATCACATCTTTGATATAGCAGTTGGAGACAGGGTGAAAGATCATATCGAAACTGCCGTCATTGAAGGGCAGCGGTTCACTCATGTCCGCCATGACGATCTCTATATCATAGCCCTCCCTCTCTGCCACCTCTCTTTCCTGCTGCAGCTGTCTTTCCGAATAATCAAGCACGGTACACCGTGCGCCCAGCGCGGCGAATACGGGCATCTGCTGGCCGCCGCCGGAGGCCAGGCCCAGCACCGCCGTATCCCTCATTCTGGGGAACCATTCCCTCGGCACGGGTTTGTTGGGCGTCAGCAGCACGGACCAATCGCCATGCTCAGCCTTCTCAAAAATCTCATGGCCGATGGGCCGCCCCCATTCCCAGCCGCTTTCGACCCATTTATCTATAACTTTCGAGTTCAGTTCCGTATACTTTTTGTCCATATCCGCACGGCCTTCTTTCCTATAAGAATGTCATCCGTCCTCTATCATACCCTATCGGCTTGCGGGCGTCAACTTGCCAAACAGCGCATACCTGGCATTGTCGAACTCATAGGAACAGGTGCACAGGGTGATGATCCTGTCGCCCGCCGTGACTTCCGTACCCGACCGGAAGGTAGAGCTTTCCTTAAGTGAATCTATGTAGTTTAGGAAATCCGCATCGTCCTTAAAGTTAAACCGCACGGATTCATAGCTGCCGTCGGTAACAGTACCGGCAAACAGCTCGATCTTGTAATTGCCTCCCGGGGTATAGAGCATCATATCGGGATGGCCGTCATAGTAGGCCTGGTCCTTGTAGTTCGACAAAGACGCGAACATGGAACCGTCTTTCATCTTGTGCCCGTATATTATCGTATTCCTGTCTGAAAAATCGCCGCTGCTGCGGCAGTCCATGAATATTGCCCCCAGCTTATTGCGCTCGCCGTTAAAGAGATGGCTGAGATAATAATCGTTGTCTTTTCCCCGCACCACAGGATAGTCTATCCTGCCGTCTCCCGCGGCCAGCCATGCAGTCACGTCGGGGTTGATCTCTTTCAGAGCGGCAAAGTCGATATTTGCGTCTTCCCGCTTCCCCTCCTGCGCAGACTCCGGCAATACGGTCCGGCGAACCTGCCGGTAAGCTTTGTCACCTTCCGCATACTCCCTGCTGCTGTGAAAAAGAACTAAGGCGGAACACGCAATACCCACGATACATATGGCAATCAAAATATGCAGTATCCGCCGCAGATCTGGTTTTTCCCAGTGTTTCATGCGAATCTCCCTCTGATCAAAAATCGGCAGACGGAGCACATCCGCCCCGCTGCCGGCTTTTTTAAAGATTATCTGCTATTTCATTCGTTTGAATACTTCCTGCACAGTACGGTATCGGCAGTCAGAAGAGACGCTAAAGCTATGGAGAACAAAAGCAATGCCAGCATAGCGTAGCCGTCGGCCCGGCCGTCTCCCGTCTTGGGCATGCCGCTCTGTCCGCCGTTCGGAGTTCCCTGCGTGCCCGATCCGCCTGCTCCGCCCTTGGGACCCTCATTTCCGATTTCTTCGGTGGGCGTTCCGGGAGTCCCCGGCGTACCCGGAGTTCCTGGAGTCCCGGGAGTCAAAGTGGTGTTGTAGTCGTTTGTGAATGCCGCCGTCTTTGAAGAACCGGCGGAAATCACGCCCTCAGATCCTTTAGCGGAAACGGTATAGCCGCTTCCCGTATAGTCGGCTTCCTTAACGGCATATTCTGTGCCCTCAGGCAAGCCTGTTATCGTGATGCTCTCGCCATCGGCAAGCGAAATGGTATCTCCGCTGCGGAGAGTCCCCTCGTATGCCCCGGTGTACTGATAGGCATCGGGCGCGCCGGTGAGGATCACGGTAAAGTCAAATTTCTTGGTAAGGTCCGCGCCCTGCCCGGTGACGGTCTTGCTGATCGTCAGGCTGCCAAAGACATCCGACTGCTTAGTGTTGGTGAAGGCGGCCGTCCTGTCCCTGACGGACGAAATGGCGCCGGAACTGCCCGAGCTGCTTACGGAGTATCCCTCCGCGGAAGATCTGACCTCGCTTACACTGTATTCCGCATCTTCCGGCAGACCGGTGATCGTGATGCTCTGCCCATCGGCAAGAGAAATAATATCTCCGCTCTTTATGGTTCCGTTGGGCACGCCGTCTCCCTTATACTCATAAGAACCCGACGCAATGAACGTCACTTTAAAATCAAACTTCTTTTCTGTGTCTGCGCCGCTCCCGCTGACCCTCTTACTTATGGTCAGACTGCCTGTTTTATCCTCATGTCCGGGATTATTGTTCCCCGGTTCCTCAGGTTCCGTAGGTTTGGTCGGTTCGGTAACATTCCTTGTGTTAATGAATTTTGCTTCTTGAGTTTTGTCGGCTTCGATGGTTCCCGTCTCCCCGGAAGAGGATTTGATATACCCATCACCGGAATAATCCGCCTCGGTCACCTTATAGGTAACATCCTTAGGCAGTCCGGTTATCGTGATGCTCTGCCCGTGAGCGAGAGACACAGTATCTCCGCTCTTTATCTTACCATCCGGTATGCCGTTGCCTATGTATTCAAATTCGCCGGTTGTACCTTCAAAAGTAACCGTGAAATCAAATGCCTTGGTTCTGTCTGCGGCATTGCCGGATACAGTTTTGCTTATGGTGAGGTCTCCCGCCGTTCCGGTCTTATAATCCTTTATGGTTATAGTATTGGAATCTGCCCCCATTTTACCATCGATTGAAGCGACAGGTCTGGAATCAGACCCTGTTGTCACCGTCAAGGTATGGGTCTTGGCGTCTAGATTATATCCTTCGGGAGCGGCAGTCTCCTTAAGAATGTACTCCCCGTTGGGAATGACCTTCAGTCAGACTTTGCCATTGCTGCCTGTAACGCCTTTTCTGATCACTGTTGTACCGTCTTTCGCAAAGACCGTAAACTCAGCGCCGGCAAGATTGCCCTTTGCACCTGTTTTTGTTATCTCTATCCAGCCGCTCCTCTGCAGTGTGGCCGAACCGTCGGCAGCAGTAATTACATATGGCTTATCGGTTCCCTGCTGTTCCCCGCTGCTGCCGTATAACTTAACCTGATTGGATATTGTGCCCGGTTCACCCGTAATATCTGTAACATAGGTAAAGCGATATGCCTTTGCGCTGTCTGGAATATTGAATGTCAGTATCCTGCCTGCATTGTCATAGCTTATATCTTTACCCAGCACAAGCTCAATCGGATTTTCACCTTGCGTGTAGCTTCCGTCGGCCTTTAGTGTCATCTCATAAATATTGATATTGCCATCGATAAGCAGCTTTCCCTGCGAATCGGTCCGCAGATCAATGCCTGGCGGCAGCGTATCTTCTATCCTTGCGCCCTGATGATCGAGGTCATAGGGTTTGTAATCCACCGTCCAGAGAAGTTCTCCTGCCCTTGGTATACTTAAAGTTTTATTCAATATTTCACTGTTAATTGTGACATCCTGCTTGGTACTGATGCCCGGCTCCCAATTTTCCGTTTTTAGCGATAGATTATTTGTCACGGTCGTTTTTTCATTGGAATCAAAATAACCGGCTAAAGTATCATTCGTTGGTCTTGCCTTTATCAGAATGACATAGGA
The DNA here is from genome assembly GCA_002399285.1 of Thermoanaerobacterales bacterium UBA4880. Classification (GTDB taxonomy): domain Bacteria; phylum Bacillota; class Thermoanaerobacteria; order Thermoanaerobacterales; family UBA4877; genus UBA4877. The sequence goes on from DHDI01000015.1 coordinate 85,417, forward strand.
TTTGTCAAGTTTCTCAAATGTAAATGTGGCCGTAGCCACAGTATCCTCTGTACCTTCTATAAATTTTGCTTCAAGTATAGAGGTGTCAAGTGTTGTCGGAGTAGTACTTCCGTTGGCAAAGATCAGATAGTCTTTTCCCGTATCAAATTTAGCAAACTTCCAGCCTTTCGGCAGTGTGTCTGTAAGGGTCGCCGTACCCATTTTTGTTCCATCGGCATCAATGGGCATGTTCGTAAGATCCATGCCGTCTGCATTGACGCTCAGGCGGAATATAACGGATTTATCCTTATAATCGAAACCCTCGTTTGCATCTGTCGTCTTGTTGTTCACTCCGGTTAAAGGATCAGTTCCACGCTTCAGCATTTCCTTGGCAAGCATATTGCTTGGGTAGCCCACCGTAGCTTTTGCCTCATTTAGCTTTGCATTACCGCTGAAAAGAGTCGCCGTGTTATAGACATTTTGTGTTTTGTTTCCGGCGTATATATCCGGATTTAATATCTGGCTTTCAAATGTAAATGTTGTGGCAGTTGATGGAAAATCAACTATCTCCAGAAGGTCGGCAACACGATTGCCATCCTCCATAATCGGATGTACTGTTACACGGAGACCTTCTCCGCTAAATGATCCATAAACATACTTCTGATTATACTGAGGTGTCAAATCAGCTTTTGTAACACCTTCAGGAATTCCTTCAGCATTGTCAACATTAAACCCGCTGTCTTTGTTCCCATATACAAGGAAGTCATACACCTTCATATCCGGTATCGTCTGGCTCATTGCATCGACTTTGACCGTCCACTTTATTTTACCCGTAGATGGTTCCGCTACGCCCGATTTAGTAATGGCATTATATCCTATATCAACATTAACACTGCCTGAAATACCATCACCCGGCAATCCATCCCATCTGATTTTTGCCGAGTTTGTGTAAGTTATCTTGCCTGTCGTATATGGGTCATCCTTCACATAAGTCACAACGGTCAGTAGGATTTTGGAACTGATATTGCCTATTTTATACTCCCCATCTGCAGGTGCTCCATCCCATTTCTTTACTGTGTCCACCCATTTGCTCCCATCCCAAGTTTGCAGCGTTGCGGATTTCAAAGTCAATCCTTCCGGCAACAAATCAGTTATAACCACGTTATTTAACACCGCGCCCATCTGATTGGCAGTTATCGTCCATGTTATGGTACGGTCTTTCGGATTGTAGACTCCGCCGCTACCTTCGGTTTTACCTTCAACACCCTTCTCGATCCATTGAGGTGTAAATTTTATGGGTATAGAACCTTTGGCCAGCTCATCCTCGCCATCCAACAGTTTGGCTGTATTTTTTATAGTCTGTTCGCCTGAGCCATAATACTCGTCATCAGGTATAGTCGTTTTGAATGTAACAGTCTGAGGACTGGTCGAATTATCCGGGAAAGTATAGCTCAATGTTTTGCTTGAGTCATCCCAATCTGGTGTTTCTAGATTACCACCAATTTTAAAAGAATCTGTCACATAGTCGCCCACATTGCTCAGATCGTCGGAGAACTTATAGCCGCCCAGATCAAGAGATTTTTCTCCCTGTTTTCCCGTAATATCCACAGTCCATTCTATAGTCTTCTCGGCTAGGTTGGCTTCTCCCGATTTTGTCACAGCGTATTTCTTTTCTATTGCAGGGATTGTTAAATGAAAGGTTTTATTGAGTATCGTAACAGTTACATCTTGATCTTTGTCCGATGCCTCTTTGCCGTTATATTCAAGTTCGGCGTTAAATTTACAATTTACGTCGTTTATACCAGTTTCCCCATTGAATACTTCATCTTCTCCATCAAAGTCAACGGTGGCAATCACTTCGCCAGTGCTGTCGTCAAATGTAACCGTGCCGACTGGAGTGTCTCCATCTTTTAACGTTACAGTCTTGCCTGCAACCAGTTTAAACCCCTCGCCCAGCTTAAAAATAGCTATATTGCCCTTTTGGACAGGATCATCCGATTTTGGTTCATCGCCGGCAACGGGCACGCCAAATGAAACCTCGACTGAAATTTCATCCGTCGTCAAAGTACCGCCTTCGCTGATTTCCCTTCCTCCTTGAGTGACCTTTACATTAACATCGGTCAATTTGCCATAGACGTCTTCTGCTCCGTATGCCGTACCGATCGGTGTAAAAAGGCCCAGTATCATGACAAGGACCATCAGCCAGCTGAGCAGTGGTTGTTTCTTGAATTTTGCCATATTATTCACCTTCTTTTTATTGGATTATATTTTTATTTGAAATGCGGAGCTCTGCGGCTCCTTATATTATATTAAGCACCGTTGATTTTCTTCTGTCTTTGACCATTCTTTATAGGAAATTTAATGCGCGGCTTTCTTCCCGATATGTACGGTCAGCAAATGCTTGGTATGACTTTTTTCAAAAACACATCGCCGGAACCCAACCCAACGAAGAAAATACGGTGCGTGTCTGAGGAAAACCGAAACGGTTCTATTGATTGCCCCATAATAGCCCGCCGGTTATTGACATATAGTAACAAAATCTATACTAGAAGATTGTATCATGGTTATTCTTTATAGTCAATAATTCTCCAATACTAACTTTTATTCCCAAATATTATAGTTTTTGTAGATAAACGCTTTATATCACCCGTTTTCCTTTCCCTCTCATGAAAATTTTTCCTAAAAACTTATTGCTATTTTGAAAAAAAGTGTTATTATGTATCTATAG
>DHDI01000015.1:88268-95334 GCA_002399285.1 Thermoanaerobacterales bacterium UBA4880
ATTCTAACAATGATTTAAATAAAAACAGCAAGCTCTTGCTAAGCTTAATACAAAAAAATGGACCGATCGCAAAAAATAATCTTTTACTTATTGCCAATATGACGCTAAGTACATTGCAGCGTTCAATAAAACCCTTGATAGACAATGAGCTTATTATCGAATCTGCCATAGGCGAATCCACAGGGGGACGCCGGCCTGCTTTATATGATATAAACCCGGAAGGTCCCTACATTGTGGGCATAGACATATCGAGGTCATATACCCGCTTTGTTATAACAAATCTTAATTTGAGCACTATATATGCCGAGAAAGCCCTGCCTATTTCATCGCCGCAGCAAACCATTACAGCCATATGCGATACTTTGAAGGAAACCCTGAATGACTTATCCATATCAAAATCAGACATACTGGGTATCGGCGTGGGAACGGTGGGCCCTCTTGACAGAGAGAAGGGAATAATTTTAAACCCTACAAATTTTGCCTCTAAGGAATGGGTCAACATACCCATCAAAGACATTATCGAGCGGGATCTGGGCATACCGACCTTTATAGATAACGGCGCCAATTCGGCGGTATTGGTGGAACACTTATTCGGCATAGGCAAAAAATACGGCAACATGTCTTATTTTAACTGCGGTATGGGCATAAGAACAGGAGTCATATCCTCGGATAAACTCATACGTACTTCCTCCGATTCCGAAGATTCCTTCGGCCACATGATAATAGACATGGACGGTGAAAAATGCAGCTGCGGCAATTACGGCTGCGTGGAATGCTACTGTTCCACTCTGCAGATAATAAGGAAGTTTAGATCAAAGGCAAAGGCGGGAAGGAGTTTCGCCTCATCAAAGCCGCCGGAGGAGATAGACTATATTGATATATGCAATATGGCCGAGAAAGGAGACGAATTATCGCGGGAAATAATGACCGACTCCGCTGCGATCTTCGGCCTGGCCCTTACCAACTATATCAATATCTTGAAGCCCGAGCTGGTTATTTTAAGTGGTCCGCTGTTCAGATACTCTCAGCTTTACTATGATGTGGCAACGTCGGCAGCCAATAAAAGGCTGCGCTTTAAAGATAAAGACAATCCCGTCTTCAGGAGAGGAGGGAAATTCCAGATAAACTCCATATCCTTGGGAGCTGCGGCTATGGTTTTCGAAGAGCTGCTAAACCAATGATAATAGCAAATACTAATCATTAAGGAGTTGTTGATTTGTGAAAAAATACCTTGAAATGTTTGTTTCCTTTTTCAAGATAGGCGCATTTACGCTCGGAGGAGGTTATGCCATGCTGCCTCTTATTGAAAAGGAAGTCGTAGACAGAAAACAGTGGATAGACAGGGATACTTTTTTAGACATGCTAGCCCTTGCCCAATCGGCCCCGGGACCTATCGCAATCAATACGGCTGTCTTTGTGGGATATAATATCGCGGGAATGCCGGGAATGATCTTTACGGTTTTGGGCTCCGTCCTACCTTCCTTCTTTATAATACTGATCATAGCTTCTTTCTTTGTAGGCATAAAAGACAACGTCTATGTAGAAAGAGCGTTTAAAGGCATAAGGCCCGCCGTCGTTGCCTTGATCGCGGCACCGGTCATAAGGCTTTCCCAGTCGGCCAAGATCAACAGAAAGACAGTGATCATACCAATAATAAGTGCAATATTGGTAGCATTCTTAGGTATATCCCCAATATATATCATAATTGCTGCCGCCGTCTTAGGAATAATATACGGTAAATATATAATAAAGGGGGAGACGAAATGATTTACTTAGACATATTTTTTACATTTTTGAAAATCGGACTTTTCAGTTTCGGCGGCGGGTATGCAATGCTTCCCCTCATTCAACAGGAGGTCGTGACGGCGCACAACTGGATAAGCGCCAAGGAATTTATAGACGTGGTGGCCATATCTCAAATAACCCCAGGGCCTATATCAATAAACTCGGCCACATATATAGGCTTCAAGACAGCGGGCATTCCCGGTTCTGTCCTTGCCACCCTGGGCGTAATAACTCCATCCATAATATTAATGGTCATAATATCAAAGTTCTTTATCAAGTTTAAAAACAATAAATATGTGGAAAATGCATTTCTGAGCCTGCGGCCGGCAACCATAGGGTTGATAGCAGCGGCAGCCATCATGGTAGCCCAAAGTTCTTTCATTGACTTTAAAAGCGTCATCATCTTTGCAGCCGCGTTCCTTTTGTCCTATGTATATAAGCTTGACCCTATTTTGCTTACGGTTTTATCCGCCGCAGCCGGTCTGCTTTTATACAGATAAATATAGTTATAAAAGGACTCCGACCGACGTTTGGATGGAGTCCTTTTTATATCTGAAATTATGGATCTACTCAGGTATCATACGCTTTGAACGGGAAGCCTTATTACTGTTTTGAGTTTTTCCGGATTTGTCCTGTTTAGGTCTGACATATATATTTCATGGTGCTTGCGGTCTGCGCCCGTCATGTTGGCCAGGCCGTTTTGCTCCATAAACTCCGCCATCTTTTTAGTTGTGACAGGCTCGTCCGCATACGGCCCTGTGTGCAGCATCTGAACGCACAAACCTTCATGGAAAGCCTCCAGTCTCGCTTTGGCGAAATCAATCTGCGGCTTTTTACCCCGCGCGGCCTCTGCCGCCCATTTGAGAGTATCATACGTGACAAACTCCGGCTGAAACCCCGCTTCAAATGAAGTGATGCTTACATAACCCGCCTGAATGCGTGAGTCCGGTTGTTTAAGGTCAATACTGAATTATAGCGCAATGTACTACAAGGTTATACCCAGAATCAGGGCAATTACTCCAACTACAACAGCACAAATGTTCAAGTTCCTCTTGGGAGTGAAAAGACCTATCACGCCAAGAACAGCCGCTATAGAACCCAACCATATACGCGCCCAGAAAAAGCCGATAACGCCAAGACAAATTCCTATCCAGCCCAACCAATTACCAACATTTTCATTCATGTTGATCCTCCCTATCTCTATTGTAATTCTTTCTATGTATATATTAATATAAATAGAAAAAATTGATAATCATCAGCTAACTCAATTTGTATAGTTTTTAGACAAATTCTCATTGTTGTTAGATTTATATACAGTGCTTTTAAAAAGAAAAAATCCGCCAAAGCGGATGTCCCATTTTTATAATATGACGTGTTAATTATTCCGAATACCTGTCTATGGCAAGTATCAACAATTCCTTGAACACAGGAGCATAATTCTCCACAAATTTTATGTTATCGCCCTTCATACCCTTCTGGGCCCACTGGAACAAAGCGCCTGTGATAGCGTTGGAAAAAAATCCTGCGAGAAATTCTATTATTTTTTCGTCCATTTTGCGGTCCCCGAGCATCGACGTTATTTCATCAATACAGCGGCTGTAGCAAACCTCATAAAGATGCTCGCGAAGATTGTTTTGTGCTTCTGAAGTGAGAGCCGCCGTATAAAAAACTTTTTCCGAATAAATGTATTCGATTATATCGTCGATCAAGGTATCGTTTTTATTTTTATCCGTAAGCATACTGATATCTGTATCAAATATCCAGCAAATGAGCTCCTGCTTATCCGCAAAGTGATAGTAGAAAGTCTGGCGGTTAATACCGGCTGTATCTACTATTTCGCTTACGCTGATTTTATCCAATTGCTTCTTTAGCGCGAGGTTTTTTGTAGTATCGGCAATTAATTGCTTTGTCAATTCCTGCCTAGGCATAAATTGCCTCCTTCCCATCTCACTTTTTGTTTTCTTTCAAACTTGCATCCATAACGTAATCCTATAAGGCCGTTTCTCTTATCATATACGCTGCGTAGGACAAAATCAAGCCGAAATTATTAATTATCAGCCTGCCCTGTTACGGAGCTATTTACCGGTAACCACGGTATAATAAAATCCGGACCTTTAGGAGTTCGTACTTATAAGTTGTTAATTAATATAATCTTAATACGGTAGTAAAAACCATAACGCCATCCTAATTTTCATTATGTTATACTGCTGTAAAAATAAAGATAGTATATTTCATAAATGTAGGGAGGTTGTCATATGGATGTATTTTTTAAAAATGTTGCTTTATTAGCTATATCTTTTGTCATTATTTATGGTTTCTATAAATTATCGGAGTATTACGGCCTTAAATATTCAGGGCTCCATGAAAGCAAAAAAGTTTATAAGGCAGCTTATAAATTTGCACATGGAGCAACTTCCGATGAAGTTAAAGATCTTTTAACAAGCTGCTTTGAGTTTGATAAGGAGGACGCCGATGAAATTCTTATGCAATCGCTTCCCCATAGAGAAGACAATGACGGAGGATACCGTGAGTTCATAAAATCCGTAAACAGAGTATTAAACATGGATATTTACAGCGAACAATATCACGATCATTAAACAAATGACTATTACTTGGCTTACGAAATTACGTTGATTGGCGCCTGCATAATTGCATCCTTCCTTATATATTAACAGTAACAAATGATGAAATTAGATATAATAGTTATTTTAATTTACTGCAAAATTCTTTCCATATTAATTCCAATTCTTCTGTATCCGGCTCTGCTTTCTCCCAATCAAAACCATAAATTGAAGCCACTCATATAACAGTTTTAATTGAAACCATTTTCCGTCAAATACTGCCGTTAAGATTCCCGCCAAACGACCTACCATATATTTGTTTAGGGTCTTCATGTCATACCGAGATAATGAGACCGGCTGCCTGATCCGGCGTGATGTTTGATACGTCGATCTTCCGGGTGTTCAATTCCTCATAGAGTGGGATGCGTTCAATACCCTTGCGAATAGAGTCTTCAGCCCTGACACCGGCATCGATATCCCTTTGTAACCGCACCTGCAATGCTTGCCCGCTGCACACCAATGAAATCAAGTGGACCTTGCAATGCTCCGTGTCGAGGCGTGAAACAATGTCATCAATAATAGTCTGCTGATACATTACCCAGCAAAACACAATGTTTTCATAGGCAGAGCACTTGATGAAGTTATTTAGGAGAAAACAAATATTTTCTATAACCATTTTCTTTGTTTCCTCCGTCACTTGGAATGGATGCATATCCCAGCACCAATCGCCATCTAAAAGAACACTGTTGTTCAGTTTATCTTTTAGTATCCGGCAGGTTGTTGTTTTCCCGACCCCCATCGTCCCACCTATAATAAAAACGTCTTTCATACTAAATCCTCCAAATTACTGTGCAGCATCCTCTAACTTCGTAATTTCCTTGCCTGTTCCTGTAAAGCGATGTCTTCCGCGCTTACTGCGTCCATTTCCAATCCGTGCGGAAAAGATTTCCCTTCCGAGTCTACGTTTACAAAGGTGATGAAGCCGTTAAGGATCTCCTTATTTTGCATTTCGATACGTATGTTGGCTGTCAGGCTGGTCCTTCCCGCATAGACTACCTTGCTTATAAATTTAACTGTTTCGCCAAGTCTGATCGGTCTTGTAAAAGTCATTCCATGGATCTTAACGCATACTATATTCTCCGGGGGAAGATAAACCGCCGCCGCCATTAATCCTGCTTCAACAAACCACTCGGCCGTACGTCCCGCGTACAGCGTTCCATGGTGGTTTAGATCCTCGCTTTTGACAAAGTGGTGAGTGATGATCGGGATGATCTCCATAAAAATCCTCTCCTCAAAGTATTATTGGCTTCGTCTTTTCGACTAAGCATCTCATATCGACCAAACTACATTTTACCATCTTTTATATAATTAAAAAAGGCAGGGTACCTTCTTTCAGATACTTTACCTTTTTTGCACTGCCGTTCTTTTACAGCTATTTTGTCAGTTCAGTGTCATAGGCGGATACATCGGCTGCATTAACTTCCTTAGTTTTTTTAGCATTTAATACGAGGGTTACGCACGACCCTATAATAATAAGTACGATGCCGCCAATAGTATTTAAAGCTATGGATTCTTTTAAGATAATGAGCGACAGAACGGGAGCCAGAGCCGGCTTTATATAAAATACCAGAGATGCGGCGGAAACCGACGTCTCATCCATAGCCATGAAATAGAACACATAGCCAAAACCGGTCACAAATACGCTTATATATATCAGCGCAGGAATGCTGCTCAGCGTTATACCCCGCAAAATAGGTATATCGGCGAAAGTCTTAAGGCCAATATTCGTAAACAGCCTCGTTACAAACCCTGTTCTGGATAGCAGGATAATCGCCAGCAATTCCATGCTGCCCATAAAAAAGCTAAAACAATTGAGGACAATGCCGCCATAATTTAAGCTTTTGGATCTTCCGATAACGCTATATAATGCGAACGTCACTGCAGACAACAGCACAAGCACGATCCCGGCCGCACTATCGGCAAGGTTCATGGGGTTCATGATTAATATGATCCCTGCCGCGCATATGATCATCGATATTATGGTATAGTTATATATTTTTTCGTTTAATATGTAATGCGCTAACGGTATTACAAATATCGGGTTACAGCTAAAGAGTATCGCCACAGTCGATGCCTTGCAGTATAGAATAGCCAGCTGATAAAACAGCATGCTTATCACAACACAGATAAAGCCGGTCAATGCAAAAAATTTAAAATCATCCTTGCACAGCGTTGCTCCCCTTTTATTCAGATCCCTTACCGCTAAAGGCACCAGGATCAAGGACCCGATCAGAAATCTCAAGAAAAGCATCTGTATTGGATTAAATTGGGTTGATACTAGTTTCAGCGATATTTCCATCGTACTGAAAAGCAAAGCGGACAGCATTATATATAGGTACCCCTTTTTCATATAATTTGCCTCCATCTCTCTAGTTTTTTATACATATAAGAATATAATGACAAAGTCGCGTAAACGTGAAATTTCAATGCAATTTTGCTTGCTGCGTTGGCTGCACCAACAAATCGGGCAATTTGACACGCAAATTTATTATAGTACAGCTATAGATCCAAATCTATGCCATCTTCATCGTACCTGTGTTCATGTACCTCGTGTGCCAGGAAAAAGCCTCATCCAAAAGATGAGGAGTATGCATCATCCCCGTTTTTTGTGCACGTTCAAAGTAATCGAGCAGCATGGGCCGGTAATCAGGGTGGGCGCA
>DHDI01000011.1:0-34440 GCA_002399285.1 Thermoanaerobacterales bacterium UBA4880
GGTATTATGTTATCATGTTTGGCTGCCGCTGTAAAGATTGATAAATGTTACATAAGCAGACATAAGTCTGCTTATCTCCAATTATACATTATATGCTTTATCTTTCTTAATTATGCTTATATTGATGGAATCCCTACCTGATCGCCTTCGGTCCTCTCTCCGCGACCTCTAACCGCGCCATAGCCCTGGCCATTGAGGCCCTGGCCCTGGCAAATTCCGCCTGGCTCTTCTTTGCCTTGATGCGTTCTTCGGCCCTCTTTATGGCATCCTCCGCTCTCCTGATATCTATCTCCTCAGGCCAGAGGGCATCGTCAGAAAATATCTCCACGATATCGCCCATGACATTCATGAATCCGCCTGAGACATATGCCTTTTTTGCCTGGCCGTCCGTCCTTATCGTTATCGGACTTACTTCAATGGGGATCACTATCGGCTCGTGGCCGTATAAAATACCTATCTCTCCATCAAAGGTCTTTAAGACCAATGAATCCACATTTTCATCAAAGAACTTACGCGTAGGCGTATTTATTATCAAATGAAATTTCGACATCTTTAAAGCCTCCTCTACTGCAACGTCTTGGCCTTTTCGATGACTTCCTGTATATTTCCTGCCATAAAGAACGCAGCCTCCGGAATGTCATCCAATCCGCCCTCGATCAACATCTTAAATCCTTCGATAGTATCCTTCAGGGGCACATATTTGCCGGGTTTGCCGGAAAATTGCTCGGCCACGAAAAACGGCTGCGATAAAAACCTCTGGATCTTCCTTGCCCTGTAAACCGTAAGCCTGTCTTCCTCGGTCAGTTCTTCCATACCCAATATGGCGATGATATCCTGGAGCTCCTTATACCTTTCCAGTATCTCCTGTACTCTCCTTGCCACATTGTAGTGCTCCTCCCCCAATACTCTGGGATCCAGTATCTTGGATGTGGAGGCCAGCGGATCTACGGCCGGATATATGCCCATTTCAGCTATGCTCCGTGAAAGAACCGTCGTGGCGTCCAGGTGTGCAAAAGTCGTCGCGGGCGCAGGGTCCGTTATATCGTCTGCAGGAACATACACGGCCTGTACCGACGTAATGGAGCCGCTCTTTGTGGACGTTATCCTTTCCTGCAGTGATCCCAGTTCATTGGCCAGCGTCGGCTGATAACCCACGGCCGAAGGTATTCTGCCCAGCAGAGTGGAAACCTCGGAGCCCGCCTGAATAAATCTGAATATATTATCTATAAACAGGAGTATATCCTGATGCTCTTCATCTCTGAATTGTTCAGCCATGGTCAGACCTGTAAGCGCCACCCTCATCCTCGCGCCCGGCGGTTCGTTCATCTGTCCGAAAGCCAAGGCGGTCTTATTGATCACGCCCGATTCATTCATTTCGTTCCAAAGCTCGTTTCCCTCTCTGGAACGCTCGCCCACACCGGTGAATACCGAGTATCCGCCGTGCTGCGTCGCTATATTGTGAATGAGCTCCATGATAAGAACGGTCTTGCCCACTCCCGCTCCGCCAAACAGGCCTATTTTGCCGCCTTTTACATAGGGGGCCAAAAGGTCTATGACTTTTATGCCGGTCTCGAATATTTGCTGAGAGGGCGCCTGATCCTCAAAAGTAGGAGGCTCTCTGTGAATGGATTTATACGTTGCGTTTTCGACCGGTCCCTTACCGTCGATGGGCTGCCCGAATACATTGAACATTCTGCCCAGCACGGCATTTCCGACGGGCACCTCTATAGGGCGGCCGGTATCTTCCGCTACCATGCCCCTTCTCAGTCCTTCCGTTGCCGAAAGAGCGATGCAGCGTACCATATTGTTTCCAATATGATTCATTACCTCGAGGATTATCTCTTTATCTTCATTTTTGATTTTCAAAGCGTTATTTATCATGGGAAGGCCATTCTCAAACGTTACATCTATTACCGGCCCTCTTATTGCCGTTATATATCCCTTTTTAGCCATGTTATCCTCCTTTACCTCAAGACCTCGCTGGAAGATATTATTTCGGATATCTCTCGTGTTATCTTGCCTTGCCTTTCTTTGTTATATAAACGATTGAATTTATCTATCAGATCTTCCGCATTTTTTGTCGCGCTGTCCATTGCCGTCATTCTGGCAGTCTGCTCCGATGCGAAGGATTCCACCAGCGCGCCGTACACGACGCCCTTTATATATGATTCTGCCAATATTTTGAATACCGCCTGGGGAGACGGCTCATATTTCAGCGTATGCTGAGATCTCTTTCTTTCCTTGACACCCAGAGATTCCTGATCCAAAGGAAGCACCCTGAGTACGGCCGGCTCGTGCTTGAAGGATGAAATATATTTCGTATAGACTATAAAGACTTCATCCAGCAGTCCCTGCCGGTAGAATCTCAGAATGATGTTGGATATATCCACAGCACTGGCATACGTAGGGTTTTGCGCCGTATACAGAAGCGAAGTGTCTATGGTAAAGCCCCTCCTCTTGAAATAATCTCTGCCCATGGCGCCTATGACAAGCAGGTATGAATGTCTGAGCTCAGTCATAGTTTTCTCCGCCAGTTTGATGATATTATGATTATAATCTCCGCACAAACCCTTGTCGCCGGTTATGACTATTATACCGGCCCTTCTTTTGGGTTCATTATCCGTTACCAAGGATATATCCTCCGGATTTGTGTGCTCAAGAAGTTCTCTCATGGTTTCTTGTATTTGCCTGAAATAGGGATCCGCTATCTTAAGCCTCTCTTTTGCCTTCTGGGTATTGGCACTGGCTATCAGGTACATAGCCTTGGTTATCTTTTCTACTTCACCCACGCTCTTTATTCTGCGCTTAATATCTCTTTCAGACATTGCCTTTACCTTCATTCAGATATTCGCTTATGGCGCCGTCCAGTTTTGTCTTTATGTCATCATTGATATCCCTAGTTTTATTTATTTCATCCATCAGATCCCTGTGGTTTACATGCATATAATTGAGCAGTTCGTCTCTAGTCTGACGTACTTTATCCACGCTTATATCCTTAAAGAATCCGTTGGTGACGGCATAAATGGATACCACCTCGTCAAACATTCTATAGGGTTTATATTGTTCCTGCTTTAATATCTCCATTATTCTGTCTCCAAGATCGAGCATATCCTTTGTCGACTTATCCAGCTCGGAACCGAACTGAGCAAATACCTGCATCTCGCTGTACTGAGCGAGATTAAGGCGCAGGCTGCCGACGACCTTCTTCATTGCCTTCGTCTGCGCGGCACCGCCCACTCTGGATACGGAGAGACCGACATCTACGGCAGGCCTCATTCCTTTAAAGAACAGGTCGGTCATCAGATAGATCTGTCCGTCGGTTATGGATATGACATTGGTGGGAATATACGCCGCCAAATCGCCTTCCAAGGTCTCGACTATGGGCAGTGCGGTCATTGAACCGCCGCCCAGTTTATCGGAGAGCGCCGCGGCCCTTTCCAGTAAACGTGAATGTAGATAGAACACGTCTCCGGGGTATGCTTCTCTTCCCGGCGGTCTTCTCAGTAAGAGAGAAAGCGTCCTGTATGCCACGGCATGCTTTGACAGATCGTCGTATACCACAAGGACGTCTTTGCCAGAATACATCCATTCTTCCGCAATGGAGCATCCCGCATAGGGAGCTATATACTGCATTGCCGCGGAATCTGCTGCCGATGCGGAGACGACCACCGTATAATCCATTGCTCCCAATTCCCTGAAGGTATGGACAATGGAGGATACCGAGGATTCCTTCTGCCCGATGGCCACATATACGCAATATACGTTCTTGCCCTTCTGATTAAGTATCGTATCAACGGCTATAGCCGTCTTTCCGGTCTGCCTGTCTCCTATGATAAGTTCCCTCTGTCCCTTGCCTATGGGAATAAGAGAATCTATTGTCAAAATACCTGTTTCAAGAGGGGCATCGATCGGACGTCTGTCTAATATATCCGGTGAGGGGGCTTCAATAGGCCGGGCCTTTTCCGACGCTATATCTCCTCTTCCATCCAAAGCTTCGCCCAACGGATTGATTACTCTCCCCAGAAGCTTGTCGCCGACGGGTACATTCATGACCTTTCCCGTCCGCTTAACGACGGTTCCCTCCGGTACGGGGGCATTGCTCAAAAGTACCGCGCCCACGGTAGTTATATTCAAATCCAGCGCCATGCCGTATATACCGTTGCCGAAATCCAACAGTTCGCCGTTCATGCAGTTATTGAGACCGGATATCTGGGTTATGCCGTCCGTATAGCTTATGACATTGCCTACCTCTTCCCATACGGGCTGATAATTGAAATTGTTTATCGCGTTTTTTAATTCAAATTTGCTGTCTTCATTATAATCGCCGTTTTGCAGCTCTTTACGCAGATAATCCTTTAAAGAATCGATTTTACCCTTTAAACTGAGGTCGATCATTCTGTTGTCTTCAGTACGAAGTATTATTCCGCCCACCATCGAAGAGTCCGTTAAATATTTTATGGATATATCGCTGCCGAATGCCTTTTTAATGTTGTCCTCCAGCATCGACTGCATATCCGGGCCTATAGGTCTGGCCAAAACGACTGTCAGCTTTTCGTGCCCCTTGTTGTTCATGATATCATCCTCAATCCTCACATATCGTCGATAATACAATAAAATTCCGCATTATCATAAAAACATACGGCTATTTGCCGTCACCGGAAATAATATCCTGCAGGATATTGTTTATCAGTTCGGTATCCTCTTCAGGATCAAGTTTCACTTCCGTTACCTTATAGATGGAATCTATGATCATATCTATGATCTCCGATTTTAATTCCTTCAGCATTTTATCCCTGTCTGCCACGGTCTCCTTATGCGCCTGATCAATTATATTGGCTGCTTCTTCCCTGGCCTTGGCCACGATTTCACCATATTCCCTATTGGCTCTGTCCTGAGCATCCTTTATCATCTGCTGAGTTTTATCATTGGCTTCCTTCAGAGATTTTTCGATATCCGCCTTCGCCTTTTGCGCTTCTTCCCTGTCCAGTCTTGCATCATCCTGTATTTTTTGAATTTTTTCGCTCCTGTCCTTTAAAAACTTGGTCATGGGTTTGTATAAAAAACGTTTAAAGAGAAAATATAATACGACGATATTTATGATATTCCAAACCCATGTCCAGATATTCATGGTAAGCACTATATGCCACCTCTATTTCACAAAGAATATTATTAGTATGGCAACCAAAAGCCCATAAATTGCGGTTGCCTCCGACAAGGCGGCACCAAGCAGGAATATTGTCGTTATCTTGTTGGAAGCTTCGGGCTGTCTTGCCACAGACTCCACTGCCTTGGAGGTAGCATAACCTATGCCGAGACCGGCACCCATTACCGATAAAGCCGCTATTCCGGCAGCCATTGCAACTGACATATTATCACTCCTTATCCTCTATCATTCCATTTTTTCGATGCCCTCATTCACGTACATGACCGTTAAAAGGGAAAAGACAACCGCTTGAATTACTCCGTCGAAAAAGTCAAAGTAAATGCTTAAAAATGAAGGTAAGATCACCGGCACAAAGCCTTTGACCAGCTCCATTATTATAAAACCCGCCATAATGTTTCCGAACAACCGGACTGCAAGGGAAAGCGGCCGCGTAAACAGATCCAGTATTTTAAACGGCAATATTATGCTTAAGGGCTCCGTAAAACTCTTAAGCCAGCCTTTAAATCCCCTTGCCCTTATGCTGGAATATATGACGTAAAACATGGTAAGCACAGCCAAACTTCCGGCTATGTTGATATCCCTTGTAGGCGGACTGATCCCGAATGCGCCGATGATATTGGCCGCAATAAGATACAAGGCGACCGTACCTATATAGGGAATTATCACTTCGCCCTTAGGCCCGGTAACATCCGTAACAAAAGAGCTTATGAAGTCCAGCACTATCTCCAATACATTCTGTAAACCCTCGGGTATATTCTTTAGTTTCCTGCCGCCCAGCCAAAACAGTATGCCGAGAAACGCCACTATAAACCAACTGACCACTACTGTGTCGGTCACGGGTATACCACCTAATATGGGTATGGTAAACATCACTTTAGCCCCGAATTCCACACTAATCACCCCGCATCTTTCCCATTATAGAACTTATATTATAATGGTCAAATTCTTAATTTATCCATAAAAACGTTATTTTTAATTAAATTTTGCTATTATTCTCAATGCCATTCCCAACAGTATTATTTTCTAAACGTTTCATCGTTTTACTATTACAATGTTTGTTATTATTATTGCTCTGTTTTAAAAATTGATTCTTATTATAAAACTGCTTTAATAACTGCAGTTATGTTTGATATTATATAATCAGTGTTAATTATTTATTAATTGATCGAGTTATGCGAAATATTGGAATATGCAGAGAGGACACCGATCTTATCGGTGCCCTCTCTGTCAATCATCATCCTCGTCTTCTTCTATTCTGGCTATCGAGACTACTTCGTCGTTTTCATCCAGTCTGATCAGTTTCACTCCCTGACTGTTACGGTGGAGTTCGGATATATCCTTCACTTTTAATCTTATTATATTGCCGCTCATGGTGGTGATCATAAGATCATCCTCCGATTCGACGACCCTTATGGTAATGGCCCGGCCGTTTCTGCCGGTCATATTGTAAGCCTTTATACCCTTACCCCTTCTTGACTGCAGCCTGTACTCCCGCGTCGGCGTCCTCTTTCCAAAGCCCTTGTCGGTTACGGTAAGCACGTATCCGCTGCTGTCTATATGATCCATTCCTATTATCTCGTCGCCGTCACTCAGCTCTATGGCCCTTACTCCCTTGGCCGTCCTGCCGGAGGCCCTTACGTCCTTTTCTGAAAATCTGATGCACATGCCGCCCTTGGTGCCTATGATGACCTCCTCGCCGTCCTTCACCAGACGTACGGATATCAGCTCGTCCTCCTCACCCAGAGAAAGCGCCCTTATGCCGTTTTTCCTCACGTTGGCATATTCATTCAGCACGGTCTTTTTGATAAGACCCGACTTGGTGACCATTATGACGCACAGATCCTCATTGAAGTCCTTTACTGGCAGTACCGCGTTCACCTTTTCGCCGCCCTTGAGCTGTATAAGGTTGACGATCGCGGTGCCCTTAGCCTGCCTGCCCTCTTCCGGTATCTCAAAAGACCTCAGCCGGTATACGTTCCCGAAATTGGTAAAGAAGAGCAGATTGTCGTGTGTGGAGGTGATGAGTATGCTCTCCACGAAGTCCTCTTCTCTGGTCGTTATACCTATAAGACCCTTGCCGCCGCGTTTCTGGCTTCTATAAGTCGTGATCGGCAGCCTCTTGGTATAGCCGAAATGGGTTATGGTAACGACCACATCCTCCTCCTTGATCAGGTCCTCAAGCTCTATCTCCTCATACTGTTTTACTATCTCCGTCCTCCTGGCGTCTCCGTACTTATCCCTTATCCTTATGAGATCGTCCTTTATCACCCCGAGGAGCACCGTTTCGCTCGCGAGTATTTCGTTATATCCCGCTATATCCTTCATAAGGGATTCGTATTCGTCGTCGATCTTCTTTCTCTCAAGTCCCGTGAGTCTCTGCAGTTTCATGTCCAGTATGGCCTGGGCCTGTTTCTCGCTCAGGCCGAAATTCTCCATGAGCCCCGTCTTGGCCTCCTGAGTTGTAGAAGATGACCTTATCAGGTTTATTACCTCGTCTATCCGGTCTAAGGCTATCCTCAGGCCCTCCAATATATGAGCCCTTTCCTGCGCCTTTCCCAGCTGGTATCTGGTCTTCCGGGTGACGACTTCCTTTTGGAAGTTTATATACTCGGTCATGATGTCCTTTATGTTCAGCACCTTAGGTATGCCGTTTACCAGTGCGAGCATGATAACGCCGAAGGTATCCTGAAGCTGCGTATGGGCATACAGCTTTGTAAGTATGAGGTTGGGATTGGCATCCTTTTTAAGCTCCACCACTACCCGCATACCCGATCTGTCGGATTCATCCCTCAGGTCGGAGATCCCCTCGATCTTCTTCTCCTTGACAAGGTTTGCTATATCCTCGACAAGTTTTGCCTTATTCACCATGTAGGGGATCTCAGTTATAATGATGCGGCTTCTGCCCTTTACCTCCTCGATCTCCGTCCTTCCCCTCATGATGACCTTGCCTCTTCCGGTAAAGTAAGCGTCCTTTATGCCCTTGGTCCCCATTATCAGTCCGCCCGTTGGAAAATCCGGACCCTTGATGTATTCCATTATCTCATCTATTTCCATCTCAGGGTTATCCATGAGCGCGATGATCCCATCGGTCACCTCGTTTAAATTATGCGGAGGCATATTGGTTGCCATACCTACGGCTATACCCTGGGAGCCGTTGACCAAAAGGTTGGGAAAACGGCTGGGCAGCACCACGGGCTCCTTCAAGGTCTCATCAAAGTTTGGCACAAAGTCCACTGTCTCTTCATTGATGCCGGCGAGCATTTCAAGGGATATGCGTGAAAGCCTGGCCTCCGTGTACCTCATGGCTGCCGGCGGATCTCCGTCCACGCTTCCCATGTTTCCATGTCCATCCACCAAAAGATATCTTATGGAAAAATCCTGCGCCAACCTAACCATGGCGTTATAAACGGCGGAATCGCCGTGCGGGTGATATTTTCCCAGAACGTCACCCACGATACGCGCGGCCTTTCTGTACGGTTTGTCAGGCGACATACCCAACTCGTTCATTGCATACAGTATCCGCCTGTGCACGGGCTTGAGTCCGTCCCGGACATCGGGAAGGGCCCTGCTCACGATGACGCTCATGGCATAGTCTATATATGACTTCTTCATCTCATCTTCTATATCTACCGGTATTAAATTTTCTTCATCCATTCAAGCCGCCTCCCTATATGTCCAAATTCCTGACAAGGTGAGCATTCTTCTGTATGAATTCCCTTCTCTGCTCGACGTTCTGCCCCATCAATATAGAGAATATCTCGTCCGCCGCCAAGGCGTCCTCCATACTCACCCTGAGCATTATCCTTGTCTCCGGATTCAGCGTGGTATCCCACAGCTGATCCGCATCCATCTCACCAAGACCTTTATACCTCTGTATTTCGGCCTCATGGCCTATATCGTCCAGTACCTTCTCCAGTTCCCTGTCGCTATAGATGTACTGCATGAACTTGCCCTTGACCACCCTGTAGAGAGGCGGCTGAGCTATATATACGTAGCCGTTGTCTATCAGTTCCGGCATATATCTGTAAAAGAAAGTGAGGATCAGCGTCCTTATATGGCTGCCGTCGACATCGGCATCGGTCATGCATACGACCTTGTGATACCTCGCCTTGCTTATATCGAAGTCATCGCCTAATCCTGCGCCTATGGCGGTTATCATCGCCCTTATCTCTTCGCTGCCCAATACCTTGTCCAGTCTCGCCTTCTCCACGTTCAATATCTTTCCCCGTAAAGGAAGTATGGCCTGAAATCTCCTGTCTCTTCCGGATTTTGCCGAGCCTCCTGCCGAATCGCCCTCCACAAGATAGAGCTCGCAAAGGGCAGGGTCCTTTTCAGAACAGTCGGAGAGTTTTCCCGGCAGCTGCATGGAGTCAAGAGCGCCCTTCCGGCGGGTAAGTTCTCTGGCCTTCCTGGCGGCTTCTCTTGCCCGCGACGCAGTCATGGCCTTTTCAAGGATGATCTTGCTTACGGAAGGATTTTCTTCAAAAATCGCCTCGAGTTTCTCATACACTGCGTTTTCAACAAAGCCCCTGATCTCGCTGTTTCCGAGTTTAGTCTTTGTCTGACCTTCAAACTGAGGATCGGTCAATTTTACGCTGACGACCGCTGTCAGCCCTTCCCTGACGTCCTCTCCCTGAAGGTTTTTATCGGCATCCTTTAGCATACCAAATTTTCTTGCGTAATCGTTTATCACCTTGGTTATGGCATTTTTAAACCCGGTGAGGTGGGTGCCCCCCTCATGGGTATCTATATTATTGGCAAAGCTGAATATCGTCTCGCCGTAGGAGTCGTTGTACTGCATGGCCACCTCCAGCTCGGCGTCGTCCTTCCTGTCGGAGATATAGATCGGGTCGCTGTGAAGGACGTTTGCAGATCTGTTTATATACTTTACAAAGGAGACTATCCCGCCCTCATAGCAGTATGTCTCTTTTTCATCGTTCCTCTTATCCTCCATGATTATGCTGAGGCCTTTATTCAGAAAAGCCAGTTCCTTCATCCTTGCGGACAGCATATTATAGTCAAAATTGACATCCTCGAATATCTCTTTATCCGGTTTGAATGTCACCTGAGTGCCATGCCTGTCCGTGGGACCGAGTTTTATAAGTTCGGTCACCGGCTTTCCCCTTTCATACCTCTGCGTGTAGGAGTCGCCCTCCCAGTCCACCTTTACTTCCAGCCATTCGGAGAGTGCGTTTACCACGGACACGCCGACGCCGTGCAGGCCGCCCGACACCTTGTATCCTCCTCCGCCGAATTTTCCTCCGGCATGCAGTATGGTGAGGACCACCTCTACGGCCGGTCTTCCGACCTGGGGCTGTATATCGGCAGGGATGCCCCTTCCGTCGTCGGTCACCGTACATGAACCGTCTTCATTTAAAGAAATATATATTTCAGTACAGACTCCAGCCATCGCTTCATCGATGCTGTTGTCCACCACCTCATATACCAGATGATGCAGTCCTTTGAGACTGGTGGAACCTATATACATACTCGGTCTCTTTCTTACCGCTTCCAAACCCTCTAATATCTGGATCTCGCTTGCATCATATCTCTCATTTGCCATTCATCCACCCCCTAATCGCTAATCTCGTACGGGTTTGCTGCTCTCTTCAATAAAGTCACCGACGATATGGGAGAACAGTAGATAAAGTATTTATCATCCTCTTCGACCAACACAAGGGATTTTACATCCTCGGTGATCTTATTTTTTAAAAATCCTTCTTCCTGGTATATATTTATAAATTCCCGGTTTATTTCCGATGAAACCGTCGAATCATAATCTATGATACTGATCAGGTTTTTCAGCGGCACAACTATATTCTCGCCTATATGAAGGAACATCATATCACCCCCGGCCTTATTTCATTCCAGTCCCCTTTGAGATAAACCTCGTTGGCGGTTATCAGAGACTGCATACCCTTTATATTATCTATGACAAATCCCTTTCTGTCATCATCCAGCTCGGAGAAAACATCATCGAGCAAAAATATGGGACTCTCGCCGATCTCATTTTTGACGATCTGTATTTCCGACAATTTTAAGCCCAGGGCTATGGTCTTTTGCTGACCCTGCGAGGAATAACTCCTGGCTTCTTTTCCGTCCAGAAGTATCCTTATATCGTCCCGGTGAGGACCTATGGTGGTCAGCCCGTATGCTATATCCCTGTCCGCGGCTGCTTTCATCAATTCAGCATAATCATCTTTATTATTTCCAAAATTAACAATATATTTAATATCCAGCATTTCGCCGCCGCTTAAATTTTTATGGATGTCCGCCGCCGTTTTGGAAAGTATGTTCACAAAGCGCGACCGCATACCGGCAATTTTTAGTCCGTACCCGGTCAACTGTTCGTCCCACGAGTATAAAGTATATCTTAAAGAGGGTTTTTTTGCAATATTTTTGAGAAGATTATTCCTTTGTTTCAAAGTTCTGTAATACCTCATCAAGTCATATCTGTAATTAGGCCTTATCTGGAGCAGGACTTCGTCTATAAAATTCCTTCTCTGCTCGGGATTTCCCTTTACGATATACATGTCTTCGGGAATAAAGAGGATGGTATAAAGATTTCCCAAGAGCTCGGAATTTTTCGCTATGTCCATGCCGTTTATCCTGGCCTGTTTCTTTCCTTCCCTGTCCAAACCGTAGCGTATGCTAAATTCTCCTGAGTTCCTTACCGCTTTGATATAGGCAAAGAAGCTGTCTTCATCATAGTTTATTATCTCGTTCAGGCGGGACGTCCTGAAGGATCTTCCGCGGCTCAAGAGATATACGCATTCCAGTATATTGGTCTTTCCCGCGGCATTTTTACCCAACACCATATTTATACCCTTGTCAAATTCCAGGCGAAGGTCCTTGAAGTTTCTATAGTTATCCAGTCTCAGCTCCTCTATATACACGACCTCATACCTCTGTATTTCATTTTATTTGCTGCCTATTATCGTATAATTATCGTCATTGAATCCTACGGTATCGCCGCTTACCAACTTTTTACCCCTAATGGTGCACATCTCGCCGTTTACCGAGACCTTGCCGGACTGAATGAGCAGCTTCGCCTCTCCCCCGGTTGCCGCCAGGCCCTGCAGTTTTAAGAACCTTCCCAAGGTGATATAATCCGTATCTATTCTTATTTCCATGGAACTTACGCGTCCTCCTTCATTTTGACAGGCAGCACGAGATACAGATATTCATCACCCTGGACCGGCTTTATCACGCAGGGAGATATGCTGCTCAAAAGCTCCATCTTTATGGTCCTGTCCTCTATGGTCCTCAGCGCGTCCAGGAGATATACCGAATTGAAAGCTATGGAGAGGCCGGGCCCGTCCGCCTTGATATCCAGCCCCTCGTTGAAATAGCCTCTTTCGTCCCTTGCCTCCACGCCCGCATAGTTACCGTCGAAGGTAAACTTGACCAGTGTCTTCCTGTCTCCGGATATCAGGCTGGCCCTCTCTATGGTATTGATGATCTCCTCAGTCTTTACCTCGCACACCAGATTTTTTTCCGCGGGAATTATATTTTCATACTGTATATACTCCCCTTCGAGCAGGCGCGTATACACGACCGTATGGCCCATATCGAAAACGGCCTGGTTTTTCCCCGCGGAAATATGGACCTGTCCCGATTCCAGCAGTTTGGTGATCTCATTCAAAGCCTTATAGGGTATGACAATGCTGAGATCCGAGCCCTTCTCCGTATCATACCTGCGGATCGCCAGCCTGTAGCCATCCAGCGCGGCCATTACGGCGCAGCCGTCCGAAATCTTTAAAAGCGAACCGTTGAGTATGGGATGAGACATATCGGAAGATACCGAAAAAATAGTTCCCTTTATCATGGAATTCAAAATCTCCTGATCCATCATGACCCCGTTTTCAGTCTCCGCATCCGGCAGCTGCGGAAACTCTTCGGAATTATAACAGGAAATATTGAATACGCTGTTCATGCTTTTAATTGTTGCCTTGTTGTCATTTACCTCGATGTATATATCGGAACCGGGCATCGTCCTCACTATATCGGAAAATATCCGCGAATTGATAACCGTCTCGCCCTCTTCGGATATTTCCGCGGTAAGGTGTGTCACGATGGTAAGTTCCAGATCGGTCCCCGTCATGGTGACAAATCCATCCTGTGCCTTTATGTATATGCCCTCCAATATCGGAAGCGTGGTCTTCGTATTTATTCCCTTTAATACCCGGCTGGTCGCATTTTGCATTTCCTGGGTATTTACGGTTATCTTCATCTCTTTATCCTCTTTTCTTTATATATTTTTTTATTAACAGTAGTAGTAGGGGCTGTGGATTTGTTGAAAACTGTCTCAAATTGATATAAAATGACGCATTGGAATGTATAAAAATATGTTAAAATTTCAGTTCTAAATTCACGTATAAAATCATATAATTTTACGATAGGGGAAAATATCTTTTTCCACAGGTGTTATCAACGTGTAAACTGTGAATCATTCGCCGAGTATCTCTTTTTTTATGCTCTCGATCGTGGATCTCGTTTCACTGTCATCCTGTATATCCTTGGCTATCTTATCATAGGAGTGGATGACCGTGGTATGATCCTTTCCGCCGAATTCCTCGCCGATCTTGGGCAGGGACATATCGGTGAGTTCCCTGCACAGATACATGGCCACCTGTCTGGGTATGGTGAAGTTCCGCGTTCTCTTTTTTGACTTCATATCTTCTATCTTTATGCCATATCTCTTAGCCACGACCTCTTCTATGTAACGGGCGTTTATCTCCCTTTTGGCATTCTGCGTCAGAATATCCCGCAGGGCCTCCTCGGCCATTTCAATGGTGATGTCCGTTTCTATAAAGGTGCTGTATGCGGCGACTTTGATAAGAGCTCCCTCCAGTTCCCTTATGTTCGACTGTATCTGCTTTGCCATATAGACCATGACGTCGTTGGGTACGTCTATGTTTTCCTGCTGCGCCTTTTTTTTCAATATGGCGATACGGGTCTCAAAATCCGGAGGCTGTATGTCCGCTATAAGGCCCCATTCGAACCGCGATATCAGCCTGTCCTCCAATTGCTGTATCTCCTTGGGAGGCCTGTCCGAGGACACCACGATCTGCTTGTTGGATTCATACAGGGTGTTGAAGGTATGGAAGAACTCCTCCTGGGTCCTCTCCTTATCTCCTATAAACTGGATATCGTCGATGAGGAGAACGTCCACGCTCCTGTACTTGCTTCTGAATTCCTCATTCTTATCGTCTTTTATGGCGTTTATCAGATCGTTGGTAAATTTTTCAGAGGTAACGTATAGTACCTTCATATTCTTATTGTTGTTCAAAATATGATGTCCTATGGCGTGCATGAGATGGGTCTTTCCCAGGCCGACGCCTCCGTATATGAACAGAGGATTGTACGCATGAGCGGGGGACTGTGCCACTGCCAGCGATGCGGCATGGGCAAACCTATTGCTGTTGCCTATGACAAAGGTGTCGAAGGTATACTTTGGATTTAAAAAATTGATAAGATTATCGGGAAACTCATTGTCTGTCTGACGGTTTTGCTTTTTGTATGCATCCTTATCGATCACCTTGACCTCGATGCCATATTTTTTTTCACCGACAGCGTCAATGATATTGGAAAGATATCCAATGTACCTTTCGTTTATCACATTGCATGTAAAGGAATTGGTAACTCCCAAGGTAACGGTATCCTTATTCATATCCAGCGGTATCAGGAGTTTGAACCATGCATTATAGCTTACCTCCGTAAGCTCGGTTTTTACACGCTTTGTTACCTTGTCCCAAAGGTTTTGAAGCTGTTCGTCCATATTGCGTCCCCCTATTAAATAATTACGGCCTCCTCGCGGGGAGGCTTTAATTCTGTGGAAATAATAATCAACAAATTAAAAGGATGCGAATTATATAAAAATCATTATTAACGAAAATGTTTAACAAATTATCCACAAAATTATCAACAACCTGTGGATAATTTGCTGCGTTAAAAACTTATCCACAGTTATGATACCAAATTATCCACAGATATTCAATATTTGTTTTGCGTCTTCAGGCGCCGCATCCATGACATCCGGAGCAATTTCCGCCGCATTCTCCGCCCTTGCGGATGAAATTCATACTCTTGTATACCTGCTTGATATCGTTCGAGCCGCATCGAGGACATTTGACCAGGCCGTCTTCCTTGGCCTTGATGCTTACCAATTCGGTAAAACTGTTTCCGCATGATTTGCATACGAAATCATAGTTTGGCATTAACATCACCTTCCTTTAGATTCTTGTAAAAAAATATTTACATAGACTTTTGCCGCAGCATGCTGCTTATCCTTCTCATTTCTCTTTATTAATGAATGCCTCATACCAATTATTATACGATAAAAGACGCCTCATTTGTTCATGTAAAATGAGACGTCTTTATTGTATTGCGTATAAAAAACCTTATTTGGACGACCAGCTGCTGATATTGTGATATAGGGCGTCGGTCTCAGCTTGGGTTTTGCCGTTTAAGATCACATAACCTGGATCATTGCCCTTCAGCTGCACGACAACGTATCTGTCTACATTATTATAGATGTAAAGCATGCAGCTTCCATATCCCTTAAAGGAAAAGTGCCCGTAGCTCTTACTTTGGCCGCCGTATCCGTTTACGCGCGTTCCGTCGGGGGGAAGATCATCCCTTATTGTTACGGACTGTACCTCGCTCTTATCGAAAGTCATATCGTACATGGCTGCGTCGACAGTGACCTTTGGGCCGCTCACGGAGACCTGATAATCCTTCGATCCCCCATACGCCGTTATGCCTATGATAATGACGAGAAATGCCGTTATGCCGAAACAGATCAGCTTGCCGGCGGGCCTGCCGATATTTATGGTCCAGCCCATGCCAGCCATCCGCTTTGGTACGAAGAGACGGGGGTCGCCGGGATCGTAATAAAATCCCCATTTCCATAGGATCTGCTGATCCCCCGCATTTTCCTGTTCTTCAGGCAGCTCGTCTGCAAATTTTTCCTCCAAACCGCTTATTTTGCTTTGCTGCCATCGGATGATGCCAAACACAGCGGCGAGCAATACTATCACGGGCGCCAGTATGGCCAGGCCGTTTTGGGCATACATCATCGACGCGCTGAAAAGCAGCCAGAATACCAGCATCGCCAGTGCGCTGAGCGTGGCCGCTATGCTGTTTATACGCTCCTCCTGCCGCGCAAACTGCGCGTTTACGGTATTGGAGTGCCGCCCCCGCATTTGATAAAAAAGGTAGACGAAGCTCAGCTGGCACAAAGGACCTATTAAGCTAAAACCTATCGGATAGATCTGACGCATATTCGTGTGGAAAAGTAAAATTACCGTAGGCAAAAAGTCAAGCAGCAAAAACAGCCATACCCAGACGGGCGATATAGCAGATTTTCCGCTGTCCCTTGCGACTTCCAGATCTACCGTCACAATATTTTTCTGCGGGTATATCCAATTATTTTGTTCCTTTATATGCTGCAGTTTCATCTGATATCGATCGATGACAAGCCAATTGACAAAGAGGTTGGCCATCATCAGCAATATCATGATAAAGTCAGCATGGCTGCTGACGGGTTCAACAAACAATAGCAGGCTGCATACTGCGGAAAGCAGCAGAACGAGCCGGCAGGCCTTGGTAAAGGAGACCAGTGTTTTCTCTATTTCGTCATGCTGTGAATGTGCCTTTGACAGCACGACTCCCAGTACCTGATGGTCATGATACTGAGCGGAATACAGTGACGAAGCAGTCATTACCCAAAAGACAATCCACAATATTATGATATAAGTTACGATCATGGCAGTACCTCCTTATGCCCATAAATTTTATTTATAAGCAGTAAAATGTGCCTTTCAAGTTCTTGCTGGGAAACGCCCTTGGTGTATGCTTCAGAGATCAGGAGCATGGCCGTATGGTCAAAATCCATATCCAGAGCATTTTCCTTCGGCTGAAGGCGGTTGACCTGGGCGCCGTGGCGCCTATCCATCAGTATCACTCCCTCATCCTTCAGCATACCGTATGCCTTGCTGACGGTCATGGGATTGACGCCTATCTCATCTGCAAGCTGGCGCACGGTGGGAAGCTTGTCGCCGGCCCTCATCTGACCCGTGGCTATTCCGAAGACGATCTGATTGCGTATCTGCTGATAAATGGGAATATTCCCCGACATATCGATTTTTAATCTCACGTATTCATCCCCTCCGTATATTTGTATTACATATTGTAATACAAATATACATTGACTGTAAAGCATTTTTGAAAAATTTATTTCCTCTATATGTCACTGCATAAAATGCGAGCTGAAAAATCCAAATGTTTTATGTGATCCCTCCGTTATATCTTCTTGACACACATAATAAAGCAGGATATAATCATTATAGTTATCGTACAGGTTCTAAGCAGGAGGTGTTGTTGCGATGAAAATGACTTTTCAGCCGAAAAAAAGAAAAAGAAGCAGAGTGCATGGCTTTAGGAATAGAATGAGCACGGCTAATGGCCGTAAAGTGCTGTCGAAGAGAAGACTTAAAGGGAGAAAGAGACTTTCTGCTTAAGGCCGCAGTTTAACGGCCTTTTTGTGCATTATGGGGGTCCTTTATGAAATTTACTTTAGGATTGAAGAGAAGCGCAGACTTTAACAGGGCTTACAAAAGAGGCAGATACTATGCCGATGATATAATGGTGATATATATTCTCCCTAATAATGGCGATAATAACAGGATAGGTTTTTCCGTCAGCAGGAAGATGGGCAACAGTGTCAAGAGAAACAGGATAAAGAGACTGATGAGGGAAAGCTACAGAAGGCTTGAACCCGGCGTCGGTGTGGGATATGATATAGTGGTCGCCGCCAGAAAGATGTCGGCGCAGGCGGACTATTATATGATGATCCGCAGTATGAAAAGACTTTTAAAAAGATCGGGGATCCTCAGGGAGGCGTTTCATTGAAAAGGTTTTTAATCGGCCTTGTTAAACTTTACAGAAAGTTTATCTCTCCTATGAAACCGCCGAGCTGCAGATTTTATCCCACATGTTCCGAGTACGCCTTACAGGCGTTGGAAAAATACGGAGTTATAAAGGGCTCCTGGCTATCCGTATGGAGGATCTTAAGGTGTAATCCGTGGAACCCAGGCGGATATGACCCGTTAAAATAATTATTGTTTGGGGAGGTTTTAGAATTTGGGCGGTTTAACTCAGTTCATGGGTACTATTTTCGAATACATTTTTGGATTTACCGGCAGTTATGGCATCGCGATCATAGTTTTTACCGTGGTCATTAAGCTCATACTGCTTCCGATGACCATGCCGCAGATAAATTCATCCAAGAAAATGCAGGAGATACAGCCTCAGCTTACCAAACTTCAGGAAAAATATAAGAATGATCCTGAGACAATGAATCAAAAGGTGATGGAGTTATATCAGAAGAATAATATAAACCCGATGGCGGGATGTCTTCCGCTTTTGATACAGCTTCCGATACTTTGGGCTTTATTTGCCATGTTCCGGGACTATCCGGCTCTTGCCGGCACCGGCTTTTTGTGGCTTACCGACCTTTCCAAGCCCGATAAATTATATATTCTTCCGATCCTCTCGGGGGTTACGACATATATCACTTCAGCAATGATAACTCCTAAGGATACACCGTCCAACCAAAAGATGATGAACTACATGATGCCCATCATGATCATATGGATGACGATAACTTTGCCGTCAGGTTTGGGGGTGTATTGGGTAGTTAGTAATATTTTCCAGATCATACAGCAATATTTCACAAATAAAAGGCCGGGAGATGTGAAAGGAGAGACCAACCAATGAAGGTTTTAGAAAAGTCAGCTAAAACGGTTGATGAGGCGATAAGACTTTCTTTAGAAGAGTTGGGAGCTGCGGCAGACGAGGCCGACATTGAGATAATCGACGAGGGCAGCAAGGGTTTGTTCGGCTTTGGCTTTAGAGACGCCAAGGTAAGGGTAACCGTTCGCTATGATGCCGAAAAGGAAGTAAAAAAATTTCTGCGGGATATCTTGAGGATATTGAATCTGAATGTGGACTTTTTAATAGATTATAACGTTAATGAGAACGTGATGAAGGTGGATTTTTTCGGCACCAACGTTGGTTTTATCATTGGACACCGCGGCGATATGCTGGACAGCCTCCAGTATCTGTGCTATATTGTGGCCAACAAGGAGAGGACCGACAACGGAGTTATTCGTGTGATTATGGATGCCGAGGGATACAGGGAGAAGAGAGAGGCTACTCTCAAGGGCCTGGCCGAAAGAATGGCCCGAAAGGCCGTCTCCATCCACAAGAATGTGATCCTGGAGCCGATGACTCCGTATGAACGAAAGATAATTCATGAGGCCCTGCAGGACGATCCCTTGGTGGAGACATACTCCGTCGGAGAAGACCCGCACAGGAAGGTCGTTATATCCCTGAAGCAATAGCCCAGTATTTATGCTGGGTTTTTTAAATTATTTATCATATATCTCGGGTGAAGAAAATGAATGTAACGGATACGATAGCCGCCGTCTCCACTCCTCCAGGCGAAGGCGGAATAGGTATAGTCAGGCTGAGCGGCGGAAGGGCGATAGACATAGCGGAAAAGTTTTTTGACTCTCCCTCGGGACGGAGTCTGAAAGCTGTAAAGGGCCGCAGTATGACGTACGGACATATCATCGATCCGGACAGCGGACGTCCGGTGGACGAGGTGCTGGTGTCGGTAATGCGTGCCCCGCATACGTATACGGCCGAGGATGTGGTGGAGATCAACTGCCACGGAGGGTTTACCGCCGTAAAATGTGTTTTGGAGCTCTGTTTCAGATTTGGGGCCAGGCCTGCACAGCCGGGCGAATTTACCCGCCGGGCCTTTATAAACGGCAGGATAGACTTATCACAGGCTGAAGCGGTACTGGGCGTCATAAAGTCCAATTCGCAGGACTCGTTGGAAGCGTCGGCGGCGCAGCTGGAAGGAAATATTTCCCGGGAAATTTCGGCTATTAGGTCGCAGTTTGTCGATCTGATAGCTCATATAGACGCCTATGTGGATTTTCCCGACGAGGACGTGGAGGAAATTGTCGAACTTCAACCGGGCATTGCCGAATGCATCGGCAGGATCGGCCGGCTGATAGACTCGGCGGGTGTGGGAAAGATACTGCGCGAGGGACTGCGCACCGTAATAATAGGCAAGCCCAACGTGGGGAAATCCTCGCTGCTCAACGCCCTTCTAAAGGAGGACCGCGCCATAGTGACCGAGGTGCCCGGGACGACAAGGGATATCATAGAGGAATATTTGAGCATAGGAGGCGTGCCGGTAAAACTGATGGATACTGCCGGTATCAGGAATACCGCAGACGCCGTGGAGAAGATAGGAGTGGAAAGATCCAAGAGCCTCATAGGCCGGGCCGATCTGGTGGTGCTGATGTTTGATTCTTCCGCCGAGCTGACCGGGGAGGATATGTCCATAGTTGAACTGGCAAGGGGGAAAAAGACGGTCGCTCTGCTGAATAAATCAGACCTTGCTCCTGAAATAAGCGAGGATGATATCCGCAATATAATTCCCGACGCCGTGATCATAAGGACTTCTTTGAAGGACGGCACCGGGCTGGACGAGCTGACGGATTTCATATACGGTCTCATATACAGCGGCGGGATAAAGGTGAACAGCCCCATCGTCACCAGCACCAGGCAGCTTGCCTGTCTAAAGAGGGCACGGGACGCGGCGGAGAGCGCTCTGGATACGCTGGCGGACGGAATTCCCGC
This sequence comes from Thermoanaerobacterales bacterium UBA4880, assembly GCA_002399285.1. GTDB lineage: Bacteria > Bacillota > Thermoanaerobacteria > Thermoanaerobacterales > UBA4877 > UBA4877. The sequence goes on from DHDI01000011.1 coordinate 20,888, forward strand.
GGACCTCGTGACGGTGGATCTCATGAACGCGGTGAATGCTTTGGGCGAGATCACCGGCGAGACGGCCGGGGAAGAGATAATAGACAGGATATTTGAGAATTTCTGCGTGGGTAAATGATGACAGGCAACAGGCTGCAGACAAATAGGCAAATAGTTAGGTTAAGACAAATAAGCAGACCGTGACAAATCGCGCGAGATTAGCATCGGCCTGATGCAGGTTTTATTTTCGCATATTGGGACAGGGTGATGTAATGTTTAAGGTCAAGGATTATGACATAGCGGTAATAGGCGCGGGGCACGCAGGCTGCGAGGCAGGCCTGGCCGCTGCGCGCATGGGATACAGGACCGCCGTGTTTGCTATAAATTTGGACAGCATTGCCATGATGCCGTGCAATCCCGCCATGGGGGGACCGGCAAAGGGGCATCTTGTCAGGGAGATAGACGCCCTGGGCGGGGAGATAGGGGTAAACACGGACAAGACGATGATACAGGTGAGGACTCTGAATACAGGCAAGGGCCCGGCCGTGCAGTCCCTTCGTGCCCAATGCGACAAAAAGGCATATCAGTCCGCCATGAAATATACCCTGGAATTAACGCCCAATCTGGACGTCATTCAGGGGGAGGTCACGGAGATAACGGCGGAGGGCAGCAGGGTCACCGGCGTGATAACCAAGACGGGAGCGGTCTACGGCGCGAAGGCCGTTATAGTTACTACGGGCACCTACTTAAACGGCAGGATAATAATAGGAGACGTGATGTACAGCGGCGGGCCCAACGGACTCTATCCGGCTACCGAACTCTCCGCTTCCATAAAGCGGCTGGGTGTGAAGCTCATGAGGTTCAAGACGGGAACTCCCCCGAGGGTGGACAGGCGCACCATAGATTTTGACAGGATGGTCGTCCAGCCCGGAGACACCATGCCCCAGCCCTTCTCATACCTCGACGACAGGGTAGATGTGCCGCAGCTGCCCTGCTATCTTACCTTTACCAACAGCAGTACCCATGATGTTATAAGGCGCAACCTGTCCCGGTCGCCGCTCTACAGCGGCAGGATAGAGGGGATCGGACCAAGATACTGTCCGTCCATCGAGGACAAGGTGGTCAAGTTTCCCAATAAGGCGAGGCACCAGCTGTTCATCGAACCGGAGGGCATAAATACCTGTGAGATGTATGTTCAGGGTATGTCCACCAGTATGCCCGAGGATGTGCAGCATGCCTTTCTGCACACTATAGCCGGGCTGGAGCAGGTGAGGATCATGAGGGACGCCTATGCCATAGAGTACGACTGCATCGATCCCACGCAGCTCACCCCTTGGCTGGAGTTTAAGGATATTCACGGACTGTTCTTTGCAGGCCAGATAAACGGTTCGTCCGGCTATGAGGAGGCTGCGGCCCAGGGTCTGATGGCGGGACTCAATGCAGTGCTTGGGCTCAGGGGGGATAGACCCTTTATGCTGGACAGGAGCGAGTCGTATATAGGGGTCCTGATAGACGACCTGGTGACCAAGGGTACCAACGAGCCATACCGCATGATGACGTCTCGGGCGGAGTACCGGCTGCTGCTGCGGCATGACAACGCCGATCTCAGGCTTACGGAAAAGGGATACCGAGTCGGCCTTGTCACCGAGGAGAGATATAAAAGGTATCTCATGAGAAAGGGCCAGATAGAGGACGAGACGGAGAGGCTAAAGAGAGCGCGGGTATCGCCTACGGAAGAGGTCATGGGGTATCTGCGGAGTATAGGCAGCAGCGGCATACATTCCGGCATAAGCCTGTATGAGCTCTTGAAGAGGCCGGAGGTCAATTATGCCGGCCTGGCATGCATAGATCACGGGCGGCCGGCTGACATTCTGCCGTCTGCCGCGGCCTCCATTGAGATCGAGATCAAATATGAGGGATACATCAAAAAGGAGATTGAACAGGTGCAATCCTTTAAGAAGCTGGAGAACAGATCCATCCCCGAGGATATTCGCTATGAGGATATGTCCGGGCTGAGCACCGAGGCGAGGCAGAAGCTGGCGGCGATGAGGCCGGTCAATGTGGGCCAGGCCTCGCGGATATCGGGGGTATCGCCCTCCGATATATCCGTGCTTCTCATACAGCTTAAGGCGGGAGGGCATGCAAGATGAACAGGGATTTTCTCGTGGATGCGCTGACGGATCTCGGCATAGCAAAGGGGTTTCATGTGGAACTGCTGGAGAAGTATTACGAGCGCGTGACGGAGAAGAACAAGGTCATGAACCTCACCTCGATCACCGGCGAGAGGGAATTTGTGATCAAACATATATGCGACTCGGCCGCTCCGCTGCTCTTTTTGGATCTCAGGAATAAAAAATGTATCGACGTAGGTACGGGCGGCGGTTTCCCAGGCATACCGCTCAGGATAATCGAAGGCAGCCTGAGCATGGACTATGTCGAATCGGTGGGTAAAAAGGCGGATTTTGTCGCACAGACGGCCGAAGAGCTTGGCCTGGGGGGACGGGTATATGTAAAGCGGGCGGAGGACATGGGCAGGGATAAGACTGCAAGGGAGAGCTATGACGCCGTGTTTGCCAGGGCGGTCTCAGGACTCAACGTATTGGCAGAATACTGTACCCCGCTGCTCAAACCGGGAGGCATCCTTGCCGCATATAAGGGACCGGACCCAAAGGAAGAAATAGACGGCGCGCACGCAGCATTGGATGAACTGCACTGCAGGATGGATCGGCTCTGTGAGTATGAGCTGCCGTATACCGACATAAAGCATACCCTGGTCGTCATCAAAAAACACGGCAGTACGCCTGCAGATTATCCTCGCCCAACGGCCAAGATCAAAAGGCGGCCGCTGTGAGATATCCTATACAATTTAACTTTTTTTTCCAAAAAAAGAAGGAATTATATAATTCTTGTCGAATCAATATATAGAAGATGTATTTTATACATATGACGAGCTCTTTATTGATTTGATTTATCGTTCATTGCGGAAGGGGTGTGTAAATTGATAGAATCAAGCGTCCAAAGGTCTATCAGCTATATTCCCATAGAAATGATAAGGCCTAATCCATATCAGCCGAGAAAGTTTATCTCTCAGGCATCCCTTGATGAACTCTCCGAGTCTATAAAAAATTACGGAGTCATTCAGCCGGTCACCCTGCGGAAGATTTCCGACGATTCATATGAGTTGGTCAGCGGGGAGCGGCGGCTGCGCGCGTCCCAGCTGGCGGGACTAAGGGAGGTGCCGGCGATCATTGTGGATATCATGGATGAAGATTCCGCCATTCTCGCGCTTCTCGAAAACCTGCAGAGGGAGGACCTCAATTTTCTTGAAGAGGCCGAAGGTTACTACAACCTGATCCAAGACCATAACCTCACGCAGGAGGAACTGGCAGGCAGGCTTTCAAAGAGCCAGTCGACTATAGCAAATAAATTGCGGCTGCTGAAGCTGCCTCAAAAGGTGCGGGAAATACTTATCGATAACAATCTGACCGAACGCCATGCGCGGGCGCTGCTCAGACTGCCCGACGAGGAAACTCAGCTTATAATTCTTGAACAGATCGTAAAGAAGGAGCTCAATGTAAAACAGACTGAAACGCTTATTGATAAATATATAAACGAGATATGTTCTAATAACGACCCCAAGGAGGTACACAAACAGTCCGTCAAAAGAGCGTTGAAAGATCTTAGGATCTATATCAATACATTCAAGCAGGCGATAGATATGATGAACAAATCCGGTATCGCGGCCAGCCTGGAGCAGCGCGATTCTGATGATTACATAGAATTCGTTGTCAAAGTGCCAATTAAATAGCAAAGTATTGTTTCACATGAAACACATGCCGCTTTTACAGCGGATCGGATCTGCGCAAAGGGAATCTTTGCCGCAGCCTGCGCCACTTTTATAGTGGCTATTGTTTTATGGCTGCAAATTGCTGCGGGCACTGCCGTATAAACTTTAAGCAGTTTATCTGTCAAAAAGCATGTATACTCCGATTATAATAAAGATCAAGGCGCCGCCATATCTTATAAACTGTTCGGGAATGTTTTTTTTCATATATAAGCCTAGGCATACGGCAAGCGCGGAGCTGGCGATCAGGGCAACGGCCGATCCGATGAATACGCTTTTGGGGGACTCCGACTTCGAGGCCATAAGTACGGTCGTCAACTGTGTCTTATCACCCAGCTCGGCGATAAATACGGTCAGTAGGGTGCCGATAAAGGTTTTAAGCAAATCAATCACTCCTTTTCGATGATTTATGCTTTTGTTCCACGAGGAACAATGCTATAATTCTGTATAAGCAAAGATTTATACCGATACATATCACCAGAGAAAACAAAAAGGCATATAAAAGATATGATGTCCGCATCGGGACATACTGTTCCAGAAATATGCCTGCATCGGAAGGAAATGATATAAATGCGGCCATGGGGTTTGTATTGTTTTTAAAAACCGGCAGCCAGGACAAAAAAGTCCATAGGACGCCGGCAGATATAAACTTGTATGGATTTATATTCATAAGGAAGACCTCTTACAACGTAGTTTTAATGATCCGCCGGGCACATAATAGATTGCGGACCGGCGCAGTACAATAAAATGCACTACATCTTGACTAATAATTTATATGAAAGGCTACGCAAGTATATTCCTGGGGGAGGAAATTTAATGGGCAGGATAATGGCTATAGCCAACCAAAAGGGCGGCGTAGGAAAGACAACGACAGTCGTAAACCTGAGCTGCAGTATCAGCGCCAAGGGCAAAAGAGTGCTCATGGTGGATATCGATCCGCAGGGAAACACGACAAGCGGGATAGGTCTTGACAAAGATCATATGGAGAATACTATCTATGATGTGCTGCTGAATGATGAGAACATAAGGGACTGCATACAGCAGACGGAATATGAAAGGCTCTCTATCCTTCCCGCAAACATAGATCTGGCGGGAGCCGAAATAGAGCTGGTCTCGGTTGAGAGAAGGGAGTATAGGCTGAAGGATGCCCTTTCTTCGGTAAGGGATGAATATGACTTCATACTTATAGATTGCCCGCCGTCGCTGGGTCTGCTCACTTTAAACGCCCTTTCCGCCGCGGACGCAGTGCTGGTGCCTATCCAGTGCGAATATTATGCTTTGGAGGGCCTTACGCAGCTTATGAATACCATAAGCCTGGTGCAGAAGGGGCTCAACAAGGAGCTGGTAATAGACGGCGTGGTACTCACCATGTTTGACGGCAGGACAAATCTGTCCATTCAGGTGGTGGATGAGGTAAAGAAATACTTTAGGAACAAGGTGTACAGGTCGGTGATCCCGAGGAACATCAGGCTGGGGGAGGCTCCCAGTTACGGTCAGCCCATAAGGGTCTATGATCCGAGATCCAAGGGCGCGGAGGCCTATGAAGATTTGGCAGAAGAAGTAATAGGGAGGGGTTAATATGAAAAAAGGTCTTGGCAAGGGACTTCAGGCGCTCATACCCGAGACGGAAGCCGTACCGGCGAATGAGATAGCCATCGAAGATATTATAGCAAACGATAGTCAGCCGAGGAAGGAGTTCGACGCGGAGGCTTTAAATGCGCTTACCGACTCGGTCAGACAGTACGGCGTGCTGCAGCCCATACTTGTCTGCCCGGAGGATAACGGCTATAAGATAATAGCGGGGGAGAGGAGATACAGGGCTGCAAAGGCTGCGGGGCTGGACAAGATACCGGCGGTGGTCAGGGAGATCACCGAAAGAGAGAGCATGGAGCTGGCTTTGATAGAGAACCTGCAGAGGGAGGATCTGAATCCCATAGAAGAGGCCTCCGCCTACAAGGTATTGATGGAGGAATACGATCTGACGCAGGAGGAGATCGCCCGTGCGATAGGCAAGAGCAGGCCGGCGATAGCCAATTCACTGCGGCTTTTGAACCTGGACGGCAGAGTCAGGAAGCTTGTGGAGGGCGGAAAGATGTCGGCGGGACATGCCAAGGCCTTGCTGGGGATAGACAGCGGCAGGCAGTATGAGCTGGCGCTTAAGGTGATGGATGAGGACATGAGCGTCAGGGAGACGGAAAAATTGGTCTCCAGGCTGACTGAGGATAAGAGGGTAAGTAAGGTCAAGAGCGTGAGGAAGGACCCGCTGATAAAGGATATCGAGAGCCGTCTTGAGAGGACACTGGGCACAAAGGTGCTGATAAACAGGGGAAAAAAGGGAGGCAGGATCTACATAGAGTATTATTCCGACGAGGAGTTGGAGAGAATAATAGAGGCTATTGGAGGCTGATATTATGAGGTTTTATTGGGTGGATGCGTTTACCAAGGAGGCCTTCGGGGGCAATCCCACCGGGGTGGCGATAGGGGAGTGCAGCGAACAGGTGATGCAGGGCCTGGCCAAGGAGCTCGGCTTGTCCTACATAGCGTTCGTGAATCTTAAGAGCGGCATAAGCATCAGGTATTTTACCCCGGAGGCCGAGATCGATCTGTGCGGACATGCCACGATCGCCGCTTTTTTCGCACTGGCTGCGGGGGGCTATGTAAAGACGCCAAACGGTACGAGTGAATGCGGCTTCTCCACCAGGGCGGGAAATCTCAAGGTATACATGGAATGTGTGGACGGAGCTGTGGAAAGTGTGCATATGCTGCAGGCCCGGCCGAGGTTTGGAGATAAAGTGCCCAAGGATAGAACGGCGTATTACCTGGGCATATCGGAAGGGGATATAATCGGCGAGCCGATGGTCGTATCCGCGGGAGCGTATGATATAGTCGCAGGAATTTGCGATAAGAGGGTGCTGAACAGGATAAGTGCAGACGCGGAGAAGATAGCCGCGTTTACCGGGGAGTATAATGCGGCGGCGCTGCAGCTTTTCACATTTGATACATATCTTAAGGAGGACGCCGTGCTGGTGCGGACCATGGTTCCGACGCCGGGGATAGGCGAGATGCCGGCAGCGGGTACGGCCAACGGGGCTCTCGGGGCGTATCTGGCGGAGACAGGCCTGGCAGATGGTAATCCGCTCAAGTTCAAGGCGGAGCAGGGAATAAATATGGGCAGGCCCAGCCTGATATCCGTGGAGGTCGCCAAGGGTGCCGGATATCAGGTGAAGGTGGGCGGCTCTGCAAGGATAATAATGGAGGGAGATTTAAGAGTCTGACGGACAACAGATACCTAACGCGGCTATCGAAATAAGATTTTATGGAAACATAATTAGGGTAAAAATAAAGGGGGGAATTATATTGCTGGTCACCTGGTTGGAACTTGGAAGTCTCATACTCGGACTGACTGCGTGGATACTTCCTCTTATATGCCTTCTGCGGCGCGATCAGGCTGGCAATGGGAATTGGACCGCCTTTTCGTTGGCGAGCATAGGCTGTTGTGGCGTTTCGTTATGCCTGCAAATTTTTTATTTTGATCATTTGGTAAAGATAGAGGATTGGTCAGCACTTTTGGATACCTCCCATGCAGTGGTATTGGCCTCCTCTGTTCTTATAATAATTACGGTGGTACTCTATTCCGCTGCTGCGGTCGTCAGCCGTAACAAGAAATAGCGGCCGTATGGCAAGCTGTCTGAACATCAGTGCGGTCTATCGGCCGCGGTTACCTGCCGCCGCGAAATATCATATATTATAATATGTACGGATTTGCTTTGAGTGTATTCATAAGGGGTTGATAAAATGATATATCTTGATAACGCAGCTACATCCTGGCCCAAGCCGGAGAGCGTCGCCAAGGCAGTATATGACTGCATACGGGAGAGCGGCGGCAATCCGGGCAGGAGCGGGCACAAGATGTCGCTGGAAGCGGGGAGGATAGTGCTGGACTGCAGGGATGCGGCAGCTGGACTCTTCGGTATAGACGACCCGATGAGGGTGATATTTACCTCGAATACCACCGACGGCCTTAATATGGCTATAAAGGGCATACTACAGCCGGGAGGGCATGCCGTTACCAGCAGTATGGAGCATAACTCGGTGGCCCGGCCGCTTAAAGCGCTGGAACCACAGGGAATAGAGACTACGTTTGTGGAAGCGGACAGGCTCGGCCGTATAGACCCCGAAGATATAGAAAGGGCCATAAGGCCGAATACCTCTTTGATAGTGCTGACCCTGGCTTCCAACGTCACGGGCACCATCCAGCCCTTCAGAGGGGTGGGCGCCATAGCCAAGAGGCATGGCATACCCTTCCTCTTGGACGCGGCTCAGGGAGCCGGCCATATATCCATCGATGTAAAGGCGGATAATATAGACCTGATGGCATTCCCCGGACACAAAGGACTGCTGGGCCCGCAGGGCACGGGAGGACTGTATGTGGGAGACGGCATCACTCTGAATACGATAAAGGAGGGCGGCACGGGCAGTTTTTCCGATTTGATAACCCAGCCGGATATACTGCCCGACCGGTTTGAGAGCGGTACGCTCAATACGCCGGGTCTGGCCGGGCTCGCGGCGGGCATCGGCTATATAAAGAGCGTGGGGATAGAGAACATCAGAGGACATGAGATAGACGCCTGCGGCAGGATCATCGGCGGCCTCGGAGAGATAGGCCGGGTCAAGCTGTATGGTCCCGCCGATCCCGAGGCTCATGCGGGGGCAATAGCCTTTAACGTGGACGGCATGGATTCCACCGAGGTTTCATATCTGCTGGACAGCGAGTATGATATAGAGGTGAGGGCAGGCCTGCACTGCGCCGGCCTGGCCCATAAGACCATAGGGACCTTCGAGCAGGGCGCGGTAAGGGTGAGTGCCGGACCGTTCACCACCGAGGAAGAGATCGGCGTCTTTTTGGATGCGGTGAAAAAAATAGCAAGGTAAGACTTGGCCGCCGGACTGATCCCCGGGTAACAGTACCCGGGGATATTTATCCGCGCACACGCTGCGGCGTAATATTCATATTGAGTATGGAAGCATAAATGTGATATATTAAATATGCAAATCTAATAATAAACGGGTGAATAAATATGAATGAATTGCTTCAGAAAATCGGCAGCATAAATGAAATTTACATCTTATTCGGGCTTTTGGTCGCGGCCATTGCCGGACTCATATGGGTTTTGATCCTTCATATCAGGCTCTCGAACTATGCGAAGAGTTATAAGCGTCTGACCGGCGGCAGAAATGGAGAGGACCTGGAGAAAATGCTGTCCTCCTACCTCAGTACCGTGGAGAATAACGTGTCCAAGATATCGGATTTCGAAGAAAGGATAGACAGGATGGAAAAACGGACCGAGCTGTCTTTGCAGAAGGTGGGCATCATAAGGTATAACGCCTTTTCCGAGATGGGCTCTGACCAAAGTTTTTCCCTGGCGATCCTGGATCAGCATGACGACGGCTTTGTCATTACCGGTATATTCGGCAGGAACGATACGGTGACATATGCCAAACCGATAGAGAAGGGCGCTTCCAGATATCCACTCTCAGCGGAAGAGATGCAGGCCATAGACAGAGCGGTCAAGAGCGGAGTCTGACGGCAAAAGGTCTTAGGGGGGAATAGCAAGCCATGTCTAAGATGATCATAAGAGAGATCGGCGATGATATCAGACCGGCCGCAGTGAATCTATTTAAGGGAAAATGGGGCTCGGAAGTCATGGTCTCCAAAGGGAAAACACATCGCGCAGCAGAGCTTGCCGGTTTTGTCGCCGTCTTGGACGATGAAGTTTCCGGCCTTATTACATATGAGATCACCGGCGGGGATTGCGAGATAGTGTCCATAGACAGTTTTCGGGAGGGCATGGGCGTAGGCGGCGCGCTTTTGAAGGCCGTCATAGATGCGGCGCGGTTGGGTGGATGTACAAAGGTATGGCTCGTCACCACCAACGACAATACGAATGCCATGAGATTTTATCAAGTAAAAGGATTCGATATGACACAGATATACCGGAACTCCATAGAACATGCCAGAAGATTGAAGCCCGAGATACCGCTTTACGGCTGTGATGATATACCGATTAGGCATGAGATCGAGTTTTCCATGTATTTATAAAAACAAACTATTTCCCGGGAAATATCCGTCGGTCAGAAATGAGGCAAAATATGAAACAATACTCTTCATTCGATATACTGGGCCCCGTGATGATAGGCCCGTCCAGCTCACATACGGCGGGCGCGGCCAGAATAGGGAACGTGGCGAGAAAGATATACGGCGGAAAGATCACCACGGTCCGCTTTTACCTGCACGGTTCCTTTGCCGAGACTTATAGAGGGCATGGCACGGACAGAGCTCTTTTGGCGGGCATACTGGGCATGGACCCGTCTGACGACAGGTTAAAAAACTCCATGGACATAGCACGGGACAAGGGTATCGACTTTGAATTCATACCCATGGCGATAGAGGGGGCGCATCCCAACACCGTGCTGATAGAGATGGACGGAGAGAACGGAGAGATGAGGGTGATGGGCTCGTCCGTGGGCGGGGGCAGCATCGTCATAAGCAGGATCGACGACTTTGACCTGGAGTTTACCGGAGACTATCCCACGCTGATCACGTCATATACGGACAGACCGGGAGTCATAGCGGGCGTCACCGATATAATCAGGGCCAATAATGTGAATATAGCCTTTATGAAGGTCTTTAGAAAACAAAGGGGGCAGCAGGCCACCATGATAATCGAGTTGGACGGAGTCCTGCCGCCCGAGGCTATGGGCGCCATAAAGAAGATGGAGGGAATAAGCCGGGTAATGATGATAGAACCGGTATAGGGGTGACCGTTATGTATGAATTCACTACGGGCAGCAAGCTGTTAAAGCTTTGCGAAGCCCATGGCAAGTCGATAGGAGAGATAACTATGCTCTATGAGGCGGAGATCTCGGACAAGAGCATGGAGGATATAACCGATAGGATGGCGGCCAGTCTGAATGTGATGAGGGATGCGGTAAAGACCGGTCTCACCGAGGATATAAAGTCCGTAAGCGGTCTTTCGGGCGGCGACGCCAAGCGGCTTTATGAGCTTTTGGGAAGCGTCGGAAGTCTTTCAGGAGCCAATATGACCAAGGCAGTGGCGTCGGCCATGGCGGTATCCGAGGTCAACGCTTCCATGGGCAGGATAGTGGCCGCTCCCACGGCAGGTTCCTGCGGTATAATCCCCGGCGCTCTGCTGACCGCCGCGGATACGCTGGAGAGCAGTGAGGAACAGATAATAGAGGCCCTCTTCACGGCCTCCGGCGTGGGTATTACCATAGCCGATAGCGCTACCCTTGCAGGAGCGGAGGGCGGCTGTCAGGCGGAATGCGGCAGCGCTGCTGCCATGGCGGCCGCTGCCGTTACCGAGCTTGCGGGTGGGAGCCCCGAACAGGCGCTCAACGCGGCGGCGTTTACACTCAAGGCCGTGCTGGGACTGGTATGCGACCCCGTGGCCGGGCTCGTGGAGGTGCCCTGCGTCAAGAGGAACGCATTCGGCGCGTCCAATGCCCTTGTGGCCGCGGACATGGCCCTGGCGGGAATAGTGTCCCGCATACCCTATGACGAAGTGGTGACGGCCATGTACGAGGTGGGGAAGGCTATACCCTACGAGCTTAAGGAGACGGCCAAGGGCGGCCTGGCCGATACGCCCACGGGCAGGAAGCTGAAACGGGAGATATTGTAGAAAAAGATGTGCAAGGTATAAGGGCCCGGCCATCCTTGTTTACCTTATACGGGGCGGCCGGGCCCATATAAAAATCCGCCGGAGCGGAGAGACAGCCGGCGGGCAGATAGTCAATGTTTTATGAAAATCTGGTCAAACAGCTTTTTCAGTTGCTTTTTCTCATCATATTTGCCGCCCGACGAGCTCCAGTGCATGGCAATGCCCATCAGAGCGGCGGAAAAATTCCACAGCAGATCCTCGGCAGGAATATTCGTCCTGATCTCTCCGGCCTGCTGCCCCTGACGTATCAGTTCCAGCTCCATATCTATAAATACCCGCTCGCCGTCGGAACGCTCTTTCGGATAGGGCGAAAACACCTTACAACCCTCGTTCATATCGATCTCTATCAGATTTTTCAGCAGATCCGATCCAAGACTTATCGTATTGTCTATAAAGTATTCCAGACATGACCAGACCTTTTCTATGCAGGGCTTGTCTTTCAAAAGCTCCGGCATAATGCGGAGCATATCGCCGCTCAACACCTGGTAGTAATTTAAGATCAAATCTTCCTTTGTTTTAAAATGATAATAAAACGTCCCTTTGGAGATGCCGCAGGCGGTGCAGATCTCGTTTATAGTGACGGTTGAATAGCCCCTTTGTTTAAATAAACCGATTGCCGTTTGTAAAATTATCTCATCCGTTTTTTCTCTCATCCTGATCCCTCACTTTTACTATATTACCATAAATAAGACCAAATAAAAATGTATTTTAACTTATTGACTTTTAAATTGTACTTGAGTACAATAAATATAAACATCGTTATAACATTATCTTAACGATATCCTGACCTATATTTTTACCGTATGTCATATGTTTATCATTATCAATAAAAAGAAAGGTGGTAATCGCATGGCAGGGAAGTATGATATTCTGTTTACCCCGATGAAGATAGGCAGCATGGAGGTCAAAAACCGGTACGTCATGGAGGCTTTGGGAGGAGGTCATGTATTCAGACCAGACGGCAGATATGATAAGGAGGGATGCGAGTACTTCATAGAGCGCGCCAAGGGCGGCATCGGGCTCTTAGTTACAGGCGCGACTTTGGTGGCGCCCATGGGAACAGACAAATGGCTGCATGAACAAAAAGCTGCTTTTATGCCTACTAAGAAGATGACCGACGAGGTCCACCGCTACGGTTCCAAAATACTTCTGCAGCTTTCCGGCGGTTCGGGACGCACACTGCCCGGCGACCCGGAATTTCTCAAGTCTCATGGCTTAGATCCCGATATCTATTTTGTGGCTCCTTCGGACGGACTGCCCAATGTGTGGAACCCCAAGGTGAAGCACCGCGGACTCACCACCGAGGAAGTATGGCAGTACATACATTCCTTTGTCGAATCGGCTAAAATGGCGCAGGAAGCAGGATTTGACGGAATAGAGATCCATGCGGTCCATGAGGGATACCTTATCGACCAGTTCACCATTGAGGCGACTAACAAACGTACGGATGAATTCGGCGGCAGCCTGGAAAACCGCCTCCGCTTCCCATGCGAGATCATAAAGGGAGTCAAAAAGGCCTGCGGCAAAGATTTTGTGGTGACGGTACGCTACAGCGTTACCAGCAAGATGAGAGGATTCAACGCCGGCGCCCTGCCTGGAGAGGCTTACAAGGAGTTCGGACGGTCCATGGAAGAGAGTCCCGCGGTCGCCCGTATACTGGAAGAAGCCGGATGCGATGCCTTGAATGCGGACAACGGTTCCTATGATTCATGGTACTGGGCTCATCCGCCGATGTATATGCCGATGGGCTGCAACATACCCGAGGTATCGTTTATCAAGAGATTCGTCGATATCCCTGTGATCTGTGCAGGCAGGATGGACGACCCCGATCTTGCGGTAAAATGCCTTGAAGACGAGCTGTTCGACGGGATCGGCATCGGACGCGCCATCCTTGCGGACCCTGATTATGTCAACAAGGTGAAGCAGGGAAATTTCAACGATATACGCCCCTGCATTGCCTGTCACAATGGCTGCCTTGCCACCATCATCAC
>DHDI01000011.1:34642-91220 GCA_002399285.1 Thermoanaerobacterales bacterium UBA4880
TACAGGCTGAAAAAGGCTGATAAGCCCAAGAAAGTCGCGGTGATCGGCGGCGGAATAGGCGGTATGGAAGCGGCCAGGCTTGCGGCGGAACGCGGGCACAAGGTCACGCTCTTTGAAAAGACCGGCGAGCTTGGCGGGGTATTTATCGCCGCGGCGGCACCCGATTTCAAGGAAGCAGACAAGAAGCTCATCGAGTGGTATAGGAGGAAGGTCGCGGAAGATCATGTGGACGTCCGCCTGAACGCCGAAGCTACGCCGCAGTCCATCAAGGACTTCGGAGCAGATGTGGTCATCATGGCGACGGGTGCGACAGCTAAGAAGCTGCCTATCAAGGGTATAGAAAACTCCGTCGAGGCCATAGAGTATCTGCGCGGCTACAAGCCTGTGGGCGATAAGGTGGCAATCGTCGGCGGCGGTCTTACCGGATGCGAGATAGCCTATAATCTTGCCAAGGCCGGCAAGACTCCCGTCATCGTGGAAATGCTCGACAATATACTCGAGGTTCCGGGGCTTTGTCCTGCCAATAAAAATATGCTGCTGGAGCTCATAAGGTATTATGACATAGAGGTCCATACGGGCTCCAAGGCTAAGGAGATCACCTCCGCGGGACTGACCATCGAAAAGGACGGCAAGGAGACGCTCATTCCGGCGGACAGCGTCGTCACGGCTGTCGGTTATGACTCCTTCTGTGTGATTACCCCGAATATTTATAAGGACGTAGCGCCGGAGGTCTATTCCATCGGCGACTGTAAGTGCGTCGGCAACGTGATGAGCGTCGTAAAGGATGCGTATGACGCGGCGTATGCAATTTAGCATTTAAAACTTCCAACGCTATATCATAGTAGAGGCAGCGTATCCATAGCCGATATGCTGCCTCTGTTATTTTTAATGGGTTCAATCGGAAGCCGGGCGGTCAGCCGCAGTATTTTGCCCGCAGTTCCTCAATCATTTTTAACTCCAGATAGTCCTTGGTTTTCTGCGTTTCGCGAAAATCCACCGATCTGGGCAGGCAGTTTCCCCCGTTCAGCGTTGTGGAATGCCCATTATAAAAATCTATGTCCGATTTTAGGAATTTCTCACGGCGTTTTAATATCTTTTCTATGGAATCCCTGTCAAGCATATAGAAAAAGCAAACCCTTGTCAGGAATTCATCGGAATCATGGGCAAGATTTTCCGGCAGATCGCCGGCTAATTTCAGAAACAGGCCGTAAGCCTTATCCGTCGCCGTATAGACGATGCGGTTGAACCTGCCCGGCTGCTCCACGGTTTGTTTTATAACTACTCCGTCTTTTTCATAACGTTTGAGCAATGGATAGAGCACGTTGTTATTTATTTCATAATTACCCACAAGAATATAATTCACATTCTTTTTTATTTCATATCCATGTTTGGGTCCGTTCAGTATTTGTGATAAAACCAAGATTTCTATGTACATATATTCTTTAAGCCTCGTCTTTCTAATATAGTTATTATATCAAATGATGACGGGAAGTAAAATACCGACGGCTTTACTACATGTTATTGCTAACTTATTAATAATAATTATAAATACGATTGATATTGATTATTATATAACGATATAATATAATATATATGTTAGAACTAACATATAACACGCGGCACAAATTTAAAGGAGGGAAAGGAATTGAAGCTCTTTGAATCGGGCTACATCGGAAAGATGAAGCTGAAAAACAGGATCGCGATGGCGCCTATGGGTCATGCGGCGCATGATACGGACGGCGGGTACTCTCCTCTGGAAAGGGATTATTTTGCAGAGAGGGCCAAGGGAGGTACTGGACTCATCATGTGCGGAGGCCAGGTGACATCCAAATTTGAAGGCCAGCTGGGCAATACGTTTGAATCGGAGACGGGTTTTAACCGGTTTGAGCAGTTTGTCGATGCCGTTCACGGATACGGTGCAAAGGTATGCGTACAGCTCATGCCCGGTACCGGGCGTGTCGGCGGAGTGCTCCCCGGCTATACGGCGCCTACCTCGGCATCAGCGGTGCCCGCATTTTGGAATCCCGATGTGATTTGCCGGCCGATGACGGTGGAAGAAATTCATTTTCTTGTGGAAGCGACGGGGAAAGCGGCCGCCATGGTAAAGCGTGCCGGAGCGGACTGCGTGGAGATCCATGCCTACGGCGGTTATCTTACCGATCAGTTCATGTCGGCGCTGTGGAATAAGCGTACCGATGAGTACGGGGGAGATCTGAACGGCAGG
Organism: Thermoanaerobacterales bacterium UBA4880; assembly: GCA_002399285.1. Taxonomy (GTDB): domain Bacteria; phylum Bacillota; class Thermoanaerobacteria; order Thermoanaerobacterales; family UBA4877; genus UBA4877. The sequence goes on from DHDI01000011.1 coordinate 36,867, forward strand.
ATGCGTTTCCCGTTGGAATTGATCGCGGAGATCAAAAAGACCTGCGGCGATGACTTCCCCATCATTTTCAAGTTCACTCCCGTCCATATGATAGAGGGCGGCAGGGAGTTGGATGAGGGCATAGAGATCGCCAAAATGGTGGAAAAAGCCGGGGTACAGGCCCTTCATGTGGATGTGGGCTGCTACGAAACGTGGTATCATTCTATTCCTCCTATCTATGACTATAAGGAGAATATCCATGTGGAGATATCGGGCAAAATAAAAGAAGCCGTCAATATCCCCGTAATGAGCGCCGGAAAGATGGGCGATCCTGAGGTTGCCGAGCAGGCTCTTGAGGACGGCAAGCTGGACTTTATCTCTTTGGGCAGGCCGCTGCTGGCGGACCCGCAGTGGGCCAACAAGCTCAAGGAGGGCCGCGCCGACGATATCATACCCTGCATCGGATGCAACGAAGGCTGCATGGCCCGTATATTCGACGGCAAGCGTATTGGATGCGCCGTAAACCCCGTTACCGGCAAGGAACGGGAGAATGTGATCGCACCTTCCAAGGTTTCAAAATCGGTCCTCGTGATAGGCGGCGGACCCGGAGGTCTGGAGGCAGCCATTACCGCCGCACAGCAGGGCCACAAGGTCGAGCTGTGGGAGAGAAGCGGAAGACTGGGCGGTAATCTTATCGCGGCAGGCGGATCGGAATTCAAAAAGGATATCCTTCCTTTGATAGATTACTATAAGGCACAGATCGACAAGCTGGGCGTGAAGGTCACCTATATGAAAGAGGCCGATGCCGAGGATGTCGTGAGATATGACCCCGATCTCGCGGTGTTAGCTACGGGCAGCGATCCCGTAATCCCCAAGATCGAAGGAATAGACCGCGAAAACGTATGTACCGCCGTGGATGTCCTCAAGCGCAAGCGCTACCCGAAGGACAATGTGGTGGTCGTGGGCGGCGGCCTGGTAGGCATAGAGACGTCGCTGCATCTCGCTATGCAGGGTAAGCATGTCACCGTGGTGGAGATGCTGGATAAGATCCTTGCGGAACCGATATTCCCCATCGATGCCATGGCGCTTAACAAGATGCTTTCTGAGACCGACATCAACATTTTGACCGGGACCAAGCTTTCCGCCGTGAAAGACGGCGAGGTGCTGGTGGAATCCCAGGGAACCGTCCGCTCCATTCCGTGCGATACTGTCGTACTTGCCATCGGAATGAGGTCGAATAACAAGCTTGAAGACGAACTGCATGATAAGGTAAAGGATATAGTGACGGTGGGAGATGCAGTGCAGCCCCGTAAAATTTTGAATGCTGCATGGGAAGGCTACCATGCAATAAAGGCTGCTACCGAAAGAGACTGAGAGACGAATAAATTATAGACTATCCTCCGGCATGAATATATCCATGCCGGAGGTTTTTATTATACCGTTGATGGCTCGGGATTGGCAGTTCATATACCAAAACCGACCGGTTATTTTGCGCATGCAGGAAAATTTGAGATCATATAGAATATGGATACATCAGAAAGAAGTTTGAGTCTGACGGTATTATCAACAGCTGATATTTACCGTGTTAATATTGCGTGAGCCGGGGGGATTTCAATGAAAAAAATAATGGGCGCGGTACTGTGCGCGGCAGTAATAGTGTCCTTGGGAGTGGTCTTCTATTCGCCGGGCGGCGTAAAGGTCGCAGGCAATATGGCCGACAAGCAGGATCATCCGAGGGGCACGGAGGAGAGGTATGTCGCGGCCGAGGTAAAATATCTTGCTGAGGGCGGCAGGCCCGTGCGCATTGAAAGCGTCATATCTCCGGTGATATACGCTCCCGATCACAGCGTTATGGCCTTAAGCGGCGGAGGTTTTAACATGGAAAGCTATGATACGAGGGCGAGGATAAGTCAGACGGGAACTATGGAATATGCCGCCGCAGCATCGCGGGGGATCGCTGCAGGCAAAAATGCAGACAGCGTCCGGGGAGAGGCGAACGGCAGGGTGACCATTGTTTCCAAGGCCGGGACGTTTGCCGTAAACATTGACCTATCCGATCTATACTGATATGTAAAGCTGTGCCCGATGCCACTACTAATGGAGCTGCTATAAATGATATTGGAAGGGGGACCGGTATGAAACGCAGGGCCGCAGCCATGGCTTGTATTGTGATCGCTTTGCTGCCTGTGGCCGGCTGTTCGCAGGATAAATACGCCGGGCCAAAGAAGTTAAATGAGGATTTTATTAGGCCCGTCATTAATAAGGATGACCATGTAAAGGACCATGTCACGCCCGAAGGATATCTATGCCTCTATCACAATGTCAAGTGTACGGAGTACCTTACCAAGGCAAAGACAAAGAGAAGTGTTAAGTGGGAGATCTCTCAGCAGGCTGGGCCAGGCCTTTGCGCAATCCGATGCGAAACTTACTCTTAAGCGCATCGAATATAATTATATCAAGGAAGAAGACAGCAAGATAATAATGGACTACGATGTAAACATAACCAAAGATGAAAGGAAAAATATAAAGTTACACAGCCAGACTATAATTATCAAACAGGGAGACAAATATGTCATAGACAACTTCTACAAGAACTTCTATGACTATTTGGGCGCCGAATTGTAACTGCGTATTTAAGAGCTATTGCCATAATCATTTTAAGGGCAGCCATTCCCTCCGCAGGATATGTGTCTGCCCTATTATCATCTTTTCCATATCGATTCTGTTCAGAAAGGGAATCTCAGAGCGTATACAACAGGCCGTGACAAATCGTTCAAGGCAAGGCGGCAAACCTGCAAATAAAGGAGCATACTTAAACGTATGTGACCGCAATTTGCAGGCGCAGCCAACGCAGCAAGCTAAATTGCATGCAATTTAGCGATTGCGCGAGAATGGCATCGGCCTGCTATTGACGTATATTCTCTTCGCCCTTTTTGGCAAGCAGCTCTTTCTTCAATTTAAACAGTGTATCGGAGAGATCCACATACACCTGATGCGGATTGATAAACCGCTTTGTTTCGTCCCAGAGCGTGGAGAGCTCTCTTTGACATATGCAGCGGATTTCCATCACGGGGACAGGCTTAAAACAGCACTTCCCATCAATAAAGACCGGCTCTAGCATTTCCCGGAGATTATATATGCCGCCTTTCAGTTTCGTCTTCTTCCACGGTTCAAGAGGATCAAATAAAATGAGATCATCGGATTCACGGAATGTCTCGTCCGCAAGGCAGAGCAGATCTGCCAAGATCTTGCCTGAATCCTTTTCATAGATGCGTAGGATCTTTTTGCTGCCGGGATTTGTGTTCTTTTCACTGTTCTCGGATATTTTTATCTTCGGCTCAAGGACCCCGTCCGGCGTCATGATGGCCGCCATTTTATATACTCCGCCGAAGGCGGACCAATCCTTGGACGTGATCAGGCTGGTGCCGACCGCCCAGTTGGTGATCTTTGCGCCTTGCGCCCGCAGGGATTCGATCAGGTATTCATCCAGATCGTTGCTTCCAATGATGACCGCATCCGGGAAGCCCGCCTCATCAAACATCTTTTTCGTCTGCTTGGAAAGATAGGCGAGATCACCGGAGTCCAAGCGAATGCCATACATCTTTGGATGGATCCCCTTGTCCCGCATTTCTGAGAAAACCCGAATGGCATGGGGGACGCCGCTCTTCAGCGTATCATAGGTATCCGCCACAAAGACGCATGCATCTGGATACAGCTCGGCATACCGGCGGAAGGCCGTAAGTTCATCCGGAAAGCTCATTATCCAGGAGTGCGCGTTGGTCCCCTTTACCGGTATGTCAAACATCTGCCCGGCTATGACGTTTGATGTTCCCGTGCAGCCGCCGATGACGGCAGCCCTTGCACCGTAAATGCTGGCATCGGCTCCCTGCGCTCTTCTCGCGCCAAACTCCATCACCTCTGCTCCCGCCGCATAGCATACGCGCGCCGCCTTCGTGGCGATCAGGCACTGATGGTTGATGATATTCAGCACGGCGGTCTCTATCAGCTGCGCCTGCATGATAGGGGCAATGACTTTCAGAATCGGTTCATGCGGGAATACGACGCTGCCCTCGGGCACCGCCCAGATCGAGCCGGTAAAACGGAAGGATTTCAGATAATCCAGAAAATCCTCCCCGAAGATACCAAGCGACCTGAGGTAATCGATTTGCTCAGACTCAAAATGCAGGTTCCGTATATATTCCGCTACCTGCTCCACGCCAGCCATTACGGCGTACCCGCCGTGAGACGGGTTTTCACGGTAGAACATGTCGAAGACCGCTGGCTGGTTGACCTCTTCATTCTTAAAATAGCCCTGCATCATTGTCAGCTCATACAGATCCGTAAGCAGCGTAAGATTTCTTGCTTCCATATATTACACCCTCTTTGTTATTTTTATATTCTCATGCATTTTTAAACTTTGACCGGTACTTCATTATTTGCATATACCTCCATGAAGTAATCTTCACAATTGTAGATCACCCCGGTAAACTTACGGTATCGCTTTCAAAGAGCCTGAAATTCTCTTTCTGCGTCGTCGTATGTACGAATTTTAATTACACCTTTTAAACTCTCTCCACAATATATTGATTTCTCTGGATCAACTCTTATTAATGCTGAGGAAAAGGTGGGAATAAAATCAGCGATTGCCTTCTGGATATATGATATTATATTTAGAGTGGTAATACAAGGAGTAACACGAATAAGAACGGCAACTGCTTTGGCGGCCGTTCATGACACAAAATCAACGGCTTATAGCGCAAAGTTGACCAGTTGCTTTACCCTAGGCGGCGGAACTTACCATGGGAGGTAGGGCATCTTTTACCAAGGGAAGGGAAAAGGCCGGGCCGTTTACTCTGGCGCAGACCTTCCATATAGCGGCTCCCGGTTTTTAGGGCGGCAGGCTGTTGACATTCTCAATTTAAAAGACTATTATATAGCTATAGTTGAATAAAAATCAGATCAAAGCAGAGTTTGTTACTTAATAAGATCGTTAAGGCAAGACTCAGGGCGTGGTATAGCGTCCTGAGTCTTTTGTATTTTATGGCAGCAATGCCTTTATCTTACTGTCATAGGGTCAGTCCAGGGCGGCTTTAAACCGATTGAATATATATCCATATGTCGGTTATAGGTCTGTAGGGCTGCCGAGAAATCATTTTCACAAAAAATGTATGGGTAATACCAAGGCAGTGCATGTAGTGCTGGAGGTGCAGGCAAATATATTATATAATGGGGGGAGATAAACACAGGAATAATGCAACAGACGGGGAGTGCATTAGTATGCAATATACATTTGTTCGCGTTATAAACAACAATGCGATCGCCGCAGCCGATGAAAACGGTGAGGATGTGATCCTGATGGGGAAGGGGATAGGACTGCTGTGCACGAGAAAGAGGGGCTGCATCGTGCCGTCTTACCTCATCGAAAGGGTATTTGTCCCCAAGCAGAGCGCAAGCAGGAACTATACCGAGGAGTTGATCAAGTCCATACCCTTCTCCTACATCGAAACGGTGAATAAGGTCATGGCGATGGCCGGCAAACTGCTTGACTATAATTTTAAAGACCAATTGTTCTTGACCCTGCTGGAACATATTGCATTTGCCAAGGAGCGCTATGATGAAAACCTTACGATAGAGAACCCGCTGCTTTACGAGATAAAGCAATTCTATCCCAAGGAGTACGGCGCGGCGCAGAAGGTGGTCGACGTGATCAATAAGGATCTGGACGTTAGCTTTGATGAAAACGAGGTGTCCTTCATAGCTTTTCACTTCATCAATGCAATGTCCGCTCTGAGTCTCAGCATGAACAAGAAGGTCACGATGATCATGAAGGAGATAACGAATATAATACGGCAGTATTTCAATATTGAAATAGACGAAACTTCGACATACTATATGCGATACATTTCGCATCTCAAGTATTTTCTGACCAGAGTGATCAATAATAAGGTGCAGAGCAAAGAGCATGGAGAAAAGGGAGAAAACAAGATCTATGAGATGATCAGGGAGAAATATGTGGACGAATGGGGCTGTGCCCTGAAGATCAGGAGTTATCTTAAGGATACGCTGAACATAGATACGTCCAACGAGGAGTTGGGCTATCTGACCGTGCATATCGCCCATATTTTGTTACAATAATAAATATACGAATGGAGGCTGGCAAATGGCCGTAAACAAGAAAGAAATAGCAGAGCATATCATAGAATACATCGGCGGCGCAGAAAATATATCCGACGTAGGCTATTGTATGACCAGATTAAGGGTAGGCGTGAAGGACAGCGAAAAGGTGGATGTAAAGAAGCTGGAAAAAATAGACGGCGTGATCAAAGTCATAATTCTAGGGAATCAATATCAGGTCGTTCTGGGCGGGATCGTGGACGAGGTCTTTAACGAGGTCGCTCAGCTATGCGGTGACAAGGTGAATGTGGAGGGAGAGGTCGCCGACGACGGCATAGATGATACCGGCTCCGATCATGGCGATAAACGTTCGGTGGTCGGTAAGCTGGTAGAGACCATATCCGGTATCGTCACTCCCATCATTCCCGCCATGCTTGCCTGCGGATTTGTCAAGACACTGTCGGTACTACTGACGGTGGTGTTTAAGGTGAGCGAGACAAACAGCACAATTCAGATACTGAACGTGTTTTCCGATACGCTGTACGCCTTCTTCCCCATCATCATAGGATGGTCGGCGGCGAAGAGATTCAAGACGAATATGTCGGTGTCGCTGGTTATCGTGGGTTTTCTTGTAAACCCTGCATTTACGGCGCTGTTTAACGACGGGGCCAAGGTCACGTTTCTGGGAGTGCCCGTTACCAATGTTTATTATGGAAGTTCCATATTGCCCGCCATATTGTCGATCTATCTTTTATCTAAATTGGAGCCTGCTCTGCGGAAGATAATACCCGGTGCTTTAAGGAGCATATTTGTGCCCTTCCTGAGCGTGCTTATAATCGTGCCCCTGCTCATCGTAGCCATAGGGCCGATAGGGGTATGGGGAGGAAATCTGTTCGCTTCGATATTTACAGGCTTATACGCTCTCAGCCCGATACTGGCCGGCGCTCTTATCGGCGGGACATGGCAGATACTCATCATATTCGGTATGCACATAGCGATCTTAGGTTTGGTGTCCGTGCCGAATATCGCTAAGTTCGGAAGGGACACGGTCATCATGACCCATGCGCCCAGTTTGATATGCCAGGTGGCGGCGGGCCTGGCCGTAGGTTTAAAGGCCAAGAATCCCGAGATCAAGAAGAACGCGACCACTCTGGCACTGACGTCATTCTTTGCAGGAAGCGTCATAGAGCCGGTCATGTACGGCGTAAACCTCAAGTATAAAAAGCCCTTCATAGCGGTCTGCATAGGCGGCGCTATAGGCGGAGCCATCACCGGCGCGAGTTTTGCAGGCACGACCGCTCCCGTGGCATTCAGTCTGTATACCATACCCGCATATTTGGGCGCAGGGTTTACGGGACTTCTCCTGGGCTGCGGCGTCGGAGCGGCAGTAACATTCGTGCTGACTTGGATAATGGGTATAGACGAAAGCATTGATTAAAAAACGAAGGGAGATATATAGATGAAGGTAGAGGATATCAGATTCCGCTCTGCGGACCATGTCATACAGGAAATAAGGGATATGAACGTAAAGGGCGGCAGTCCGTTCGGACGCGCGGCCGCGTGGGCCTTTAAGCTGCTGTGTGAAAATGAGAAGCTGGATACTAAGGAGCTGCTGCAAGAGCGCATTGACGGTGTGGCAAAGCAGATGATAGAATTAAAGCCGACCATGGCGACCATCCATAATACCTACAACATGGTAGAGAAGACCGTCGAAAAGCATAAGAATGACAGCGTGGATAAGATAAAGCAAGCGGTAGTCAAGGTATGCGACAGGATAATAAGCTATTCCTTCGACTCGGTGGACCAGCTTGCCGTCTATGGGAGCAACCTAATAAACGACGGCGACACGGTCATGATGCACAGCTACAGCTCCACACTGATGGGCATCTTTATTCAGGCCGCCAATGCGGGAAAGAAATTCCGGGTGATCTGTACCGAATCGAGGCCGCTCCGGGAATCCCGCGTAGCCGTCAGGATGCTGCAGAAGCTGAATATCGGTGTGATCTATGTGACCGACGCGTCCATCTATGAAATAATGCCCAAAGCGGATTATATAATCATGGGGGCCGATACCCTGTGTGCGGACGGCTCGGTGGCGAACAAGATGGGGACGGCGATGGTGAGTCACTTGGCGCAGTCCTGCAAAAAGCCGGTGTATATAGCCAGCGAGCTGTATAAACTGGACCTTCGCACAAAGTATGGATACACGGTAAAATTAGAGAGAAGAAGCGAATGGGAGATACTGCAGAAGGATGATTTTGAAACCTTAGACGGCGTGGACGTCATCAATCAGTTCTTTGACCTCACCCCGGCCGGAGAAATAAAGGCTATCATATGCGAATACGGGGTCGTTTCGCCCGGCTCATTGATGAACTATTGGAATGAGCTGGAGAATAAAATCATGGAGGAAGCATAATGAAAGAATTGAATAAGTACATTGATTTCAGCAAAGAGGTAGAAGAGGGAATAAAAAACGGTAAGCCCATCGTGGCTCTGGAGTCCACCATCATCTCCCACGGTATGCCCTATCCGCAGAACGTGGAGATGGCGAACCAGTGCGAAAAGATCATTAGGGAAGCGGGAGCCGTCCCCGCCACTATAGCGATAATGAACGGCAAAATAAAGATCGGTCTGGAGAAGGATGAGCTGGAGCTTCTTGCGACCGCCAAGGGCGTAAAGAAAGTATCCCGCAGGGATATGGCCGCCGTCATAGCCGAGAAGGAGATAGGCGCCACCACCGTGGCCGCGACCATGATCTGCGCCCATATGGCCGGGATAAAATTCTTCGTCACCGGAGGCGTAGGCGGGGTGCACCGCGGCTATGAGGAGACGATGGACGTTTCCGCAGACTTAGACGAGCTGGCCCAGACGGAAGTGACGGTCATCTGCGCGGGGGCAAAATCTATCCTGGATCTGCCCCGGACCTTGGAATATCTCGAAACAAAGGGGGTTCCGGTCATCGGATATCAGACGGACACCCTGCCGCAGTTCTTCACGAGAGAGAGCGAATATAAGCTGCAGCTTAGGATGGACTCGCCGGAGGAGATCGCGGGGATGGTAGCCACAAAGGAGCAGCTGGGACTGAAGGGCGGGGTGCTGGTCACCGATCCCATTCCCCAAGAGTTCTCCATGGATAAGGCATACATCGACACGATAATCGACAAGGCGGTCAAGAGCGCCAACGACGAGAACGTGCACGGCAAGGATATCACCCCTTATCTGCTGGCGTATATCGTAGAGGAGACCGGGGGAAAGAGCCTGGATGCCAACATCCATCTGGTGTATAACAACGCCCGCCTCGGCGCGGCGATTGCAGTAGCATACAATAAGATAAGCAAATAACTCAGACCAATGCCAATCTCGCTTGCTGCGTTGGCTGCACCTGCAAATTGCGGTCACATACACTTAAGTATGCTTCCTTATTTGCGGGTTTGCCGCCTTGCCTTGCACGATTTGTCACGGCCTGCCAGTTTGTCTACAACCGAACTGTTTCATATGGATTTGACACCGGCCATGGTTTTACGGCCGGCGTCATTTTTTCCGGCGGCAAATAGCTGGGTATAATCGGAAATTAGATGTATACTGGTGTTATAGAGAACTTTGGCCCGCCTTGCTTAAAGGTGGGCAGGAAAGGAGAAAGGCATGGAAAAGAGAATCGAGGGATTATTTGACTTTATTGAAAAGAGCCCGACGGCCTGTCATACGGTGCAGGCGGTGCGGGAGATGCTGCAAAGCGAAGGGTTTCAGGAGCTTTCGGAGACGCAGCCTTGGGAACTTGAGGCGGGAGGGAAATATTTTACTACCCGAAGCATGACCTCCGTGATAGCCTTCCGTTTACCCAAAAAAGAGTTCGCGGCCCTTTCCATCGTGGCGCCCCACGGTGATTCCCCTTGTTTCAAGGTGAAGGCCTGTCCGGAAATGAGGGTGGAGGATCACTATACCAAGCTGAATACCGAGGTCTACGGCGGCATGCAGCTTGGTCTGTGGACGGACCGGCCGCTGTCTGTGGCGGGCAGGCTGGTCGTGGCGACGGAGCATGGCGTGCGCGCGGTGCTTACGGATATAAAGAGGGACCTTATGATAATTCCCGGCCTGGCCATACATATGAACCACGACGTCAATCAGGGGGTCAAACTGGATCCGCAGAAGGACACCCTGCCGCTGCTGGGAAGTAAGGAGGCCGATCTGCTGGCCTTAGCAGCCGAAAACGCCGGGGTGAAAAAGGATGATATCCTTTCCTACGACCTGTACCTCTACAATCGTGCCCGGGGCACGGTGTTCGGCGCGGAGGAGGAATTCATCGCGGCGCCCAAGCTGGACGACCTGGAGTGTGTCTTTTCGGCGGTCACAGCCTTTTTAGAGGCTGAAAATGAGGAGAACTGCATGGTGTGCGCCGTTTTCGACAACGAGGAGACCGGCAGCCTGACCCGCCAGGGGGCGGATTCCACATTCCTGTACGACGTACTTTCCCGTATCTGCCTGGCGGCGGGAAAGAACGAGGAGGAGAAGGACCGGGCCATACTTGGCGGCTTCCTGCTGTCCGCGGACAACGCCCATGCGGTGCATCCCGACTATCCCGAGAAGGCTGACCCCACTAACCGCTGCTATCTCAACGGCGGCGTGGTGATAAAGCACGGCACCCGCTACGCCACCGATGCGGTGACGGCGGCGGTGTTCTCCAAGGTGTGCCGCAATGCGGGAGTGCCCACCCAGACCTATTTCAACAATTCCAACATTCCGGGGGGCTCCACCCTGGGGAACATCTCCGGCTCGCATGTGTCCGCTCCTACGGTGGACATCGGCCTGGCCCAGCTGTCCATGCATTCCCCCTATGAGACCGCCGGCCGGGAGGACGTGGGCCACATGATAGACGCCATGCGCGCCTTTTATAACAGCACGGTCATCTGCAGGAAGGACGGTTTCTACGAGATCCGCTGATATGAGTTAGTCCGCATTTAATAGGTAAGTATAGATGGGGCAGTCATTGACTGCCCTCGGACCGATGCCATTCTTGCGCAGCCACAAAAGTGCACAGCAATTTTGCTTGCTGCGTTGGCTGCGCCTGTAAATTGCGGTCACATACACTTAAGTATGCTTCCTTATTTGCAGGTTTGCCGCCTTGCCTTGCACGATTTGTCACGGCCTGCCAGTTTTTTACAAACTGGGGACAGTCAATTAAACTGACTGTCCTTTTTCTTACTGCGTTACCACATAACAATATTCAAACGGGGGTTTTAAAAAGGGCGCGGTTGTGTTAAATTTGTATTATGAAACGAGGGATGACCATGAAGGCCAGGCCGCTTATTTTACTTATTACAGCCGCAGCCGTGGTTTTTGCCATTGCCGATACTGGTTGTACCAAAAGGGGAGGGGTGGAAAATATGAACGGTATTCCCAATGTCACGGAAGAGATGCTGAATGCGGATTTTTGGGTGTCAAAACTGGATGATGCGGATAAGGTCATCATGACGGCGGATGAGATAGAAGCCTATAACGGCAGGATAGACGAGTCCACGGAGGCAGTCGCAGATCTTCGCAGCTATTCCGGCAAGCTGACGGGAGATGCCTTAAAAGGCATGATAGAGGAATATAAGGTATCCAAACTGCCGCAGTATGGTGCAGACGGCAATATGCTGGGCGGGGATTACTACGGTGCCCTGCTGGAAAAGCGGAATCTGCGCGGTATAGAGGAATCAAACCCGGTCAGGTTTGGAATGGTGGTAAAGCGGACCAATATGAGGAGTCTTCCCACGGACGATCTGGTCATGAATAAGCGGGGCGACGTCGAATTTGACAGGTTCCAGGAGACCGCGCTGTATGTGGGTACACCCCTGGCCGTGCTCCATGTAAGCTCGGACGGGAAGTGGTACTTCTGCCAGGCCGGATTCTACCGCGGCTGGGCAGCTGCCGCAGACGTAGCCATAGGGGACAGGGAACAGGTGCTGGACTACGGCAGCGAACGGCCCTTTGCCGTTGTCACGGGCAGCCGCGTAAGCACGGGATATGACCCGTATACCCAGGCGATATCGGAGGTGGTACTGGATATGGGGGTGAGGCTGCCGCTGGTGGGCGATCTGCCGGAAGTCATGGACGGCCAGGCCACACAGGGCAATCTGGTCGTCAGGCTGCCGGCAAAAGACCCGCATGGGATGCTGGAGATAAAGCGGGCCATGATACCGCTCTCCGAGGACGTGACGGTGGGGTATCTTCCATATACAAGAGGAAATATCATAAGGCAGGCCTTCAAGATGCAGGGCGAGAGGTATGACTGGGGAGGAAGATCGGGAGGACGCGACTGTTCCTCCTTCATACGGGACGTCTACTCCGTATTCGGCCTGTACCTTCCGCGGAATGCCGATGAGCAGGAATCGATGTATGGCGCGAGGTACGACCTCAAAAATAAGCCGGCTGCGGAAAGAGCAGTGGTCTTTGCCGCGCTTAAGCCCGGCGCCGCGCTCTATATGCCCGGCCACACCATGCTGTATCTGGGCAGGGTGGGAGCACGGGAATACATGATACACGACTTTGCGGAATATGGAGATGCCGGCAGCAGGACTGCGGAGGGAGGATACGCCTCAGTCCCCGTCATGGAGGCCGCCGTATCTGGGCTGGACCTTCCCAGGACCGATGGCAGAACCTTCATGGACTGTCTCACGGAGGCCGTTCAGATAGAGGAATAGCTGCTCAGACCGCGCCAATCTCGCGCAGTAAGCTAAATGGCTGTGCAATTTAGCTTACTGCGTTGGCTGCACCTGCGAATTGCGGTCACATACGTTTAAGTATGTTTCCTTGTTTGCAGGTTTGCCGCCTTGCCTTGCACGATTTGTCACGGTTTGTAGGCTTGTCTGTAACCTGTTTTATAGATAATTAGTATATAGCTATATATAGATAGAACCAACGATGAGGGGGATGGTCATGTATAACATCATGGTGGTTGAGGACGAGGACTCCATAAGGGAGTTTATATTGATCAATTTAAAGAGGGACGGATTCAACGTCGTCGAAGCGGCTACGGGAGAAGAGGCGTTGGATAAGCTGAGACTGAGTCCCGTGGACCTGATCGTGCTGGATATCATGCTTCCCGGGATCGACGGATATGAGGTCTGCAAAAGGGTGCAGGCGGAGCGGCCGGGCACGGCCATAATCATGCTTACGGCGAAAGGGCAGGATACCGACAAGGTGTTGGGTCTGGAGCTGGGGGCGGACGACTATGTGGTAAAGCCCTTCAATCCCACAGAACTCAACGCGAGGATAAAGGCGATCTTAAGAAGGCTCAAGAGAAAGAATCCCGAAAAGAAGATACAGGTGAAGGATATAATCATCGACACGGACAGGAGGAAGGTCACCGTGGGCGGCCGGCCCATAGAGCTTACCAACAAGGAGTATGAGCTCTTCCTTCTGCTCTTGGAGGCCGGGGGAAGCGTGGTGTCGCGGGACGAGATACTCAACAAACTGTGGGACACCAATTTTTACGGAGATACGAAGACTATAGACGTTCATATAAGGAGGCTCAGGGAAAAACTGGACGACGATCCTTCCTGCCCTCGGTACATAGCTACCGTATGGGGCGTGGGATACCGTTTTGTAATGGAGGAGAATGATGTTTAAAGGAATAAGGGGCAGGCTGGTGACCACCTATATCCTTCTTGCCATCACAGCCATAGCCCTGGTGGAGGGCGTCATGGCCGAATGGGTCTGGCAGTACTATATCGGGAACATAAAGGAGGTTCTCATACAGCAGGCCCAGCTGGCCGACAATTTCTTTAAGAACTATATGGAAAACAGCGACCTTATCTATGTGGCACAGGACATTTCCGAGGACTTTGCCCAGGTCTCCAATGCCGAGGTGCAGGTCACCAACAACTCGGGAGTCGTGCTGGGAGATTCCATAGGCAATTTCCGCTATGTGGAGACGCAGGACATTATCGATGCAAAGAAGGGCGGCCTGGGGGTGTTCCAGGGGGATTATTTCGATACCGGCGAAAACGTCATGGCAGTATCCTCGCCGCTGCTCAAGGGCGGCAAGGTGGTGGGCATGATACGCTTTGTGACGTCGCTGAACGGCGTGGAGGACGTTATGCACCGCGTCATGGTCCTGTTCACGGAAGTGGGAATAGCGGTGGTGGCCATAGTCGCGATGGTGGGGATATTCATTTCAGGCACGCTCACCCGCCCGCTGAAGGAAATAACCGAGGCGGCAAGGGAGATAAGCGGCGGTGATTTCACGGTCAGGCTGAACAAGAGGTATGACGACGAGGTCGGCACGCTGGCGGAGACGCTAAACCAGACTGCCATCGAGCTGGGCAAGCTGGATACCATGAAGAATGATTTCATAAGCTCCGTCTCCCATGAGATAAGGACCCCACTCACATCTATCAAGGGGTGGGCGGTTACCCTGAAGGAAGATTCGGACGAGGAACTTATGGAGAAGGGCCTGGACATAATAGAGAAGGAGACGGACAGGCTCACGGCGCTGGTGAACAGGCTGCTGGATTTCAGCCGCCTGGAGTCGGGCAACATGTCCCTCGCCGTTTCGCCGGTGGATATAAAAAACCTCATAATCTCCACGGCGGACCAGATAAGGCCGCGGGCTCAGCGGCAGGGCATAACCTTGGATGTGGATGCGGACGACATCCCGGCCATAAAGGGAGATATCAACAAGCTGAAACAGGTGCTGATAAATATTCTGGATAACTCCCTCAAATTTACCGACGAGGGAGGGAGAATAAGGATATATGCGGAAAAGACTCCGGACAAGGTGAGGATAGTCATAGAGGATACCGGACGGGGCATACCGGAGGGCGATCTGGAGCACATCACCGAGAAGTTTTACACCGCGCAGGCCAAGGGCTCGGGCAGCGGTCTCGGCCTGGCCATATCGAGGGAACTGATCGAGCTCCACGGGGGGACCATGAGCATCAAGAGCAGACCGGGTGAGGGCACGTCTGTCATGATAGAGCTTCCCGCCTGAACTTAACCAGTTTTTTACTGAATCTTAACTCTTATTTAACCCATAATTTTGGGTATAGTGCTAATATGTGATAGTAGATGTTTCGATCATAGTATAGAAGCGGGAGGGATAACATGAATAAAAGGCTGATAGGCCTGGCGTTATCTTTGATCATGATATTGACGGCGGGATGTTCCAGCATACCGATGCCCGGCGCCACCATGAAGCCGCCGTCCGCGCCTGAGGCAAAGAACGGAGAGCTGCAGGACTACAAACAGGTGGTCGCGGACTATCTTCCCGCGGGAGCGAAGCTGGAGGACGTCAACAACACCTCAGTATATCCCGTGGATGTGGACGGGGATTCGGCCTTCGAATATCTGGCCACTTACAGGCTGGACGAGAGCAGGGTAGGAGCGTTTCTTTTAAAGAAGAGCGGCAGCGACTATAAGATAGTCTGGACCGACGTGGGCAAGGGATATGGGTTCGACACCGTCAAGATAGCGGACGTGACGGGGGACGGCCTTAACGATATACTCATAGGCTGGACCATAGGCGCGTCGGCCGGCAACGCGCTGGACGTGCTTTCATGGAGAAACAATACGCTGCAAAATATATACAGGACGTCCTATCACAGGATAGACGTGCAGGATATGGAGGGCTATTACGGCAAGGACGACGTTGCGGAGATAGCTCTGTGGACCAAGGATACCGGCGAGGCCTACGATGTGCAGGTGATGCGGTGGAACGAAAGGGATAAGGATTTCGAGAGCGCGCCCGACGTGTATCAGGCTTATTATCCGGGAGTTGTGCAGAAGGTCAAGGCGGCATCCGACGCCCGCTTTTATTGGTACTATCTTGGCATCGCCCAATACCGGGCGGGGCAGTATGAGGATGCTTTGGACTCGGTAGCTTCCGGTGAAAAGCTGCCCGGCGGCTATCCCGGAGACGCTGAGTTTTCCCTTCTTAAAGCGGATATCCTGAGGGATACGGACAAACTGGAACAGGCTTCCCATATCTATGACGGGCTGCTGTCCGCCGATAAGCCCGCGGACACGGCGTCTCCCGTGCGCATCACCGCGATGGCCTATTTCGGCAAGGGCGAGATATGCAGGATAAAGGGAGATTATGACACCGCGGAAGAGTATTATAAGAAGGCTCAGAGCAAGTCTATGGAGATAGAATTCAGGAGAGCTATCAACAGGCTGCCTGTGTACAAAACTGTGGATACTGTGGAAAACTACTTTAAAAACCTAAATTCGGGAAACTTTAATGGGGAAAAGTTTGTGGAATGGGCAAGGGAAAATAATATCACATTATCCTACAAGGATGTCAAGACGAATGTGAACGGAATAAGACGGGTGGTATTCGTAGACTACCTGAGCGAGGACCTGATGAAGGCCCACGAGGTGTTCTGGTGGGACAGGGGGACCCTCAAAAAGCAGCTGGCATTTTCCAACGAGTTCTCGCCTGAAGACGTATTTACATTGGCGGTACAGGACTGCAGGATAGTGCGCGGGAGCGATAATTCCACGGAGGCGGGGGTCGTTGTGGAAACGTCATACCTCGGCAAGACTGCGCCCAGTCCCTATTATGGACTGCTCAGGCTCACCGACGATCATTGGAAGCTTGTATGGCGTCCTCCCGTATACAAATGGAGGAATAGCCACGCGACGGTCAAGATCAGCGGGTCGGGACTGAAGGAGTTAATACTCAAGGGAGACTCGGCGAGGACGAACGATGGCAAGAACCGCATATTCAACGAGAAGGGCGGCGCGCCCCGCCGTCATTTTGAAGATATCTGGCAGAGGGACGGAGACAGCTACAAGCTCACGGATTATGAATCCATACCGTCGGCCTACAATACCTTGGTCGAGTTTATATACAGCCTCTCAACGGATGATGAAGCTGCGGCCAAGGACCTGGTGGCCGATACGGCTTTGATAGAAAAGGCGAAACAGCTTAAGCTCATACAGCCCGATCTGAGCGGACGCTGGATGCTGAAGACGGCGGACGCAGATGCGGAAACGGAGGGACCGTTCACAATAACCGGCGGCCCCGCGGACGGCATCACCTTTACCTTCGAGCAGCAAGGGCAGAAATGGCTGATAAAGGATATAATCAAAAAATAAGCATCATTTTGCAGGAAGGCGCTTTATGAGCCGATATACGATTTGTAAGCCTGCCTTGGGAATGATATAATGGATATATCAATAATTTGACAAGGGAGGTTAATTATGAAAAGAATACTATCTACGGCGCTGGTCGTACTTATGGTACTGTCGCTGCCTGTGGCGGCAATGGCGCAGCAGCCGGCGGCGATTACAAAGGGCGAGTTTGTCAGGCTGCTCTTCGACAAGACGGCAACCGATCTGGGAGGAATGACATACGGAGATTACGCATCTAAAAACGGGATCTTGATAGGCGGAGGCAGCGGTTCTCTGGGACTGGACGATCCGCTGACATACGGCACCGCGGGGATAATCCTTTCGCGGTATATGGGCTTTTCCTCTTTTGACGCCCAGGTCACTGCGGCGTCGGAGTACGCGCATGCTGCGGAATATGGACTGCTGCCTGAGAATGCTGAGGCAAACGCAGCCGTTACACAGGAGTCCGCCGAGAGTATCGTAAGCGGCCTTGCTGCAAACATGGAAAGCGCGAGGGAGTTTGTAAACCATTCCAATGAGCAGACGACGGATAAATTTAGATTCGATATCGATATGTCGATGCAGGTATTGAGCGACGGCAAGACTGCGGATATGCCGGCGCAGATGTCAATGAATGCGGTCACCAAGACGGAGGTCGATCTGAATACCGGGATACATCAGATTGTGACGAGCAGTATGGAAGGCGCGGATCAGAGCGCGATCGAGGAGTACATCCTGAAGGACGGCATATATGCAAAGGCCGCGGACAAAGACGGCAAAGAGACATGGACCGTCTTAAAGGGCCTGGCCATGCCCGACCTCAAACAGCAGACGGAGATAAGCCCCGAACAGACGAAGGGCATGGATAAGTACGTCACCTACAGGGATATGGGAGAAGTGGTCGTAGACGGGCAAAAGCTCAGGAGGATCGACGCGTTTTTGAACATAAAGGACATGAACTATGTGGATCAGGCGCTCGATATGGCCGGCATGGGAGATACGATGAAGGAACTGCTGCAGGGTCAGAATGCCGGCGACATGTTCAGGGGAATGTACGGCAAGATAGTCTACTATATAGATCCTGAGACGAACCTCGTTAAAAGCGCAGACATACAGGAGAGGGTAGACTTCAATCCGGACTTCAAGGTGTCGGACCAGCCGATATCCATAACTTCCGAGCAGATCTTGTTAAAGGCCAAGTACTATGACTACAACAGCGACGATATAAAGATAGAGCTTCCCGACGAGGCGAAGAACGCCGAAGTAATAGATATGACGAAGCAGATGTAGACTGGGGAAACAATTAAAACATAAAAAGGTGGCGTCAATCGGTATGTATGATTGGCGCCATTTTTTTATTGCAGCCCAGTTTGCATCACGGTCTTGCCGTATCGGCACTGATGCGGTGCAGTTTGGTCGCGCAGGGCAGATCACCGGCATGGGAATAATCGCTGTCGTAGATCAAATCGGCACAATAGACCAGCGAGGCTCCGTTTAAAGTGAAGCGGCGGTAATTTGCCTCCGGCAGCGGATAATGCTCATCGGCGGGAGAGTAGCTCGGGGACGAGCAGTCGCTGCTCCCTTCCGCGCCGCTTAGTACCGCCTGCGCCGCCTCCATATACCTGTCTATCCAATCCGCTCCGATAGGCGCTCCGTTATGGCCCGGGCAGATAAGATCGAAATCCTTGCGGAAGCCCGCCAGTTTTTTAAGAGCCCTCAGGCAGGTCTCCACCGTGGAAGCGGGCCGCGAATGGAACTGCCCCGGTTTTTCGGCGTATCCCGGCAGCAGAAGTACCTGTCCCGAATCCACTTCGTCCCCGGGGAAAAGAAGCCTGCGGCCGGCGTCAAGCACGGCTATGCTGCCCGGGGCATGGCAGTCCAGTTTGATGATTTGCAGCGGCCGGTTCCCCGGGTCTATTATGTCTTCGTCGCCGACGAAGCTGTATTCATAATCCAGAGGATAGTCCTGCGCGGCCTGGCCCATGGTGTTTTTGGCGCTTCTGGAGGTCTCCTCCGTCAGATATACCGTATCAAAAAATCCGTTCCCTCCGGTATGGTCAAAATGGCTGTGGGTATTTATGACAGCCCTGACCGGAAGCGGCGTCAGGCTTTGGGCGAAGGCCCGGATGTCATGGACGGAGCAGCCTGCGTCGATCATGACCGCTTCCCGGTCACCGGCCAATAAAAAGCGGTCGCAGCTGTCTCCGCCGCCGCTGATCATCCATGTGCCGGGCCTTAGTTTTTGCGCGCTGAAATTTTGCTCGATCATTTATCTCATCCTTTCGTTTATCAGGCTTTGCTCTCGGTAAAATTACGCCGCCATTTTCCGCTGCGGATGCGTGCCTCGCTCGTTACGACCTTCATGATCTGATCGCTCTTGATCAAAAAAAACACGGCCGGGACGGACAGTTTCCAGACAAAGGCGGAGAGGTAGCCCAACGGCAATATCACAGCCCAAAGGAAGATCAGATCGTTTGCCATTGCGAACACCACATCTCCTCCTCCCCGCAGTATGCCCATCATATTCATGATCTGTACCGCGCTGAAGAAGGCGATGACCGTGCCGACCAGCATGATCTGATCCGCATAGATCTTGGTCAGATCGCTTACCTGATAAAAATCAATGATGAAGCTTCTCATAAGGAATATCAGACCTGCGGCCAGCAATCCGACTATGATCGAAAGCCTTTGAAAATAACACCTGAGGAAGGTGAGAAGATCCTCGTTCCCCGCCCCTATAGCATTGGCGACAAGCACGCAGGCAGCGGAGGTAACGCCGCTCACCATTACGTCGGAAAGCTGATTGGCCACGCTGTAAATACTGTTTGCTGAGATGACCTCGCGCCCCATGTGTCCTAAGATCATGGAAAGCACGCTGCTTCCCAGGGCCCAGAACAGCTCGTTGCATATGACGGGGGTGCTGACGGAGAAATACGGCCGGGCCAATGATCTATCCAGTTCTTTAAGCTTATGCGGCCGAATTTTAAGTTTGTCCTCGCGGAAACAGACGAACCATAGGATCAGGCCGAATTCGCATATCCTGGCGATCAGCGTAGCTATGGCGGCTCCGCTTATTCCGAAAGAGAAGCCTGCGAAACTCCCGAAGAGAAACAGCCAGTTAAGTACGGCCTTTACGATCAGTGCCAGCCATGCCCCGGCCATGCCGATCTTTACGGTGTGAACGGCCTGCAGCACGCCCGTTGTCACGGTCGAAAGCGTATAAAACAGGTAAGAAAGCGCCGATATGCGCAGATAGCCTATTCCCTCCGCGATAATTTCGCCGTCATTCGTGAAAAGCCTTAATATCTGGCCGGGGAAGATGACCCCCGCCGCGGTGATGGCCAGTGCAAAGATGGCCGCCATCCGATAGGTATATGCCAGCACCTTGTGGATGGAGTCTACGTCTCCCTTGCCCCAGAACTGCGCCGCAAGTACATTGGAACCGGATGCGATACCGGCCGAAACCAGCGTGACGATCATAAAGACCTGATTGCTGAGGGAAGCGACGGAAAGGGGAACTTCCCCCAGCTGACCGAGCATAAGGGTATCGAGCAGGTTAACAAGAAAACTGACTATACTTTGCGCAGCCAGCGGCAGAGCGATCGAGACGGTCATCCTAGTTATCCGGCTGCCGTCCAAGCTGTCTTGGTTCATGGGCATCAATTATTATCCTCGCCGTGGGTGACAAAATACCGCTCCATAAGCTCATGGTGCTGCGGTGCCATGAGATCGCGCCCGCAGTCCACGGTAAGGCGGTAAATAAGCGCCTGAACGGAGCTGATAAGTTCAAGCGCACTGAAACACCCGCCGGCTAGCTCAAGTGCCAGATCATGTTCATGGGCCGTCCGAGAGCCGATCACGAAGCCGTTTCCCATTACCTCTTCCATATAACGTCCGAGGGCGAGCGCCTTGTCGTTTTCTCTGCCTCCGTCATTCAAAACTATTACGCAGTGGCTGGCGTTATAGCCGTAGTTGGGACCATGAAGGCTTTCCTCCAGTTCATAGCCCATGGAGGGCTTCTGAAGTATTTCCCATCCCTTGAGCGCCGCCTCGGCAGCCACTCCGTAAAGAGAATCGGCTCCCGCAAAGATCAGGCATTCCGAACGCAGCATTTGCCACTTGTTTTGTCCGGTCCACTCCAAGGTTTTGTCTATGATATCGTCAATGCTTTTTGGAAGCTGCCCGGCAAGTTTTATCAGCGCATCGTAGTCCTCGCTGTTTACGATGCCCTTTGCAAGTCCGAGTTCAAGCCCCAGAAGCATTTGGGACATCACGGAAGAGGAATATCCTATGGTGCGCATGGGATATTCCTCATATCCGCAGCCCATATCCCAGTGACAGGGGGATTCCTTTGCCAAAGGAGTATCCGCGGATTCGGTAATGCTGACGAAATGATATCCGAGATCCCTTACTATCTTCGCCGCATTTCTTGTTTCAATGGAGGTACCCGTCTGAGAAGTAAATACATACAGGGCGTGCGGATTTAAACAGGCTGCGCTGTGGCAGAAATCATTCGGGACATAGACCGAGGCCCTGATGCCGGCGTACTTTTCTATAAAGCTTCTGCTTGTAAGCGCAGAGGTATTTGACGTTCCCGAGCCGACAAATATGATCTCGTCTATGGAATCCCTTTCGCCGCCGAGATAGTTTAAAAGCTGCGCTGCCCTTTCCTTGCAGCCCGCGGTGATGCCTTCTATTATTCCCGGGGTTCTTTTGATACAATCGAGCATAGTCACCATATGCATAGCCTCCTTTTAAATGAAAAGCATCAGTGTCGTATTACGGTACTGATGCTTTATGGATATTTATAAGCTTAGAAAATTCCTATCACAGCACCGGCAACTCCCAATACTATGAGCAAAAGCATCATCCAGATCGGCTTGCCGCCCTTGCCGAGAGACTTGAAACATCCCAGAGTGAGCAGAAGCGGAAGCATCCCGGGCATTATGGAGTCCAATAAACTCTGAATCTCCAGCTTGTTTCCCTGAATAGACATTACCAAGGGGATATTGAATTTTACCATTGTGCAGGTCATAGCTCCTACCGTCATAAGACCGATAATACCCGCAGCCTTTGTGATCTGTCCCATTACTCCGCTGTCTATGGCCTTCTTGATGAAGCTGGAACCCATGCCATAGCCGATATACGTACCGTAATAACGAGGGAAGAATGCTACGAGATTGAATAAAAGCAGGTGGATGACAGCACCGAGAATATTTCCCGTGGCAGCCAGTGAAGCGCCGATACCCAGCGTAATGACGCGCACCGCACCCCAGAATATGGAGTCGCCGATACCGGCGAACGGGCCCATAAGGCTTACCTTTACGGTGTTTATACTGGTAGTATCAAAATTCGGGTCCTTGGAAGCTTCCTTTTCCATGGCCGCGGAAAGTCCGGTGATAAATGAACCCATGGTCGGAGTCGTATTAAAGAGTTCAAAATGGCGCTTAAGCGCGGTCTTTTGATCCTTGGGGTCTTTCCAGAAACGTTTTATAACGGGGATCATTGTGTAGACATAGCCGAGGCCCTGCATACGCTCATAGTTGTATGTCGAGCTGATCGTCATGGTGCGCCAGAAGACCTGTTTGAGCATTTTATTATCTTCATTGCTGAGATTATATTTTTCCTTAATCATTGAATAATTCCTCCTCTGCATTTTTAGCAGCTGCAGGGGCCGCCTTCTGATTTGCCCTTTCTTCAAGAATGATGATAATTGCCAAGACCGCACCGACCGCGGCTACGCCCATGATCGGAAGCTTGAAATAGGCAACGAGCAGGAAGCCCACGAAAAAGTATACCGCCATCTTTTTAGACCACATCATCCTGAGAAGCAGTGCGATGCCGACTGCGGGAAGCAGACCGCTGGCATAGTTAAGCCCATTGATGACTACCTGCGGCAGCATGGAAATAAGTCTTTCGGCCGGGCCGCTGCCGAATAGCAGGGCACTGAACGTTATTACGGCCTTTGGAACACCGGAAAGGAATGCGATAAGAAAATGAAGAATTTCAATTCCCTTTGTGTTTCCGGTTTCGCAGAAGCGTTCGGCCATCGGATTAAAGAGGCCGTGAATAAAGTAAACCAGTAAAGTCAGGAAGGAGCCGAGCGCTGCGATCGGAACCGCAAAGGTGAGGGCTACCTCCACACTCTTACCCATAGTGATAGCAAAAGCGGTGCCTATGACCGAACCGAGTGTGGCGTCGGCCGGGAGCGTGCCGCCGATACCCATCGCGCCCATGAAAACGAGCTGAAGGGTGGCGCCTGCGATGATGCCCGTCTGTAAATCACCGAGGATCAGTCCGACAATGGGACAGATGACAAGGGGGGTGTTGAGCATGGGATAGGCGAACCAGCCTTCGGCCCATTCCATCAGCAAGACAACCAGAGCAATTGATAAAGCTTGAACAACAGTCATTTTTTTACCTCCTCATTTATTTTAGTAGATTTTTAGCGGATCGCGGAGAATCGGTCGGGACCATTCTGAACTCCACATCGCCTACCAGCTCGATCAGGCGGCGCAGCGTCTTTATGTCGCCGTCGTTGACAAATACGGCCGGAGCGATGAGCTTCGATCCCTCTTTCTTTTTGATGCCGCCTATATTAATATGGTGTATGCAATCGGTTTTTTCTGCCAGCCGCAGAGCATCCTCGATCGTTCTTACTATAGCGAAAATAGTAATGCCGTTGGACCGCGGGTCATTCAGCAGTTCTGCGGCGCCGTCGATGGAACGTATGGCCAATTTCATTCCCGTGGGTTTTGCCATTTTAAGCGCTATTTTGGCCATTTCATCCTGCATGACCGCATCATCGGCTATCAGTATGGAAGATGCATCCACGTTGCTCAGCCAGGTCACGGCCACCTGGCCATGAAGCAGCCGTGCATCCACGCGCAGTAACTTCACCATAGTGAATCTCCCTCCTTTCCTTCCTTAAGCGATTGGATCGCCGCCTTGTCCAAGAAAAAGATATCGTTTTTGCCTGTTTCGAGTATCCTTTGAAGAATCCCGGGATCCCGCGTATTTAGCTGAGAAGTACACAGCTCCAGCACCATGCCGAGGTTCATACCGGAGATGATTTTTATGTCTTCCTCTCTCTTCAGCAATTGGATCATCGCATGATGAACGCTGCCGCTCTTGATGTCACATACGACAAATATTTCATCGCCGGATGCGCCGTCGATTTCCTTCTGTACCGCTTCCAACAAGGCCTGTATTGTTTCGTATTTATCCAGCCCATAGCCGTGAATGCAATAATGATCGCCCAGGATCATTTTTACCGCGCTCAGCATCCCTTCTGCAAGACTTCCGTGGGACGCCAGAATAATCCGTCTCATCTTTTAGAGTTTCCCTCCATTCTTCCTTACATGCTCTTTCTTTTTTAAATTTTATTGACTGATGCAATATAATGCAAAAAGCGTGCCACGAATTACAGGCAGCGCGCTTTTAATATGGGATTCTTTGCTATTTGCAGTTTTTAAGCACCTTTGGCGGACTAAAATATTTTTGACTGTTTTTTATAGCAAGGACTTAGATAGAAAGGCTCGTCACTATTTTAGATATTTTCGTCACTGTGCAGCAGGCCCAAAGGCGGTCAATTTTTGTAGATGTAGTCGTACAGGTATGCTATCTCGCTGACGGGGATCGAGACCCCGTAGTTCTTCTCAATTTCCGAAAAGCAGGCGAGGGTCATGGCAATAAAATCCTGGTGCCGGCGCTCAAAGTCTTCAAGGTCCTTGTGGTTCACCGCGTATTTTTCGGTAATGAGGCGTTCTATGAGACAGCTGATGTGAATATAGAGGCCGAGCACCGTGGCATTTGAAAATTTGATCCCCGTACCCAGCTGCAGATCCGTTATGATTTTTTCCACATAACCGATAACCTTTTCGGGGTTTAAAATAGTGAGCTGTGACAACAGGTTTTGCAGAGAGAACTGCTTGAGCAGGTTTTGATTAAAGGCCTGCAGTTCCTGTTTGGACATAATACCGCTCAGCTGCGAATCTATATAGCCGGCATTCTTCTGCTCAAGAACGTCCTCCAACGCAATAAAGGGACAGTCGGGAATTCCCGGATCCTGCGTTCCCACAATGAAGAGGACGTTATTTTTTTCAAAGACGGGGGATTCCCTGCCGGAGGCAACCAAGCTGCTGTAACTGTAAGGTATCACCGAGATATTCGTATGGCTGGGAAAACTTTGAATGAATAACTGGGATATTTTCTCTGCGGTCGCGATCCCCGTTGCGCATACCGAAAGGATGACGTTGGGCCTCTTACGGTTTCCCCTGAAGACATATTCGTACTGTATGGGTTCGGCGCAGCAGCTCTGCAGTATTTTTTCGACGGGGATGTCCTTTATGATCATGCTGCCTACGGCTATGGCCAATTTGACCGACAGATTGTTGATGAGTCCCAGGTTTATGTTGTCGCCGCAGGAAACATTATTATATATCTGTTCCAATGAACCCATGTCCACAAGAATGATCACGTCCTTCGCACCGCGCAGGTCATGCAGATAATCGCTCAGTTTCTCTGCGATGACGCCGAGCTGCACCTCCATCGGCATGTCGATGGCATAGAATACATGCTGTCCGAGGAGGTAATTCGCGGTGGCGGCAATACTGCTGGCGGCAGTGTATCCATGGGCTATTATGATCCCCACGGTATGATTCCAATTTACAAAGGGAGTAAAGGAATGCATGCATATATTGAGGTCTAAGAGAAACAGAGGCGGTATGGAGCAATTGAGTCCCGATGCAAGCTGATCCGAAAACTCCTGCGCGACGATATATGTTTCACTGCTGCTTTCCTTGAACCGGTCAAGACACAGCTGTATCAGCCCTTCGTTTTTATCCGCAAGGGAGGTGCAGACCGTAAAATTATCCAGAAAGTCATCTATCAAAAGACATAGGTTTTCTATATCGTGTTCCTGAATAACTATGCCCATCTTCTCAGAAAGATTGGCGCACGTACCCTTTACTATGCTATGGCGAAAGGTAGAGCGGGGATTTTGCCCCTTGTTTTTTGATTCCTGAAAGAGTTCGTCAAAATACTGCTCCAAGCGCAGCTGAGTCAATGTAAAAAATTCATCGGGATTTTCCGCACCCTCCGTCATTACCGAACTGCGCTGGAGAATATCCCTGTTGAGCAGCAAAAGCTTTTGCTCCTGCCGCCATTCCGAGCCGAGCTGCTTTAGGTCCAGAACGCTTTTCCCAAGTACCTGCAGCTGCTGCGGGGTGGTATAGTTATCCTGCAGAATGTAGTTCGGCAGATGGCGCACCTGAATTTCCAGCGGTTCATCCGGCTGTGCCGTGATAACGGCGTTTGCCACACATATTCTGATACAATTTACAAGCTGCCCGACGTTTTCCGGAAAGGAATAATTGAGGATCATCTGGTAGGCCGAGCGCTGAATGGTGATATCCCGGTCAATGCGTTTTGATTCCGCTGAGATCTGATGATACAGCAACTCCTTCTTTTCGCGCAGCGACCGCTTTGCAAGGGGAGGAAGTATCGTGATCATGGGAATTCTGCGCAGCAGTGTCGTTAAGAGCGTTTTTGACGGGTCCTCCGTCGTGGCGAGGATGATGCGCTCATTGGCGGAATACCATTGTTCGTTGTCACCCACCATGTGATAGGTTCCCTTATCCATGAAGTGGAATAATTTTTCCTGACATTCGGCGGAAAGGCAGTGTACCTCGTCCAGAAATAAAATGCCGCCGTCCGCCATCGTGACCAGGCCCTTCCGGTCCCGATCCGCACCGGTATAGGCACCCTTTACATATCCGAATAGGTTGGTGAGGAAAAACTCAGGATTATCCGCATATTCGGAGCAGTTGACCGCAACAAACCTGCTGTCCTGCGAAATTATTTCCTTGTCGATTGCATATTCGTACATCAACTGGGCCAGCAGGCTCTTTCCCGTTCCTGTAGGGCCCCAGAGCAGGATCGGCAGGCCGGTGCCCGGGTAGGAAACGGCTGCCTTGCATTGTTCCACATTGTATTTAAGACTTCCCTTGAAACCGATAAGTTTGGCAAAGACGTCAGTTTCATGCTCGAACGCAAGCACGGCGGCATGAAGTTCCTCTACGGAATTATAGACACGGTCCGTAAGTTCTTCATCCCCGTTTCCGAGCAGTGCGCCGCGGTGAAAGAAGTAGACCGGACGGGTGTTGACTTTTATGAACGTTCCCGCCGCAACTCCCTCGTTGAGGTATTGGCTGGCAAGCGTGCGGCTGATCCCGAGCGCTTCCGCGATTGCGGCTGCGGTGTGATCCCCGGGCCGGTTCCAATCAGGCCTGCCGCTTAGGGATTCCAGATATTCCGATAATTTTGTGCGCATTGATTCCGCCATGAAGCGACCCCTTTTCATATGCTTAGGTTGGGCAAGTTTATATTACATAATTAAAATTAGTATAGCAAATTTTATATTGTTTGTAAAATGTGCCGATACGTCGGAGCGGCAGACTAAAGAAATACTTTAAAGGTGATGCATTTAAATCGCCTAATTCCCGCTTGATTAACTTTGCCGTCGAGAAGAAATGTCTTATTGTAGGGATCAGTCGCTTTCAGCCAATAGAAAGCGATGATCTAAAGAAATTCATGTATAATATCTTTAGGTACATTGAAGGAGGTAAACCCATATGGCTCTGCTTTTTGCTGTGGTTTCAGGTATGCTATAATCTTTTAAGAAAAGGTAAGAGGGTGAGATCAAATGGATATAATAAAGATAAACGGCCACAGCGGCTATATTCCGGGCAATACCAACGTGGGCGTATATTCATACAAGAACGGTTACTGCATGCTCGTGGACTCGGGCATAAACAACACGGCGGGGAGGAGGATATCGGAGGGCCTGGCCGGCGCCGGCTTGAAACCCAAGTATCTTATGAATACCCATGCCCATACCGACCACTACGGCGGCAACCGGGTGCTGAAAGAGCTGTACCCCGGACTCTCCTGCTATGCATCGGAGCAAGAGGCGGCATTCATGAGGATGAACGAGCTGGAGGGCTACACGCTGTATGGGGCGCATCCCTATAAGAGGATGAGGGACGAGATGTTCTACGCAAGAGAATTTCAGGTGGACGGTACTATCTCCCCGGGGAGCGCTGAGTTCGACGGAAAAAAGTTTGAGGTGCTGCCTTTGCGCGGGCATACCGTAGGGCAGATAGGCCTCATGACTGACGACGGGGTGGCATATGTGGGCGACGGGATATTCGACGGCAAGAGGCTGGACATGTACGTTCCCTTCCTCTGCGACGTGGAGGCACAGTACGGGACTCTGGATCTTCTGGAACATACGGAGGCCGGGTGGTTTGTATTGGGCCATGCGGACGAGGTGTACGAGGACATAAGGCCGCTGGTAAAGAGAAACAGAGACAGTCTGGACGAATACGCGGGCATGATACTGGAGCTTTTGGATCAGCCCAAGACGCTGGGCGGCCTGGCCGCAGAGGTGTTCATCCTCAAGGACATAGATATAGACCTCAAGCATTACTACACCTGCATGGCGGGCGTAAAGGCTTTCGTGTCCTACCTGCTGGACAAAAACGAGATAACCAACGGCGTGCAGGACGGCAGGCTATACTTCTACCGGGGTTAAGGCAATATTTATAACAGGCATTACGCTATTGTTTATAGTTAATTAATAAATAAACATAGTTTGACAAAAACATAATTTATATTGTTTTAAAAATATAGCAGGATATTAGCTGAATTCGTCGAAATTTAAATGGTGACAAGAGAGGAGGTGATAATGTGAACAAATCGGAAGAGCTTAAAAAGACGCCTCTTTTTGAGCTTCATAACAGACTGGGCGCCAAGATGGCCGAGTTTGGAGGATGGGCCATGCCCATGCAGTATTCCGGCATCATAGAAGAGCACAACTCCGTGCGCAGCGGAGCGGGTATCTTTGACGTCAGCCATATGGGCGAGATAAGGGTGCGCGGTAAGGACAGCTTCGGTTTTCTGCAGCATATGACGACCAATGACATCGGCAAGCTGCAGCCCGGAAAGATAATCTATTCGCTGATGCTGTATGCAAACGGCGGCGCGGTGGATGACTTCCTGGTGTATATGCTTGGAGAAAACGATTATCTCATGGTGGTAAACGCCTCCAACCTGGACAAGGATTTCAGCTGGATAATTGAACACACGGCGGGGTATGACGTCAAGGCGGAGGATATCTCGGACGAGTACGGAGAGGTCGCGGTGCAGGGGCCCAAGGCCGAGGATACGCTGCGCAAACTTACTGATTATGACCTTTCCGGCATAGCATATTATGAGTTCAGGCAGGATGTGGAGATGGCCGGCATGCATGTGTTGATATCCCGTACGGGATACACCGGAGAAGACGGTTTTGAGGTGTATATGTCTCCCGACAGGGCGGAGGAGCTCTGGAACGCCATAGTCAAAGCGGGCGGCGAGTACGGCATAAAGCCGTGCGGCCTGGGAGCACGGGATACCCTGCGGTTCGAGGCGAGGATGCCGCTCTATGGACACGAGCTGGATAAAGACACGACGCCGCTGGAGGCGGGGCTGTCCTTTGCAGTGTCTCTGGACAAGGATTTTATCGGCAGGGATGCGTTGCTGAAGGAAAAACAGGAGGGCCTTAAAAAGAAGCTCATAGGCTTTGAGATGACGGACAAGGGCATACCGAGGCAGGACTACGAGGTTTACAAAGACGGAAGCAAGATAGGGTATGTGACCACCGGCACGCATTCGCCCACGCTGGGCAAAAACATCGGCCTGGCCTATGTCGCCCCGGAGTTTGCCAAGACCGGCGTGGAGCTGGAGATAATGATAAGGGGCAGGCTGGGCAGGGCGGTGATAGTCAGGACGCCGTTCTATAAGAGAGCTGCGAAGTAGGCGGCCGGAAATGAAAAATGAGATCAGATATGGGAGGAATGTATATGACTTATCCTGAAGGTCTTTTTTATTCTAAGGACCATGAATGGGTTAAGCTGGAGGGCAATAGGGCGAGGATAGGCATCACCGAGTATGCTCAGGGCGCGCTGGGCGATGTGGTATATGCGGAGGTCCCCAGCCCGGGAGATGAGTTCGCGGCGGGAGACAATTTCGGTTCCGTCGAGTCCGTCAAGTCCGTTTCCGACCTGTACATACCCGTAAGCGGGAAGGTCGTGGAGGTAAACGGCGAACTGGACGGATCGCCCGAGCTGATAAACCGGGACCCGTACGGCAAGGGTTGGGTGGCCGTCGTGGAGATGGATGATCCCGGCGAGACGTCCGGTCTTATGAGCGCCTCCGATTATGAGGCTTTTGTCGGGGAGAGTGATTGACATGGACTACATCCCCAATACAGACGGGGACAGGGAAGAGATGTTCTCTTCCGTAGGTGTTACTTCCGCAGACAGCTTATTCTCCGACATACCTGACGACGTCCGGCTCAAGGGCAGGCTGGATCTTCCGGAGGCCATGTCCGAGCTGGAGATAAAAAAGCATATGGCGAAATTGGCAGGGAGCAATGCCGAGGCGGAGCATTATACCTATTTTATAGGCGGCGGCGTATACGATCATTATATCCCATCCGCCGTGGCGCACATAACGGGACTGCCGGAGTTCTACACGGCCTATACCCCGTATCAGCCCGAGGTGAGCCAGGGGACGCTGCAGTCCATATTCGAATACCAGACCATGATCTGCAGCCTTACAGGCATGGACGTTTCCAACGCCTCCATGTATGACGGGGCCTCCGCCATGGCGGAAGCTGGGATCATGGCGGCTAAGATAAAAAGCAAAGGCAGGCTGCTGGTCTCCCGGTCGGTGCATCCCGAGTACAGGAGAGTGCTTAAGACATACACCGCGGGGATCGGCGTGGAGATCACGGAGGTGGATATCGAGGGCGGTACGACCGATATGGACGATCTGAAATTAAAAATAAAGGACGGCGACGCTCTTATAGTGCAGAACCCGGACTTTTTCGGCTGCCTTGAGGATATGGAGGCCATCTCATCCATCGTTCATGAGGCAGGGGGACTGTTTATCGTCGTGGCCGACCCGATCTCCTTAGGAGTGCTGAAGGCCCCGGGAGAGTATGGGGCGGACATTGTATGCGGCGAGGGCCAGGCCCTGGGGAGTCCCATGAATTTCGGCGGGCCCCATCTGGGCTTTCTGGCAACCAGGGAGAAGTATATGCGGCAGATGCCTGGCAGGATAGTCGGCCAGACGGAGGACGACAGGGGCAACACGGGCTATGTGCTCACCCTGCAGACCAGGGAGCAGCATATAAGGAGGAACAAGGCGACCTCCAACATCTGTTCCAATCAGGCGCTCTGTGCGCTGGCAGCCACTGTTTATCTCTCCCTCATGGGAAAGAAGGGCATAGCCGAGGTGGGGGAGCAGTGCCTTGCCAAATCCCACTATCTTGCAAAGCGGCTGGAAAAAGCGGGATTCGGCCTGGCCTTTGACAGGCCCTTCTTCAAGGAGTTCGTCATAAGGACGGACATGGACGTCAGCAGGGCCATCGAGCAGCTTGCCGAGCAAAAGATGATAGCAGGGATAGACCTTTCCCGCTTTTATCCCGAGTTTGCTGGCTGCATGATGATCGCAGTGACCGAAAAGCGGACCAAACAGGAAATGGATGAATTGGCTGCCGGATTGGAGGGATTGAGATGAAGCCTGTACCGTTGATTTTCGAGATCAGTAAGCAGGGAAGGACCGGTTATTCGCTGCCTGCTCTGGATGTACCCGAGGCGGAGGATGCTATTCCCGAGGGAATGAGGCGGGGTGACTCCCCCGAGCTTCCCGAAGTCGCCGAGGTGGACGCGGTGAGTCATTTTACCAATCTGTCCAATCTCAACCACGGCTTGGATTCAGGTTTTTACCCGCTGGGCTCATGCACGATGAAATATAACCCCAAAGTAGATGAGGATGTGGCTGGGCTGCCGGGTTTCACGGAGGGCCATCCCTACCAGCCGGAATCGCTGTCGCAGGGCAATCTGCGCCTCATGTACGAAATGGGGAAGTTCCTCGCGGAGATCTCCGGGATGGATGCAGTCACGCTGCAGCCTGCTGCCGGAGCTCACGGAGAGTTTACCGGCATGAGTATCATCCGGGCGTATCACGAGAGCAGGGGCAATAAAAAGACCAAGGTCATAGTCCCCGATTCAGCGCACGGCACCAATCCCGCCACATCCGCCATGTGCGGCTACAAGGTGGTGGAGGTAAAGTCCGACGACAGGGGCGGCGTAGATATCGAAAAGCTGCGGGAGGTACTGGATGACGAGGTGGCAGCCATCATGCTGACCAATCCCAATACCCTGGGCCTGTTCGACGAGAACATCGAGAAGATAACCGAGATGGTCCACGAGGCGGGAGGCCTGTGCTACTACGACGGGGCCAACCTAAACGGCACCATGGGCATGGCCAGGCCGGGCGACATGGGTTTCGACGTGGTGCACATAAACCTGCATAAGACCTTCT
This sequence comes from Thermoanaerobacterales bacterium UBA4880, assembly GCA_002399285.1. Taxonomy (GTDB): domain Bacteria; phylum Bacillota; class Thermoanaerobacteria; order Thermoanaerobacterales; family UBA4877; genus UBA4877. Next base: position 69,489 of record DHDI01000011.1, read on the forward strand.
CCACGCCTCATGGCGGCGGCGGTCCCGGTTCCGGCCCGGTAGGCGTCAAAAAGCAGCTGGCCGGTTTTCTGCCCGTGCCGGTGGTGGACTACGACGGGGAGAAATATTATTTCAACTATGACCTGCCCGACACCATAGGCAAGGTTAGGAGCTTTTACGGGAATTTCGGCATAGCGGTGAGGGCCTATGCCTATATCCTGTCCAACGGACCGGACGGACTGAAAAAGGTATGCGAGAATGCGGTGCTGAACGCCAATTATCTCATGGAAAATCTCAAGGACCTCTATTATCTGCCCTATGACAGGCCCTGTAAACACGAGTTTGTGATAAGCGGCAAACTGCAGAATCAGCAAAACGGCGTAAAGACCATGGATATAGCCAAGAGGCTGCTGGATTTCGGCATACATCCGCCCACGGTCTACTTCCCCCTCATAGTCGACGAGGCCCTCATGATAGAGCCCACCGAGACCGAGAGCAAGGAGACGCTGGATACGTTTATCGCAGTCATGAGACAGATAGCAGAAGAGGCCGGGCATGATCCCGAGCTCGTCAAGAGCGCGCCTCATAATACTCCGGTGGGGAGGATGGACGAGGCGAAAGCGGCCAGGCATCCCGTTCTCAAATATGAAGGTCAGCGGTAAATAAATAGGAATATAAAAAGGCTGCCGTAGTTGGGCAGCCTTTTTATATTTATGAATTATTATGTAGCTCGATCTTGAAGATATATTTATCGCCCCTTACTAAGGAAGAGGTATACTCTACAAGACAGTCGCCCTCGTAACTGAAGCGTTCAAACTGGATGCAGGGAATACGGGGGGAGATTTTCAAAAGCTCGCACTGCGCGGAATCAGGCAGTATCGGGACGAAGGTCTCATCCGCGCGGTCCACCTTAAGGCCATATTTTGCACTCAGGTAATCATAGAGCGGCTGTTCCTCCACCGCCTGCGCATCTATATGTACAAACCGGTTTCTCGGAAAGTAGCTGGTCTCGATTATAAGGGGATAATCCCGGACGGAGCATATGCGTACCAGCTTATGGTAATATTCCTTTCGCCCTGCACTCAGCTTGGACGCCAAACGGCGGTCGGGGAGGATAAGTTCGCAGCTTAGAACATGGCGGTGGACTATGGTGTTTTTACTGTCGGTAAAGGGGTAAAGCTGTGAGAGATCCAGCTCGAACATCCTCGGCTTGACAAAGGTTCCCACTCCATGCACCGTGTATATCCACTGTTCCTCTTCCAAAAGGGCCAGCGCCTGCCGGACTGTGGAACGGCTGACCTTGTACATCTCGCACATGTCGCGCTCCGACGGCAGCAGGCCGTTTTCGGGATACTCATGGCTGTTTATATATTGCAGAATGCGGTCATGCAGTTGCTGGTACAACGGTAGATTAGACATTGCATGCACTCCCTCCCTTTATATAAATGTTTTCTAATTAATCAAAAGCCTCAGTATTATTTTACCATAAAGCAGACCTATTGTACCAGTGGTATCGAATTAAAATAGGGACCTCCTGTACAAATGGTCGAAAAAGACTCACTATTATTGTATTACAATTCATGTGATGCTATAATTTATCTAACAAAAATTTAAATAATACTTACAAAATGAGGGGTAATAGAAGTGGGAAATCCAAACATACTGCTTACACGAATTGATAACCGGCTGGTTCATGGCCAAGTGGGAGTTACATGGGTGTCGACCATAGGCGCAAATCTGCTTTTAGTTGCGGATGACGAGGTTGCGCATGATGAGATACAGCAGCAGCTCATGGCTATGACCGCCGAATCTTCCGATGTGGGAATACGCTTTTTTACTCTGCAAAAGACCATCGACATTATCGGCAAAGCGGCTCCCAGCCAGAAAATCTTCATTATCTGCAGAACTCCGGCAGCCGTACGTACGCTGTTGGAAGGCGGCGTACCCATAAGGGAAGTAAATGTGGGGAATATGCATTTCACCACAGGAAAACGCCAGCTGAGCAAAAAGGTCTATGTAAATGACAAGGACATGGAGGACCTGCTGGCGATCCAGGCAATGGGTGTGGATCTCTATATACAGGACGTTCCGGGAACCGGTAAAGAGCGCGTACCCAATAAGTAATTCCTATCTTAAGATTTTTTTAAGGAGGTGAGGAAAACCTTTTAGATGCAGTGCAGTTTAAAATAATAATAAAGGGGGAAGGAATCAATGACAATCACTTTAGGACAGGGCATAGCGCTTGCCGTTATGGCCGTCATAGTCGGCGTCGATTTTTGGTTTGAGGCATTATTCATTTTCCGGCCGATCATCGTCTGTACGCTTACCGGAATCATTTTAGGAGACGTCCGGCTCGGCCTTTTGGCAGGCGGCTTGACTGAGCTGGCTTTTGCCGGACTCACGCCTGCGGGCGGTACGCAGCCGCCGAACCCCGTGCTGGCCGGCATTATGACGACGGTCATAGCCTACACTACGGGGAAGGATCCCGCCACGGCTATCGGCCTTGCGCTTCCGTTCAGCTTTCTGATGCAGTATATCATCCTGTTCTATTATTCTGCATTTTCTCTTTTTATGAAGAGAGCGGACAAATACGCCGAAGAGGCTGACGGCAAGGGTATTTTACAGCTGAACATGCTCATGACCGGCATCGTTGCCGTTACCTACGGCGTGGTGGTGTTTCTCAGCGCCTACGTTGCCCAGGATGCAATGCAGGCTCTCGTAACGGCTATGCCGGAATGGCTGACGCACGGCTTTGAGATCGCGGGAGGTATCCTTCCGGCTGTCGGCTTTGGCATGCTGCTCAAGGTCATGCTCAAGGGTGAATTTGTACCTTATCTTATTATAGGTTTTGTGATGGCGAGCTTTATTCCTTTTTCCAATCTGTTGCCGGTCGCGGTCGTAGGCCTGGCCATGGCGCTGATCGTGCTCAACGATGAAAGGAACCGCAGAAAGACTATAACGACCGGTACTTCACCGGGAGAAGGAGGAGGCGACGGCAATGATGGAATCTGAGAAAAATACCGTTCCCGAGAAGGTGCTGACCAGAAAGGATATCACCAGGCTGGGCTGGCGCTCTATGCTGCTGCAGGCCGGATTCAATTATGAAAGAATGCAGAGCGTAGGCTTTTTGCAGGCGCAGATGGAATGCCTGCAGAAGATATATAAAGATGATAAACAGGGCCTTTCCGCGGCAATGACCGATAACCTTGAATTTATCAATACGCATCCCAACCTTGTGGGATTTCTGATGGGCCTCTTAGTCTCTCTTGAGGAGGCCAAGGAGGACAGGAGCACTATCAAGGGTCTTAAGGTCGCCCTGTTCGGACCCATCGCAGGTATCGGCGACGCCATATTCTGGTTCACCCTTCTGCCCATAGTCGTGGGTATAACTTCATCCATGGCAATGAGCGGAAGTATTCTCGGCCCGATATTATTCTTTGCGGTCTATCTGACCATATTTCTGCTGCGTATCCCGCTGACCCATGCCGGGTATAACCTGGGCCTCAAAGCGGTGGGCATGCTGCGGGAATATGCCGGGATAATCTCAAAAGCGGCCAGCGTTTTGGGCATAACCGTTATCGGCGGACTCATAGCATCGTATGTTCACATCACGCTGCTGCCCGAGATCGCGGTTAATGCGGAGAAGACGGTGTCTATACAGACGGATTTTCTCGACAAGATCTTCCCCAACCTGCTGCCCTTTGCATACACACTGCTAATGTTCTATCTCTTAAAGAAAAAGCAAATGAGTCCGGTTTTACTGATAGGGATCACCTTCGGTCTTGCGATCGCGCTCTCTTTCCTTGGCATTCTTTGATTTTGATCCAACATTGGGGTATGGTTGCCGTACCCCGTTTTAATTTCACCGTCCGTTAAAACATACTTATGCGGCGCGGAATTGTAAGTCAAATAATACGGCGGCATGATTATGAAGTAACCGGAGGCCTTGGGATTCCGGCAAAGTTAAACGCAGCATAAACTTTCATAGAAAAAGGAGTAATATAAAGCGATGATCGGAATATTAGTAACGGGACACGGCAGTTTTGCCACCGGAATGATAAGCGCCTCCAAGTTGATCACAGGACCCAACGACAATTTGGCGGGTGTGGATTTTGCGGAGTCCGACAGTGTCGATACGCTCTCCGGCAACCTCAGAGCAGCCATGGAACACCTCGGGGATGAGATCTTAGTTCTGACTGACCTTGCGGGAGGGTCTCCCTTTAAGACGGCCGTAGCGCTGAAAAACAGCATACCGGATAAACACATAGAAGTGATCTCCGGGGCCAACCTGCCCATGATCATTTCCGCTTTATTGGAGAGCAAGCCTTCCTTGGAAGAGTATGCCGGCAATGCGATGAAAATGGGAACTGTGGGAATACAAAGGTTTAAAAAGGAGTCCTTGCCGCAGTCCGGCTTCAAAGGCGACGGGATATAGCAGATTTACCGGCATCTATGGCTTTAATGGGTTTAACGGCAGGAAAATCTGATACGATCTCCCGGCATGGTCAAACACTGTGCCGGGATTTTATTTTATGAGGTATATGGTTGAATCCCGATTTAATAAATAATTGAATTAGGACCTATAATATTGCTATAATCAATGAGGAGCAAATCGTTAAAAAAATGTTGGATATAGGGTGATCTGCTATGATGTTCTATATGGATGACGTGAACGCCGGGAAGATAATGACAAGAAAATATACCGCGCTGCCGCTGGATGCCAAGCTGAGTCTGGCTGTCAGGATATTTATCAAAAACGGTATCGACGAGATCTATCTGCTGAATAAGGACAAGAAGCTGGTGGGCGTGATCCGCAGGGACAAGGTATGGGAATTGGTAAGCAAAAACAGTCCCGGGCTGCCGGGGAACGGCCTCATTGCCGTGGATATCATGGATGCCCGGTTCAAATGGATAGGCGAGGACGTCAACATATCCGACTGTATAAAGATCATGGAGCAGTTTGCGTTGGAGAGTATACCCGTAGTAAAAGAAGGAACAATAATCGGTGTGGTCAGGTATGCGGATATAATAAGGTATCTGCTGGAACAGTATGAGAAGGGCGCCGTCGTGTTTGACGGACTGCTGAACGACATTCAGGAAGCGGTATGCATAATCGACAGCGGCGGGCGGGTCATCTTCTGGAACAACAAGGCGGAGCAGCTTTACGATATTCCCAAGGACGTGATAATAGGCAACAGGTTAGATGAGTTTTTCCCTGATGCCATCGACCTAAAGGTGCTGAGGACCAAAGAGGTATTAAAGGACATCTTCCATTCTCCCCGCAAGGGAAGCAATGTGATAATCAGCGCGTCTCCCATCATGATGGACGGCAGGTGCGTGGGAGTGATAAGCACCGACAAGGATATAAGCGACATCAGGCGGATAAACGGCGAGCTGGAAAAAGTCAGGGAAAGAGCCGATTTTCTGGAAGGGGAGATCGGGAGGCTCACAGGCAAATGGGACAATATTTTCAGTAAAAATAAAAAAATGCAGGATGCCATAGAGATTGCCAGGCGTGCTGCCGCCAGCAAGGCGCCCATATTGATCACCGGCGAAAGCGGCACGGGGAAAGAGGTATTCGCTAGGGCGATACACTCGCACAGCGGCTTAAAAGGGCCGTTCGTTCCCGTGAACTGCAGCGCCATACCCGCGGAGCTATTCGAGAGTGAATTCTTTGGATACGAATCCGGTGCGTTTACCGGCGCTAGCAAGAACGGAAAGGCCGGCTATTTCGAGCTGGCGAACAAGGGAACGCTCTTTTTAGATGAGATCGGCGATATGCCGTTGTTCATGCAGTCCAAGCTTCTAAGGGCGGCGGAGGATATGAAGATCAGGCGGGTGGGCGGCGAAAGGTCCATAGATGTGGACGTCAGAATAATATCGGCGACGAACAGGAATTTGGAGGAATACGTGAAGAACGGCGCATTCCGCGAGGACCTCTACTACCGGCTGAACGTCATCCGGCTGGCGCTGCCGCCGCTCAGGGAGAGGAAGGAGGATATAATCACCTTCCTGAAGATGTTCCTCGCGGAGACCTGTAAAAGCGAGGGCAGGGACAGGGTCGATATAGATAAGGATGCTGTCAGGATCTTGACGAAGTATGCCTGGAAGGGAAACATCAGAGAACTTAAAAATGTGGCGGAGAACATGGTGATACTATGCATAAGGGATACGATAACCGCCGAGGACATACCGGAATATATACTGAACGCCGTAGATTCGGGAGAGGACGCAGACGCCGGGGAGGCCGATCTGAAAGAGTCGGTGTGCAGATATGAGAGGGGACTCATAGTCAGGACCCTGCGCGAATCGGGCGGCAACATCGCCAAGGCGGCAAAGAGACTGGGGATACCCCGCTCCACGCTGCACTATAAGATAGGGCTGTACGATATAGATATGTCAGTTTTTTGACTTTAACGTCAGTTTATTGACATTTATCTTGGCACAGGGGGTCTATAGTTTTGCCCTGCGCTTTTTTTATTCCGTATTTTATCGGCTTGGTATGAAATTTGCTAGTAAAATATTATATAATCTTAGTTTTGAATTGAATGGGGTGAACGAATGGTCATTAAGATAATGCTCAGGCAGCATATCGGGACCCCGGCTGCACCGATCGTGAAAATAGGCAAAGAGGTAAGGAAGGGCCAGCTTATAGCCAGGCCGGACGGCCTCGGAGCCAATATACATTCGAGTGTGTACGGTACCGTAAGCGGCATCACCGATGAGGCGATTATAATAGATGCACCTGATGAACAGCCCGATGAATATGTGAGGATAGAGCCCACCGGCGATATCCTTGAGACAATTAAAGAGGCGGGGGTAGTAGGAGCGGGCGGAGCAGGATTTCCCACTTACGCCAAGCTGAAAGCGGACCTTAAGGACGGTGTCGTGATCGCCAACGCGGCGGAGTGCGAACCCACGCTGAAGCATAATATCACGCTTTTGGAGAAGGACCCCGGCACGGTGATAAGGGGATTGAAATATGCGATGAAGGTCACCGGCGCGCCGAGGGGCATCGTGGCCATAAAGCCCAAGCATACGGCGGCGGTCAAGGCTGCGGAGGAGGCTGTCAGAGGCGAAAGGAACATCGAAATAAAATTTTTACCCGACCTATATCCTTCCGGCGACGAGAGGGTGATAGTGCGGGAACTGCTGGGATACGAGCTTGCGCCCGGCGAACTTCCCATAAAGGCCGGGGCGGTGATATGCAACGTCGAGACTTTGAAGAACATTGCCCGCGCCGTGGAGCAAGGACGGCCGGTAATGACCAAGGACCTTACGGTGGGCGGAAGGCTGAAAAATGCCAAGACCGGACGGGTATTCCTCGACGTGCCGGTAGGTATGCCGGTAAGTGAACTGATTGGAGAATGCGGAGGCTATGTCGAGCCGCACGGCGAGATCGTGGCCGGCGGAGCATTTACCGGGCATCATGGAAGCGAGGATATGCCCGTAACGAAGACCTTGGGGGGAGTCGCGGTAGCCATGCCTTTCCCCAACGAGAAGAGGAAGCTGGGCATATTGGGATGCGAGTGCGGAGCGCAGCAGCCGCGGCTCAAGCAGATAGCGGAGGGCATGGGCGCGGAGGTGGTGGCTGCCGTTAACTGCAAGAGGATGGAGGATATAGGCGGGGGACGCCTTAGATGCAATAAGCCCGGGGTGTGTCCCGGCCAGGCCGAATCGGTCCTGCAGCTCAAGAAGATGGGTGCGGAGGCGCTGCTCGTCGGCAGCTGCCAACACTGAACAAACACCATAATGGATGTAGCTCCCAGGTTGGGAGTTCCGGTTTATCACAGTACGGACCATATATTGAGATCTTTCGGCCACAGGCTGTATCGCAGAATGGAATCATAACGGAGGTGATTATGACATGTCGATCGATATGGATACCGCGAAGGCGCACCAGGATGATTATGCGGTCACATGCTGCCGGTTTGAAGGGGGCGAGGAGGTTTCACCGTCCATGCTGGAGGACCCTGAGATCCTGCCCGACCTTGTGGACTCGGGGCTTCTGGACATTCCCGGCGACTGCCTGAAGATAGGCGAGGCGCTGGGAGCGAAGCTGAAGAAGACGGTTGATGCATTGACGCCTCTCACGCCGCAGATGGTCGAAGGCGCAAAGGCCAGGCCGGCGGAGCAGCCGCAATCGCAGCCGGAATCTGTCGCAAGCGGGCCGGAGCGGGAATATGCCGCTGAGAGCGGCGGTTTTGTTCTCCCGGCAGCCGGTAGTTCCAGCATTAAGATAAAAATAGGCGAAGGCAAAAACATAGAGCTTGAATTCCCGGTGTTTTTGGGCCTGCCGCAGGGCGGTGTCCAAACGGCCGGGCTGGCCGCAGCGCCGCATGAGGATGAGCAGCAGGCCGGCGGACGGGACAAGGTGATAAGAAAATTGGTGCGCAGGCACTTCAAGATAGACAAGGTGGAGCTGGGCGGCGAGACCAAGATCGAAAACGGCACGCTGTATATAAGGGAAAATATAACGGATGAAGCCGTCGGCAGCGAAGACCTGGTGACGGACATGAGGCTTAGCATAGTGACTCCCGAGCACTACGGCGATTACAGCGACACCATCATGGACGTACAGCCCATAGCCGTAAAGGAAGAGGGAGAGATAGGCGAAGGTATCACCAGGGTCATAGACGGAGCCGTGATAGTGGTGACGGGTGTGGACGAGAGGGGCCTGCAGATATCGGAGTTCGGCTCCTCGGAGGGCGAGATGGACAGGAATATCATGTTCAACCGCCCCGGTTCGCCGGATTACGGGGATATACTGGTGATGACAAGGGTAACGGTAAAGGCGGGCAAGAACATGGAGAGGCCCGGCCCGATGGCGGTTCACAGAGCCACCGACGTGATAACCAGGGAGATCAGGCAGGCCCTCAAAAAACTGTCCGGCGATCTCGCGGCTGACACCGAGGAATTTAAACAGGTGCGCCGTCCCGGCAGGAAGAAGATAGTCATCGTAAAGGAGATAATGGGACAGGGCGCGATGCATGATAACTTCATCATGCCCGATGAACCGGTAGGAGTGCTGGGAGCCAAGGCCAACGTGGACCTGGGCAACGTGCCCATTGTGGTATCGCCGCTGCAGATACTGGACGGCTGTATCCACGCGCTGACCTGCATCGGCCCGGCGTCCAAGGAGACGTCCCGGCACTATTGGAGGGAGCCCCTCGTCATGCAGGCGATGAACGACGGGGAGATAGACCTCGCCGCGGTGGTGCTGGTGGGCTCTCCTCAGATAAACAGCGAGAAATTCTACGTATCAAAAATGCTGGGCATGACGGTGGAGGCCATGGACGTCGACGGAGCCATAGTGACCACGGAGGGATTCGGCAACAATCACATAGACTTTGCCAGCCACATAGAGCAGATAGGCAAGAGGGGCGTTCCCGTCGTGGGAATGACCTTTGCCGGGGTGCAGGGACAGCTGGTGGTCGGCAATAAATACATGGATGCGATGATAGACCTCAATAAATCGCGGCAGGGCATAGAAAACGAGATACTGCAGAACAACTGCCTTACCAAGGAGGACGCCGTGCGCGCGCTGTATATGCTCAAGGCCAAGATGGCGGGCGAACAGATCAAGCCGGCGGAGAGGAAGTATAACCCCAATGTGAAGCTGAACAATCTGGAGCTGATAGAGAAGTCGGTTGGAAAGAAGATAGAGGTATCGCCCAACGAAACGAAGCTCAAAATGAGCAAAAAGAGAAGCGAGATCTACGAAAAGGACGAGGCGCAGCCACAATGAAAAAATTGACGTATGCGCCCGAGGGGCAGTATTACGAAGGAGTGATCTCGGATATCACGGACATGGCGATAACCATAGAGATGAACGGAAGGCTGGGACGCCTGACCCTGGCCAGGCGGATGGTGATAACCGACAAGCCGCCGGAGATAGGCGACGAGGTGGGCTTCATGCTCAGCTATCCCGAGGTCATAACCAATGAGTGAAGGAGGCAAGGATATGTGCGCAGCTATAGTAAAGGGCCTTCAATCGGAAGTATATGTTCCAATCACCCCCGAGGTCGTATGGGCTCCCGTCACCAAGCCGCTGAGCGAAATGGTCGTGGCGCTGGTCACCGGTGCGGGCGTGCATCTGAAGTCCGATAAGAGATTCAACCTAGCAGGAGATTCAAGCTACAGGATCATCCCCGGCGATACCAAAAGTGCAGACCTGATGGTGTCCCACGGCGGATACGACAACAGCGATGTGAATAAGGACATCAACTGTATGTTTCCCATAGACAGGATCAGGGAGCTGGCGAAGGAGGGCTTTATCAAGGAAATATCGCCTGTTAATATTGGCTTTATGGGCGGCGGCGGTGACGTCGAGGCGTTTACCGAGGTCACCGGGCCGGAGATCGCCCAAAAGATAAAGCAGGCGGGCGCCGATGCGGTCATACTGACGGCCGGCTGAGGAACCTGCCACCGCTCTGCCGTGATCGTGCAGAGAGAGATCGAAAGGATGGGCATACCCACGATACTTATAGCGGCCCTGCCGCCCGTGGCGCGGCAAAACGGAGCGCCGAGGGTAGCGGCTCCAAAGGTCCCCATGGGGGCCAACGCCGGGCAGCCCAACAACAGGGAAATGCAGACAAATATTGTGAGGGATACCCTTAAGAGTTTAGAGGAGATAGAGACTCCCAACACCATAGTTTCTCTGCCCTATGAATATGTCGCCAAGATCTGACGCCGCAGGCGGAATGGAGGACATCCAAGATGAAAGGCTTGTGATAAAGAGCTTCGACATCCGCGGCGTGGAATTCGGAGATGTGAGCCGCATATCGGATCACAAACTGATCATCGACCGGAATATTTCGGGCAGGATAGGCGCGCGGGAAAAACCGGTAAAAAAGGTGGATGTGAGTATCGTATATCCCCACAAACATGACGTGTATGTAAACGGCATACTGGACATAATACCGGTCTCGGCCAAGGCCCTGGGCAGGCTGGGAGAGGGCATCACCCATACGCTTACGGGCGTATACGTGATGCTGACCGGGACCGACGAGGAGGGCGGACAGTTTCCCGAGTGCGGCTCGTCCGCCGGGATGCTCAAGGACCATATCATGCTCGGCTGCCCGGGCACCCCGTCGCAGGATGATTTTATAGTGCTGGTGGACGTGACGGTGCAGGCGGGGCTTCCATTCGGAAGGGAACTGCCGATGGCCGCCCATCGTACGGCGGACCGTTTGATAGACGAATTCAGGCAGATACTCAAGCGCATGGACGGGACCGCAGCCGACGAGCAGCACGAATACTACAATATAAGGCGGCCGGGCCGCAAGAGAGTGGCGCTGGTAAAGATCATCGCCGGCCAGGGCGCGATGTACGACAATATCGTTCTGCCGGACGAGCCCTGTGGTTTTTCCGGCGGGAGATCCATAATAGATATGGGCAACGTACCGGTGCTGCTCACGTCCAATGAATACCGGGACGGCGCGATAAGGGCTATGACATAACATTAAAGAGGGTGATACGAATGGAATCGGTCAGGAACATCTTTACGGTGGACTCACATACCGCAGGGGAACCCACGCGGGTCGTGGTCGGCGGCTTTCCCATGCTGCGCGGCGGCAGCATGGCTGAAAAGAAGCAAGAACTCAAGGAAAACTACGACTATCTGAGGAATTTTTTGATGAAAGAGCCGCGCGGCCATGAGAACATGTTCGGCTCCGTGATAACGCAGCCCTGCCATGACGAGGCGGCGATCGGCGTGATATTCATGGACAACGGAGGATACCTCAACATGTGCGGGCACGGCACCATAGGCACGTCCAAGGTGGCCCTGGAGACGGGCATGATAGAGAAGGTCAGCCCATATACGGAATTTAAGATAGATACCCCCGCGGGACTGGTCCAGGTCACGGCTGCGGTGGAGGACGGCAGTGTAACGGATATAGGTTTCGTCAATCAGCCGGCCTTCGTGTACAGTGAGGGCGTGGACGTGAAGCTGGACGGCTTCGGCGGCATAAAGGCTGATATCGCCTTCGGCGGCAACTTCTTTGCACTGGTATCTGCGGAGCAGCTGGGCATGGATATAGATATGGCAAATATAGACAGATTCATGGATGCGGGCCTTAAGATACGCGGCTATGTGAATGAGCACTGCGATATAGTCCATCCTTTAAAGCCGCACATAAAGACCGTGGACCTGGTCGAATTTTATCAGCCGCTCAGGACTGGCGAGAAGGGCTATAGGAATCTGGTCATCTTTGGCAATAAGCAGTTTGACAGGTCGCCCTGTGGTACGGGCACGTCGGCCAAACTTTCGCTGATGTACAGCCGCGGCGAGATAAGTCTGGGCGAGGAGATAATTTCCGAAAGCATACTGGGCAGCCGGTTTAAGGGCCGGGCCGTCGAGGAGACCTCGGTAGGCGGCTATAGCGGGATAATACCCCGCATTTCCGGCCGGGCCTATATTACTTCATACAACAACTTTGTACTGGAACCCCGGGATATCTTCAAATCGGGAATAGAACTTTGACACGCAGACGGGAGGACGCATATGGGGATAGGACCTTCGACCAAAGAAACCACGCTGCATCATTTTCGTGATCCGCTGGTGGAAACAATATACCGCGACCCGGATATCGACTTTATCGGTATCGTCGTATCGGGGGCTTCTCAAGTAAACGATGAGAAAAGGTTTTCAGCAGAGCGCATCGGCGCATGGGCGGCCGCGGCGTCGGCAGACGGCGCCATAGTGTCCATGGACGGCTGGGGCAATCAGGATATAGACATGGCCGAAACGCTGAGGGCGCTTGAAGAGAGAGGCATACCGGCGGTCGGGCTCAAATTTATAGGGAAACAAGCTGCGCCTGTGGTCAATAACAGGCATATGGATACGCTGGTCGACTTCAATAAGTCGAAAGACGGCATAGAAACGGAGGTGTTGGGCGAGAATACTATACGGAGGATCGATGCCGAGAAGGCAGCGGCGCTTTTAAAGCTCAAGATGAAAAAATTTGAGTCAGGAAGGTGAGGCGCTGCCGGTTTGAGAGGGGATGTTATATCGAGTATGGGGTGCAGATGTCATCATTATCCGTATTCTAAAATGTAATATAAAAAAGGAGGAATAAGATGAGCAATAAAAAGATCGGGCTTTGGGACCTGGTATTCATGAACGTCTCCGCTCTGTATGGGATACGCTGGATAGCAAAGTCCACGGCTTCAAGTTTTGGATTGGGATTGGGAGCGATCCCCACATGGATACTGTTTGCGTTCATATTCTTTGTTCCCAGCGCGCTGATATGCGCGGAACTTGCGTCAAAATATCCCAAGGACGGGGGACTCTATGAATGGGTGAAGGAAGCTTATGGAGAGAAATGGGGATTTATCGTCTCCTGGCTCAACTGGACCGCTAAAATATTCTGGTATTCCTCGTTCCTGACATTTATGTCTGTAAACATATCCTATGCGGTAGGAAAGCCGGAATTGGCGGAAGATAAGATGTTCGTCCTGATCGTCTCCCTGGTGGTGTTCTGGGTATTGTCACTGATCAGCCTCAAGGGCATGGGATCAGCCAAGATATTTACCAATCTGGGCGCGCTGGGTTCTACGGTACCCACGCTGCTGCTCATAGTACTGGCCTTTGTCGCCGTGTTCGTCTTCAAGGTCAGACCGGCTTCGGTATACACGGTCTCGACAATGACTCCTAAGATCAACGTGAATTCGCTGTCCGCAATATCCTCCATAATGTTTGCTTTGGCCGGGGCCGAAGTCAGCGCTAACTTCGTCACGGAGATGGATAACCCCAGAAGGGATTTTCCCAAGGCTATCATGATAGCGGCGGCGATCGTCGGCGGACTGTATGTCCTGGGTTCCATTGCAATAACCATGATACTCCCTACCGATCAGATCACAGCTTCACAGGGCGTTTTAGCCGCTATTTCTGCGGTGGCGCAAAACCTCGGAATAGGGAAATGGCTTGTAAGTCTTGTGGCATTGGGTGTTACTATATCCATATTCGGAGCGGTGATACTGTATATAGCGTCGCCTCTTAAGATGCTGTTCGGAAGCGTGCCCGAGGGCATATTCCCGCAGTCGATGACAAAGGTAAACGATATCAATATACCTTACAATTCCGTTATAATACAGGCCATACTCGTCAGCGCACTGTTGATCTTCTCAAATCTGCTGCCTTCGGTGGACGCCATCTATAACCTGCTGGTCACGATGACCGCTCTGACGTCGCTGTTTCCGTATGTGCTGCTGTTTGCCTCCTATATCACGCTCAGGAAGACACGCGGAAGCAATCCCGAGTTTTATGAGATGTCGGGCAATTCCTCCACGGCAGTACACATCGCGCAGATGGTGCTGGTCGTCACGGTAGTGGGCATAATCCTGTCGGCTACGCCGGTCATGCCGTCGCTTAAGGAAAATATAATATATGAAGTGGAAATGCTGGGCGGTGCGGTGATAGTCATAGGTTTGGGATTCCTGCTGTGGAACAGGTACGCGAGAAGAACGGGTAATATGGGCAATGTTGATATAAAACATTGATATAGATATAATAAAATTAAGGAGGTTGATATTATGAATAAGGAAAGGCTGAACAGGGTTTTGCAGGAAATGAACCATGTGGGAGTGCCGCAGATGATCGTGTCGGACCCTATGAACATATTTTACCTTACAGGCAAATGGATCTTCCCGGGAGAAAGACTGCTCGTACTGTATCTTAAATCCGACGGAAGCGCCAAGCTGTTTGTAAACGAGCTCTTCCCGATACGCGAGGATCTGGGCACGGAAAACATAACCCTCAATGATAATCAGGACGCCGTGGAAGTGCTTGCCAAATATGTGGACAAGAACAGCGTCATGGGCATAGACAAGAACTGGCCCGCAAGATTTCTTATCAGACTGATGGAGCTTACCGGTTCAAGTAAATTTGTGGATATTGCTAAAATCATGGACAAGGTAAGGCAGAAAAAGGACAAGACCGAGATAGACTTGATGCGCGAGGCTTCCAGGGTAAACGATATAGCGGTCGGTAAAATGATCGGACTTGTGCCGAAGAGATATACGGAAAGGAAAATGGGACAGCTGCTCTTGGAGATATACCGCGAGATGGGAGCCGAGGACTTTTCCTTTGAGCCCATAGTAGCATATGGACCGAACGGCGCAGATCCGCATCACACTACCGACGCCACCGAGATCAAGGAAGGGGACAGCGTGGTCATAGACATCGGCTGCAAGAAGGATTCCTATTGCTCCGATATGACCAGGACGGTATTCTATAAGTGTGCATCCGATGAGCAGAAGAAGGTATACAACATCGTGCGCGATGCCAACTTAAAGGGTATAGACAAGGTAAAACCCGGCGTGCACTTCTGCGATATCGACGCCGCCGCAAGAGACTATATAGAGGCGGCAGGCTATGGCAAGTATTTCACTCACAGATTGGGACACTCCATAGGACTGGAAGACCATGAGGTAGGCGACGTATCGTCGGTAAACACCAGCCCAGTGGAAGAGGGCATGATATTCTCCATAGAGCCGGGCGTCTATCTGCCGGGCAATTTCGGAGTGAGGGTGGAGGACCTTGTGGTAGTGACTAAGGACGGCTGCGAGGTGCTGAATAAGTACAGCAAGGATCTCTGCATAGTAGAATAGAGTTTATCTATAATATAATTGATTTTTATATGCAAGTGGTTATTCCGCTTGCATATTTTTTTGTATCTGCATATAAGAAGCCTTAATTGAATGCCGAATATATTATGTAGGAGTTTCTAAAGTTTTAACTAAAAATTTTGTAAAAGCGTTCTCTCCATATTTTACTATATTTTATATTACTTCATTATGAAAGCCCTGGAAGTTGGATTACCTAAAGTACCAGTTCATAGGTTTAGCATAAGTGTAATGCATCACTTTGAAGGGGTATCTGCTTAAACAAATGATGATATGTTTAAAGAGGTGAAGTTACTGTGGAGTTGATAGGAAAAAAGGTCATACATGGGAAATATGGCGATGGCTTGATAACTAATCAATCCGATGCGTATGTTTATGTGAAGTTCAGTACGCAAGAAGAAATTAAGACATTCCCTTATCCATCAAGTCTTGGCACTTTTCTGACCTTATGCGATACCGACATGGCTGAACGCATTGAACAAGTGAAGAAGGAAGGAGAAATGCGGGAGGCTGAGAAAAAAGCAAAGCTGAAAAAAGAAAGTAATGAAAGATATATCAATGAAAAATTGCAGGTTGTCACGACTGCAGGAAATTATATGTCCGTGAGCCCGTTTCATTCCGTAAATGAATTCTGCAATAAATCAAAAGATGCTATTTCCGCCGAGATCGATTATCTTCGAGCTAATGGGGGAAAACGATATCACATATATGATGGCGAGCGTATCGAAACAAATGACAGGCGTTATATCTATTCGTTCGAGACCGATTCGGAGCTGCATTTGCCGGATGAAACGATGATCATTCTTTGGCTGCAAGAGGTAAACTACCCGGGGAACGTGATAGCATGCGAGGATTACAATATCATGTTCAGTACGAACGAAGATTTTGGCGAGCATGTATCAGAGATGAAGTTATCAGCGGAACCATGGCAGTTGTTGGAGGCGTTGATCGAGAGATTGGATGAGATGAATGAATTACCGTCACCTGCCGTAAAAATGTTAGTTTGTGACGGTATTAAGGCGATTGACTGTGACGGTGATATCATAAAAGGACAGGATGCCGCCCTTAGTATGGCGACTACACGACCGATCACTTTCGTATGGGGCCCTCCGGGAACGGGTAAGACACAGACTTTGGCGGCTATCGCACGTGAGCATATCAGGCGCGGTAACAGGGTGCTTATGCTGTCATATAGCAATGTATCGGTTGACGGTGCCATTTCCCGTGTTTATAAGATGGCTCCGGGAAGTGCTCCTGGAGTGCTTGTAAGATATGGTTATCCCCGGGATAAGGATTTGTTGAACCATGAATATTTGACGTCATATAACCTCGCAATACAGAGATATCCCGAGCTATTAAGGGAAAGAACCGCACTTAACGAAGAGAGGAAGAGGGTTGGCAGGGCGAGCCCCAGAAGAGTAGAGATAGTCAAACGTCTTTCTCAGATAAGAGATGTTTTAAAGGGAGAAGAAAAAAGTATAGTTCACAATGCGCAGTTTGTTGCGACGACCGTGTCAAAGGTACAAATAGACGAGGCTATTTACTCACAAAAGTTCGATGCCGTTATTTTCGATGAAGCAAGTATGGCTTTGATCCCACAAATTGTATTTGCGGCAAGTCTGACCAGAAAACACTTTATATGCTTGGGGGACTTCTGCCAGCTGCCGCCTATTGTTCAAAGCAGTAATACTTCATTTTTGAACGCCGATATTTTTCAATATTGTGGAATAGTATTGGCGGTTGAAAATAAATGGAGACATGATTGGATGTGTCTGCTTGATACACAGTATAGAATGCATTCGCAAATTGCGGACTTTGTAGGCCGGAATATGTATCACGGCTTTCTGAAGTCAGCAAGAGGCATGGATGAAAAACGTAATGAGATCGTGTTAAGTTTGCCGATGGAGTGCAGGGCTTTGGGGCTTGTTGATTTGACGGGTATGATGTCGGTTTGTACCAAGACGCATGACTCTTCACGGATAAATGTTCTGAGCGCATTTATTGCATGCGGTTTGGCGATCGAAGCCGCCGCAAATTCCGATGTAGGCATAATAACTCCGTACAATGCCCAGTCTCGCCTTATCCGCGCGATGACAAGGGATATAGAGGAACAGATGACAGACCTGCATCCGATAACATGCGCGACTGTCCATCAATTTCAGGGTTCTGAGAAGGATATCGTTATATATGATGCGGTGGATTGTTATAGGATGACGCACCCCGGTATACTGCTGACTTCATTGAACAACAACTATGCCAATCGTTTGTTAAATGTTGCCATGACGAGAGCGAAGGGCAAGTTTATAGCGATTGCCAATACTGCGTACTTTGAAAACAAGAGCCTTTCAAAAAGACTGCTGTTTGAAAAGCTTATATCCCATTTGCAAATGAGCAACGGTTATATGCAGGGGCAAGAAATATACAATCCAAGATTGGTTTACGAAAACCAATGTCTGTATTATTTCGATGCCAAAATTGCAGATTTTATATTTTTTGCCGACATTGTAAAAGCAAGAAGTGAAATTAGAATTGATATACCCGGGCAGTTAAATGCAAGTGATGCTTTTATTTCTACCTTGTGTAACGGTTTGGAGGAAGCTAAAGCAAATGGAGTAAAGATATTCATAAGAGCGGAAAATAAACAGCAGTTGCCTGCGCAGCTAAGAAGGCTTTCTATTGAAAATGGATTTGTCGCAAATCCGGTTGTGGTAATAGATAAAAGGGTCGTTTGGTTCGGTGAACCGCCGTCCGGCGACCAGTTCATTTCAGAAGGAAATAATATAGAGACAAGATTTAGACCGATGATAAGGTTTTTCGGAAAGTATACCGCGAAAATATTATATGGTCTTCTGGAATTAAGCCATACGGTTGACCAGACTGTTGTAACCGGTGTAGGAGCAATTGATCTAAGCGACAACTTTGCTTCATATATTTCTGCACACAAAACCTGTTCGAAGTGTGGCAAACCAATGAGATTGATTAAAAGTAAAAATGGAAAGTTTTTTATGGGATGCACAGCTTATCCTGCATGCAGGAACATGGAGTATTTGGAGCCCGATTTTGTGAACGAATACTTATTTCAGAAGATAAACGGAGGCGTACGATGCCCGCAGGATGGGGCACCTCTCGAGGCGGAACGTGGTCCCTATGGCATCTATGTCAAATGCTATGGAAAGGCGAGACATGTATTCAAACTGGACGAGATATAAATGGTGTGATTAATAACCGACATATTTAAGCTATATTGTTGAATACTTTGATATTGTCCAAATGAAACGAGGAGCAGGACATGTACGGATATCAGATGATAGAGACGCTGACTCGCAGATCCGACCATACCTTCGATCTGAAGGCCGGGACTCTGTATCCCATCCTGCACAATCTTGAGAAGGACGGCGCTGTGGAGTCGTACGAAGAGAAGGCGGATAACGAGAGGATGAGAAGATACTATCATCTCACTTCAAAGGGCACAAAGCTGCTTAAGGAAAAGCAGCGGGAATGGACCGCCTATTCTTCTGCGGTAAACAGGATATTGAACGGGGGGATCAGCTATGCCGTCTGACGAGATAAAAAAATACTGTGATACGGTGTGCGCACAGATACGCTGGAAGAAGGCCAGGAACGCCGCCGCGCAGGAAATATGGGACCATATCTGCGATCAGCGGGACGATTATATTGCAAGGGGAGACGACGAGGAAACAGCCGCAAAGAAAGCGGTATCACAGATGGGAGACGCGGTTGCCGTCGGATCGGAGCTGGATAAGGTACATAGGCCGAAACCTCAGTGGATAATGATCGCTTTGACGGGGACCCTGATGCTGATCGGTATGCTTGCAAATTATTTCATGGACGTATCCGGGTATGCGCAGTTACATTTCGCGATATTTCCGTTCATAGCGTCCGCAGCCGTATTTTTGCTGTGCTACTGTCTGGACTTTACTGTTTTGGGCAAATACCCTATATCGATCTATTTCATTACCCTGGCCGTTTCAATGATGATGGTTTTACCGGGCCGCATGATGAATGGCAGGATCGTTTGGTATGTTGCGGGGTTCCGCATTGACCCGGTCTATCTCTCGCTTGTTTATCCGCTTGCGTATTCGCTGCTGGTCTACGCGATGAGGGACAGAGGATACGCAGGAATTATTTTCTGCGGTATGGGCTATATCCCCTTTGCCGTGATACTGGGCCTGATCCCGTCAGCTTCGGGCTTGGCGCTGTTTACACTGTCGGCGCTGATCGTGCTTTGCTTTGCCGTAATAAAGGGTTGGTTTGGGGAAAATAAAAGAAATTATCTGCTTCTGATTGCCCTACCTGCGGCCTGCATTGCCATGATCCTTTTTGCGGCCCGAAGCAGTTATATTATCGGCAGGGTGAGTACGGTGATAGATCCATATTCCAAGCGGACCGGGGAGGGATATGTCGTTTCCCTTGTCCGGGATCTGCTGGGCAGCTCCAAATTCATCGGCCGGGGGAGTATGCCTGCGGCTTATGCAGGCGGCATTCCCAAGATGTCTGTCTACAGCACGGATTTCATGCTTACCATATTGACCCACAGTATGGGCTGGATAGTATTTATCGGCATCTCAGCCATTGTTGCGGTTTTCGCTTGTTTAGGGCTGCGCAAGGTAGCCAGGCAGAAGAGCGTTCTGGGCAGCTTGGTGTCTCTGTCCGTAATGCTGACGTTTGTACTTCAGTCATTGTCATATATCATGGGCAATGCCGGATATGGGGTGATGTCGTCCATATCCCTGCCCTTCATATCCTATGGGAAGATGGCTCTGTTAATAAACTCCGCATTGATCGGGTTTATGCTGTCCGTCTTCCGGACGGGGGATGAATTCAAAGACGGAGCGGGGTCCTTGCCCGGCCACCGGCCGTTGTTCTCGTTGGAAGGCGGCAGGCTGATCATCGATCTCAAGGGTGGACGCAGGTGCTCTTTGACGAAGAAGTATTGCCCATAAGGGCCGAGACAGGGCTCCGCCTTGCCGAACATGGTGCAGCCCTGCTTTTGATAGAATTCCGGTGCCTAACAATGAAATATCAAAACAAATAGATAGCATTGAGGCTGATCAGGTGATCGCCTTTGTTGATGGCAGCTACGCAGATGATGCCAATGGAAAAGAAAAGTATGGATTTGGGGCAATACTATTTACAAAGGAATCTGAAATTAGTCTATTTAAAGCCGACGTTGAGAATGAATATATGGAATTGCAGAACGTTGCTGGTGAAATTGAAGGAGTTAAACAATCAATATTATGGGCTATAGAAAATAAGAAAAAAGAGATTGCCATTTATTATGATTATGAAGGTATTGAAAAGTGGGCTACTAAAGAGTGGAGATCCAATAAGAAATTAACTAAAGAGTATAGTAGGTTTTATAATGGTGCTAATTTGGCTGCAACCTGCTCAGGCGATAATGATGTCTTGCTGCCGCAGGCTGTGATTTCGCACATATGACCGTCTCTCTTTTTGCACTTTTTATACTGCTTTGTACCATTGAATATAATATTTGCACAACGTAAAGGACCCGTCCGGCGCATGAGCTGAGGACGGGTCCTTTACCGAACCTTTTATTTTATCATTTCCCTTACGAAGCCATCGATCAACTGAAGCTGTTTGTCCGTCAGCTCGACGGTGCCTTTGCCTCCCAGCCAGGCGTGATTTTTGGCGCCGAATTTCACCGGCAGCGTCTTTTCGCAGACATGTATTCCCCTTTCTTTTGCAATAGCGGCTATTTTACCTGTGCCGTCCATTGTTCCGGCCGTTGAGAATGCCGCTAAAGACTTTACGGTATCGGGATTTAAGGTTTGTAAATAATCTTTCAAAGAACGGTCGATAGTCCATGCATAGACTCCGCCGCCGACGAACAGAAGGTCGGCCGGGCCGTCAAGAGGGACGCCGATCGTCTCTGCAGTGACGCCCGCAGCTTTGGCGATAGCCTGAGCCACCGCTTTCGTATTGCCTCCGCGGGATTGATAACGCACTGCTATTTTCATAAGACTTTTCGCCTCGCCTTTCTTATGTATAGAATAACCTCCGGTTTGGGAGGTTATTCTCAGACCGATGACAAAGTCGCTTAGGCCGCTAAATTGCATAACAATTTTGCGATTGCGCGACTTT
>DHDI01000011.1:91330-91707 GCA_002399285.1 Thermoanaerobacterales bacterium UBA4880
CGCCCCCCCCCTGCCGCTCTGTCTGCAACCTGAGAATAACCTGTTAAAACCTGTGTTATGGGATGAAAAATCCGGGCTTTTGGTCACGGAATGGACCGGCACTTTGTTTTTCCGCTCTTTATACACGCGGACGATGGATGATACGTAATTTCCATACGGCTCTTCCGGTTCGATCCTCAGGATATCACAGTAAATGTCTGCTTTTATTCTCTTTGCCGGCCTCTCTATTGTTCCCGGCTTTGAATAATTGTTTTTAGTTCAACATTATGAAAGCTTTCCCGTCATCCGAAGGCCACCGTAAAATTCCATGGCAAGATGCAGGCAGTGGCCGATCACGATTTCGTCGGGCGTATGTTCCGGCCAATAGACGGCCATCT
>DHDI01000011.1:91805-92438 GCA_002399285.1 Thermoanaerobacterales bacterium UBA4880
TTCCGGCCAATAGACGGCCATCTTTGCATCGAAGCCGTCGGACGTGGGCTTGAATTGATGGAACGGGCTGTTGACCTCTGTCACGCCGTCTCTCAAAAAGGTACGTCCGGCCATGGAGAAAGGATACTCGGGATCCTTGTCCGCCTGTATTTGTTTTCCCAGTTTGGAAGCATCCACAACATTTACGGTAACCAGGGTGGGTGTTCCGTACATACCGAAGGGTTCGATACCTAATAATTTACCGTTGTCAAAAGTAACGTTGCAGATAAAGTGCTCCGGATGAACACTTAGACCGACCCTGTCGTCGCTCTGCATGGATTTCATCATTGCCATAAATTCCTGCAGTGTGATGCCGCTGACGGACATGTCGCAGCGGGAGACCTTCATTGGTTTATCCTGGGCAAAACCGAGCTTACGCCACATTTCGTCAGCCTTATCCAGGGAATCTTTATAGAATTCGATGATTTTTTCTCCGGTATATTTAAGCCGGGTGTCTATGGATACGTCCCATGCCCTTTTCTCAGTAAGATAGTCAATGTCGTCGTCCGTCAGAACCTTGCCGCCGTCCTTGATCTCTATACCGTGGCGTTTCATCTGGTGAAGTACATGCAGATTGCGCTCATATTCCAGCCG
>DHDI01000011.1:92532-100083 GCA_002399285.1 Thermoanaerobacterales bacterium UBA4880
AGATTGCGCTCATATTCCAGCCGTTCCAGCTGGCTTTTTCCCCATTCTTCGCCGTTAATTGTAAATCTGTATTTGACGTCTGACATGATGATTCCTCCCTTTCTATTATTGACACGATCATACAACGTGTTGTATTATAATTATAAAATTAAAAGATTTTAAAGTCAACAACACTATTATGTGGGAGTGTCGGATTATTATGCATAAACAGCCGGAAATTACAGATAAAACAAAACAGGCGTTCATTGATGCATTTTGCCTGTTGTACAGCCAAAGGCCTATAGATAAGATAACGGTTCAGGAGATAGCAAGAAAAGCCGGATATAACCGCAGTACGTTTTACCAGTATTTTTTGGATATTGACGATTTGCTGAATTATATTGAGGATGAAATGCTTGATTATATTTGCAAAAAGAGAGGAGAGGCCGGTTCGGGAAATAATTCATTTGTGAATGACCTTGTGGAGCTCTATAAGACCAAAACATTGTATATCAATGCACTGATGGGAGAATTCGGAAGCAGCAGGTTTATAGAGAAATTGAAGACGCAGCCCAAACTTAACATACCGGAACTGAATCTGCCGGACGGTCATCCGCTAAAACCATATTTGGTGGAATTCCATCTTTCGCTTTCACTTTCGCTGTTCAAACTATGGCTGCGCAGGGGACAGGACCTGCCGGTGGCACAATTTATAGGCTTGATAGCAGACCTGTACCAAGGGGGGTTATCGTCGATAGAATTGACTGATACTAAAAGAGCGGAAAAATAGCGGGCTGCCGTTGTGAAACGGTAGCCCCGGGTTGTAGACAAACTGGCAGGCCGTGACAAATCGTGCAAGGCAAGGCGGCAAACCTGCAAATAAGGGAGCATACTTAAACGTATGTGACCGCAATTTGCAGGCGCAGCCAACACAGCAAGCAAAATGCGGTGCAATTTTGCGATTGCGCGACTTTGTCATCGGTCTGGGGCTGCCGTTGTGAAACGGTAGCCCCAGAATTATTGATGCCGGAGGTTATTCATTTCTGCTGTTTTTAAATGCCGCATCAAGTACCTTTTCCGCGATCAGGGCGATCACCCCGCCGGCAAGCGCGGTATAGAGCTGAGGTATCTGCATGGCCTTAGCCACCGGAGGCGGCAGGCTGACCAGCAGTCTGACTGCCGATGACAGCGTCAGAAACTTCACTACGGCGCCTATGGCCAGGCCGGTGACCGATCCGGCGTTTTTATTTTTGATGAGCATCCTGCAGAGGGACCATATGATCACCAGCACCGCATTGCCCAGCATTATAAAGGGTATCATGGGCGCCAGCGGAGGCGCCAGCGTGCCTCTCATAAAAGCTATCCATGGAGTAAGAAGACCTATAATTACGCCGCCGGTCGGTCCGGCGTATATGGAGGAGATCAGCAGCATTGCGTTTACGGCCGGGCCCGTGATCATCTGAGGAAAGCCCAGCAGCTGAAAAGCCAGTGTCACCGCCAGCAGCAGCGCGGTGCGTGTGAGCCAGCGCACGCTGAACGGCTTTGAATCGCTCTTTTCCATAATACCACTCCATCCATCGTTTATTTTAACCGCCCCCATTATACTCTTTTGGCGTTATTTGTACAATATATACTTAATTTTCAATGAAGTTCATGGCGGCGGCTGGGAAAAGGTGCTATACTAAGGTATATAATGCCGTGCGCAGAGAAATATCGAAGGGAATGAGCGTATTGAGAATGAAAGATGCGGGGATAGCGGGGATGGACAGGGCAAGATGGTTTTGAGGGGCATACTGTCCGGCCTGGCCGCTGCCGCAGCGGCGTACTTTGTGAATACCTATCTCACCTCCCGCTTGGGGAACAGGGCGGTATACACCCTATCGCCAGCCGTCGAGGAGATACTCAAAAGCGGCCTGGCCCTGCTGCTTGCAGGAGACATATTCGCGTCCCATGCCGTCTTTGGGGTTTTAGAGGCGATCCACGATTATGCCGCGTCGCCGGACGGGATAAATGCCAGGGCCGCCGTAATGGGCGCCGCGAGCCATATCCTCTTTGGCGGAGTCACGGTCCTACTTATGAGATACGGGCCCGGCCCCGCGGTATTCCTCGCCATCGTCATGCATATACTCTATAACAGGCTGATGGTAAGGGGGTGATGCGGCAGTGAAGGCGGACAAGGATACAAAGATAATAGCTCTTTTGGGGAATCCCCTGGGCCATTCCCTCTCCCCAGCAATACAGAATACGGCCTTTGAGAGGATGGGGCTAAACTACATATACATCCCCTTCGAGATCAAGAGGGAACAGCTGGGCAAGGCGCTCGCAAGCTTCGACTGTTTCAGGATAGCCGGAGCCAATGTCACTACCCCATACAAGACGGAGGTCATGAGGTATCTGGATGAAACAGACGAAAGAGCGCGGCTTATCGGCGCTGTGAACGTGATATCCTGCGAGGGCGGCAGGCTTAAGGGATACAACACCGACGGAGACGGCTTTATAACGTCGCTTAAAGAGAACGCCGGGGCTGATCCCGAGGACGCGAATGTCCTCATCATAGGCAGCGGAGGAGCGGCCAGGGCCATAGCCTTTTCCCTAGCCCTGAGCGGCGCTTCCATGATCTATATAGCCAACAGGACATACGGCAAAGCGGCCGGTCTGGCTGAAGATATAAACAGGATGACGGGCGGAAGGGCTGCGGCTTTACACCTGGCGTATGACGAGCTCAAGGCAGCATCAGATAAGTCGGACATAATTGTGAACGCCACGACGGTGGGAATGTACCCCAACACACAGGCCGGGCCGATCCCCACGGAGATCATACGCAGCGGGCAGCTGGTATGCGACGCGGTATATAATCCGCTGATGACGGGCATTTTAAAGGTTGCGGCAGATAAGGGCTGCGACGTGCTTACCGGGCTAGGGATGCTGATATATCAGGCCATCGGATCATTTAAAATATGGACGGGCCGCGAACCCGATTATGACGAACTCTATGAAACAGCTTATAAAAATATCCACAATTAATACAGAAAGGGGAAATGTTTTATGAAGGGTTTGCCATCAAGAAGCGAGATCGACGACAAGTACAAGTGGAGGCTGCAGGACATCTACCCCAGCGACGATCTCTGGGAGAAGGACTACAAAAATGCGGGGCAGCTGATAGAGAAGGCGGCGCAGTACCAGGGAAAGGTGTCGCTGGACAACCTCGCCCAGGTGCTTGGTATGTGGGACGAGGCCGTTATGCTGGCGGAAAAGCTGTATTCCTACGCCCACATGGAAAAGGATGCGGATAACACCGTCCCGCTGTATCAGGGCCTGACGGACAGGGCCATGAGCCTGTTTATACAGGCCTCCGGCCAGTTTGCCTTTATCGAGCCGGAGATTTTGGCCCTGCCTGAAAGGGAACTCAAGGAAAAGCTGGCGCAGGATGCCGGGCTCAAGGTCTATACTCACTATATTGAAGACCTGATAAGGCAGAAGGAGCACATACTGGATGCGGACAGGGAGAGAATGCTGGCGGAGGCGCAGGATATGGCCTCCTCGCCGGACGACATATATACCATGCTCACGGATGCCGACATCAGATTTCCCGTGATAAAGGATGACAAGGGAGACGACGTCGAGCTTTCCAAGGGCAGATACTCCAGGCTGATGGCCTCGTCCGACAGGGAAGTAAGGAAGAATGCCTTCGAGGCGATGCACAATACCTACGGCAGCTTTATAAATACCATCACCGCCGCCCAGCGGGCCAACGTAAAGGCCGATATATTCAATAAGAATCAGAGGAAGTTCGCCAGCTCGCTGCAGGCCGCTCTCTTTGGCGATAATATCGGCGCCGATGTATACGACAATCTCATAGACACCGTGCATAGGGCGCTGCCGCTGATGTACAGGTATGTGGATATCAGGAAGAGGGTACTGGGCTTGGACGAGATACACCTCTACGACATGTATGTGCCCATGGTGAAGGAGTACGATAAGGAGTTTACATACGAACAGGCCAAGGATATGGTGCTCAGCGGCCTGGCCCCTTTGGGAGAGGAATACCTCGGCATAGTCAAAGAGGGATTCGACTCCGGATGGATAGACGTCTACGAGACCCGCGGCAAGACCAGCGGTGGCTACTCCTCATCGGCCTATGGGGTACACCCCTATGTGCTGCTCAATTTTCAGGGCAAGCTGGACGACGTCTTCACCCTGGCTCATGAGATGGGCCACTCGGTGCACACCTACTATTCTGATAAGACGCAGCCCTTTGTATATAAGGAATACCCCATATTCTTAGCCGAGATAGCATCTACCTGCAACGAGTCGCTGCTGATAAACCATCTGCTGGATGGGGCGCAGTCGAAGCAGGAGAGGATGTATCTGCTCAATCACTTCATGGATCAGTTCAAGGGGACGCTGTACAGGCAGACAATGTTTGCGGAGTTTGAGAAGATGACCCATGAGATGGCGGAGAGCGGCAGGCCGATAACTCCCGATGCCCTCTGCGCCGAATATCATAAGCTGAACGAGCTGTATTTCGGCAAGGGCGTAGTCATAGACAAGGAGATAGACTACGAATGGGCCAGGATTCCCCATTTCTACAACAGCTTCTACGTCTATAAATATGCCACGGGCTTTTCCGCGGCCATCGCCATATCCGAGAAGATATTAAAGCAGGGACGCCCGGCGGTGGAGAAGTACACGGAGTTTCTAAAGAGCGGCGGCAGCGGCTATCCCATGGACACACTGGGCAAGGTCGGCGTAGACCTGGCCCGGCCGCAGCCCATAGCCGAGGCGCTGGACCTCTTTGGACGTTTGCTGGATGAATTTGAAAAGCTGATATAATTAATAGAGGGGCAAATTATTGCCCCTTTTTATATACCTTGTCTTGTCTGACGTTATCCAAGCTCGCCTTTATCATATCCATAAGCTGCTTATCTTCAAGGATATCCTCTGTCGCCTCGATCTCTTCCTTGAGCTTGACGTATTCCATGAAGTCTATCACTTCGGCCAACTTATTTTTCGGCCTTTTTGCGCAGAATATTATCCATTTTATTTCCATTATTTTATCACATTCCCTCCCGGAATTTTAAAATATATATTTACAACGTAACAGTGTTATGTTACAATACCATAAAAGGGGATATGCGAATGAATGAGGAATTGATATCTAAGAAGGAGCTGCTGGAACTGACCGGCATTTCATACGGCCAGCTGTACAGGTGGAAGAGAAAGAACCTCATTCCCGAGGAGTGGTTTATAAGAAAATCCACATATACGGGACAGGAGACTTTCTTTCCCAAGGTGAAAATGCTGGCCAGGGTGAATAAGATAAAAAACATGAAGGAGGACGTATCCCTCGATGATCTTGCGGATATTCTGTCGGCTAGCGCGATCAAGATAGCCCTTTCAAAAGAGGAACTGAGCCGGAGGAACATCGTTTCGCAGGCTTCCCTGAATCTATATGCGGATCAGTATGGGGATAAGGAGAAATTCTCCTTTGAAGACATCCTGTTCATTTATATCCTCGACAAATTGCTTTTAAACGGCGATATAAACTTAGACGAGGGAAAGATGATACTGGAGGTCTTGAAAAACGGCTATCATGATTTCGGCGACCGGGGCTGCGACATGATATTTATCAGGAAGCTGGGCATTTCGACGTGCCTTTTGGCGCCGACTTCGTGCGGGATACATTTTGAACGCGGCGTAAAGATAGTCGGCAGGATCGGGGTGTCGGGAGTTATCGAGGAATTGAAGATCAAATTGAACAACGGGGGTGTTTTGGATGAAAGAGGGAAATAGCAGCGACCTTATAGTGAACGGCATGGGCAACTTTTCCGGGGGCACATACAGAAACATAGAGATAAACGGTACCGGCAGCATACGGGGAGACGTGGAATGCGAGGAGTTTGAATGTTCGGGCATGGCTAAGGTGACCGGTAATTTAAAGGCCGGGGCCATGACGGCGGACGGCATGAGTAAATTTGACGGAAACGTGGAATGCGGCAAATTACGTGTGGACGGTACACTGGGCATATCGCACAGCCTGAAGGCCGACGAGGTGGAGCTGGACGGCATGGTCAACGTAAAAGGAGACCTGACAGCAGAGAGTTTCAAATCCTCCGGCAGCTTCACGGTGGGCGGGCTGCTGAATGCCGAGACCATCGATATCGGCATGGAGATGAGGTGCCAGGCCGGGGAGATAGGGGGAGAGGATATAAAAGTTCATATGGACAGGGCAGGGATCGGGATGTGGGGGAAACCCGCGGGTCTGACCGCCGGTACCATAGAGGGAGACAACATCTATCTTGAATACACCTGCGCCAAGGTGGTGCGAGGCGGAAGCGTCAATATAGGGCCGGGCTGCAGGATTGAGCTTGCGGAATACAAGGACAGCTTTACAAAGGCCGACGACGCTGTAGTAAAAGAATGTAAAAAAATCATATCGTAGGGGGTTTGGCGATGGACGAGGAAAACAGGAGGGATATCAAGATATTGGGCGACAGCACGGTATCAAGCGGATTTTACGCAGATATGAAAATAACCGGCGACGTGGTGATGGACGGTGATGTGGACTGCATAAACCTGATGATATTGGGGGATTGCACTGCCAATGACAATTTAAAGGTAAAGACGGGTAAGATCACGGGCGATCTGGACGTTGCGGGCAGCCTGACCGCGGACGATCTGGACTTTAAAGGCGACGTCACGGTAGGCCGGGACGCGGCCATCGGAGACTCACAATTTTACGGAGACGTAACTATCCATGGGGATCTCACTACGGAGAAAGCGGATATAAAAGGAGACCTGCAGGTAAAGGGAAACTGCAGCTCGGATGTGTTCAAATCCTGCGGAGATCTGCAGATCGGCGGATTATTGAGCGCCGACGATATCGATATAGAGCTTCACGGCGAAAGTAAGATCGGAGAGATCGGCGGGGGCAGGATATCCATAAGACGGGGTTCGGAATCGCTGCTCAGAAAGTGGTCTTCGGAGGCATTCGGCGGCAGCGGTATTGCGCTTACCACCGATACCATAGAGGGAGACGAGGTATATCTGGAATATACGGCTGCAAAGACCGTGTGCGGCAACGACGTGACCATAGGGCCGGGCTGCAGGATAGAGCTTGTGGAGTATAAGGATAAATACAGTCAATCGGATGATGCCGTGGTGAAACAAAATAAAAGGATAATATGAGCGGGTGGTCAACGCTGCCTGGCTGTTTCGCGGTAAGGGAGGTTTTATTGTGAATAACTCACAGCCGTTCCGAGGATCAAATCTTTTGACAGGGAACAGGAACTTTTTACTGCTGTTTCTGGGCAGGCTTGTTTCCAGTACGGGTTCCGCCGTGTTTTTCCTTTCGATACTGTGGATGGCTGCAAATGAGATGGGAGGGTCTGCTTCCGTAAGTTTTATATTAACGGTTACGGTTATCCCATCCGGCGATAAATAAAGACTTTCGGGGATTTACTCATATAGTGATATTCTCCATAGTATACTATGCGGTAATGGCTGTCTTTAAGTATATCGCCGGTCTGGCCCAGGCATCCTACATGAGGAACGCGCTCATAGAAGCCATGT
>DHDI01000031.1:0-410 GCA_002399285.1 Thermoanaerobacterales bacterium UBA4880
CTCCCAGCTGAGCTACACCCCCGAATCAACCGACGTTTATAATTATACTATGTATCTATACCTATGTCAATACATTTTGTTATTCCATCTGTAAATTTTGGAATTTATTCTATGGCATCATTGAGATTTTTCATAGACCTGAAGTCTTCCATGACAACATCCAGCTTTCTCGGATCTCTCAGCAACGCGGCAGGATGATAAGTAGCCATCATCTTGCATCCCTTCCTGTCAAACCATTTTCCTCTGACGGGACCTATCGATTTATAGGTGCGGTCTATACAATAAGTCATGGCTGTGGCTCCAAGACATACGATTATCTTCGGTCTTACTATAGCCACTTGATTTCTGAGATACGGCAGACATGTCTCAGCTTCCTCCGGAGTCGGGACCCTGTTTCCCGGCGGCCTGCA
>DHDI01000031.1:519-7125 GCA_002399285.1 Thermoanaerobacterales bacterium UBA4880
ACCCTGTTTCCCGGCGGCCTGCATTTAACAATGTTGGCAATATACACTTCTTCTCTTTTTAATCCCGTATCAGCCAACATTTTATCTAACAGCCGGCCGGCTCGTCCAACAAAAGGACGGCCTTGTGCATCCTCCTCGGCACCCGGGCCTTCACCAATAAACATGATCTTAGCCCTTAAATTTCCCTCGCCAAAAGCCACATTTTGCCTTGTTGATGCAAGACCACATTTCTGGCATGACATGCAGGTATCCATAAGATCTTTTAAATTCAATAGAGTCATAAGTATCACCTGAATATGATTGTTTACATATTCAATTATAAGCATCATATCCTTTTAACGCAAGTCTAAATGGTATATTACCCATGACTCTTTGTAAACAAAAAATATTGCCGCTCTATATCAGAATTATTATCCATGAACTGTATGAAGTCATTAAAGCTTTTCATCGTCTTTTCACTTACCGTATGCTCTATTTTTTCCGTTTCCTCCAATATCTCTTCATCAGGCACCCCAAGTAATCCAAGAAATTTTGCGATCATATTATGCCTTTTAATAAGACTCTCCCCCATTTGTTTGCCTTTTTCCTCAAGCATGATAACGCCGTATTTTTCATATTTGATCAGCTTCATTTCGGATAACTTCTGTACCATTTTAGTAGCAGACGGAGGCTGTACGTTAAGAGCAGCAGAGAGTTCATTGATCCGGGTAAACTTATTCTGATCGGATAATCTATATATCATCTCCAGATAATCTTCCATAGAAGCGGTAAGAGAATCGTCCTCTTTCTTCATATATTCACTGAAAGTGTAAAAATCCTTATCCATACGCATCACCTATATTATTTATCATATCATTATATGTTCGGCGGCTCTCAACTATGATTGGCAGCAATAATATGTTTTGAGCTTTTAATATATACTATGGACCTTTTCCGACTTTGTTAAAATCTTATTTATCAATAACATTTGTGATATAATTAACTTATCTTAGTAAAGAAAGGATCAATATTATATGGAAAATGTCAAAAGCATCGTAATAGCCGGCGCCGGAACCATGGGCACTTCACTTGTGCAGATATTTGCAAAGTACGACTATAAGGTCGCCCTTTATAACAGGGCCACGCCAAGCCTTGAAAAGGCCAAAAAGCAGATTGCATTAAGCCAGGAAAGTCTCATTGCAGCAGGTATGTCAACCGAAGAAGACTCCAAAAAAGTGATGGAGAAGATACAGTATGCTACGGATAAAAACGTTTTTGCAGACTGTGACTTTGTAATTGAAAACATAGTAGAAGATATGGATGCAAAGCATACCTTTTGGGGTGAAGTTTCTTCAATCGCTAAAGAAGACGCAATTTTAACTTCGAATACATCGGGACTGAGCATAACGGAAATGGCAAAGGCTATAAAAAGGCCGGGGCGTTTTGCAGGAATGCATTTTTTTAACCCGCCTCACCTGGTACCTCTTGTGGAAATTATCAAGGGCAATGAAACCACTGACGAAACTGCAGATGCAATCTATAGACTTGCAGAAATTATAGACAAAAAGCCTGTTATATTGCAAAAAGAAGTCGACGGCTTTATAGGCAACCGCCTTCAGTGTGCAATACTAAGAGAGGCCGCAAACATAGTTGAAATGGGTGTGGCCACGGCAGAAGATGTGGATAAAGCAGTCAAATACGGCATTGGTTTTAGATATGCATGCATAGGGCCTTTTGAAACAGCCGACCTTGGCGGGCTAAACATATTTAATGCTGTTACAGAATATTTATTGCCGCAGTTAAGCAATGCTGAAAGCATGCCGGTACTTAAGGAAAAAGTAGAAAAGGGCCAGTTGGGTGTTAAAAGCGGCAAAGGCTTCTATGATTATTCTAATGGCAAAGATGAGGAAGCCATCCGTAATAGAGATGAAAAATTTATCAAACTTTATAAAGCATTTTATCAAAAAGGTTAAGTTTTTCAACTAAAATTATTTGCCGTCACCGGCGGTGCGTTTGCCGTTGGCTGTATCTTTCCCACTGACGAACTAATTCAGGACTTTTATCCGTCAGAGCGGATATACGCAAAAGCGCTACGCAGGCTTGTCCCTACGCAGCGCTTTTTGCAATGAGTCTTATTGCCGCAGCATTATGGGACGGGGCTTACAGAGCCGCGACCATTTTGCCGACAACGTATCCCTCGGTGTAGTTGTGACCGAGGTTCAGCCCAAACACTGTCAGCGGGTAGTCAACGCCGCCGTAAAAGTTCCCCGCGCAGTTTCCTATCGCATATAGCCCTTCAATGGGCTTCCCTTCGGTGTCGAGGCATTGGAGATCACCGTTGACCTCCACGCCGGAGCAGGCCATGGTCAGGCGTATATGGCGGTGAATACCATAATACGGAGGCGTGTCGATCGTCTTCAGATATTTGGACGGCACGCCGAACTCGGTGTCTTGCCCGGCGGAGGCCATCTCGTTATAACGCTTGACAGTTGCGACGAACGCCTCAGTGTCTTTGATTCCCAGCTTTGCAGCAAGTTCCTCCAGAGTGTCGGCTTTAAAGGTGTTGATCAGCCCTCTGATCACACCGGTACGATCCGCTTTCTCTTCAGGCATATACTTTTTCATTTCCTCAGGGTCGGCCGGCGCGCCCGGCCAACCAGCTGCCTTGCTCATATAGGACGAGTCGAATATCTGGCAGTAGTGGCCCTGATCTTCCGCGCTAAGCAGGTAGCAGTTCATGAGCTCCATTCCGACGGTCTCGTCACAAAATCGCCTTCCATTCAGCCTTACGCGAAGGAAAGGCATATCGCACATGCCGGCCGGGCCTGAATCGAAGTCATGGCACATCTTGGTGTGCCCTACGTTTTCGATCTTTCCGCCGGCCCACACGATCATCTTGTGCCCGTCGCCGGTTCTGCCGTTCTTTTTGCACTGCAGATTCACCACGTCCGGCATATAGTATCTAAGCATACCCGCATCGTTCTGATAGTCGCCGGTGCCGACCACGACGGCTTTCCTGGCATTGAAGCGCACATATCCCTGACTATCCTTGGCTATGACGCCGGTCACCCTTCCATTCTCGACGACCAGCTGTTGGGCAGGCGTGCTGTAGAAAACGTCGACTCCTTCTTTTACAGCCTGTTTGCACAAGGCTATCATTCCCGAACCGGTATCGTACGGTTTGGGTCCAAAATACGAGGTAAGGAATTTTATGTTGTAGCCGTACTTCTTGAGCATGGCTTCTTGCGGCCCATTGCCCATATCGATGATTTGCGCACCGGCTTCCTTCGATTTTTCAAGGAGCCATTGTACAGCTTCGCCGGAGTTTTCCGCCCACAGCTCGATCAATTCACGCTTGGGCCGATGAGCAGAATCGGCCATCAGCAGGGAAACCAAGCTCTCGACATCGGCCGGGTCACTGGCCTTAAGATCAATGCCCGCTCCGGCATTCCCCCTCGCCGCAGCGAACTTCTCCTTTTGCAGCAGTGCCACCTTAACGCCCGCTTCAACGGCAGCAAGAGCGCAGGGAACACCGGGGGATCCTGCTCCGACTACGACGACATCGTACTCTTTCGTTTCCCTTATGTCGGTAATCGGGGAGGGTTTCTCCAGAAATTTAGGTATATCCATCCCCGTATACCCATCTATGGCAGATTTATTTTTTGAAATTGTTTCATCCAACATATCGATCACCTCTAATATAGATTATATCATACAATTATTCAGATATCTTATCTTGACATTTATCTAAGAGTCAGGGCCTTTCCTCCACTGGCATAACCGGCGGTTTTCTGAGCAATAAAAAGCCCCGTGGAAGCCATCAGCAAAGGCCTTTCGGGGGTCGTGCAAACACAGTATCACTTGTCTTGATTTGTGTTTATCGTGAATCTTTGATATGGTGCGCCATTTCCATCGGTTGCGGAAATTTTGTCAACGAACCCGTTGTACAAGCGATAAACCGGGCAGATTTTTTCCAAAGTTTTACTCAGGTCTTATCCATGCTTACGCTCTATGTATTCTTTGATTTGTATCATCTGAAAAAAGCTGGCGTCACCAAACAGCGAAAAGTCTTTTGTTTTGATGTTATGATACTCGAAGACAGAACCTGTGATGTCGCCGATAATCGCACCGAGCATTATTTCCGGCCCCCTCGCCGCTTTACGTCCTTACGGATTTCCTCAAAGCAAGCCTCATTAACAGTGCCTGCTTCGCGGAAGGCCGCCACAGCCGCGTTCATCACCTTGAAGTTCAATTCCGTACCCTTGCTGTCGGCGAGATAGTCAACCGCTCTGTCAGGTGCTATTCCAAACCACCCGGCGGTCTGTACGGCATCGATGTTTGCTCCAAGGAAGATGAACTCCCACCCGTATTTCTCCTTTTGCCGCTCGATCAACGCCTTAATCTTTTCGGCAGAGTATTCCCGGCTGGAGTTTTCTTCGCCGTCTGTTATAATCACAAACATCACCTTTTCGGCTCGGTAGCTATCAGCGGTATGCTTCTGAACATTGTCGATTTTGTTTATCGTCCTGCTAATCGCATCAAGCAATGCAGTGGAACCTCCGACAACGTATTCCTTTTTCGTAATAGCACTGACCGCCTTAATGTCGATACGGTCGTGGAGAAGTTCGTAGTTGTTATCGAACAGCACCGTCGTGATATGGCATTCGCCCTCTACTGCCTGCTGTTTTGTGAGCATTGCATTGTACCCGCCTATGGTATCGGCTTCCAGTCCACTCATCGAGCCACTCTTGTCGAGTATAAAAACCAGTTCTGTTAATCCTTTTTTCATTGCCGTATCCTCCTTAAAGTTTTAGATTAACTTAATTCTAAACTTTTGGGAGGGGCGCATGGTCGCTTCGAAAGCGACATTATGACTGCTGTTCATACAGGCCGCATTTGAATTCTTCGCAATAGCCTATGTCATCGCCAAAGTCCTCATCTCTGCCCTTGGTACAGTATTTGGGAGCCGTTTTCGTCATGCTTGCAAAACGCAAACAGGATCACAAATGGGATTTTACAGATATACATTCTCATCCACCCAACAACGGCTGGTCGTACTTGAACAGTACTTCATTTATCTCAAAAACATCATACTTGCCATTTGTAATGAAATACTCCACGATAACATCAAACTTGACGGCGTGTGACAGCGCATAGCCGGCCCGCTTCAGAAAGTCGTCCGTTTCATCGAGTGACAATTCCAACGCAACGGCGAGGGCAATAGCCGTACGCTTGCTCGGCATGTAGCCTTTGCCGGTTCTGATCTTTGAAAACAGCTTTCGGTCAATGTTGGCACGTTTATAAATCTCCACGTCTGTCTTTCCCTTGGCATCAATAAGACGCAGAAGCATCTTGGAGAACGGCTCGTCAAGGTTGCCGACCAAATCATCAAGCGGAGCGGGTGCGCCGACAGATGGGGCAATCATCTCTTCAAAAAGAGTCTCGTTATATTTACTAACGCCCTCATCGGCTTTGGGTAGGGCTTCCCGCTCTACATCAAGCAGTCGTCTCCTGATTTCGTGCGTTTCAACGTAATGCTCGTCGATGTAGCTTTCGACAGCTCCCAGCAGTTCGCGGCTGACGGTAAATGCCGACCTGTCAAACACCACAAGCGTCACATCAATATCATGGTCAGCAAGGAAAGCCTGGATTGCAGCGGTCGCGACCTGCAGAGCTGCGTCTTTCGGATAACCATAGATGCCGCTTGAAATCAGTGGAAACACTATGCTTTCACACTTATTTTCAATGGCCCGTTTCAGCGAGTTCGTATAAGAGGCGCGGAGTTGCTCCTCGCTTTGCTCTTTGTTCCACTGCTGATAGACGGGACCGGCCGCATGAATGACAAACTTCGCCGGGAGATTAAAGCCCGGCGTAATAACAGCCTCACCCGTCTTTATCGGAGCGAGTTTATCACAGGCGGCTTGGAGTTGTGCCGCTCCCGCAGCTTTAAATATGGCACCGCAAACGCCGCCGCCCATAGCAAGGTCTGTGTTTGCAGCATTGACGATGGCGTCGGCCTTCATTTTTGTGATGTCCTGACGAACAATGGTAAAGGGCACTTATCTTCCTCCTCTCAAAGATGACATACCATTTACACATCGTATGTATTGACAGCTTCTTTCAGCTTGACAAAGCAGCCCGCAAACCAGCAAAATAACTAGTTCTTCTTTTCAGCGAGGCAATTATCAATGTCACGGCTATAAATAATGCGCTTCTGTATGCTGGCACTCCGACTTGAATACCAATCAACTGGACTTCACACATGGATTCAATATTGTCCTTTTGCTTTTCGAGCCACTGAAACGCCTTAAGTAATTACGTTATCGCACCAGTGCATAATCCCTTATAAAATACACTTTTGTATGTATAAACTGTCTATATCGTTATTCATGTGGCAACTCCTATGATCTTCTTGTTTCGCGATTACCAGGCGCTTTCATTTTACCATAGGAGTTATTCTTTTCTTGCTTAATTCCGCTCAGAGCTTAGGCCTTTTAACCATTGCATAACCAGTAGTTTTTAAAGCGATAAAAACCCCGAAAAGCCAATCAGCAAAGGCTTCCCAGGGTTATGCAAGCATAATATCATTATTCATATCTTAATTTGGAGCGGATGACGGGATTCGAA
>DHDI01000006.1:0-939 GCA_002399285.1 Thermoanaerobacterales bacterium UBA4880
GCCCACGGTGAGCTCGCTCTTGTTTCCCGTACCCGCAACCAGATAATTTCTGCTGTTGGCAAAGAAATAGAGCGTAGTCATCCTAAGCCTCGGTTTGACATTGGCCAGGGCCATACGCGGTGCGGCAGCATCCGCACCGTATACTTTGAGCAGATCGTCATACGCCGGATCCAGAACTGCCTTTTTTGTCTCTATGCCTATGGCATCCGCCAGCATAACGGCATGCTCCTCATCCACAGGATCACTATGGCAAGGCATGATGACCCCCAGCGAATCCCCGGGAAATGTCAGCTCCGCCAAAGCGGCCACTACCGAGGAATCTATGCCCCCGCTTAAGCCTACCGCAATACCTTTGGCTCCCGCATCATTTACACAGCTTTTCATCCAATCCGTTATTTGTCTTGCCAGTTTTTCCGTCGTCACAGCCATGCCCCCTTATTTATATACATCCATGCTCAGATATCTCTCTCCGGTATCGGGAGCTATGGTAAGCACTCTTTTGCCCCTGCCCAGTTTGCCTGCGACTTTCAATGCGGCATAGACGGCGGCCCCGCTCGATATGCCGAGCACGATCCCTTCTTTCGCACCGACCTGCCTTGCGGTCTCCATCGCGTCTTCGTCCTTTACTCTTATTATCTCGTCTATAAGGGAAGTATCCATTATCGATGGTACAAATCCCGCGCCTATACCCTGTATTTTATGAGGCGAGGGTTTCCCGCCTGATAATACCGGCGAGGCATCCGGTTCTACGGCAAACATTGAGATCGACGGGATTTCCTTTTTAAGTACTCTTCCGACTCCCGTAAAAGTACCGCCCGTACCTACGCCTGCAATAAAGGCGTCGATATTTTTACCCATATCCCGCAATATCTCCCTGGCAGTCGTATTCTCATGTGCCTTTGGATTAGCCGGATTTTCAAACTGCTGAGGCATAAAATA
>DHDI01000006.1:1055-1462 GCA_002399285.1 Thermoanaerobacterales bacterium UBA4880
TCAAACTGCTGAGGCATAAAATAGTCTTCCCTGCCGCACAGCTCCTCAGCCTTTTTTATAGCGCCCTTCATGCCTTCCGGTCCCGGTGTGAGGACAATTTCGGCGCCATATGCCTTCAAAAGCTTTCTTCTTTCTATGCTCATGGTCTCGGGCATGGTNNGTATTGCCGCTGGTGGGCTCGATTATCGTCATGCCTGGTCTTAGAGCTCCCCTCTTTTCCGCATCCTCTATCATTCCGAGGGCTATCCTGTCTTTAACGCTCCCTCCGGGGTTGAAATACTCCAATTTCACATATACCTCCGCACTGTCCCCGGCCGCTAAATTATTCAATCGTACTATAGGGGTATTGCCGATTAGCTCGTATATATGATCTGCCAACATAATTAAAACCTCCCATGGTAATAATA
>DHDI01000006.1:1578-3103 GCA_002399285.1 Thermoanaerobacterales bacterium UBA4880
AAAACCTCCCATGGTAATAATATTATTATCGTCTTTAATTCTTCCGTCATAGGATCATTCTATTCACTAAAATAAAGAGGGTGTAAAATGAGCACTGCTGAAATCGTAAAGCTGACCGCAATAGGTCTCGTAACAGGAATATTAAACGGTCTCTTCGGCTCGGGAGGCGGTACTATCGTAGTACCCGCCTTAAATATAGTCATGAAAGCCGAGGTACACAAAAGCCACGCCACCTCCATCGCAGTCATCCTCCCGCTCACCATAGTGAGCGCCGCGATATACATACTGCACGGCATAACCGACTGGCCGCTGACCATTAGGGTCGGCGCAGGGAGCATTGTGGGCGGATACATAGGCGCTTCTCTGCTCAATAAGATCAATTCCGGCCTGCTTAAAAAAATCTTCGGGATTTTTATGATAGCCGCTTCCGTCAGGATGTGGTTTCATTGATGCTCTTCGCGATCGGCCTGGCCGCGGGCATCATCGGCGGCATGGGCATAGGCGGAGGCACCATACTTATACCGCTGCTGACGATATTCCAAAACGTAAATCAGCACACATCGCAGAGCATAAACCTCATGACCTTTATCCCCATGGCGGTAGTTGCCCTTGTCATACACATCAAGCAGAAGAACGTGATAATAAAATATCTTCCGCCTCTGATCGCCGGCGGAATAGTAGGGAGTATCGCCGGTTCATATGTGTCCGTGGCCCTTACATCAGCCATACTGAAAAAGGCATTCGCCGTATTCCTTCTTATAATGGGACTCTATGAAATATTCGGCAATAAAGAATAACGCCGGCTATTTCCCAGAGAGTCTCCTCATCACGCAGTCATGATGCACTACCTTGAGGCCAAGGCTATCGCTTGCGGCAATCACCTCATCGCTCTCG
The DNA here is from genome assembly GCA_002399285.1 of Thermoanaerobacterales bacterium UBA4880. Taxonomy (GTDB): domain Bacteria; phylum Bacillota; class Thermoanaerobacteria; order Thermoanaerobacterales; family UBA4877; genus UBA4877. The sequence continues at coordinate 2,473 of DHDI01000006.1, forward strand.
GCTCCGGGCTGAAACCAAATGATACCGCATCCCAGCGAGGCCGCCTGCTTTATGGTCTCATCGGCAAACTTTGGCGACACCACCATATCCACTGCCTGCGGTATCTGCGGCAGGGACTTAAGATCAGCGTAGCATGGGTCGCCGCCGACATCCTTATAATTGGGATTTACCGGATATACCGTATATCCGTGGTCCTTCAGCGTCTTATAAATTTTGTAGCCGTACTTTTCCATCCTTGGCGTAGCGCCTACGACAGCCCATATTTTTTTGGACAGAGCCTCTTCAATCAGTTGTTCTTCCATGAACACGCGCCTCCCTATATTATAGGCTTACCTCCTACCACGGGCAGATACAGCTCATCTTCTATCTCTATGGTGCATCTGTTTGATGTAAATTCTATGATATCGGAAAAGATTTTATCCCTCTTATCGGCGCTAATGTAAAATTTGTATTTGACCTTGTCCGTATATACCTTGTCTTGAATAAAAATCTTATCTGTGAAATAATTATCCAGTTTGCCCAGCACGGGATAATCAAAAGTCAATACGGCAAGGTAAAAGGGTGTGAAGGTAGCTATCGTGCCTCCTGCGATCGCATCGCGGGCAGCCCGCGAATAAGCCCGGGCCAGGCC
>DHDI01000006.1:3217-4180 GCA_002399285.1 Thermoanaerobacterales bacterium UBA4880
GAATAAGCCCGGGCCAGGCCGCCGCGCCCTAAGAGCGTCCCTCCGAAATATCTTGTGACCACCACGGCCGCATCATCCAGACCCATGTTGTTTATAACGTCAAGCACCGGCAGGCCGGCGCTGCCGGAAGGTTCTCCGTCGTCGCTGCATCTCATGATGCCATCTCTCATCTTATATGCATATACATTGTGATTGGCATCCCTGAACAAGTCCTTCTCCTCTTTTATAAACAGAAGAACTTCATCCTCTGAAGATGCCCTAACGGCATGCCCCATAAAGCGCGACTTTTTATCAGTGAACTCACTTTCCCCCTTGTTTGCAAGAGAAATATAAGGTTTAAATTCCATTACATCACTCCTTGCGAACATTATACCACATAAAAAAAGGTGAGCAAAAGCCCACCCCATCCCAACGGCAAATTTGCTCAGCTCTGTTGGCTGGCCTGCAAATAGAGGCAACATGCCTAGAGCATGCCCTCTCGTTTGCAGGCTTGCCGCAAAAACAAAGTCGTGCAACTAAATCTCATATCGCAACTTCCCGCATTTCCTTATACCGTTTATATGAAAGATACACAAGAGACTTATCTTGGCTGTATGTTACCATTTCAAGGGCCTTCTCTATAGGATAAAACCCGCCGTCCTGAAATCCGTCTTCCGCGCTTACGCAGTATTCCTCGTCGTCACATGTCATAACAAACCAAACGATCTCATTATATACGGGAATTTTCCTCGTAACAGAATAAAACTCATAATTAGTCTCGCCGGCAGGAGAAATAATAACGGGATTTTGCAGACCCGTCTCTATTCTGACCCTCTCCAAAGCAACATCGGCATCCGTCTTGTTGCCTCTCTTGACTCCCTTCGGCAATACCCATTCGTTTTTCTCGTTTTTGAGTAAAAAAACGCTTTCACCCTTAAAGACAACCCCTCCGGCGCAATTACGCATCAACATCGACAAGCCCCC
>DHDI01000006.1:4267-5312 GCA_002399285.1 Thermoanaerobacterales bacterium UBA4880
CATCAACATCGACAAGCCCCCTCTGGTTTATATTTATATATATTAGTATTCTAAGCTCAATCCAAAAATCCTTCTTTTCTGCCCATATAATATAATTTGCAATATTTACAATTATATACGGTATTTAATAAATTTTACTCCATTTAAACAATAGTTTTTTTGGAGATTGCCAAAGATGTTCTTCTTCAAACGGCGCCTTATTTATAATGCTCTCCATAGTGTGTTATACTCTACTATTATAGAGGATAACTTATGCACAGTTTAAATCTTATTCCAAAGTATGCGGAGAAAATTTCCAAGTGCCAAAAATTGTTTTGGCTGTAAACAGGAGGAGAAACATCGTGAAGACAATCAGGCTTGTACAGGAAAAGGATGCTGCGGAGATCCTAGCGATCTATGAACCCCATATCAAGGAAACTGCCGTCACCTTTGAATGTGAAACGCCTTCTTTGATCGAATTTGAAAGCCGCATCAAGGACATAGCCGCCGACTATCCCTACATAGTATGCATCTCCAATAATGTTGTAATCGGATACGCCTATGCGCATAGGCAGATGGAACGGGACGCATATCAATGGAATGCCGAACTCTCCGTCTACGTGGATAAAAACCATTTCCATCGTGGAATTGGGAGTGCGCTCTATAGTGCTTTGATCGAGATATTGCAGCTGCAAAATATACGCAATGTATACGGAGGCGTTACATCTCCCAATAAAAGCAGCGAAAAGCTGCACGAGCATCTCGGGTTTAAAAGATTGGGCATATACCACGGCACTGGTTATAAATGCGGTGCGTGGCATGATGTCGCATGGTATGAGAAAAGCATCGGTGATCACGATCTAAATCCCCAGCCGTTTGTTTCAATCAAAAAAATAGATAAGGGTACCATAATGGATATCCTGGATCACTATAGCAAAGGTCTTAATTCCATATGAACAAAATCGCGATATGATTTTAAATGAGTTTTGTAAATATGACGTCATAAGATTAACGCCATAATAAAAAAGGACGCGCAATGCGGTCTCAGGTTGCAGACAAACTGGCA
>DHDI01000006.1:5445-6085 GCA_002399285.1 Thermoanaerobacterales bacterium UBA4880
AGGCCGTGACAAATCGTGCAATCGCCGAATTGTCATCGGTCTGGCAGTCTTTTTAAGCGGTAATAGTCAAAGCCTCAAGGTTTCTGACCACCTTTATATAGTTTACGTTGGGATCTTCCGGTCCCTGTACATGAAGCGACGCCTCTTTCATCTTTTCAACATAGTCCACTATTTCCCCGGTTATCCTTTCTCCGGGGTATATCACGGGAATTCCCGGAGGATATGCATATATAAATTCGGCGCTTATGTGGCCTATGCTGTTTTCAAGGCACATAGTCGTTGTTGGACTGTTGTAAGCCTCTCTAGGGGTCAGTATCCTCTCCGGAATGTCAGGTATTTCCAGCATTCCGCCCATTCCCGTATACTTTAAATAGTATTCGTCGCTTATCTCCTTTAATGCCTGTATGAGCATATCGGCCTTTTTAAAATCATCGCCTATCGTCATTACGCACAGGGTGTTATACATGTCCGCAAGCTCAGGCTGTATATAATATTTTTCGGCCAATATAGTCTCTAAGTCATACCCGGTGATGCCAAGACCCTTTGAGGTAATGGTGACCTTGGTGGGATCGAAACCATACGCCCCCGGTCTCCCTATTACGTCTCTGCCGAAGCAGTACAGGCCGTCTATTTCGTTTAT
>DHDI01000006.1:6210-6550 GCA_002399285.1 Thermoanaerobacterales bacterium UBA4880
CAGGCCGTCTATTTCGTTTATCCTGTCTCTTGTATATTGTGCAACATCTATGGCATTGTCCAATAGCTCCCTGCCATGCAGCGCCATCTGCCGCCTCGCCGCATCCAGTGATGCCAAAAGGATGTATGACGGGCTCGTGGTCTGCAGCATACTCATGACATTTTTTACTCTGTTTATATTGATCCTGTCACCCTTTACATGGAGCATAGAGGCCTGGGTCATGGCGCCCAGAATCTTGTGCGTGCTCTGTGCCACGATATCGGCTCCCGCCTCAAGCGCAGATATCGGCAGCCTGTCGCTGAACTTAAGATGAGCCCCGTGGGCTTCATCCACCAGGAGC
>DHDI01000006.1:6748-7295 GCA_002399285.1 Thermoanaerobacterales bacterium UBA4880
GTAGGATTTATTATTAAAACGGCTTTGGCATCGGGATTCTCTTCCAGCGCTCTTTTGATAGCTTCAGGTGTTACGCCGATGGCTACACCGATGTTCTCGTCTATTTCAGGCTGTACATAGACCGGTATCGCCCCGCTGAGTATTATTCCCGAGGTTACCGATTTGTGAATGTTGCGTGGAACGATTATCTTATCGCCCTCTCCCACAGCACTCATTATCATAGCCTGTATGGCACCGGATGTCCCGTGAATGCTAAAAAGCGTCGCATCTGCCCCGTATACGTCAGCCGCTAGTTCCTGAGCTTCCTTGATAACCCCCGTGGGTTTATGCAAACTGTCGACCTGATCAAAAACAGTTACGTCCATTGATAAAACATTATAACCCACAAAATTTCTGAATTCTTCATCCATACCCTGCCCCCTCTTGTGTCCGGGTACATGATATGGAATGGTATTGTTTCCCGAGTATTGCAATAAAGCATCAAAAAGTGGGGTTCTCAATTGATTTAATCTGTACAACTTGACATAACACCCTCTTCCTTTAATAT
>DHDI01000006.1:7407-7916 GCA_002399285.1 Thermoanaerobacterales bacterium UBA4880
AACACCCTCTTCCTTTAATATTTATGATTCTCCTCATTGGTTCTTTATATTTCAACAAAATTATAAGACGGTATCGTATAAAATGCAATAATTTTTTTGATGAGAGAACGTTTTTATTGAATTACAGGTCAATATTTTTCAAATAATAAGGGTGAGGTGATGAGGTTGATAGTAGTATATTATGATTACGGAGGAACTCATACGTCCGTGGTGGCTTCGGCAGTACATCTCGGTACTTTGAATCCGGCCAAGGTACCTGAAAGTAAAGAGATAACAATGCTGCCCCTTTTTGACAGCGTCACTCAAAATGAACTTGGACATATCATCTACATCGGCACTGACGAATATGGCAACAACATATATACTTTGGGCCTTAAAAGAGCAAAGAACTTGGTGATACCGGCTATCTCCGATATGTATAAGGCAGTCTTCGGCAATACCGACGGACTGTACCTTGTGGATGTTAGCCCGGCCACAGACGTCTTTATGAAAATAGGCGGTTTTATATC
>DHDI01000006.1:8033-9493 GCA_002399285.1 Thermoanaerobacterales bacterium UBA4880
AAATAGGCGGTTTTATATCCAGAGGGCTGAAGATGCAGCCGCTGGGACTGCCGATCATCACATATGGAACGAGAAGAGCTTATCCCGATATAGTGGAGATCGTAAAGAATACGAAGAATACCGTCAAAGATTTCGCCGGCATACAAAAATAATAAAGGCGGGCAACAGCCGTCCGCCTTTTCTAAGTTTGATCTAGGCCAGTCAATACCTTATCGTACATATCTATCCTGCATCTGCTTCTGTTATGATCCCAATGAAAACAAAGCTCACAGCTTTTTGCCCCTTTCAGGCTCGACTCCTCAAAGCTGTTCTCTCTGGTAAAATCGGGACAGTTTTCGCCTACGGCCATAACCTCCTGCATGTTGCCCATAGTTAAAACCTCCTTCGTCTTTTTATTAATATTTTATCCATAAGTAAAAATTTTATATATTACCGGTATATGAATGAGAAATAAAAAGATATTTTGTGATATGCCCCATAGGGATTTTCATATTTATGTAGAATATATATTTTGAAAAGAAAATGCAGTCATCAAAGAATCATAGCGGCAGAGAGATTTCAAAGGCGGTTATAAAATTATAAAATTTATGGGAGGGATGACCATGAAGATCTATATATCGGCCGACATGGAAGGGATATGCGGTGTCGTCAGCAGTGAGCACACGGCCCGAAACGGCAGGGAGCATGATAGGGCGCGTATATGGATGACCGAAGAGGTCAATGCCGCCGCTCAGGGTGCTCTTGACGCGGGCGCAGACGAGGTGATCGTCAATGACTCACATGGCACAATGGCAAACATCATATTGGAGGCTCTTCACCCTTCGGCGCAGCTTATAACCGGATCGCCCAAACGGTACAGCATGGTCGAGGGATTGGATGATTCCTGCGACGCGGCTGTTTTTATAGGATATCATGCCATGGCCGGCACGGGCGGAGTGCTCTGCCATACCTATGAGGAAACCGTGGAGTATGTGAAGTTAAATGAGATGGAAGTTGGAGAGACGGGGCTTAATGCGGGCGTCGCCGGATATTACGGCGTACCTTTGGTATGTGTTTCAGGTGATGACGTCCTCTGTGACGAGGCGTCACAGCTCATCCCCGGCATACATACGGTCAAGGTCAAAACTGCATTGTCGAGAAACGCGGCGCTGTGTATGCCGTTAAAATCGGTCCATGAGCTTATAACATCATCCGTAAGGGAAGCATTGGACCACAGGGCCGATATCGAGCCGTTGGTATTCACCACACCTGTTTTATTGGAAGTGAGGTTCGCCGACCCGAGATATGCCGATGTGGCTTCGTCAATTCCGGGAGTCAAGAGGATCGACCCTAAGACCTATACCTACATGTGTGACGACTATCTGATCGCTTTTGATGTATTCAGATCCATGATAAATATGGGGTGTTAAAAAAGAGCCCTCTCAGGCTCTTTTCAGGTTGCAGACAAACTGACAGGCCGT
>DHDI01000006.1:9718-9902 GCA_002399285.1 Thermoanaerobacterales bacterium UBA4880
AGCAAAATTGCTGTGCAATTTCGTGATTGCGCTAGAGTGGCATCGGTATGAAAAAGAGCCCTTGCAGGCTCTTTTCCTATCTTTGACTATCTAGATTTGGATTTCTCTCGCTGGGCGACGGGTTTACCGTACCAACTTCTTGTCCGGCATAGTTTGATATGTTGGACCACATGTTCTTTTCTAT
>DHDI01000006.1:9917-10099 GCA_002399285.1 Thermoanaerobacterales bacterium UBA4880
TCCTGGCCCGGCCTGTCCCCATACTGTCCCCTGTTTGTCTGTGGGTTGTACTGACTTTGCTGCTGATTCGCCATATATCCCATATTCTGCATAGCGCCGTTCCTTTCGCTGGGCGACGGTACTGCCGAGCCTACCTCCTGGCCGGCATAACTTCCTATATTGGACCACATGTTCTTTTCTAT
>DHDI01000006.1:10256-11677 GCA_002399285.1 Thermoanaerobacterales bacterium UBA4880
TCCTGGCCCGGCCTGTCCCCATATGTCTGGTTGCAGTATTGGTTTGCCGGCGCCGGCGTCTGTGTAAATGTATACTGATTGGATATACCCTGCATTCCCTGATAGTTGTTCTTCCACGCCGACTGCATCTGGTTGTTCAGATTATTGACATCGTTTTTTGCGGTACTGAGGTCCTGTTGGTTCGCTGCGAAGGGCTTATACCAGCCTTTCCTGTTCATCATTTCAAATATCATGTACTGATCGTTAAAGCCGTCGTTTAAAATGCTGATCATGTCGTTCCTTACGGATGCATTCGACGATTCAGAAACCGCATAGGTGTATGTACTGTTTAGCTGTTTCTGAGAATTTATGCAATCCAAAGCTATATCCCTATCCTGAAAATACATTTTATCACCTCCTAAAATTGATAATTATATTGGCTCTGCGCATATGCCGGTTGGGCTGCCGTAAACGCCTGGCCCGCCGACGACGAATTGATGTCTCTTATTAGGGTATTGTAATGATTCTGATGTTTTTGGGCAACCTGCCTGCATATGGTTTTTAGTTCCTGATCCCCGGTCATTTCCGTATAGTTTAAATATTTGGTTATCATGCACATCTCCTGCATGATCTGATCCTGCAGGATCATGAGTTCCCTCTCAGTAAGATTTTCCTGCATACCTCCGCCTCCTTTTATATTTTTCTGTAATTAGTATTCCGATTATGATACAGTTTATACAAAAAAACCGCTTTTATAGCGGTTTCAGCAGATCAACTTTTTTAACTGTTCAATACCTTTTCAAGCAGATCCATTCCTCTCTTTATCTTATCTTCATCGGCAGACGAAAAACCAAGCCTCAGATGATCATGTTCGGGAGAATTCATATAGAACGGGCTGCCGGGAGCGACAATTATTTTTTCCTTGAATGCCGCATCGTAGATCTGCCTGTCGTTTACGCCTTCCGGCAAAGTTATCCAGAAGTTCAGCCCTCCCGAGGGCACATCGTACGTAATGCCCGTATCCTTCATACTGCTCAAGCATTGAACCATAAGTTCATGCCTTTTTCCATAGACCTCCCGGAGCATCTTCGTATGCTTATCCCACATGCCCTTATCGAGAAATAGCTGAAACGCCTTCTGAAAGAAGCCTGAAGTTGCGATGTCGCTGGTATACTTAGCCGTCTGTATGGGGTCTATGAGCATTCCGGGCAAAGTCATGAACGCCAGTCTGAGGCCCGGCATAAATACCTTGGAGAAACTCTTTATAAATATCACATTGTCAGGATGATCGAAGTGAAGAAAAGTCGAGGGCCTTTCCCTATAATAGATATCTCCGGTAAAATCATCCTCGACGATGAAAAATCCGTACCTTTCCGAAAGCTCCATGATCTTTTCTTTTGTCATGTCGGAGTAACATATGCCGGTGGGATTTTGAAACTCCG
>DHDI01000006.1:11825-12172 GCA_002399285.1 Thermoanaerobacterales bacterium UBA4880
AACTCCGGCATGAGGTACAGCATTTTGATCTCCTTCTCTTTTAATAACCCTTCGAGATATGGTATATCCATACCTACGCCGGTCATAGGAACCTCGGATATTTCTGCGCCTCTTGATTTAAAGACGGCAACTGCTCCGGCATAAGTCGGTCTTTCTATTAGCACGTTGTCCCCCGGCTCTAAAAGCGCCTTGGATATTATATCCAGTCCCTGCTGTGCGCCCGATATCACCAGTATGTTATGTGGATCGGTCTTTATGCCGTACTCCGAAAGCAGATGCGAAAAGGACTCCCTCAAGGGGCGGTATCCCATGCTTTCCTGGTATGTAAAGGCCAGGCCGCCGTCCCG
>DHDI01000006.1:12465-14398 GCA_002399285.1 Thermoanaerobacterales bacterium UBA4880
AGGCCAGGCCCTTTTCCTCCAGCATATGATACGCATTCACCACGGTCACGCTGTTCACATTGAGTATCTTTGACAACCTCCTTATGGTAGGCAGCTTACTTCCCTCTTTTACGACGCCCTTGTCCACCATCCTCTTTATTTGCACATATATCTGCATGTAGAGAGGTTCGCTTCTCTTTTTATCAACCTTGATCAGATCCTCTATATCCATGGCTTTACCCCGTTCCAAGGTCAAATTTTAACTTTGGCTCAGTCGGCGTCATTTCACAAATTCATCGTCCACCAGGTCTTTATAGCTGAAGCTCTTCTCGACCAGCTTACTGTCGGCCAGCCAATCCATCATTACGTCCACATCCTTCTTTGACGGCGCCTCTGCTTTAGTATAGGACGGGGGCTGCATGGCATCCCTTATGTCCTCCGGTGCACCCGAGTCCTTTATGATTATATCCATGTATGCTACGACAGGCTGATTATTAAGATATTCTACGGCCTTATCATAGGCTTTATATACCGACTTTATGGCATCGTGATCGCTCTTTACCAAATTCTCGGTAAAGATCACGACGCCGGGATCAATGCCCAAGGTATCGGAGCCGGCGAGAAATACCGCGCCGCCCTTGACTGCCTCCGCAGCCATAGGTTCCGGCAAAATTGCTGCCTCCGCCTTGCCGCTGCTCAGCGCTTTAAGTCCCGCCGATATATCGGATACGTAGACTTTATTGACATCTGAGGCTTTAAGTCCCGCTTTTTCCAATATCCCGTCGGCTACATACTCGCCCATCGTATTCTTTGACAGCGCTATATCCTTGCCCTTCAGTCCGGCGACCCCACCGATGCCCATATCCTTATTTGCAACCAGCTTATATCTTCCGCCGGTCTTGGAGGTTATCTTTATATCCGCCCCCCCGTCTTTCGCCATGATCGCGGCCGGTATATCGGAGACTGCGCCGTCGATCGCGCCGCTTTTCAATGCGGCGTCCCTTTCCCGAGCGCTGTCATATCGTTTTATCTCAACGTCTATCCCCTCTTTTTCAAAATATCCATTTTTGTCGGCGACTATAAAGGGTACGGAGTCAACGTCGGACATGGCCCCTATTCGCAGGGTCTTTTTTTCTTTGTCCGATGAACAAGCCGTCAGCGACAAAGACAGGACAAACAACAGCGCCCATGCAATATGACTTTTCTTCATAATAGCGTCCCCCTAAAAATACTCCTATTGTCCTTCATAATAGGATAATTGTACCAGATTGTCAAATTTACTACCTGACAAACTCAATATGTTACCTGATCAACTCCCTTGATCTCGCCCGGTACTCTGACGACCACCCTGTGCGGCAGACAGATGATGCTTTCGCCTGCTCTATTTATCCAGCCCTGCTTTATGCAGACCCTGTCGGGGCAGTTTGCGTCGATCATACGGGCCCGGCCGTTCTTTACCTCGACGACGTTGAATTCGTCCCCGGCCGCATGGACGGTTACGGTTTTATCCCGGTCCAGCGAAAGAGTCTCATATAGTTTTCCGTTCACCTCTATATAGACCATGCTCCCCTTTGCGGCCGGGTTCAATGTAAAATATATCAAACCGCAGACTGAAAAAATGATCACCACAGCTATGAGCAGCTTATCACCTGTCTTCATAGGTATACTCCTTGTCGGTTATCTGAAAAATAGATTTAGCCCCCGGGGTGGCGTAGACCTTCTTATCCGAAGTTATTATGACGGCCTCCACCCCGTCCATCGACTCGACCAGCTTAAGCCCCTTATCCACGCCCAGCACAAAAACGGAAGTGGAAAGGGCGTCGCCGTCTATGGATTTATCGCTTATTATCGTGGTGCTGACCACACCATTGTCGGATGGATAACCTGTAGAAACGTCAAATATATGGTGATACCTCTTCCCGTTTTCCTCAAAAAACCTCTCATAGTTTCCCGA
>DHDI01000006.1:14576-16279 GCA_002399285.1 Thermoanaerobacterales bacterium UBA4880
TCCTGTATGCCTATCCTCCAATCGGAGCCGTCGGCCTTTGACCCCATTGCATATATGTTGCCGCCCAGATTTATCAGAGCGCTTTTTATCCCGTTCTTGATGATCACTTGCTTGGCGCAGTCGGCGGCATACCCTTTGGCTATTGCTCCAAGGTCCATCCTCATATCCGGCTGCGACAGCTTCACCTCGTTATTGTTCTCATTGATATCGATCTTTTTATAATCTATAAGTGCCCTGGCCTTATCGATCTCCTCCCGTGTGGGAACATGAGCGTTTTCTGTCCCGATCCCCCAGAGTTTTACCAACGGTCCCACGGATATATCAAGCATGCCTCCCGTAAGTCCGGCATATTTTATCCCTTCCCTGATCACATAAAATGTATCGCCATCCACCTTAACATAGTCTTTTCCTGCAGCAGCATTAATTTTTACCACCGAACTGGACGGAAGTTCCGGCGACATTTTGTTGTCGATATCACGTATGCGTGTGAGAACGCCGTCGACCGCTTTTTCGGCCTGATCCTTCTGACCGTAAGCCGTAACCTCTATATTTGTATCCAGCATAAACCCCGTTTTAGTCACGGATTGTTCCCCACCCTTTACGCCGCATCCCTGCAGCATGATCAGAACAGCCGACAGCAATAATAGAACAGACCTATTGATCTTTGATTTCATTCGATGACCTCCAAGATTGAGCAATATATAAAGCCATATAATATATAATATCGTAAATCGTGCCGGTTTAACAAGAGCACATTTAAAAACGTTGGAGCAGAAGCAAAAATAAAAAAGGATGCCGCAAAACTGCTTTAAGTGGTTTTGTGACATCCTTTTTTATTTTTATACATATCGATTATATTCTGTACGGCCTGCTCCATCGATATGGAAAAGTCCATGGCCGTCTTCTGTATATACCTGTGGGCCTCTTCTTCAGTATAACCTTCATTTTCCATCAGATAAGACTTGGCTGCGTTCAGCTGTCTCCGCAAATCGGGTTTCCCGCCTGGCTTCTTCGTCTTACCTGTCGGGACCCCCATCTTTCTCTCATGCTTTAATAAAGAATTCAATGTTTCAAGAACCGTGTAATTGGATACGGGTTTGATGAGATATGCGATACCGTCCCGATGCGTACCCGTCGCCCTATAGGTGCCGGCGGTTGCCATGATGATAACCGGAGAAATACCCTCGCCGGCCAATATATCGGATACGGTCATTCCATTTATTCCGGAGAGAACCTCGTCGACGACGGCCGCCCCGGGGACTATAGACTTAGAGAGCCTAAGCGCCGACGCTCCGTCGCCGACGGTGTATACCATATATCCTGATGATTTTAACGTGTCCTTTAACTGTTCCTTGATCTGGGTATCCGAAACGGCCAAAAGTATTTTCTCCTGTCTCATCGAAACACCTCTATTAAATTTTAATACTTTGTAAGATACCTATCAAGCTCCCATTGAGTCACATAGGTCCTGTACTGATCCCATTCCTCCATCTGCGCGGATATAAACTTTTCTACGGTATGGGGGCTCAAGGCATTTTTAATGACCTCGTCTTTATTCAGCTCTATCAGCGCTTCCTCCAATGAACCCGGAAGCCTGTCTATGTTGGAACCGTCCAGCTCTTCATTTGTCATGTGATATATGTTCCTGTTCACGGCCTCGGGCGGCTCTATCTTATTAATTATGCCGTCCAGTCCGGCTTCCA
>DHDI01000006.1:16390-16885 GCA_002399285.1 Thermoanaerobacterales bacterium UBA4880
TATGCCGTCCAGTCCGGCTTCCAGGACAACTGCCAGTTCCAGATACGGATTACATGACGGGTCGGGATTTCGAAGCTCGATCCTCGTCGCCGGACCTCGCTTGGCCGGGACCCTTATGAGCGGGCTTCTGTTCCTCGACGACCAGGCCACGTATACGGGTGCCTCGTAACCGGAGACCAGTCTCTTGTACGAATTTACGGTGGGATTTGTGATCGCGCACATAGCCTTTGCATGCTTCATCAGACCGCCCATAAAATAGTATGCGCTCTTGCTGAGCTGAAGCTCGCCATCCGGATTGTAAAACACATTCTCCCCGTTCTTGGTGAGAGACATATTGGTATGCATACCCGAGCCGGGAATGCCGTATACCGGTTTAGGCATGAAGGTGGCATGCAGCCCGTTCCTCTGAGCAACGATCCTGACTGCCATTTTGAAGGTCATGATGTTATCCGCGGTCGCCAATGCGCCGTCATATTTAAAGTCGATCTCATGCTG
>DHDI01000006.1:17050-17500 GCA_002399285.1 Thermoanaerobacterales bacterium UBA4880
CATGACCATGTCCCGCCTTGCCGTTTCTCCCAGATCTACCGGCGCCAAATCAAAATAACCGGCGTTGTCATGGGTAATGGTCGTGGCCTCGCCCTTCTCGTTGGTGAGAAAAAGGTAAAACTCACATTCGGGTCCCACGTTAAATCCGTAACCAAGTTGCTTTGCATGGTTTAAAGCCCTTTTGAGTATATACCGGGGGTCGCTTTCAAAGGGCGTGCCATCCGGGTTGTATACATCACAGATCAGTCTCGCTTCAAGGTTCTCGCCCGACCACGGATAAATATTAAAGCTGGATAGATCCGGCCGCAGATACATATCCGATTCCTCTATCCTCGCGAACCCGTCGATAGAAGACCCGTCAAACATCTTTTCGTTATCCAGAGCTTCCTCCAGCTCCTCTTTGGTTATCGATACATTTTTCATTACACCGAAGATATCCGTAAACTGAAG
>DHDI01000006.1:17646-17863 GCA_002399285.1 Thermoanaerobacterales bacterium UBA4880
CGAAGATATCCGTAAACTGAAGGTGGATAAATTCCACTCCAAGTTCCTCTACCCTCTTAAGCACATCATCTCTTGATAGTTTTGCTCTTGTCATATTAAGTCCTCCCTTGTAAAAAATAAGGCGCCCAAGTCAGTATCACACCGACCGGGACGCCTTTGCCCAAAATTTATAGATACATATTAACATAGGGGACTTTTATTTGTCAACGGTTTTTTT
>DHDI01000006.1:17995-18470 GCA_002399285.1 Thermoanaerobacterales bacterium UBA4880
TTTTATTTGTCAACGGTTTTTTTGTCCACAGCTTCGTTCAACTGTCTGAGCAAACCGTCAAGATCGCATCCATACCTTTGAGCAGCCCGCTCAATGCTCTTATAGAGTGCGCCGCCTCAACCAAAACAGACTATGCCGTTGTTATAAAATATCTCCTCGAGACCGGCATCCTTATACTTCTCAAGTACGTCAAAAATTATCATATCGCCGGAAATCATAGGATCACCTCTTATATATAGGCTTTGACCTTATTCAGAACCGACTGCTTCGGCGTGACACCGACAAGTTTATCCACCATCTTGCCGTCCTTGAATATGCCCATCGTCGGAATACTCATCACCCTGTAAGCCGACGCCGTTTCCTGATTCTCATCCACATTGAGCTTTGCCACGATAAAGTCGTCGTTTTCCTCGGATATTTCATCCAATACGGGCGCCATCATTTTGCATGGGCCGCACCATGATGCCCAAAAGTC
>DHDI01000006.1:18616-19848 GCA_002399285.1 Thermoanaerobacterales bacterium UBA4880
ACCTTATCCTCAAAATCATTATCGGTTACTATTATCGGTTTGTTCATAAACAATTATGCCTCCCTTTACTATCCCCTCGTATGGGGGTATCTTTATAATATCATATCCCCCTCAAAATTGTCAATGTTTACTTTATCTGGTGAATTTGATCACCGAGTCGATCAACTTCTTCACATCGTCCAACATTACTTTATCCTCATCATCCTGTATTATACATTCCTTCGCATGTTCTTGAATGAGGAAGTACCCGATCTTTTCCATAGAGGATTTTACCGCTGCTATCTGCAGAAGTACTTCGTCACAGCTTTTGCCCTCCTCTATCATCTTTTCTATGCCGCCGATATGCCCCTTTACCGTATGAAGTCTGTTTATCACATCTTTTTTTACCTCTTCCGTGACCATATTTGCCTCCTAACTTATTATTAAACATACTACCATTTTATCACAAAAAGCCAAACGTGACTTTGGCAGAACCCTATTTTGTTTCTACAGCCAAGTTACATGATCCATCTGGATTAAATATATTCTTTCTATCTGATTTTTGTTAACGAAAGGTTTGCCGCAGCGTATTTTATTAAGACATACGCAAATAATAAATCCGGAGGTGAAAGCTATGGCAAACGTACAGGTTAGATGCAGCGTTAATAACTGCCATTACTGGACTCAGGACAATTACTGCAAAGCAAATCAGATTTTGGTGACGTCGGACAGTTCGGGCGGCCATGCAGGAAACAGCTATGATGCTCCATCCGTACCGAATGATCTTACGACGCCGGTACAGATGAGCATGGAAACCTGCTGTCAGACATTTGTTTCTAAAAACTCCCGTTCATAACAAAAGGCTGCTTGGCAGCCTTTATCAGACCTTTTTAAAGAGAGAGGGTATTCTTTTCAGCCCTCTCCCTCAGTATGTCCGAGTAAAAAATGCCCCATTTACGCAGTCTGTATCTCACCTTATCAAAGCTGACGTCAAAGAGCTTTGCTATATCCGACGCCGAAACTTCCGAATAGAGGGCTTTAAGCTCTTCCTTTGACAGCTTATCCAGCTTCAGCTCTTGTCCGTTCATCTTCTGCATCAACAATTTGCTGTAATAACTGACTCGCACATTGTTCTCTGCATTGGCATCCATATATATCACCCGGTTTTATTCTGCCACTTCCAGGGCGATTTCAATCATTTCTTTAAATGTTTTCTCCCTCTCTTGAGAGCTCGTGGCCTGGCCGGTCACCAG
>DHDI01000006.1:19979-21132 GCA_002399285.1 Thermoanaerobacterales bacterium UBA4880
AGACTGTCGCTTACGGTCAATATCGTAAGGGCATCCACGCCATACTTCGCGGCCAACGTATACAGGCCGGAGGTCTCCATCTCCACCGCCATCACGCCGTATTCGGCCCATAATCTCCATTCATCCGGATCGTCATCGTAAAAACTATCCGAAGAGAGTATATTCCCTACTTTTACATCAAGATTACGTGCCGCCGCTGCATCATAGGCCTTTTTGAGCAGCCTGAAACTGGCGGCGGGAGCATAATCCATGCCCCTGAACCTCTGCTTGTTCAATGATGAGTTCGTGGACGACGTCATTGCAAGTACAACGTCCCTGATATTTATGTCGGGCTGCATCGCTCCGCATGTGCCCACCCTTATGAGATTCTTTACGCCATACTGAGTGATCAGCTCATGGACGTAGATGGATAAAGACGGTATGCCCATACCTGTCCCCTGCACCGACACCCGTTTGCCCTTATAGGTGCCCGTAAATCCATACATTCCCCTTACCTCATTGTAACATACCGTGTCCTCCAGGAAATTCTCGGCTATATACTTGGCCCTCATCGGGTCTCCGGGAAGAAGTATGCTCCGCGCTATGTCATTTTCCTTTGCAGCCATATGTACGCTCATATTTCAGTTCCTCCATTCTATATAATTACTCCCGATATAATTATAACATCGGCTGCCGCCGCAGAAAAGATAAAGCGCTGTGGTCACCGCATAATGGTGACCACAGCGCCGTCTACATTGTTGCCCGATACCCCGTACAGGACCTCATCCGGTATATCAACGTCCGCCGGCCCGTCCGTATCCATAGGCACATAAAATATCTCATAATTGCGTTCGCCCGAATAAAATTCAAGATGCCTGCCTTTATAAGGATACCCCTTTATATAATCCGTATATTCTTCCAAAGTCAGTTTTTCTTCGCTCATCAGCTGGGAATGCGGATACCCTACATATCGAAAATGCCAGGGCTCCTGCGCGATATGCGTCAGGTGTTCGCTTCCGGCGGGATACCGCTCTATAAAACCATACCTCACCGATTTTTCCCGAAAGGCCTGGCATATTCCAGTATAGGGAAAGTCAGGACAGATAAAATCAATATCCGGCGAATTCTCCGCGAGATCGATAGCTAGACCCGTCTGATGCTCGCTGCATCCCGG
>DHDI01000006.1:21243-22986 GCA_002399285.1 Thermoanaerobacterales bacterium UBA4880
GTCTGATGCTCGCTGCATCCCGGCAGCGCCACAAACTTTCGCGTATAATCCTCGCCGTTCTCCAGCAGGGAATCGGCATACAGATCCCGCTGCTCACCTTCCGACCGGTAACCGCTGACGGGAACGATTTGATTCCCACAGCTTACCGCGGCCATGGCCTCGGCCAGCATATCTGCCATACGCCTTTCAAGTGAAATACCCGGATAGTCCGGGCAGACTCCCGTCAGATCTTCCCCCGCAGCCTCGCATCGTACCGAATGGAAGGGATTCACAAGAATCAGATTCCCTCTTCCGATGTCATTATGATGCAATGTCAATGTCCTCATCTGTCCACCGCCAATCCTATGACCGTATCCACTATATCCCCCAGCGTCATTCCGGCAGCCTTCAGCATACTGGGATAGCGGCTATGTGACGTAAGGCCTGGAATGGTGTTTACTTCATTGAATATTATATCTCCTTCCGGTGTCAGGAACATATCGACCCTTGCAAATCCGGAACACTCCAGCGCCCCGTATATATCAGAGGCCGTCTGCTTGATCCGCTCCGCCGTATTGCTGTCTATGCGGGCCGGCACATGTATTTCAGAGATCCTATGGGTATACTTATCGGCGTAATCCAAAAATCCGTGGAATACCTCTATCTCGTCGACCTCTCCGATGATGAGCGGATCATTTCCCAGCACGGCGCAGCCGACTTCAAAGCCCCCGACGGCTTCTTCTATGACGACCTTATCGTCATATTGAAAGGCAAAGTCGATCGCTCCTGAAAGTTCATCCTCCCGCAAGACCTTTGTAATACCCAAAGAGGAACCGGAATTGGCCGGTTTGACAAACAGGGGAAATTCAAGACTGCCGATCTCGTTCAACAGTTGGGATTCGTCAAACCCCGGCCGCAGCGCGGTGAACCGGGGCGTTATTATGCCTGCCGCTTTGACCACCTTATGAGCGATATCCTTGTCCATGCACATTGCGGAAGACAGCGTACCGCAGCCCACAAAGGGAATGCCTGCCATCTCCAACAGACCCTGCAGCGTACCGTCCTCTCCGTTTCTCCCGTGCAAAATGGGGAATGCCACATCGATCCTAGTCCTGGCTATGTTATCATCGCCAAATTCTATCAACCCATGGGTATTCCGATCGGGAGAAATGACAGCCGGCACGCATTTACCGTCCGCCCATGTGTCATTGGCGATACCTTCGGGTGAACCATAGTATCTATACCAGGTACCCTGTCTTGTGATGCCGATAAGTATTGTCTCATATTTATTTGGGTCCATATTCGTTATTACCGAGTAAGCTGATTCAAGCGATACTTCATACTCATCGGAACATCCGCCGAATAAAACCGCAACTTTTTTTCTCAACATGTATGTCACTCCTATTCTCTTGCTATGGCAGTCCCTTCGGGGAGGGAATACCCGATTTCGCACACATCGGTATAGAGCGGATCTTCCGAAATCATATTTCCGGATATGATTTCTGTCGCCTTCCGGCAGACGGAAACCCGTTCGAATGTCTTCCCGTCCCTCTTGAAGAAACTTTTATCATGATTAGTGATCTCATAGCGATGCTCTAAAACACGGTCCGCATAGATGCGGCCGTAAATATTGCTTTCATCCAGGGATATTCTGATCTGAAACGTCAAATCGGTATTGTTTTTTACCTTTAAATCAAGCCATCCTTCGCTTACCGTGGCATCCACACCATCCGGCTCGTCCTCGTCCGGAGTCGGAAAATCCTG
>DHDI01000006.1:23101-23388 GCA_002399285.1 Thermoanaerobacterales bacterium UBA4880
TCCGGAGTCGGAAAATCCTGAATGCGGTGTGGATGACGCTCTTTTATGGTCAGGGGTGTGCGCAGGAACAGCCAGTACAGGAGGGTGCTGATCTGGCAAAGGCCGCCGCCCGGGACCGTGGTCAATTCACCGTTTACCACGCACAGTCCGTCTTTATACCGCTCGTCTTCCTCAGCATGCCTAACGCGCTGCCAGAATGAAAATGTCTCACCGGGACGGATCAAAAAACCGTCCACAGTCTTCGCGGCCAGGCCAAGATTGAATACCTTGTTTTCCTGATATTTCAT
>DHDI01000006.1:23523-37410 GCA_002399285.1 Thermoanaerobacterales bacterium UBA4880
ACCTTGTTTTCCTGATATTTCATATCAAAGCCGGTCTCTTCATTCAGCAGCTTGGACTGGGTTTCGTACACGCAATAGGGCAGAGACTCCTCCGACCTTGTATCCACATATCTGTTTCCGTCAAAGCGCATTTTGCCATAAAACATCGTCTTTCTCTGCCACTTACGAAGCGGCAGCAGAAATGGAAATATCTGCGTGATTCTCTTTCTCTTCATAACTCGGACCTTCTCTCAAAAATGTTATGGGCAGAACAAGTACGGGTCTGACCGGCAAAGCTTACTCGGCGGCCAAACTGCCAAATATATTAAGCGCATCGGCAATACAGTTTTGCTGGGATCCTCTATATCCCTTGGCGCCTGTCGTGATCAGGATATACTCCTGTCCGCCCACCTCGGCCAGGCCTGCGAGACACTGGCCGGCCTTTTCAGTGTACCCAGTTTTGCCGCCTATTATTTTACCTCCCGCAGCGGCGGAGTCATCGAGTCCCTCAGGAACCGTGCTGTGAAAAGTAACTCCCTCAGGGTGTTTATTGGTAGACTGCGTAGAATACCTCTGTGCGGTAAATATCTCCCTGAACGTATTATTGCGCAAGGCATAGCTCAGGAGAGCGGACAGATCTTTGACCGTCGTATAGTGGTATGCATCGTGCATTCCCGACGAATTTTCAAAATGGGTGCCGTCCATGCCGAGCTCGGCTGCTTTCTCATTCATCATCTTTACAAAATCATGTTCCGAACCGGCGACCTGACCGGCCAGGCCGATGCAGCACTCCGCACCGTTTGGCAGCATCGCCCCATACAGCAGATCGACCGCCCTCACCTGCTCGTCCGGCTGAAAACCGGCCGTCGACGCATCTCTGCCGCCTGAGTTGGAAAACATTGCATCGGAAAGAGTGATCTTTTCCTGCAGATCAGGAAGTTTTTCAATCGCTATAATGGCCGTCATGATCTCAGTCAATGAGGCTGGATATATCTTATCGTCACTGTTTTTCTGCATCAAAACAGCATGGTCCGATAAGCGGACTAAAATTGCATGGGTACTATTTAAAGTATCGGACGGTATATGGACCGAAGACTCGTCTGTTCTTGGCGGAGAAGCCGCCATTGTATTTTCATCGCCATATTTGCCATATAGATTCCGGCCTAAAGGCATAATTATGCATTTGTATGCAAATACGGCGGTTACAGCCACGATCAGTAATAATAGTACGCGCGATCTTGACATTTTCTCCTTTTCTCCTTGTCCCACAGCAAAACAGCTCCTTGTCATCTGCTAATATTATTAAACCACAGAACACGGAATAATGTTTTAATAGCGGCTTATGAACTTCTTAACATTTTCTTAATCTTGATCATTTGGATATCTCATTTGCAGGCATACCAAGGAGTCACTTCTTACGCCTACATATGTATAACAACTCTGAGATAACTTTTGTGACAAAAAAAACAGTGGCGAACATACCACTGATATTATTAAAGCGCAGAACAAGGAGCAGTGTTTTAAATGCAGCTTATTAAATTATTGTTCATGTTCGAACATCGGCCGACTTGGCCTGCTGAGCAGTCCCATAATCAATATTTATCCAAAAAAAGTCAAGCTGAAATATCATAATTAAAAATTCTCTCCATATATTTTTTCCCGCCGATCGTACATAACTTTTCGGCCGCTATTTCCCCGCCGATCTTTTCATAAAAACTGCAAGAGGGATTTTGGGTCAGACAAGCGATAATAAAGTTTTTGTATCCTTTCAGCTTAAATTCATTTTTCACAGCAGCTACAAGCATTCTGCCAATTCCTGTCCTTTGATATGCTTCAAGAACATAAAGTGCATAAAGCTCACCATAGTCGGGAAAATCGTCATCCCTTGACTTTCCAAATATAGCGAATCCAATTATTTTATCGTCGTTCAGTGCCACATATATGTGTCCTCCAGAAATATCCTTTTGGATACTAGAAAAGCGTTTTGGACTGTTTTCATCAAGATGTTTTAGATAATCGTTGTCCACAATACCTGCGTATGCCGTTTTCCATGTTTGTATATGTACATGCACGATGTCCCTTTCTTCACCGATTATTGCTTTACGGATTTTGAAATCCATATCATCTTCCCCCTCTGCCGATATTACAGCAATTGCCGTTACGGTAATCGCAGAATTTCCAGAGGCCTCCATTTTAAATTTATATAAATCAACTTTGCATAGCCCTTTTGACCAAAACATTACCGGTAAAAACTCCGCTATATCTACGAAGATAGCCTGTCGCCTTCCGGCTGCTGCGGAAGCATCACTGTAAATACAGTCTTCTCCGTATTGCTTAGTACGGAAATATTGCCGTTATGAGCATTTACGATCTCCTTGGCTATAGCCAATCCCAGTCCCGCCCCTCCCGTATTGCTGGAGCGGGCGGCATCCAGCCGGAAGAACTTTTCAAATATGCTATCCAGCTTTTGCTGCGGAATCGGATCACCATGATTGGTAAAGGTTATAATGATATCTTTATCCTGTTGTCTCGCGGATATATCAATTACGCTGTTATCATAGCTATAGGCTATGGCGTTTTTTAGGATATTATTGAAAACGCGGGCCAGCTTGTCCGCATCACCCCACAGGGTGAGACCGCCGGGAACATCGACGGATACCTGCATTCCCTGCGGAGAGAGCATCGGGTAGAATTCATCGGCCATCTGCTGAAGCATTAACTGCAAATTTATTTTTCCTTCATTCAAAACAATGGCCTGAAGATTAAATCTCGTGATTTCAAAAAACTCATTGATCAGCTGCTCCAAACGGTATGCCTTGTCCAAAGTGATGCCGACATATTTTGCCCTCTGTTCGGTAGGCATATCTGGAGCTTCATCCAAAAGACTCAGGTACCCTATGACCGAGGTGAGGGGCGTCTTTATATCATGGGCCAGGTACACAACCAAATCGTTTTTACGCTGTTCCGCCTCTTTAGCGCTGCGCTCACGCTCTTCAAGGATACTCTTGATCTTATTCATCTTTGCTTCCATAAAATCCATCTCGGGGGATAACGTGATCTCTCGGTCTGATTCTTCCACAAGCTGATCCATTCCTCTACTTATCTCGTTGAAGTATTTCGTCATCCGCGAAAGCGCATAATAAAACAGCACTAATAGCAATAAAAACATGCCTGCGGCAAGCCAAAAGGGCTTATTACTGCGGAACAGCCGACCGTACATAACCAAGCCGTCTTCATACGATACATGAAATACATTTTGGCATAGGCGTATGAAACCTTCTGCGAAAGGATTCTGAAAAAGACCGTCGATCAGAAAATATTCAATGAGAACGCCGAGCAAAATAGCCGCTATCGCAATCAATATCACGCGAGAAAAAATTTTCCTTTTTAACCTGCCAAAGTCATTTTTCAATTTTATACCCTACCCCCCATACCGTCTTGATGTATTTAGGATGTTCGGCGCTTTCGTGCATTTTTTCCCTCAGATGCCTTATATGTACCATTACCGTATTGTTACTGCCGGTGAAATATTTATCCTTCCATATCTCGCGGAACAATTCCTCCGAGCTCACGATTTTCCCGCGATTGGAACAGAGGACCCAGAGAATGGAAAATTCAGTGGGGGTAAGGGATAACTTTTTCTCATCGAGAGTGCATTCATGAGTGTCCATATCCAGGACCAGGCCGGAAAAGGCGATGATATGTTCCTCCTTGCCCGGTTCGGCAGAATTATATCTGGTAAATCTCCGAAGCTGTGCCTTGACACGGGCAATCAGCTCCAACGGCCGGAAGGGCTTGGTGACATAGTCGTCGGCTCCCAAGGCCAGGCCGTTGATCTTATCGATTTCTTCTTCCTTGGCTGTCAGCATGATAACGGGAAAATTGTATCTTTCCCGGATTTGTTTGCAGATCGAAAAACCGTCTATGTCGGGAAGCATGACGTCCAAAATGGCCAGGTCCAATCTTTCTTTTTCTATACAGGCCAAGGCATCCCTGCCCGTATAAAATTTAAAGACGTTATAATTTTCATTTTTCAAATAGACCTCTATCAGATCGGCAATTGCCTGTTCATCATCGACTATCAGAATATTTGCGGCCAATAACATCAGCTTCTTTCTTATGTACACACTTTCCCAATATTATTATACCACCGGGCAAAAATACATTTTGCATCTTCCATCTTATAAAAACCTTAAGAATATCTTAATATTGTAATACAACGAAATTTTGAATAACACGTTCATAAAAAACGAATGCTTTATATATCAAACAGAGAACCTGCCAAATAAAACATATGCAAGTTCTCCTTTTTAAACTATATCCATTTTTTACCAAAACCATAAAGTAAAACTACCCGTTTCAAATACGCTCAACATTAGTTGGACCAGTTACCACTGTTTTTTCTCCTTTGCCCTGTACATATTCTGATCGGCAAAATTTATCAGTTCTTCGGCAGTCATTTTGTCTTCTTTCATTGTTTTCACTCCAAAAGAAACCGATAGGCAAACGTCTCCTTCAGATATTTTTATCGGTATTTTTTCAATACTATTTTTTATCCGTTGTGCGATGAAATTGGCCCTTTCTTCATCGGTATTATTCAGACAAAGAAGAAATTCGTCTCCCCCGTATCTCGCAGCCCAATCATGTTCAAAACGAATGTGCCCGGCAATTACCTCAGCGACAGCTTTAATTACCAAATCCCCCGATTCATGTCCGTAGATGTCATTGATCGACTTAAAATTATCCAGATCCATAAAACAAACCGACAAAGGCATATGTTTTAATGTGGCGTCTATAACATCTATCGGCAGGCGTTCGTCTACAAACCGCCTGTTATAAAGAGGTGTCATGGAATCCTTGACGATCATATCGTTCATCTTGCTGGCAAAACGGCCAAACTGTTCTCCCTCATTATAGTCTCCCGAGCCTATCAGCATGGTATCCGTCGCATTTTTCAGCAGTTCCAATACAACCGGCCTATCGGTGTTTTCTATCGGCACCGCCGTTACAAGGAGAACTGTTTCCGTTTTCCTTTCCAACTTGACAAAACTCTTATCTTCATTAAAGGCTCTCACAGAGATACAATTATCACAGATTTTACCGTTTCCCCAATAATCGTAACACACCTCGGGTGTTTCCATTAAAGATGGACCCTGGTAATCAAGTACCCTCTTATGAGTCGGATCAACCAGTCGTACCGCATCATACATCTTGCTGAAAAATTCCAGTTTATCTTTGATATCATCCAATAAAATACAATCCATTGTATTACCCCGCAATAAAATATGCTTTTACCTATTGAAACCCATATAAAGACTGACGGTTATTCCTCCCGCCGTTTTCAAACGAAGCGGCCTCTTCGCGCCGCATAAATGAAACTTGAGATTATAGGTACACTATTAATCTTCACCTCTATTATGACCTAAGGTAAGCTTTTTTTCAAGCTTTACTAAACTTTATCATTCAATAGCACCATATGAATATGGTCCTCCCATATGCCATTTATCTTTAAGTATTTGAGTGCGGTACCTTCATTGTAAAATCCCAATTTTTCCGTCACTCTCAAAGACCGTTTATTCTTAGGTATTATATTGGCCTCGATCCTATGTAATCCGTATTCGCAGAACATAATTTCTATTCCCTTATTGACCGCCTCAGTCATATAACCTTTATTGATCTCATCTTTATCCAATTTGTAGCCGAGAAAACATGACAAAAAGGTAACCCACACAATATTGCTAAACCCAATGGTTCCTATAACTCTACTTTCTTCATTTCTTTTAAAGATCCACAATCTCAATAAAGTCTTGTCTTTTATCATAGACAGATCATTCTCAAGCTGCTGCTCTTGGTATTCCTTGGTGTAAAATTCTTCACTCCGCACAGGTTCCCATTCTTCTAAAAAAGATCTGTTCCTCAGATAATAATCCAATACTATTTGCGATGACGACCCGTCCAATACCTTTAGAATCAATCTCTCCGTATTATAAACCTTATTCATGACAGCCTTCCTCCATCGCTCCTCTTCGCACAAAGCAACATGTTGAAAATTATAAAATACCTATACCTTTGTGTCTAAGCATTTATTTTGCGCAATCTATCCCGTGGCTGATCGCTATAGCCAATCCTTCGGGATTTTCCCATGCCATGGAATGACCTGCATGTTTCACGATCTCTATTTGAATACCACGCTCCCTAAGGGTACATTCATCGGGATCCGGCAGAGACTTCTCGCCGAAGATAAATGTTCTGGGACATTCCAGCGAATATAATATATCTCTCCATGACGGGCTACCTCCCTCCGCGGCCGATTTTGACATCAAATAAGCCGCTTTTGGAAGCCATACCGACATAGATGCGGACCAAATCCTGTTTCCGTCATTACGGCTGTCATTTATCAACTTCCTGAATCCGTAATCAATAAAGTCCTTCATCTCAAAGCCGGCAATATACTTGCTTATTGATCCTTCCTCGCTTTTATCCAGGTTTGATTCGCTTAAAATGATCTGATGAAGTCTGTTCCTGCATTTATCCGCCAAAGAAATGGCAATCGCTCCGCCCAGACTATGGCCGAATAATATAAACGAGTCAAGATCTAAATAGTTAATAAACTCCAGCAGATATTGCACATGATCCTCAACGGTATAGCCGAAATCATCCGGCTTATCACTGTATCCGGCACCCAAAAGATCCACAAGGATACGGCGGTGGCTGTCCAAAGGACCCTGAGCGGCCACCTCCGGATAATCAAACGTACCTGCACATCCCAACCCATGGATAAAAAGTATGGGCATATCCTCACCGGGCAGATCGTGATAACGTATCACGCTGCCCATCTTATTGACCATATATTCCTTCATAATAGCATTCCCCCCACATCTATGTTTTGTAACTCTAAACTTTCGTTATCCTTATATGTACAAAATATTAGCCATCATATATATAACTTATATATAGTATCTCATTATAGGCTTTGATTTTGATCTTCTCATTACCTCGGTAAAGCCTGCCGCTTCAAAAGCCGCCGGAACGCCTGTCCAAATAAAAGCATCCGGTACGTTATCAGCGTAAGGAACCACCGGATATGCCTCAACTATATTTGCTCCATTTGATTTAGCATATTCAACCGCTCCTTTTATCAATTGCGTGGAAATACCCATTCGCCTGAAATTCTTTGCTATAAAAAGACAAGTGATAGACCAAACAGGTTTATCATCCACTTCTTTTAATACCCTTGAATTTGCCAGACGTTTATAAACTTCCCTCGGAGCGACCGCGCACCATCCGACCGGTTTGTCATCGACATATGCCAATACTCCGACCGGCTCGTCCATATGCACGATACTCTTCATGGCAGACTTGTTAGGCTCGCCCTTGCCCAACTCAAAATCCGATTTTTCAAGCCGCCATGACATGCACCAGCATCCGCCGCAGGCGCCCCTTTCGCCGAATAATAATTCAAAATCGTTCCATCTCGCACTGTTTAATGGAAATATCTTAAGGTTTTGCTTTTCATTGGCATATGCTAACATACGGTTACCTTCCTTTCAAAATATAAATATGAAAGCGCGGCAAAACGCAAAGCAATACACTCAGCCTAATAATAACTTATTTTATGCTCTCATTGCTATAAAAAAGATAATTTATTATTTATTGTATAACTCAAATATTAAATGAGGCATTTTTTTATCCCCGTACTCCTTTACAAATATACCCGTTTCTACCATGCCGATCCTCTTGGCAACCTCAATAGAGGATTTATTCATTGGCCTTATATCACATATGACTTTGGGAACCTTCAAGGTATCAAAAGCATAGTCCGCCATGGCCATTGCTCCTTCGGCAGCATATCCGTTTCCATAGTATCTGCTCTTAAGAATGTATCCGATCCCCCATACCTCTTCGCCTGCTATGTTTTCCTTAAGGAGTCCGATCTGCCCCACAACTTCCTGCGTATGTTTATTTATGGCTAAAAAGTAATCCGCTCCATTGTTTTTATAGCCGCGTTTACGATCTTCTATCCATTCTTTTACATCGTCATCGGAAAAATAGTGTTCCCATACCCTTTGAACGCCTTCATCCCGCATGATTATGGCAACCTCGTCGAAATCACTATCGTCTATTTCATTAAAGACCAATCTCTTTGATTGAATCATAATAATTCGGTGCCGCATATAGCTTCAATGCATGTGCGAAAGGCTTGCTCACCGTCATCTGCCCATATCACCGTCACCGGACCGTCTACGCTTTCATCCCATGCATCGTATTCACGGTCCAGAACATCCTGCCATGTAGGAACTCTCAGATTCATAATATCTGATTTGCGCTCTTCTACTCTTTTTTTATGCAGTAAAATATCTTTCATTTTAAGTTCAAATTGGAATGTTTCAGCTC
Source organism: Thermoanaerobacterales bacterium UBA4880 (assembly GCA_002399285.1). Taxonomy (GTDB): domain Bacteria; phylum Bacillota; class Thermoanaerobacteria; order Thermoanaerobacterales; family UBA4877; genus UBA4877. The sequence continues at coordinate 31,897 of DHDI01000006.1, forward strand.
TTGTTTCCATGGATAGCCCCATAAACATAGCCCGGCTCAGATGCAGCGGATTGACCGTGTCGATTATCACTCCATGGCCCAGGTTAAGATTCTCCTTAGCCAAATTTATCAGTGCCCGATAGCCTTCGCCTTTACTGCCGGCTTTTGGATCATATTCTATGAAAGGCGCCTCAATACAGTCTACCCTTAGATATACAAGGGACAGTTTCCTCGATAACCGTCTTGCCAATGTGGTTTTCCCGGTACCCGGTAAACCTGCCAAAATAACAAGTTTAGGTGTTATATCCATGTTCAACCGTTCCACCTTTATCATTTTTTTATGCCGCGAAAATATTCTTGCCATACCATAAACAATCAGCGCTTCTTGCCACACAGCTTTACAAATTTATCGCTGTTCAGAGCAAAGTATAAACCGGCTATGACAGACAGCAGCATAAGCAGTGCGGAAAATATGAAAATAAATTTTAATATGGCTTTATTATATATTTAATAATAACATAGATAACTTTAATTACCAAATACGTGGCGGTACAGGATACTCGTAACACATTTAATTCAGGCATCATATATTAGCGTAGGGAAAGTCTTTTCCCTAACGCTAACTTTTGGAGGGCTTCTTCATGAATAATAATCAAATTCCCCTCAGTCAACTGCCCATGGGCAAAAAGGCCAGAGTTGCGGCGCTTACATCCGATGGTTCTGCAAGAAGGCGCATGCTCGATCTCGGCATTATCGACGGCACTGAGATCGAGCCTTTATATAAAAGTCCTTCCGGTAATCCGGTGGCCTATTTGATAAGAGGAGCAGTCATCGCTCTGCGGTCCGACGTATCGGAAAAGATAATTGTTTCAAATGGAGAATCTCTATGGGATTGACAAGCGGCTCGACAGGCTCCGGAGTATTGAACTGCTGTGGATTGCATATAGAAAAAGAAACACCGGCGGATAAGATCGTGGCCCTTGCAGGCAATCCAAACGTGGGAAAGAGCACCGTTTTCAACAGCCTTACCGGACTTAATCAGCATACCGGCAACTGGCCCGGAAAAACTGTCGTAAACGCGCAGGGCAAATATCGCCATCATGGAAATAACTTTATCTTAGTTGATATCCCAGGAACCTATTCACTGATGGCCAACTCGACCGAGGAGGAAATTGCCAGGGATTTTATTTGTTTCGGCAGGCCGGACGCAGTGGTAGTAGTAGCCGATGCGACCTGCCTCGAGCGGAATCTGAACCTTGTGCTCCAAACCATGGAGATCACCGATAAAGTGGTCCTGTGCGTCAACCTTATGGACGAGGCAAAAAAGAAAAAGATCCGTATAAATTTGGATCTGATTTCTTCCCAATTGGGTATTCCGGTCGTTGGAACCAGTGCGAGATCAGGGAAAGGGCTTGACCAACTGATGGACGCAGTGGCTTCTCTTACGGATGGCTCCATAGAATCAAAGCCTCTGCATGTTGCTTATACCGATCAAATCGAAAATGCCGTTTCCATGCCGGAGCCCGCGTTAGTCAAGATTTTGCGGGGACGCATCAGCAGCAGGTGGGTGTCTCTCAAGCTGCTGGATGGGGATGAAAGCCTGCTTCAGTCGCTTAAAGAATATCTCGGATATGATTTAATGCAAGATGATGAAATATCTCATAAGGTAACGGAGGCCAGAAATTTTTTGGAAGCAGCTGGAATCTCTACTGATCGGCTGCGGGATCAGGTAGTCACTAGAATCGTCATGACCTGCGAGGACATCGGACGGAAAACCATTAAATTTGAGGAAAAAGAATATGCCGCTCGGGATTCAAAAATTGATAAAATCCTGACCTCAAAGCTGACGGGCATTCCCATCATGATAGCACTGCTGTTTGGAGTGTTCTGGCTTACGATAACGGGTGCAAACTATCCATCTAAATTAATTGCAACGGGATTATTTGCACTGCAGGGCAGGCTATCGGGACTGTTTCAAGCCATCTCAGTCCCGGCTTGGCTCTCCGGACTGCTTGTTGACGGAATGTACCGGACTCTTGCATGGGTCGTATCCGTCATGCTGCCTCCGATGGCGATCTTCTTTCCGCTGTTTACATTACTGGAAGATTCGGGCTATCTTCCCCGCATTGCCTTTAATCTCGATAATTTCTTTCGAAAGGCATGCGCTCATGGCAAACAGGCATTGACAATGTGCATGGGTTTCGGCTGCAATGCAGCCGGGGTGATCGGCTGCCGTATCATAGACTCTCCGCGCGAACGTCTGATTGCGACCATAACAAACAATTTTGTTCCCTGCAACGGCAGATTTCCGACCCTGATTGCCGTCATTACAATGTTTTTTGCCGGAACAATGATGGGGCCGTATAAATCTGCCAGCTTAACGCTTATACTGACCGGTGTTATCGTACTCGGCGTGATTATGACCTTACTTATATCTAAATTGTTGTCCAAAACGATACTGAAGGGTATGCCGTCCTCCTTCAATCTGGAACTCCCGCCATATAGACGCCCGCAGATCGGCCGCGTAATCGTCCGCTCCATTCTTGACAGGACGATATTCGTACTGGGCAGAGCGGTGGCGGTGGCAGCGCCGGCAGGTCTTATCATTTGGACTCTTGCCAATGTGCATGTGGGTGGTTTGAGCCTGCTTAACCACTGCGCCGGGTTTCTCGATCCCTTCGCGAGGTTATTGGGTATGGACGGTTATATACTTTTCGCGTTCATACTGGGTTTTCCCGCTAACGAGATCGTTATGCCGATTATTATCATGAGCTATACTGCGGCCGGTTCACTGATTGATTTCAGCAGCTTGGTGCAGCTGCATGCTCTGCTCGTAAATCATGGTTGGACTTGGCTGACCGCCGTATGTGTTATGCTTTTTTCCCTGATGCACTGGCCCTGCGGGACCACCTGCCTCACAATAAAAAAAGAAACGCAGAGTCTCAAATGGACGCTGGTTTCTTTTGCCGTACCGACTGTAACAGGCATAGTCGTATGCATGATCGTGGCAGGCATTGCCCGCCTGTTAGGACTTGCATAATTAGTGGATCATTGACTGCAAAAAAAGTTTATGGCTTCACATGTACCAATCTCCTGTTGAGCCGCGGTACATGTGAAACAAGCTAAAACACAGAAAAACCACTGTATCAATATTTGATAAATTTATCTCCCGGAACGCCGCAGATGCTGCATTTATCTGGCCTGGACGTTACAATGTTCCCGCAGACGGGGCAAAGATAATAGGTAACCTCTTCCGTCTCATCAAGATTTTCTAATGCCTCTTTATAGAGCCTAGCATGAACCTCTTCCGCTTTCATCGCAAGGGTAAAGGCCTTGGCCGCCGCTTTGTTGTCTTCCGCTTCAGCTTCCTTCAAGAATTCGGGATACATCTCCGTATATTCATGAGTTTCTCCGCTTACGGCATCTTTCAGGTTATCGTCAGTAGAACCGACTTTCCCCGCCACCTCAAATTCCCTTAAGGCATGAAGAGTCTCGGCATCAGCGGCTACTTTAAACAGTTTGGCCGCATTCATTTTTCCATCCTTTTCTGCTTTCTTGGCATAGGCCAGATATTTTCTGTTGGCCTGGGATTCGCCGGCAAATGCCGCCATCAAATTGTTAAGTGTTTTGTTTTCGTCCATATTTTGGGCCTCCTTATTTTTATTAAATGCCTCCAATAGTTTTTCCACTTCCCCTTTTGGAAAACCTTCCGGCTGCTTGCCGTTATATAGTGACTTGAGAAAATCCTGCGCATTGTCGCTTTGTGGAAGCATGTATCCCGCCTCGCGAATAATATCTTCCGCCATAATACGATTGGATTTTTCAATGGCTGCCGCCAACCTTCCAGGTAATCCTGCCGCGATGTTCTCCTGCTCCGACTTGCTTCGCATAAGGGCTCTCATTTTATCTGCGACTGCTTCGGTTTTGTCCTGCTGCAGCGGATACACTTCGGGTACCATTGATATTGCACCGGATGGGCAGGCATCCGCGCAATCTCCACAGCCGATACACTGCGAAACATCGATGATGCTGTTTTCCGTATCTGTCGCTCCGGTGGGACATACGTAGAGGCACAAGCAGTCTTTGGTGCACAGACGTATATTTCTTACCGCATGTTTCTTAGACATTCTCATCACCTCCCTTCGACCTTTTCAAATTTCCAACCCGGCACCTTGCAAACAGGGCAAATATCCGGAGGGTTGTCCCCTATGTAGATAAAACCGCATATAGTGCAGACATAAACGCCGGTATTTTCGAGCATGGCATCGCCCTCCTTCTCATATCGGGTCAAAAGGGACTTTAATATCTTCGTGACCTTCTCACTCCATACAAGAGCACGAAGCGCGCCCCTATCACAGGCATCAGACGCCGCGGCCTTGGCACTTGGAAAATTTTCCTCAATGTTTTTATTGATAAGTTCCAGTAAATGGTTAAAGTTAGGAGATTTGGCGGGTGCGGATGCCGATTTATAATAATCGGCCAGGCCCCTGAAGCTCGCCGCTTCCTCCTGCCTATATTGTTTTTCACAGCCGCGTGCCAGATTCGAGCATAACGCGCTGATCTCCAATGCTGATAGCTCCTGCATGTCCGCAGATGTATCGGTCACGTATTCTGACTTTACCCCGGCAGATTTATCAGATGCGCCCTGTTTGACAAATTCCGCCTTTGCCGCACCGCAGACTGGACATACCCAGTCATCAGGCAGATCTTCCCACCTTGTCCCAGGTGCAATGCCCGCTTCGGGAATACCCTTTGCCTCATCATAGGTGTAACCGCAAACGGAACATACGTATTTTGCCATGACATTACCCCCTTCTCTTGTTCTCTTTTATATTTGAAAGACATCCAGGACAGATACCTTTAAAATATACGTCTTTGCTATCGATCCTAAAATTACTTAAATCATCGAATGTTAAAGAGCTCATATCAGTATGAAAATCATATATCTTACCGCAGAGCTTACATTTAAAATGCCCGTGATCCTCCACATCGATATCATATCGGGTCTCATTGTCCTCGATCGTGACTACCTTGATTAAACCCGCTTCCTGCAAAATACGCAGCGTATTATAAACGGTTGTCTTTGACAGTGTCGGAATATCCCTATGAAGGTTGGTGAAAATCTGATCTACGGTCGGATGGCATCGATTCAGGGTCAGGTATTCCAAGACCTTTAGCCTTTGATATGATAAATTTATATCTCTCTTCTTTAATTCCTGCTTTAAACCCTCAAATGAAGCTTCCATTGACGCATCACTTCTGATATTCTATTTTGTAATCATTACAGATATATAATGATTACAAATTAATTATAATCCTTAATTAATATATATGCAATGTAGGTAATTAATAGCCTAAACCGCTTACATAAAAATAGCGCCTCTCTTTTGGCGCTCAAAATAAAATATAAAACTCAGCATAAGTTAAATACTTTCTATATCAAGATGCACATTTATGCTCATCTTGTCGGTGCTACTGCAAAACAGCCTTTTTTTAATCTGAAAGATCCATTCTTTAAATCAACTTCACTTCCCG
>DHDI01000014.1:0-1380 GCA_002399285.1 Thermoanaerobacterales bacterium UBA4880
GGCTTGATTCAGCGCGGCGTCCATACCCATCACGGGTGTAAAGAGCCAGGCATTTTTCGGGTTGTTCACGCGCCCCACCACACGGCGGACTCCATATTCCAACTTGGCTAAAGTTGCTATCACGAGATTCGTTTCATCCAGTCCAGTTACGGCGGCCACGACGTCGGTGTGATGAATCCCCACCGATTCCAGTGTCTTCGGGTCCGTTCCACTTCCAAATACGATAGTGTTCTCAGGAAGGATCTTCTTGAGGCTATCGACCCGTGATTCCCTTTCTTCCAGCACGGTCACTTCATGACCGCGGTCTTTTAACAGCAAAGCCAGATATGCGCCGACCTGTCCGCCGCCGACAATGAGCACTTTCATATTTACATCCCCTCCCAGCCGTTCAAACCCAGCATCTTTTTCAGCTGACCGCCTGCGGCAATGTTTAAGGCAATATAAAGCATATCCCCGCGCTGAAAAGCAGTTCCTCCCGTCGGAAGAATCGTTTTGTTTCCCCGCTCTATGGCAACCACATGAACATCACCCAAAATAGTGAGATCATTGACCTTTCGTCCTGCCACAGGCGACGGAACCTCAATCCTTACAAGCTCGACATCGCCGTCTCCAAAGCTGAAAACCGAATTTAAGGGGGAATAGGATAAAATATCGGCTGCGCGCTTGATTCCCCACGTTGTGGATGACAAAGTCTGTACCCCTAAGCGCTTGTAGATCTCCGCTTTTCTACGGTCGTACAGCCTTGCAACGACCTTGGGAACGTGGTAGATCTCCCGTGCTATACGTGCAATGACCGCATTTGATTCATCGCTGGAAGTAAATGCAGCCACCGCATCGGCCCGCTCAATTTCTGCTTTTTTCAAAACATCTCGGTCGAAACCCACGCCCTGAACGGTCTTCCCTTTAAAATCTTTCCCCAGTTCTGCAAATGCCGCAGGATTTGAATCAATTACGGTAACGGCATGCCCGCTCTTGCTGAGCGCCTCCGCAAGTCCCGAACCGTTGCGGCCGCAGCCCACAATAATGATTTTCATCCTATGATATCTCCTTTCGTCAGATTTAATTGCTGTTTTTCTCTCTCCGGTCACAGCAGCGGAGAAATGTTTTGCGCAGTTCATCTAAAGACAACATCAACGGCGGGATGACAAGCAGGAATATCCATTCCCTCCACTCTAAGGCTGCCGTGTTAAATAAACTATGCAGCCCGGGAAACGGCAGATAAGCCAGCAGCGTAACGATCACAAGTTCGACTACAACTCCAAGCAAGATCATCCGGTTACCAAACAGCCCTTTTCCCAGCACCGAGACCAAATTAGTGCGGCAGCCAAAAACAGCACCGATCTGGGAAAAGACAATGGCCGCAAACGTCATGGTCGTCGC
>DHDI01000014.1:1518-2035 GCA_002399285.1 Thermoanaerobacterales bacterium UBA4880
CCGCAAACGTCATGGTCGTCGCCAACCGGTATACCGTGCCGGACGATGCAAGCGGGATGCCCGGCCATCCGTACAGTTGGTTTGCAAAGAAAAATCCTGCCGTACTGAAAACGGATTCGAGCAGACCGTACCAGAAGAATGCCCGTAAAACCACCGATCTGTTAAGAAGGGATTCCATCTGGGAACGGGGTGGGGCATCCATGACGCCGGCCTCCGGTGACTCTACGCCCAGGCCCATTGCCGGCACCATGTCGGTACCGAGATCAATGGCCAGCACCTGCATAATAGTAAGAGGCAGCGGAATGGCGCCACGGGAAAATACGTAAAGCACCATTGGTACAGCTTCCGGTACATTACTGGTAATGATATACTGCACAAACTTGCGGATATTGCTGTAAACGGTCCTGCCTTCCTCTATGGCATGGACAATGGAAGCAAAATTATCATCCGTCAGTATCATGTCTGCCGCTTCCTTAGCCACATCCGTGCCCGTAATGCCCATAGCCACACCGATATC
>DHDI01000014.1:2146-4278 GCA_002399285.1 Thermoanaerobacterales bacterium UBA4880
ATGCCCATAGCCACACCGATATCCGCCTTCTTCAGTGCCGGCGAATCATTGACGCCGTCGCCGGTGACGGCAACTATCTCTCCCATCTCCTGCAGGGCGCCGACTACCTGCAGCTTCTGCTCGGGTGCAACCCGGGCGAATATTACCTCGCCCCGCAGCGCTTCTTTGAGCTCTTGGGGTTTCATTTTCTCAAGTTCTATCCCGGTGATGATCTGAGGATGTTTGCCTTTGATTATGCCGATCCGCCGTGCAATGCTCTCCGCGGTCAAGCCATAGTCTCCGGTCACCATAATTATACGGATCCCGGCGCTGTAACACTCCTTCACGGCGTTCGCCACATCGGGACGCGGAGGGTCGACCATGGCGATCAACCCCAGAAAGGTGAGATCCCTCTCCACCAGTTCGGGTGTATATTCACTCAAGTTGACGGGCAGCGCAGGGTCCCCGGTAAGGCTGCGGGCAGCCACGGCCAGCACGCGCAAACCGTTACGCGCATATTCGTCGTTAACAGCCATAGTTCTGCGGAAATCCTCTTCCGTCATGGGAACGGTTGTTCCGCCGTGCTTCCTGCCGGTACAAAGTTCCAAAACCTCTTTGGGCGCACCTTTGACGTACGCGACCCGTGAACCGTCCGTCTTTTGATTGATGGTCGTCATTCGCTTGCGTCTCGAATCGAATGGCAGTTCACGCAGCCGCGGAAAAGCCGTATTCTGCCGGCCTAAGTCCAGACCGTCTTTCCGTGCAGCAACGAGAAGCGCCGCTTCCGTCGGATCACCCAACACCGTAAAGCGGTAATTCTCCCCGTCAGGTGGAACCAGGCGGGCATTGCTGCACAGGGAAGCTGCCGTAAGCAGCTCCGAAAGGTCCTTGTCGCTGCGTGAAACAGGCTTACCTTCTTTGAAGATCCCCCCGTCCGCCGCATCGTAGCCGACGCCGGTTACTTCCATGTCATTTCCATCCATCCAAATATTGCTAACGGTCATTTCATTCTGGGTCAGGGTACCGGTCTTATCCGTACAGATCACCGTCGTACATCCCAACGTTTCTACGGAGGGGAGCCGTTTTATCAATGCATTACGTTTAGCCATACGCTGCACGGCCATCGCCAGCGACAGCGTCACCGTGGGCAGCAGGCCCTCGGGAATAAACGCCACGATCATTCCCAGCGCGGTAATGAAGGCAACAGTTGGAGCACTATCCGCAAGCAGGATGGCAAGTACAAAGAAAACCACACCGATGCTTATGGAAAGCACCGAGATCTTTTTGGTCAGATTCCCGATTTCCTTCTGTAAGGGGCTTGACTCTTCCTTGACGTTCTGGGTTATGTCGGCGATCTTACCAAATTCAGTATATGCTCCCGTTTTATAAACGACGGCCCGGCCATTTCCTGACGAAACGGTCGTCCCCGTGAACACCATATTTGGCATTTCCACATGCGAAAGATCGTCGCGGAGGACCTCATCGCTGGTCTTGCGTACAGGATTCGATTCTCCGGTAAATGTAGACTGATCGACGCGGAGGTCATTTTCCTCCACAAGACGGGCATCTGCCGAAATGCGGTCTCCTTCGGACAGCAGAATAATGTCGCCTGGAACCAGCTCTTCAGCGAGCAGCTTTTGCTCCTCGCCATCCCGTATTACCCGCGCATAATCGGGCAACATCTTTCTCAAAGCCTCTATCGCTTTACCGGCGCGGAATTCCTGCCAAAAACTGAAAACGCCGTTAACGATATTGACCAGCCAGACCGCCACGGCAAGTTCCGGCATCTTCGCTATCAAGGCTATGAATCCTGCCACCCACAACAGGATCGCCATCAGATGCGTAAAGCTGGAAATAAATTTCCATATAATGGATCTCTCTTTTTGCTGAGGCAGTTCATTTTTTCCATACCGGCGCATGCGTTCCTGCGCCTCGGATCGTGATAAACCGCCGGACCCTGTTCCAAAAGCTCTGTAAACCTCCGAAGTATTGAGTTTTTGTATATCTTTTATTTCATTTATGGTCGTATTCATTATTGTATTAAGCCTCTCCTTCCATGATCTGCTGACATTCGGCGTACGCCTTTTCCTGTAATTCACGGCCCTGCCTCCGGCCGTGAAAACAAGAACAAGTATAAGCTTTTTCCCATTAAG
>DHDI01000014.1:4468-5076 GCA_002399285.1 Thermoanaerobacterales bacterium UBA4880
AATCAAGAACAAAATAATAAAAAAACGCTGCCTTTCGCAGCGGTCCGTATATTCGGCAAGGTCACGGCCGGCTTTTCTTTCATTCCGGCTTCGAATATTGACCCATTACCCATCTTAATGCAGTTTTAATACCATGGATAAAAACATAACGCTATCCTAATCCTATCTATGATATAATGATTGGATGTATAAGAAGAAGGCGGATTTTTTATGACAATTCATCAGACAGATCCCGATCACTCGCTCCGGCAGCTCTCCGAGACGTCCGCCAAAGAACGGCGCTTTACCGCGGACCGGGTAGGCCGGGCCGTGACACAGCCGAACAATACTGCACCTGATCAAGAAGCTGCGCCCGCATATGGAAACGAGCATATTTTGGTCTGCCTGTCAACCGCCCCCTCCAATGCCAAGGTCATACGGACGGCGGCGAGAATAGCGGACGTTTTTCACGGTTCCTTCTCGGCGCTGTTTGTGGAAACACCGGAAGCATGGCGGTTGGATAAAGAATACAGGGAAGCCCTGAGCAATAATATGAGGCTGGCAGAACAGCTCGGCGCCCAAATCACCACCGTATTCGGAGAAGACATCCCCGAGCAGATTGCGGAGTA
>DHDI01000014.1:5202-5862 GCA_002399285.1 Thermoanaerobacterales bacterium UBA4880
TGCGGAGTATGCCAAAATCAGCCATGTTAACAAGATCGTCATAGGCCGCTCCATTGGGAGGACCCGGCAACTGGGCCGTGCAGATTTTGTCGGCCGTCTGACCGCACTGGCGCCCGATCTTGACATCTACATCATCCCCGACACACAGTCATCCCCTTACATCCGCAATGTCAAATTCTCCGCAATACCGCGTCTGTCTTGGAGGGATATTGTGATATCTGCCGGGCTTTTGGCACTCTGCACTCTTATTGCGCTTTGGTTTTCATCCTTAGGGTTTAATGAGTCGAATATCATTATGGTATATATTCTCGGCGTTTTGCTGAACGCTATTTTTACATCCAATTGGGTATACAGTACGGCGGCTTCGATCCTGAGCGTCATCATATTCGATTTCGTCTTTATCGACCCACGTTTGTCCTTAAATGCATATGCCGCCGGTTATCCGATCACATTTGCCGTCATGCTGTTTTCCGCCTTCATAACCAGCTCGCTGACCGAGCGGGTCAAAAAACAGGCCCACGAGTCGACACAGAAAGCCTACCGCACGGAGGTCCTGCTGGAAACGAGCCGGAAGCTGCAGCAGGCAAAGGATGAGAATGAAATTCTGCGGGAAACGGCACGCCAGATGGTAAAACTTCTGGACAGGACGGTGATTTTCTA
>DHDI01000014.1:5955-6218 GCA_002399285.1 Thermoanaerobacterales bacterium UBA4880
TGGACAGGACGGTGATTTTCTATTCAGGGCAGCAAAATACGCTATCACAGCCGCTGGTTTTTTTAAAAGAATCCTCAACGCAGGATGCGGAAGCCTATATAGGAACTGATGAACGGAAGGTGGCTGAGTGGGTCTACAAAAATAAAAAACATGCCGGCGCTACCACCGGCACTCTTTCCGATGCCAAATGCCTCTACTTAGCGGTACGGGGAGACAGTACGGTGCTCGCCGTGGCGGCGATCGTCATGGACCGGGAGGCCCCT
>DHDI01000014.1:6356-6849 GCA_002399285.1 Thermoanaerobacterales bacterium UBA4880
TCGTCATGGACCGGGAGGCCCCTCTGGGCGCGTTCGAAAAGAGCTTGGCAATCGCCATGCTTGAAGAGTGCGCACTGGCACTTGAAAAAGAACGGCTGGACGAGACACGCAAACAGATATCCATAAGGATGCAGCAAGAACAGCTTCGCGCCAACGTGCTGCGAACCATCTCCCATGATCTGCGTACCCCGCTTACCAGCATTTCCGGCAATGCCGGTATTCTGATGCGCAATGCCGGCATACTGAACCAGGAACAGAAAAAAAACATCTACTCGGATATCTACGACGATTCCATGTGGCTGATAAGCCTGGTAGAAAATCTGCTTTCCATCACCAAGATCGACAACGGAGAAATTCGTTTAAATCTACAGCCGGAGCTTTTCGAAGACGTTATTGCAGAAGCTCTCCGTCATGTAAACCGCAATAGTACAGAGCATATAATCCAAACCGTATTCGAGGACGATCTCCTGATGGCAAAAATGGATTCCCAGCT
>DHDI01000014.1:6974-7422 GCA_002399285.1 Thermoanaerobacterales bacterium UBA4880
ATGGCAAAAATGGATTCCCAGCTGATGACCCAGGTCATCGTAAACATCGTCAACAACGCGATAAAATATACTCAGCCGGGCTCGCACATCACCATCACTGCAAAAAGGGATGGAAAATATGTACGGGTTGAGATCGCGGATAATGGTCCCGGAATACCCGACGAGGAAAAATCCAAACTGTTTGATATGTTCTATACAGTCGGAAACACCCGCGGGGATGACAGACGCGGGCTTGGTCTGGGACTCTATCTCTGCCGGTCGATCCTTACCGCCCACGGGGGAAGCATATATGTCAGAGACAACGTCCCGCGGGGTGCCGTCTTCGGCTTCACTTTGGAAGCTGCGGAGGTAAATGTTTATGAATAAGCCATTGATCCTTGTCGTTGAGGATGACAAAGTGATCCGGAAACTGATAACCACGACTTTGGAAACACAGGGATACCTTTAT
>DHDI01000014.1:7541-31046 GCA_002399285.1 Thermoanaerobacterales bacterium UBA4880
ACACAGGGATACCTTTATCACACTGCCGAAACGGGCAAATCGTCAATTTTTGAGGCCGTTTCCAAACAGCCGGACGTCATCATTCTTGACCTCGGCCTGCCGGACATGGACGGGGTCGATATCATCCGAAAAGTACGCACATGGTCGAACACGCCCATCATTGTCGTAAGCGCCCGCAGCGAGGACAAGGATAAAATAGAAGCGCTTGACGCCGGCGCGGATGATTACCTTACCAAGCCCTTCAGCGTCGATGAGCTGCTGGCAAGGTTGAGAGTGAGCCTCCGGCGTGTCCGGTATGACAGCGAGAAATTGCTGAAAGATTCCACAGTCTTCATCAACGGCGATTTAAAAATTGATTACGCTGCGGGCAGCGTATTTATGGAGGATAAAGAAATCCACCTGACCCCGATCGAATACAAGCTTTTATGCCTCTTGGCCAAAAATGCAGGCAAGGTCCTCACTCATAATTTTATACTGCATGAGATATGGGGTGATTATACCAATGATGTTTCCGCGCTGCGCGTCTTTATGGCAACATTGAGAAAGAAAATCGAAAAAAATCCTTCGCAGCCCGAATATATTCAGACCCACATCGGGATCGGCTACCGTATGCTGCAAGTAAGCGGCAAAAACAAAACGGACGAGCAGGAATGACCGGGTCTTATAAAATAAAAAAAGCGCCGAAACCAGCGCTTATTTTTCATCCTCTTTATTTCGCTCTTCCTGTTTTTCCTCCACGGCTTCCTCCAACGTCTTCCACGGAAGCAAGGCGCACTTCACGCGGGCCGGGAAGTCGGAGACCCCTGCAAGAGCCTGGGCGTCTCCCAGGTCGTCCAGATCCACGTCCTTTTTATACAGCATATCCGTGAACTCTTGGATCAGTTTTTTGGCTTCGTCCAGCTTCTTGCCCCTTATGAGGTCCATCAGCATGGACGTGGAGGCCTGGCTTATGGCGCATCCCTGGCCGGTAAAGGAGGCATCCTTGATGACGTCCCCATCCGTCTTGAGATATATGGTTATGGTATCGCCGCAGAGGGGGTTGTGTCCCTTCTCCTCTATGTCTGCGCCATCCATCTTTTTTTTGTTGGGGGACTTTTGAGAGTGCTCCAGTATTATCTCGGAATACAGCTGATTCAGTTCCGTTTAAACCACTTCCTTACGCCTTTAAGGCTTTCAATAAACGCATCTATCTCTTCCCGCGTGTTATATACATAGAAGCTGGCCCTGCATGTGGCCGGTACATTCAGATACCTCATGAGAGGCTGGGCGCAGTGATGGCCGCTCCTTATCGCCACGCCGTCCTGGTCTAAGATAGTGGCTACGTCGTGGGGGTGTACGTCCGCCACATTGAAGGATATCACGCCCATCCTGTCCTTCATATCCAGTGGACCGTATATTTTCACAAAGTCAATGGTCTTGAGTTTCTCCAAAGCATATTGGGTCAGATCCGCCTCGACCCCATGTATCTCATTCATCCCTATATTTTCCAGATAATCAACGGCAGCGGACAGTCCCACGGCACCCTCCACATTGGGAGTGCCCGCTTCGAACTTGAGCGGCGGGTCGGCAAAGGTCGCCCTATCCTCATACACCTCGTCTATCATCTCTCCGCCCCTCATAAACGCAGGCACTTGATCTAAAATATCCTTATTTATATATAATACTCCAATGCCCATGGGCCCCATCATCTTGTGCCCCGAAAAGGCAAAGAAGTCGCATCCTATATCCCTTACGTCCACCTTCATGTGCGGCACGCTCTGCGCCCCGTCGATCAGCACCTTCGCGCCTGCCTTATGCGCTTCCTCCGTCATCTCTCTGACAGGATTTATGATACCCAGCACGTTGGATACCTGCTGCACGGCGACCAGTTTCACCCTGCTGCTCAGCATATCCCTGTATGACTGCATATCCAGCCTGCCGTCCTTATCCAGATAGACATACCGGAGTTTAGCGCCCCTTCTCCCGGCGATCATCTGCCATGGGAGCATATTGCTGTGGTGCTCGGCCACCGTGAGGATCATCTCGTCCCCCTCGCCTATATTCTCCATGGCCCAGGTATATGCCACCAGGTTTATGGATTCGGTGGTATTGCGCGTAAATATAATGGACTCCTCGCTGCCTGCATTTATGAATTTTTTAACCTTGTTCCTGGCCTCTTCGTAGGCGTTGGTGGCTACGCCGCTCAAGTAATGGGCGCTTCTGTAGACGTTGGCGTTCATTCCTGTATAGTAGTCCTCTATCGCCTTTATCACACCGTAAGGCTTCTGAGTGGTGGCAGCGTTGTCAAAGTATATCAGGTCCCTGCCGTATGGCCTGGCCTTTAATATGGGGAAATCGTCCCTTATGCTTTTGACGTCAATCGTCCTCTCCACCGGTAAGCCTCCTCTTTAGTATTTCCCTCATGGCATCCCTCAGACCGTCGTCCGGCAGAGCATCTATGACGGGATTGAAACCGGCCTCGACCAGCATCATCCTGGCCTCGTCATAGCTCAAGCCCCTGCTCATCATATAGAAGAGGACGTTTTCGTCCAGCTCGCCGCAGCTGGCCGCATGGCCCGCCTCCACATCGTCGTCGCCGCACTTGAGGGCGGGTATTGCATCGGACCTAACGGTCCTGTCCAACAGTATCACGCTCTCCCTCTCGTTGCCCTTCGCTCCTTTGGCGCCGTGCTTCATATCCAGATCGCCCCTGAAGATCGAGTACGAATTGTCCTTTAGAGCTCCTCTTATGTCGATATCGCTTATAGTTTTCGGCGCGAGATGATTCACCTTAAAGGAAAGGTCCAGCCTTCTGTCGCCGTCCAAAAGGAATGCGCCCTTGACCCTGTTCTCTCCTCCCTGTCCGCGCATATATGTCATGTAGTTTACAGCGCTGTTTTTACTGCCCATCTCGATCACGGACCAGTTTATAGCCGCATCATCCTCCACCACGCCCAGCACGGAATTAAAGTTATACGAGCTGTCCGAGAGTCTCTGCAGTATGGTGAGCTCCACCTTGGAGCCCTCCTTCGCCAAGATCCTGGTCACTCCGTCATGAAATGAGGACTTACCGGAAATATCATCATAATCTATAACAATGCGCGCCGTGGTATAGGGTTCGGCAATGATGACGTTCTGATCCAGTATCAGGTCGCCGTCGGATGCATAGCGTATGATGACCGGCGCTCCATTGCCGCTGCCTTTCCCCGGCCTTATGACCACGCCGGTGTTGAAGAAGGAATCCACCATGGATACGAATTTCTCGTCCACGCCAAAGGCCAGGCCGCTTTCCACTATATCCCTCACATCGTCCCGCATGCCCGTATCCATAATATCCTTAACGTCCGCTCCATCCGCCGAAACGGACAGCCTGCCGTATCCCCTGTACTCCGGCAATGTAAAGTCCTTCAAGGACAGCCGCTTCCACCTTGGTATGTCCCTGCTCTTAAACCTCTCGAAACCCGTCTGCCTGTTTATCCTTATCCAGCCGTCGCTCTTTTCACTCAGCCGTTTTAACAAAATCTCATCCATCATTCTACCTCCTAGCCTATGCTGCCTTCCATCTCTATATTTATCAGCCTGCTCATCTCCACCGCATACTCCAGCGGCAGCGAGCCCGATATCGGCTCCACAAATCCCTTCACTATCAGAGCCTTGGCGTCCTCTTCCGAAAGCCCCCTGCTCATCAGATAGTATATCTTTTCCTCGCTGATCTTGCCCACCTTGGCTTCATAGCCCATATCCACCCTGTCATTCTGTATCTCTATTATGGGCAGGGTATCATTTCTGGATTTATCATCCAGCATGAGCCCCTCGCACTGAACTGTAGTCTTGACGCCAGTGGCTTTGGGCCCCACCTTCAGCAGCCCTCTGAAATTGGCAATCCCGCCGTTTTTGGAAATACTCTTGGACAGGACCTTTGAATAGGTGTTGGGCGCAAGATGTATCATCTTGGCTCCCGTATCCAGATGCTGCCCGTTTCCTGCGAACGTCACGCTGGTAAATTCCGAAGTAGCGCCCTCTCCTCTCAGGACTGAGGACGGATACAGCATGGTCTTTTTGCTTCCGAAAGAACCCGATACCCAGATCATACTGGCTCCCTCATCCACGAGAGCCCTCTTGGTATTGAGGTTATATGTGTTCCTGCTCCAGTTCTCTATGGTGGAATAGCGGAGCTTGGCTCCCTTCTTTACATACAGCTCCACGCACCCGGCATGCAGATTTGATACCGCGTACTGCGGCGCCGAACATCCCTCTATATAATGGGCGTCGGCTCCCTCGTCCACTATGATGAGCGTATGCTCGAACTGCCCCGTTCCCGGCGCGTTCATCCTGAAATACGCCTGCAGCGGCGTATCCACCTTTACCCCTTTGGGCACATATACGAAGCTGCCTCCGCTCCATATGGCCCCGTGCAGTGCGGCAAACTTATGGTCGGTGGGAGGCACGCACTTCATGAAATATTCCTTGATCACGTCGGGATATTTCTTGAGAGCCGTGTCAAAGTCCTCAAATATTACGCCCTGCTTTGAGAGCTGCTCCTTTATGTTATGATATATGATCTCGGAGTCGAACTGTGCACCCACGCCGGCAAGATACTCTTTCTCCGCCGCCGGTATGCCCAGCCGGTCAAAGGTCTCCTTTATGTCCTTGGGAACGTCGTCCCACGTCTTTGCCTTCTTTGCATCCGGGCTGATGTATGCGACTATATCGTCTATGTTGAGCTCGCTCAAGTCCACGCCCCATGACGGCATCGGCATGCTGTCGTATATCTTCAGGCACTTTAGGCGAAACTGTCTCATCCAATCGGGCTCGCCCTTAAGATTGGATATCTCCTCCACTATCTGGGGGGTAAGTCCCTTGGCCGTCTTGTGCTTGTACTTCACCTTCGCCTTCATGTTATATCTGGAAAAATCTATATCACCTATAACAGGCTTTGCCATTCTCTCACTCTCCTATCTTAGCTCCTCTTCCCTTATAGTCTCGTAGCCCGTCTCTTCCAGCTCACTGGCCAGGCCGCTGTCTCCTTCCTTCACTATGCGGCCGTCCATGAGCACATGCACCCGGTCGGGCTGCAAATAATCCAGTACGCTGTTGTGATGCGTAACTATCAGTATGGACATGTCCTCCGTCCGCACCTTGTTTATAGACTCCGCGACCACCCTCAGGGCGTCTATGTCCAGCCCGGAGTCTATCTCGTCCAGCATCACCAGCTTGGGATTCAATACGGCCATCTGCAGTATCTCGGCCTTTTTCTTCTCCCCGCCGGAAAAGCCGACGTTAAGATATCTCTCGGCGTATTCCTCCTTCATCTCCAGAAGCTCCATCTTTTCCTTGAGCAGCTTCTTGAAACCCAGTATCGACTGATTCTTGCCGGTCACCGTATTCAAAGCCGTCCTCAGGAAATTCTCCAGCGTTATGCCATCTATTTCCTCGGGATACTGGAAGGACAGGAATATACCCTTCCTCGCCCTCTCATTTACCTTCATACCGATAATGTCTTCACCGTCAAGCAGTATTTTGCCTCCATCCACCCTGTATACCGGGTTGCCCATGATCGTGTTGCAGAGGGTGCTCTTGCCGCCCCCGTTGGGTCCCATTATGGCATGGACTTCCCCGCTGCCTATGGATAAGTCGATACCCTTAAGTATCTCCTTTTCTTCCACGCTTACCCTCAGATCCTCTACTTCCAAAAGTGCTTTGCCCATAAATTTCTCCTTTCAAAACTAATTCCAACTGTTTTACTATGAATTCTATTTAATTTATACCATAATAATGATGGGAATACAAGTATTTTGGTTGCGTCTGCAATATTTTATTCTTCCCTTATTATGCGCCATGAAAACTTATTGTGTCCAAAAATTAGTGGGTATAAATTATAATAACTCGTAGGAAAATATTATTATATGTGTTATAATATTGGTACAATACATTGAAAGGAGGAAAAGTTATGGCTGATTATTTATCCAGAGGAGATTCGCCTTTTTCCACAGAGCAGTGGGCCGGCATTGATAAAACCGTCGTGGCCGCCGCAAAATCGATACTTATAGGCAGGAAATTCATCCCGCTTTACGGACCCGTGGGCCCCGGTACCTTTGTGATACCCAAAGACAAACTCATAGAGGGTGAAGGCGACATAATAGGCAGCAATGGCAAGACCTTCATTCCGCTGAATACGCTTTATCGTGATTTTATTTACCCATGGAGAGACATAGAATATTTTGAGGAGAACAACCTTCCCTTGGACCTTTCCAGGACCTCCTATGCGGCTAAACTTTTGTCTGCCGAGGAGGATAAACTGCTGTTTTACGGCGATGATGCAAGAGGCATAGAGGGTATACTGAACGCGGACGGCAGATTGGAATTCGCCGCCGGCGACTGGAAGAACGGAAGCGCGTACGACGACGTCACCGAGATTCTGGCTCTGTTGAGAAGCAAAAATATGACGGGACCGTATGTGCTGGTAGTGAGTCCGGATGCGTACGCTTCGCTCAATAAGGTATACAAGGACACACCATACTTAGACTCCGAGAGGATAGAGAAACTGGATGTCAAGATCTATACCTCGCCGGTGCTCAAAAACAATGACGGCTTTATGGTCTCTGTCGGCAGCGAGCATATGGACCTGGCCATAGGTCAGGACATGGTAACGACCTTCCTCGAGACTACCGATATGAATCATTACTTTAGAATAATGGAAATACTTGGCCTCAGGGTAAAGAATCCTGAGAGTATCGTCGCACTTACGCATAAGGGGGAATTCTAAATGGCAAACGCACACAAGACGGAAGGACTGGAGCAGTTCCTCATTTGGCTTAGGGAGGACATAGCCGGAGAGATCGACGCTATGGACAACTATCAGTATCACATAGACGCCATCGACGTACCGGAAATAAAGGAGATACTGTCGCACATAAGGGATGAGGAAAAGGAACATTTAGCTGAGCTTACCGATCTCTTGAGAAGATATGATAAGACACAGAACGATAAATTTGAAGAGGACGCCTTCGAAGGCGGAACAAGTTCCGAAGAGGCTTCCAAAGGCTTTACGGTAGGAAAAGCCTGATCTATAGCAGATAAAGATATTCGCAGCCGCGCCCCGTATTACAACGGGGTGCGGCTTTTTGTATCCCCACCAAGCAATCATGTGGGATCTTAACCGCAAGTTGTCATTGCTTTTAAAAGTTTTGCGGTTTTTAATCGCAAAACTTTTTTATTTCCTGACCTTTTACGAGTATGATCCGCAAAACTGTTTGACTTCCTAACTTTTTGGGGATAATATACAAGTGGGAGGCGTATAGAATGATTTCCAGACCCGATTATATTAAAAAAATACTGGCATACAGAGACACGCCCTTTGTGAAAATACTTACCGGTGTCAGGCGCTGCGGCAAATCGACCATCATGAAGATGCTGATGGATGAGCTGCTAAAGAGCGGAGTAGAACTGGAGCGCATTATCTATTACAACTTTGACTCTCTTGAATACGAGGATATGACGGGTAAAAAACTGTTTGAGGTTTTGAAAGGCCAATTGTCTTCTGTCAATAAAACCTATATATTCCTTGATGAGATCCAGGAGATAAAATCGTGGGAAAGGGTAGTGAATTCCCTGATGTCCGACTGCGACGCAGATATTTATGTCACCGGTTCAAACTCCCGGATGATGTCTTCGGAAATATCCACTTATCTGACCGGGCGTTATGTTTCATTCAGGATCTTTCCGCTTTCCTTTTCCGAATACCTTGACTTTCGTAAAGAATACACGACGACTGGCAAACCCCATGCGGAGCTTGTCAGGTATCTCCAATTCGGCGGCTTTCCCGCGATCCATCTTCGGGAATACACAAAAGAGGAAGCATATACCATTGTAAAGGACATCTATAATTCAACGATCTTTACCGACATTGTAAAACGCAATAAGATAAAAAAAGTAGATCAGCTGGAACGCATTGTAAAATATACATTTGATAACGTCGGAAATACCTTCTCGGCGTCGTCGATCTCCAAGTACCTGAAAAGCGAACGGCGGACATTAGACAACGAAACGATATATAACTATCTCAAAAACCTTGAGGGCGCTTACATCCTAAACCGTTGCCCCCGTTATGACATCAAGGGCAAGGAATTGCTCAAAACTCAGGAAAAATTTTATCTTGCCGACCCGGCGCTGCGGTACAGCATACTCGGCTATAACGCAGACAGCGCGGATGCCATGCTGGAGAATATCGTGTATTTAGAACTCGTCCGCCGCGGCTATGAAGTCTGCGTCGGAAAGTACGATAACTTTGAAGTGGATTTCGTCGCCACGAGGCGCGGTGAAAAAATCTATGTTCAGGTGGCTAAGGAAATACATTCAGAAAAAACCGCGGAGCGTGAATACGGACAGCTGCTTGATATTCGCGACAACTATCCCAAATATGTCTTGACCACGGACGATTATGCAGGCGGCAACTATCAAGGTATCCAGACCGTTCATATAGCCGATTTTCTCCTCAGTGATGAAACGTAACTTTATGTAGCGGGAGAAGAATTGACTTTCAGTGCATAAAATGATATTGTAATGGTAATAATATAAGATAAATTAGCTATTATAATATCATTTTGGGACGTGAGAACATGGAGCAAACAGGATATGGAGCGCACATTGCTCGCGCAGTCAGAAGTGTGCCGTATGAAACAGCTATTGAAACCGAGGATATTGCAAAGCAGCTGGTTAAGGAATTTGCGATTCCGTACGGCCAGGCTAAGACGATAACCAATGTCAAGCTGAAACGTATGGCAGATAAAGGCAAAATTGAACGGCTTCAAAAGGGTATATACTGCCATGTAAAACAAACCGTTTTTGGCACAATGACCCCCGACATTGATCAGGTAATGTTAAAGACATTAATACTGCAAGACGGAGAGAGAATAGGCTATGAATCCGGAGCTTCCTTATTCAACAAGCTTGGTCTGACAACCCTGACCCCTCGAAATATTGAGATCACTACCAACCGTTTTGAGGTCAAACTCCCGGAAGGCTGCCATCTCAAGCTGCAAAGGCCACATACGGCCGTGACGGGCAATAACTGGAAGTACCTGCAATTCATCGGCATCCTGGACGAACTACCGTATACGTATACCGATGTAAAAAACGCGAAACAAATATTATTACAATATGCCAAAAAACAACAATTGGATGATTTGACTTTAATTTTCACTGCACGCAGATACTACCCGCAAAAGATTGTACTGCAGCTCATTGATCTGCTTAGGGGGGTGGAAAATGAAACTACATCAAGATAGGGAAGCAGCGGCAAACGGCTATGCGGCGCTTCCCAGAACATCGGGTAAAACGCGAGAGGCCAACCTAAAAGGCAGTATAACCAGTGTATATGAATATGATCCTGTTACCATGTCGAGGCAAATGACGCACTTCAACGGTTTGGATATGTGAAGGTTGAGGCAACATCCTTTATTGTCAGCGAGCCAATAGAATCTCCTGAAATTTCGCCTTTACTCTATGCTGAGGCCACCGAGCAGCAGCGTCAAGTTCTGGAAAACAATTATGAGATCGATCCATTCACTATAGGGGCAATCAACCTAGAACGAATATTTGCAGACAAAATATTGGCAGCAGAGTTTTATTATCGGCGCCATATGCTGTTTGATACCGCTAAACATCTTTATGACTTGACAACGATGATGGAGCAGGACAGAATACAGAATCTGCTTGCTTCATCGGATACCTTAGTAAAAATGCTTGCATACAAGCGCAGAGAAGAAAAAGATAGAATTGGAAGCGATTTCGCCAAGAAACCGTTTTGCGAGTTTTCGCTGTTTAAGGCAATTGGCACTGACGCTGAACTTTCCGAGGTTTTTTTAAAGATGCAGGAGGTTTATATATTTTCGCAAAGTGATACCCTTTCTCCCTCAAAATTGTTGGTATACATGGACAGGCTGAAGCAAACTCTTCTTAAACTGGATGAAAATTTTGATATGACATAGATAATAAAGTAAAGATAAGGTAATGTTCAACAGCACATCAATGGTTCCTTACATAAATTTGCCGCACCGAATCCCCAAGTCTGATATAATATAAATAGATCAAAACGTATGAACGAGGTGACGCAATTGACTCCGCAGCTGATAAAGGGCCCGGCCGGAAGCGGCCTGACTTCCTGTCTCATAGATAAGCTGAAAGACCTCGCCGGTAGGCAGGCTCGGACGGACGGCATACTGTTCCTTACCCTAAACAAGCCCAACATGAACAATATAAGGAAAAATACAGACCTCGAAGTGGACACCGGCATGAACATCACCACCTTCCCCAGGTTTATAACCGACGAGCTGGTGCTGTTCTGGCCGCTGGTGCTCGATAAGTGTGAGGATATATCCGTAAACCAGCCCCGGCCGGTGCTGATAGACTCGCTGACCTCCCACGACATAATGCGGCGCATTGTGGAAAAGATGCAGCTTGGCGGAGCATTCCCCGGCATACGGGCGACTTCCGACAGCATATCCCTGGAGATAATGCACAACTTCTCCCGGGCGGTGTTTTCCCTTACGGACTATCACAAAATCGCCGGCGTGCTCGCCGAGGCAAACCCCGGCAATGACCCGGCGGTATATACTGACATGCAGAAGGCTCTCGACGAATACATAGACATACTGCTGAAAAACGGCCTGCTAGACTACGGCTTATCAATGTATCTCTACGACAAATACCTCATCGATAATGACCTTTACCGCAGGCACATGATAAACACATACAGATACCTGTTCGCTGATAGTCTGGAGGAGTCCGTCCCTTCCATGGTGCGCTTCATATCCACATTCCTGGAGGACTTTGACGAGGCATACCTCACCTTCTCCACGGACGGCGGATACACATCCGTACTCGGCGCTTCGCCCGACTACGCCCTCAAGCAGCTGGAGGGCCGGTGCCGTGTGGTACACCCCGAATATACGCGCGGCTGCCCGGAGGATATGGCGGACCTGGCAGCCGCCTTGGAAAAGAATATATGCGGCGGCGGCAGCGTCAGGGCAGACACTCCCGTCCGCCTGATAGAGTGCGAATACAAGAGCGACATGGTATCCGCGGCGGTCGGCGAGGTAAAGAGGCTGGCAGCGTCCGGCTGCAGACCAGGCAATATATCCCTCATAGCCCCCTATTTGGACCCGGTCACCGAGGAGCTGCTGATCTCCGGCCTTAAGGCGCAGGGCATACCCGGCCTGGCCCTGACAAACACGGGCAGGCTGATAGACCAGCCCTTCATAGGCACCGTAGTGACCCTGACCATGCTGGCGCACCCTTGGTGGGACATCCGCCCCAACCACAGCGAGCTGGCCGATACATTCCGGGTGTGTTTCGACATGGACCCGGTCAGGGCGTCCATACTTGCGGGAGCCGCGGAAAGCAAGAGCAGCCTCCCCCACCTCAGCCGCCGGGCCCTGATACGCATAGGATTTGCCAACAACAAGAAATACGAATCGCTGTTAGACTGGCTGGGAGGCTATACGAAGGAGATCCCCATAGACGAGTTTTTGGAAAAGCTGCTTTGGGATTATCTCATACCCCTGCCCGCCACGAGGGAAAACATCCTGTCCACCAGAATGCTGATCGACATGGCATCGGGCTATAGGAAGATAATGGAGATCATAAGGCCCGGCCAAATATACGGAGCAGACTTTATCACATCGGTGAAGCGGGGAATAAAGGGAATGGAAATACTTAAGGAGCAGCCCGATGATGCGGTTATCATAGCAACGCCCTTTTCATATCTTATGAACCCCGTCTCATCCAAGGCGCAGATATGGCTTGACGTCTCCGATAAGGACTGGGAAGACAGCGGCGTACGGCCGCTCTCCAACCCCTACCTGTTCGAGCCGGGATATACCGGCATATGGAACACGCGCGAGGAGGAGATGCGTTCCCTCCGCGTCCTCTGCCGCAGCACGTCAAATCTCTTGAAGCGCTGCGAGGGCAGCCTTACGGTAATAGACTGCAACCTTACCTCCGGCTTTGCCGAGCAGGACGGCATGCTGGTGAAATATCTGCAAAACACCTGCAGGATGACATAGCGGAAAGCACAGGGGGATTGCATAATGAAGCTGAGAAAAGACATAGAGGAACTTATAGATTCATACCATGGCGGCGCTCTGGCCGTGCCTTCCGTACCGGGAGCGGGCAAGACCACCCTGCTCACCCATCTCACCGCCCATATCCTGACGGATCAGCCCGATTCCAGGGTGCTGATAGTCACATACATGAATTCCGCCGCAGCCAACTTCAAACAACGGATAAACGGTCTGCTCAGGGACAGCGGCATACGCTCATCCAACTACGACGTTATGACGCTGCACTCCTTAGCCTCGTCCATAATAGGCAGCGGCCCCGCGGAGCTTGGCCTGGCCAAGGACTACGAGATATTAGACGAGACGGAGTCGGCAGCGATACTCAAGGATTCTTTCGCGGCCTGGCGCTCATCCAACGCCGAGCTCTTCTTCTCCAAGCTGTTCATAAAGGAAAATGCGCAGCCGCCCCAGATAGAAAAGAACAGGGACAGGTTTGTGAAGGACTTCACCTCAGACGTGGGCCGGGCCGTCTCCATGTTCAAGGGCAATAATCTTTCCCCCGGCGAGCTGCTGCCTTATACCCGCACGCTTCCCCAGGACTCGTACCTGCGCTGGGCGGCGGAGATATACGGCATATATGAAGACAGGCTGAGGCTGCGCGGCGCGTTAGACTTCGGAGACCTGCTGATGCTGGCATACCGGCTGCTCACATCGGACCGGGAGATACTGTCGGTCTTTCGGGATAAATGGGATTACATATTTGAGGACGAGGCCCAGGATTCCAACAAACTGCAGGAAGAGATAATGAAGCTCATCTCGGACAGGTGCGGCAATCTGGTACGGGTGGGAGACCCCAACCAGGCCATACTCTCCACATTCACCATAGCGGACCCCAAGCAGTTCACCGATTTCATCTCATCCAACCCAAAGAGCGAGATAAAGACCTCGGGCAGGAGCTCCTTAGAAGTGATAAGGCTGGCAAATCACTTGGTGGAATGCGCGGCGTCCATGGAAGAACTCAGTCCAGTGAAGAACGCCCTCGAGCAGCAGATGATACAGCCCGTGGAGGAAGGCGAGCCCGCCAACCCAAGCAACCCAAAGTACGGCCTGGGCTATTATGAACCGGAAAATCAGGAAAGGGAATATGAATATATAGCCTCCCTTGCGGGCAAGTACCTTGAGCTGCACCCCGGCAAGACGTGCGCGGTGCTGCTGCGGACGAACCGGCAGGTGGAGGCCATGATGGAGATACTGCAGGACAAAGGGGTAGCAGCCGTGGAGATATCCAACTACTCCGCGGCGAACGACGTCACCCGGAAGATATACTACTGCCTCAAGTTCATAAACCGGCCGGAGCGTTCGGATAACCTGATTGACGTCGTCAGGTATGTGCTGGCGCCGGAGATAAGCTCCGTCCACTCCATAAACATGTTTTTGCACCGGTCGGACGCCGAGGACATACTCTATCCCATGGACAAGGTGCCGTCCCTGCCCGGCGACGTTGCAAAGCAGGACGGCGACGCCTTGTATGCCGCATTAAGCAAGGCGCGGGAGCTGCTGGAGGCGGGATACATGAGGATAGACAAGCTGATAATATACATACTCGACCTCATGAAAGCGGACGGGGAGAGCCGGGCCATAGGGGAAGCCGTGGCCGAAGAGGCGCGCAAAAGGCTGTACGACCCCGGATGGAGGATAGAGGACGTCATAGACGAACTGGGTTCCCCGCAAAACAGGTACGGCGACCTGGTAAACGTGTTCTATCAGCGCAAGGGCTTCGCGGCCAGGCCGGGCGAGGTCATGGTGCTCACCTATCACAAGGCCAAGGGCTTGGAGTGGGACAACGTCTTTATGGGCTGTGTGGAGGCCAAGGACTTCCCCCTGCTGCTCTCCCACAGCTTCATGGGCGAGACCTGGTATCTCAGAGAGGAATGGAGAAACCCATTCTCCCTCATAGAGGCGGAATACCGCAGCCTGACGGGGCAGGACGTCGGCCCGGACTTCCGCATGCAGGCCAAGCTGAACATAATAGCGGAAAACCTGCGCCTGCTGTACGTAGGCATCACCCGGGCAAAGGAAACGCTCATAATCACCGGCCACAAAAACGATTTTTATGACCAGCCGATGGATAACAGCCTGTTTGAAAAGATATTCGGCGAATTCATACGCAAGGAGAGATCGGCATGGAAGATCTAAAGGAGATGTACTTCAGCCAGACGGCGCTCAAGACCTATCTAGACTGTCCCTATAAGTTCAGGAACAGGTATATAGACGGCCTCTACTGGAAGTACGAATCGGAGGGCATAAGACGGGGAAGCGAATTCCACCTCGACATGAAAAGGCACTATCTCGGCCTGGCCCCGTCCGGCGCAAACAAGGATATGGTGTCGCAAGCAGTAAACTTCCTGCCCATAGAGGACGGAAAGCAGTACCTTCCCGAGTATACCATAAAGTATAACGATAATACTGTGAAACTCACGGTGAGGTACGACCTGCTCGTCATAGGCGATAATATTGAGATATACGACTGGAAGACGCAAAAATCTAAGCTCAGCGCCAGCAAACTTAAAACCGATATGCAGACGCGGCTGTACCTCTATACCATGGCGGCGGCAGGCAAAAAAATAAAACAGGATATACGGCCCTCCGATATATCCATCACCTACTTCGATCCCAGCCATCCCTCCTCACCGGTCCGCATAGACTATGACCCCTCCCGGTTCGAAAAAGACGGCATATATATATCCGGCCTGATAAGCCGCATACTCACAGACGGCGAATTCGCGCCCACCGAGGACAGAAAAAAGTGCGCATACTGCGAATACAACAGGCTGTGCAACGGCCGGCCCGTGTCCATCGAGAGCATAAACGGCTTAGGTACCGGTCTCAGCTGGGATGACGTTGAGGAAATAAGTTTTTAAAAACTATTTTCGACATTTTGTAAAAAAATATCTTAAATATTTCACTTTATGCTATAAACTTCCTGAGACAGCTTCCGATATATATAGACGTAGGTAAAAGAACAGTCCGGCCGGCTGTTAAACAATAATGGCATGGATGCCAAATAAATCATTTCAAGGAGGAAGTAGTATGATAATAAACCACAACATAGCTGCCCTAAACACATACAGGCAGTTAACAGTAAACAATTCCAACACACAGAAGTCTCTTGAGAAGCTGTCCTCAGGCTTAAGGATCAACCGCGCAGGCGACGATGCCGCAGGCCTGGCTATATCCGAGAAGATGAGATCGCAGGTAAGAGGTTTGGATCAGGCCACGAGGAATGCTCAGGACGGCATATCCCTGATACAGACCGCAGAAGGCGCTTTAAATGAGACGCACAGCATACTGCAGAGAATGAGAGAGTTAGTCGACCAGGCGGCTACTGACACAAACGGTGGCGATGATAGGGAAAGTATAGGTAAGGAAATTACTCAGTTGCAAGATGAAATTACAAGAATATCAAATCAAACAGAATTCAACAAAAAGACCCTGCTAAATGGATCTTTTGCCACTTCAGAATTGAACTTCCAGATAGGCGCCAATGCAAAGCAGTTCATAAGCTTAAATATCGGCACAATGAATGCTTCTGCACTTGGAGTTGCCACAATAAAAGTCGCAACTGGCATGACCGCTACCACAATATCCGCGCAACTTACAACTATTGATCAAGCAATCACCAAGGTATCCAATCAGAGAGCTGACCTTGGCGCCGTACAGAATCGTCTCGAGCATACTATAAACAACCTGTCGACTGCTTCAGAGAATCTGTCGGCTGCAGAGTCCCGTATCAGAGACACGGACATGGCCAAAGAGATGATGGACTTCACAAAGAACAACATACTCCAGCAGGCCGCTACAGCTATGCTGGCGCAGGCCAATGCACAGCCTCAGACAGTGCTTCAGCTGTTAAAGTAATAGAAAACTTCTTATAAAACCGGCCGGATATCCGGCCGGTTTTATACTTTACAATATTGGGGGATGGAAAATGGCAGACAACAAATTCACCGATACATATAAAGAACTGACGTCATATCTTCCGAAATTAACGGATGGTATCAGCCTCTGTTGTGACTCCCTCCGGAACGGAGACATAAATAAAGGCACGACTCTACTAAGCGGCATATTGGACGGCATAGGCTGGGTACTGGATGCAGCCGTACTGACCGAGCCCCTTAATAATATACATATTGATATACAAGGGATGAACGATACTCTGAGCGGTCTGCTCAATGCCATACAGACCGGGGATTACATATTGACCGCAGATATGTTAGAATATGAAATAGCGCCTATTCTTACCTCCTTTATGGATAATGCAAAAAATAAACCGGGTGATAGGTATGACGGATAGTCCTATAATTTCTATAGTGCCATCCAAAAAGGGCGCTGAAACCGCCCTAGTAAACATCAATGGCAGAGACTTTTACATACACAGCTCCTACGACCCAATAGCGGAGGCCAAAAGATGGGCGGCCGGGGTAGATCTGCAAAAATCCACAGTCTACGTGGTATACGGCTTAGGGCTGGGATATCACATTGACGAGTTGTTCAGACTAACAGACGATTCATCCAAAATCATAGTAATAGAGCCTTTAAAGGAATTCATAGATATATTTTATAAAAGAACAAGTATCGATCGTACTGATCTTGGAATAAAAGTGATCGTTCAATACATGGCGTCTAAATCTGAAATGTATGACTTCCTGTTCAGCGTAATACCGCAGGATTCTTTTGAAAACGTCTCTTTCTCTGTATTCGGCCAATCCTCTAATCTTTTCAGAGAGGAGTACGGTGATTTTATAGAGGCATTCAAAGAGTGTATAAATGCTAAAAGCATAAACAGGAACACGTCGCTCTATTTTGCCGAGCAGTGGCAGAAAAACGTCATAGAAAACCTTCCTGGGGTAATAGACTCGGTGCCATTTAAGGGCTTGATTGATATGTTCAAAGGAAAGCCTGGAATAATAATTTCTGCGGGCCCCTCTTTGGATAAAAACATAGAACTACTTAAGGAAGCCAAAGACAGAGCTGTGCTCGTGGCAGTGGGAACGTCGGTCAAGGCCCTTTTGAAGCATGATATCCAGCCGGATTTTGTGCTTTCCATTGACGGAGGAGAGCCTAACTACAGGCACTTTAAAGACGTAAGCATCGACTGTCCTCTGGTATATGACCTCTATCTGCATCCAAAGATTGTTGAAGAGTATAAAGGACCCAAAATAATCTCCTTTTCCACTTGCCCACATACCCTCTGGATAGCGGAAAGCCTTGGGCAGGACTTTGGCTTGATAAATGCCGGACCCACGGTGGCAAACATGGCATTTGACTTCATAAGACAGCTGGGGTGTGATCCCATAGTATTCGTCGGGCAGGACCTGGCCTATACCGACAGCAAGACCCACGCTAACGGCACGACTTACGAAGGACAGCGCGTGGAAAATACCGACGGCAAAAATTATATCTATCTGGATGACGTATATGGGAATAAGGTACTGTCCAGCAAGGTCTTCCTATCCTTTAAGACATGGTTTGAAGACCAGATATATCAGCATCCCGGCAGGACATACATAGATGCCACCGAAGGCGGCGCCCGCATTAAAGGTACCGAAATAATGACACTGAGAGATGTAATTGACAAATACTGCATCGACAATATTAATGTAAAAGAAATAATCAATAAATATATACATGGCTTCGCAGGCTACAAAAAGGATGACATAGATAAATTAGCCGGCAGCCTGCACAACGTGCAGAAACAAATAGAAAAACTGCAGAAGCTGTGTAAGCGCGGCGAGAAATTTTCAAAAAGACTTCTCGACGTATATCAAAAAGATATAGGCTATGACACAAATAAACTCCTTAAAGACCTTGACGAAATCGACGGTGAAATAAAGGAATATCAGGATGGGCTCGGATTTATATCCATAATGCTTCAGTTGGTTTCCTTTAAGGTATTAAAAGGATTTGAGCCAAAAGAAAACGAGACCGAAAAAGAAAAGGGCATACGTATATCAAACATGTCCTATGCCCTTTATTATGGCATATTAGCAACTATAAATGAGATCCAGCCTCTGTTTAAAAAATGCATATCCGATATTGAAACAAGATACGCGGAAGAAGGGGAGCCTATATGACCAATATTTTTCGCGGCAAATCCATATTAATAACCGGGGGCACGGGGACAATCGGCAGCCATCTCGTCGGCAGCCTGCTTGAGCAGGACCCCAAAGTGATCAGGATATACAGCCGGGATGAATATAAACAATATCTGATGCAGCAAAAATACGACGTCAATCCACGGTTAAGATTTCTGCTCGGGGACGTCAGGGAAAAACAGCGGCTGCAGCGCGCTATGGAGAACATTGACATAGTATTTCACACGGCGGCTTTAAAACATGTACCCGCATGTGAATATAATCCGTTTGAAGCTGTAAAGACCAATGTACTCGGAACTGAGAACGTAATAGAATGCGCACTGGAATCAAATTGTGAAAGGGTCATATATACGAGCTCCGATAAATCCATAAATCCGACAAACACAATGGGTGCGACCAAGCTGCTGGCCGAGAGGCTGATATCCGCAGCGGACTATCATAAGGGAAAAGCGCGCACTATATTCTGCGCCGTAAGATTCGGCAATGTAATGGGTTCGAGAGGTTCGGTAATACCCTTATTCAAAGAACAGATCCTGCAGGATAAATGCATAACCGTGACCCATCCCGACATGACGAGGTTCATGATGTCCATCGGACAAGCAGTAAGCCTGACCATGTCGGCTGCAGAAAAAGCGCAGGGAGGAGAAATATTTATCCTGAAGATGCCCGTCCTAAGGCTGGATGATCTCGTCGACACAGTGATCGGTATTGTGGCAGATAAATATAAAATTCCCAAGTCGGAAATTCGTACAAAATATATAGGCCTCCGGCCGGGTGAAAAGATGTACGAAGAACTTATGACAAGATTAGAAGCTAAAAACGCCAGGGAGTTTGACGACATGTTTGCAGTACAGCCCATGACGTCCGGCTGTATGCACGAATATGAAGGAGCCAAAAATGCGGAGGAAAAAGACTATACATCTGACGATTACTTACCGCTTTCTAAAGATGAGATCAAGGATTTAATATTAAAAGAACAGATCATATAGGAGGAAACAGATGAGCATACTTGTGACCGGCGGCGCAGGATTTATTGGAAGATGGCTTGTAAAACAGCTTTTGGAAGACGGATATGATGTAATCGTCCTTGATGATTTTTCCAACGGCAGTTTGGAAAATATAAGTGAATTTAAGAACAATCCACATTTCCAATTTATAAAGGGCGACATAAAAGATGCTGAGTTATTAAGCAATGTTTTTAACAAGGATTTATCCCATTGCTTCCATCTTGCCGCTGATATAGTAGTTCAGCAAAGCATCGATGATCCGAAAAAGGTATTTGAAAATGATGTGACCGGTACCTTCAATATTCTGGAGCAGTGCAAAAGCCACTTCACCAAATTGATCTTTATGAGTACATGTATGGTTTATGACAAAGCAGCCGATAAAGACGGCATTGATGAAAATCATCCGGCTAAACCGGCATCACCCTATGCCGGCGCTAAAATAGCGGCCGAAAACATGGTATTATCGTATTACTACACATATAACCTTCCGGTTGTAATAGTAAGACCTTTCAATACATATGGTCCCTTCCAGAAGTCTGACGGAGAGGGCGGGGTCGTTTCAATCTTTATAAACAATTACCTTAACAAGCTTTCGCTGAAAATTTATGGCACGGGAAATCAGACCAGGGATCTGCTCTATGTGGAAGACTGTGCGGCCTTTCTGATAAAAGCAGGCTTTAACGACAAGGCAAACGGCGAAATAATCAATGCCGGTACGGGTGCTGATATTTCCATAAACGATCTTGCATACCTCATCTCCAAAGACAAAGATATGATAGAACATATTCCGCATATTCACCCTCAAAGCGAGATAATGAAACTCAGATGCGACTCCGGTAAGGCAAAAAAGTTGTTGGACTGGTCCCCTGAGGTGTCTTTGGATGAAGGCATAAAAAAGACGAGAGATTGGATTAAAACGAAACTGGAACAAGGTGAAGAACATGAATGAACTGGCCATTTTAGGCGGTAAACCTACAAGAGAAAAATACCTGCCGTACGGGCATCAGTGGATAGATAGCGACGATATTAACGCAGTCACAGCGGCCCTTAAGCGTGATTTTATAACCACTGGGCCTACAATAGAGGAATTTGAAAGTACGGTTGCACATTATACGGATACAAAATATGCCGTTGCCGTATCTAACGGCACTGCCGCTCTTCATGCAGCATGCTTTGCCGCAGGCATAGGCCCGGGCGACGAGGTCGTAGTAACTCCCCTCACCTTTGCCGCATCGGCTAACTGCATACTCTACTGCGGAGGGCATCCCGTTTTTGCCGACATTGATAAGAAGACGTATAATATTGACCCGGAAGAAATAGAAAAATTGATTACAGACAAAACCAAGGCTATAATCCCGGTTCACTTTACAGGCCAGCCTGCAGAAATTGACAGTATCAATGAAATAGCAAGGAAGCATGATCTTACGGTAATATCTGACGGAGCCCATGTTCTGGGAGCCGAATACAAGGGTAAAATGGTCGGGCACCAAACCGACATGACAACTTTGAGTTTTCATCCGGTAAAACATATTACCACCGGCGAGGGCGGCATGATACTTACCGATGATGAAAACTACTATAAAAGACTTAAAATATTCAGAAACCACGGCATAACAAAGGATAAACATGAAATGCACAGCTATGAAGGCCCATGGTTCTATGAACAGCAGTATCTCGGCTATAACTACAGAATGACAGACATACAGGCGGCGCTGGGCATAAGCCAGATGAACAAACTGGATAAATTCCTTGACCTGCGCAGAAAATATGTAGAAATGTATAATGAAGCCTTTTGCGAAATGCAAGAGTTAACTATCCCCTATCAACTGCCCTATGTAAATTCCAGCTGGCACATATATGTCCTCCAGCTTAATTTGGAAATGCTGAATTCAACCAGGCGTGAAATCTATGAAGCACTGGAAAAAGAAAATATAGGAGTCAATGTGCACTATATACCGGTTTACTATCATCCCTATTACAGACAAATGGGATATGAAAAAGGTATATGTCCCAACGCCGAGTATATATACCAAAGGATAATAACATTGCCATTATTCCCCCGGATGAGCGAAGGCGACGTAAACGACGTCATAAGGGCAGTAAAAAAGGTCATCAATTATTACAAAAGGTAAAATGGGTGCGTATATATGAAAAAAACTGCGATCATTCAAGCAAGGATGAGTTCTACAAGATTACCCGGAAAAGTAATGAAAACGTTAATAGACAGGCCGCTTATAGAACATGTAATAAGCAGGGTAAAAGCAGCAAAACAGGTGGATGAAATAGTTTTGGCAACCACAATTGAGGAAAAAGACGATGTACTCGTTAATGAAGCAGAGACAATGCAAATCCCATGGTTCAGAGGCAGCAGGGACGACGTGCTGTCCCGTTACTATCATGCCGCAAAGGAAAGCAATGCGGATATAATCATAAGAATAACCTCGGATTGTCCAGTTATTGACCCGGAAGTAATTGATAAAATGCTGGATATCTTTATTAAAGAAAAAAACAGCGGCAATAATATTGATTATATTTCCAACACATTAAGCCGAACATTTCCCAGGGGTTTAGATGTGGAAGTTTTTACCTTTGATGCCCTCAAAAAGACTTACAGAAAGGCCACTCAGACCTACGAGAGAGAACATGTCACGCCCTATATATATCATAACCCCGATAAATTCGCTTTGAGGAATTATAGCAATGACACCGACTTATCGGAATACAGGCTCACCGTTGATACATATGAAGACTTTATTTTGATCGAAGATATTTATAAAGCACTGTACAAGAGAACTAAAATATTTTTGTTGGACGACATAGTCAATTTTTTAGGGTCAAACCCTAGAATAGCAGAAATAAACAAAAATATTGTTCAAAAGAAACTGGGGGAATAACAAGATGAAGGATATCAGAATAGCTGATAAAACCATATCCGACTGCAGCCCATGCTTTGTTATCGCTGAAGCAGGCGCTAACCACAACAGGAACTTAAACATGGCAAAGGAGCTTATCGATGCAGCTAAAAAAGCCGGGGCCGATGCGGTTAAATTTCAGACTTATTCTGCCGAAAAACTTTATTCAAAAAAAACGCCTAAATTCGGATATCTTGGAGATCAAGATACATTTGATCTTATGAAAAGTATAGAACTTCCGAGAGAATGGCAGGCAGATCTGAAAAGATACTGTGATCAAAAAGATATAATATTTATGTCCACACCCTTTGATTATCAAGCAATAGACGAACTTAACGATATAGGCGTACCTGCATTTAAAATAGCATCATTTGAAATAGTTGATCTCGAGCTTATCAAATATGCCGCAGGCAAAAATAAACCTATGATCATATCGACAGGCATGTCCAACATGGGCGATATAGAGGATGCCATACATACGATAAGGTCCGAAGGAAACGATGATATTATACTTCTCCACTGCAATTCCCTTTACCCCACCCCCGTAAACATAGTAAACCTGAGAGCAATAAATACCATGAGGGGCGCATTTAAATTGCCCGTGGGGTTTTCCGATCATACACTGGGAATCACAATACCCATAGCTGCGGTTGCCATGGGAGCAAAGGTCATAGAAAAACATTTTACTCTTGACAGAACGCTGCCCGGCCCCGATCATCCATTTGCTTTGGAACCCGATGAATTAAAACAGATGGTCACTGCCATACGCAGTACGCAGGCTGCCATGGGAACCGGAATAAAGGAAAGGTCGCCGGAAGAAGAGGAAATGTATATAAAAGGGCGGAGAAGCATTATAGCGGCCTGTGATATACCCAGAGGCACCACAATAACCAAGGAAATGCTAATTGTTAAGAGACCGGGTTATGGCATTCAGCCTAAATTTATAGATATTGTAGTAGGCAGAAAATCAAATACGGATATAGAAAAGGATGACATCATAACCTGGGAGATGATTTAAAACTTATGTCCATCAAGCTTAGAAGGATACAAGAGAATGACCTTGAAATGATAATGAAATGGCGAATGTCACCTGAAGTCACAAAATATATGTATACAGACCCCCATCTTGACATTAAACAGCAGCGGTTATGGTATCAGAAGGTAAAAGACGACATTAGCACTTCATATTGGATAATTATATATAACGGATCACCTATCGGCTTGGTTTCTCTCAATAATATAGATTACAAAAATAAACGGTGCAGCATGGGACATTACATTGCTGAAGTTTCATATCGTGGAAAAGGTATATGGTCTGCTATAGAATATAACCTTTATAATTATATTTTTTATGAAGTTAATTTAAATAAGTTGTATTTTGAGATGCTATCTT
>DHDI01000014.1:31104-33692 GCA_002399285.1 Thermoanaerobacterales bacterium UBA4880
TTTGAGATGCTATCTTTCAATGAGAATGCTATTGACCTTCATAAAAAATTGGGCTGCGAAATTGAAGGCGTATTAAAACAGCACATTTGCAAAAACGGTCAATTTTTGGATGTGGTCATTATGGGAATGACAAAAGATAAATGGGAAACTATTAAAGGAAGCTATCAATACGAAAAGATAGAGATTGAATAATTATATGTAAGGGTGTTTAATAAAATGATTAAAATTGCTATAAGGGCAGATGGCGGGCCAAAAATAGGAATGGGCCACATAACCAGGTGTTTGGCCTTGGCAGAAGAACTCGCAGGCGACAATTGCATCATCACATTCATCATAAAAAGAGATGAAACCACAATTGACTTGATTTCCAGCAAGGGTTTTAAAACCATTGCTTTGCCGCGGCTGTCATTCGATGAGGAAATAAATTTTATGAAAATTGTGGTAAAATGTTTTGATATTCTGATTACCGATTCGTATGATATAGACTTAAAATATCTTATGGAAATGAAAAATACCGGTATATATTTAATTACAATAGATGATTTAAATCACTTGGAAAGTTATCCGTCGGATGTTGTAATCAACGGCAATATATATGCCGAAGATTTAAACTATAAATCAACATATGGAAATACACAATTTCTTCTGGGGCCGGAATACATATTATTAAGAAAGGAATTTATCGGTTTATCCCAGCGAAAGATCAATAAAAAATGCAATAATATCTTAATTACAATGGGCGGCAGCGATCCTGTACATTTTTCTTTGTCTATATCGGAACAATTAATCGATCTGGGTATCAAATTACATGTCGTCATAGGCCCGGCCTTTGATGAACAGTATAAATCATTCTTAATGGACTTTGCATCGCATCACGGTAATGTATCTTTATATAAAAGTCTGCCTGCCGATAGGATGCGTGACCTGATGCTGAAAGCCGATGTCGGAATATCAGCGGGAGGCAGTACGCTCTATGAGTTAGCTGCAACCGGGACTCCCACTATAGCACTAATTGCTGCCGATAATCAATTGATGAACGTAAAGAAGATGTCTTCTTTGCACATGATCAATGTAAACAACGATATCGCCGATATTAAAAATGATACGGAACGTCTGATCAATGATTTTGACGAAAGAAGCAGATTGTGTAATTCCATGAAGGATATATTCAATATATCGGGGCATGCAAAAATCAAGGAAATCATACTCGGCCATACTGCTAATTAAATACTTTGATTAATAATTGTATTTGTCATCACCTATTTTTGTAATAATCATTATTGTCGTCTGCAGAGCAATGAGTTTTGCAGATTTTTTATTTCCTATCAGAAATATATCTCTGAATGATAATTTTGTTTCTGTTTAAACGTCCCGTATAGCGCAAAATACCCCTCTCCCGTTAAACGGGAAAGGGGTATAAACATTGTCTGTCACAAGATTGCCATTCAAAAGAACTAAAATATCCAGGCCTTATCGTTGGCCTCGCGTACGGCGTCGGCGATCTGCGCCGGCCGGCTGACGTCGCCCACGCGGGTAACGTGCGGGAAAGCGGCTTCAAATTCCTCGGCCAGGCCGCGGTTGGGCCGTACGCCCATCGCCAGCACTACCTCGTCCGCTTCCAGCACACTGCTTTCATTGGAAGACACGGCGCTGAGGAATACATTTCTCTCCCTGATCTCCGTCAGTTTTTGCCCGGTCAGGATCGTGACCCCGGCCGACTTCAAGGCATTCAGCAGCAGCATCTTTACGGTGATATAGAGTGTGTCTCCCACATCCTTCTTCATCTCCACCACTGTGACCGTGTTGTCCTGAGAGAGGACCTCCGCGGTCTCCAGACCGGTGACGCCGCCGCCTATTATAGCGATCTTCCTGCCGGAAAGGCTTACCTCTCCGGACAGCACCTGCTCCGCCGTGCAGACGTTCTGCGCGTCTATCCCGGGAATAGACGGGACTATGGGTGATCCGCCGATCGCAAGGATAATTCCATAGGGTTTGATAGCTCCGACGTTTTCCACCGTAGCCTTGGTATTCAGCAGCACCTTGACCCCGGCGCGTCCCAGCTCGCCCTCCATGGTCTTTATCAGTTGAGAGATCATTTCCTTATGCGGCGGCTTTGCTGCCAGAAGCATGGTCCCCCCCAGCGCGCCGTTCTGTTCGAACAGGGTGACTTTATAGCCGCGCTTGGCACAGAGAACGGCTGCCTGCATACCGCCCGGGCCTCCGCCCACAACGGCCACGGTCCTGCCATCTCCGTCCTTCTTTAGATCTTCCTCGTCAAAGATATACTCGCGTCCCACATAGGGATTCACGGTACACTCTATGGGGCGCTGCAGACCCAGAGAGTTGAAGCAGTACATACATCCCAGGCACTTGCGTATCTCTTCGTCTCTGCCGTCCCTGGCTTTATTGCCCCACTGCGGATCGGCAAGCTGACCCCGCCCTATGGCCACAAAATCGCAGACGCCTTCCTCCAGATACTGCTCTGCGGTGGCCGGGTACTTGATATTATTGACCGCGATCACCGGTATCGACACATGCTTCTTGATCGCGGCAGCCAGATGTTTCTTCCAGCCCTCGGGGAAGCCCTG
>DHDI01000014.1:33823-34714 GCA_002399285.1 Thermoanaerobacterales bacterium UBA4880
TTCCAGCCCTCGGGGAAGCCCTGCGGCTCGATGATGGCGTAGCCGGACTCGTAGACTCCGGCGCTCACGTTGATGGATGAGACGCCCAACTTCTCCAAAGCCTGAGCAATTTTGACACTGTC
This sequence comes from Thermoanaerobacterales bacterium UBA4880, assembly GCA_002399285.1. Classification (GTDB taxonomy): domain Bacteria; phylum Bacillota; class Thermoanaerobacteria; order Thermoanaerobacterales; family UBA4877; genus UBA4877. Next base: position 33,946 of record DHDI01000014.1, read on the forward strand.
CTCCAGTTTCAGACCGCCTTCGACGTATTCGTCGCAGCTGAGGCGCACCGAGACGGGAAAATTCGGTCCGCATTTCCTGCGGGTGCCGGTTATGATCTCCGCTAAGAATGTAAGCCTTCCCTCAAAGCTGCCTCCGTACTTATCGGTACGTTGGTTGCTGTACGGGCTGAGGAACTGATTGATCAGATAGCCGTGGGCCGCATGGAGCTCCACGCCGTCCATGCCCGCCAGCTTGGCGAGGGAAGCGCCCCTGACAAACTTTTTGACCAGTTTGCCGCATTCCTCGGTGGTGAGTTCCCGTGGAGTCTCCCCGATCGTCTTGCATGGAATGGGGCTTGGGGCGACAGGCTGAATTCCTCCCAACTGATAGCTGGATATCTCCCGTCCGGGATGATGAAGCTGCAGAAAGATCTTGGTGTCATACTTGTGGACCGCATCGGCCAGCCTTTCCAGCCCGCGGACATATTTGGGCGAGGTGACGGAGAGCTGGTGTATCATACCCGCTCCCGCGCCCTCGTCTATCCTGGTGATCTCGGTTATTATCAGGCCGCAGCCTCCCTTGGCGCGGGCCTCATAAAACTTGATGATCTCATCGGAAGCCTCGCCGTCAAACGCCGCCATGTTGGTTCCCATAGGCGGCATAACTATTCTATTGCGCAGCTCTAATGAGCCGATTTTACCCTTGGAAAACAGTAATTTATCGCTCATGTTACGATGCTCCTTTCTATTTCAGCAGGTTCTGGACCTTATCCGGGTCAATGAGAATGTT
>DHDI01000014.1:34863-35950 GCA_002399285.1 Thermoanaerobacterales bacterium UBA4880
TCCTGCGTGTAGGTCATGAGGGCAGGCTTTTCACCCGGCTTCAGATCCACTTTCCCCAGGGCGTACGGCGGAAGTCCCAGTTCCGTAAACCTGTAAAAATGATTGGGGTTGAGTACGGAGCCCTTCTCATCGGGAACTTCCAAGGTGAGCCATGTCTGATAGTGCTTGTTGCCCATGCGCTTGGTTATGCGTCCCTCACGGGTGTGATGTCCCAGATACCAGTCCTCGCCCTCTTCGGTGGTAAACTTATGAGCATAGTTGAACATATATACGTCCATTATGACGTCGTCGGCATCATCGTCCAGCATCTTGCCGTGGGTATAGCGTCCGGGATAGTTGATGTACTTGTACTGCTGCACGGGAATATCCTTTAGCAGATCGTACTGCGGCTGCTCATCCAAAAGAGCGCACTCCAGCTCGCGGAAGCCGGGACGGCCCGTGACGCCGCTGCTCCACAACTCCGGATTGCGCAGGGTGGCGTTCAGGCAGGACTCCATATCGGTAAAGACCAGTTCAGTCAGGCGAACGAAGCGGTCATATGGATCAAAGGTCCACATGCTTATAGGCGGCAGAGCCTTCCATGTATTATAGCGGATAACGCCTGGGAGAGCCTTTGCCTTGGGGACATGTTCACCAAAATACCAGCGGTCCCCTTCCTCAGCCGAGATCCCTTCGGGGTAGTTGAACATGTGGACAAAGCGTACTGCTCCCCGGCCGTAATTAAATGAAAAACTCATGATTGCTTCCTCCTCTTTCATTATATTTACGGCTTGAGGTAAAACTTCCGTACCCGTGCCGTTTCAATATTCATAAGCAATTTGCATGCCAAGTCGGAATACTTGAAGGGCAAGGGATAGAGGGCGCTCCTCCGTCCGGTATCCGCATATCCTTATACAGATTTGTACAAACACTGTCTATCGCTGTCTATCATTGAACAGGGCCTGCCGCATCTTTTCATAAAATACCATATCGGCAATTATGCAGGATTTTTTATCTCCGTATAGAAATATATATCTTGGTGATATAACATGAAAATGATAAATGTAACTACCTCAAAGAGGCAAGAATTTGTAGATATTACCCGGGA
>DHDI01000014.1:36096-36484 GCA_002399285.1 Thermoanaerobacterales bacterium UBA4880
TAGATATTACCCGGGAAATAGAGGAAATTGTCACATCATCGGGCGTGAATGACGGAGCGTGTCTGGTATATGTGCCTCACACCACGGCGGGGGTAATGATAAACGAGAACGCCGACCCCGACGTTATGTACGACATAGGCGGCTTCCTGAAGGATATGGTTCCGGAGAGCCCGTATTTTGCGCACCGGGAGGGCAATTCGGACGCCCACATAAAGTCGGGGCTTGTCGGTCCGTCCATAACGGTGCCGGTTTGCGGAGGCGGCCTGGCCCTTGGGAGATGGCAGGGCATCTATTTCGCGGAATTTGACGGTCCGCGGCGCAGAGACGTATACATAGCCCTGATCAGGGGGACGGATAATGATTGACACCGGCGGCGTTCCCTATGAAG
>DHDI01000014.1:36623-38585 GCA_002399285.1 Thermoanaerobacterales bacterium UBA4880
GCTGGAGGCCTGCGGCTACGACGAGCTCACGGCATACATCCTTTACCGGCGCGGATTCAAAGATCCCGATATTATACGCGAGTTTTTGTATCCCGACCAATATAAGCCGACGGACCCCTTCGAATTCCCCGATATGGATAAGGCCGTCGAAAGGATAAAGCAGGCGATAAAGAATAAGGAGAAAATGCTCGTATACGGGGACTATGATGTGGACGGTATAACGTCGGCCACGATACTCTGCCAAACGCTGAAGTCCATGGGTGCGGACGTCACCTGCCACCTTCCCGACAGGTTTTCGGAGGGCTACGGGATGAGCGTGGACGTGATCGGCAGTATGCCCAAGCGGGGAATAAGGCTGATAATAACCTGTGACTGCGGAATAAGCAACCTCAAAGAGATAGATTATGCTGCTTCTTTAGGTATAGAGACCATAGTCACCGACCATCATACTCCTCCCGACGTGCTACCTGACGCGCTATATCTTTTAAACCCCAAGTTCTTTCCCGAGGACCACAGGGCGAGGAACATAGCGGGCGTCGGTATGGCCTATTTCCTGTCGAAGGCGCTCATAGGCGGCGCAGCCGACGAATTCCTGGACCTGGCGGCCCTGGGGACCATCGCCGACTCGGTACCTTTAAACCTGGAAAACCGCTACATACTGCAGAGGGGATGGGACAGCCTGATCTCAGGCAAACGGCCCGGCCTGGCCGCGCTGTTTAAAGTGTCTCATCTGGAGGGAAACGTCACGGAGGAGGACATAGCCTTTCAGATAGTGCCCCGCCTCAATTCCGCGGGAAGGATGGATTCGGCCGTGCTGGCTTTACGGCTGCTTGCCGAGACCAATCCCCGCATATGCCTCGGCTTAGCCAAGACGCTGGACAGGCTCAACTCCGGCAGAAAAAAGGTACAGGAAGAAATACTGAAGGCCGCGGAATCCGAAATAGATAAGAATAAGCTGTACCAAAATGGGATCATCGGCCTTTATGATCCCAAGTGGCATCAGGGTGTGATAGGCATAGCGGCGGGCAGGATAACCGAGCGCTACGGCGTTCCCTCGCTGCTGATGACCAGAAGCAGGGAAGGAAAGATCGTGGGCTCCGCCCGCTCCATAGAGGGCGTGTCCATATACGACATACTGTCAGGTTGTTCGGACTTCCTCGCCGGCTTTGGAGGGCACTCCATGGCGGCCGGCTTTTCCCTGGAGCAGCGGCAGTTGGACGGATTTCTCAACAGGCTGAATTCCTTCGGGGTGGACATAGTGCAGGCTGCGCAGTCAGCCTGTGAGCCGGATCTAGAGCTTGACCCCGGGCAGATAAACATGGATACCTATAACTCGGTAAGGGGCCTGGCCCCCTACGGCGAGAGCTTCCCCGCCCCAGTATTCCTCACCCGCTGCTTAGAGGTGATAGAGGATAATTATCAGAATTTCCACCGCCTGATAATAGGGCTGGACGGCAGGCGGCTCCATGCCCTGTGGTGGGACGGTCCCAGAAAGACGATCGGGCCCGGCTATTATGACATAACCTACACCATCAACATGGACAGGTACAGGAATGTACTCTCCATAACCATCGCCGGTATGGAAAAGGTGATGGAATCGGCAGGGCCGGTGCCCGTTCCTGAAATTACGGACATGAGGAGCGCGGCTTTAGAGGAGATGCAGCAGCAGGAGGGATGCCTGTACTATGAGGGCCAGGATATAGGCCGGGCCGTGTTTACCCGGGATACGCTGCCCCAGTGCGGCAGGCTGGTCATGCTGTCGGCCCCTCCTTCCCCCGGCGTGCTCAAAGACATTGTCCTGATATCGCATCCCCGGGAGATGGTCCTGTCCTTTGCCGCGGACTGCATATCCAAGTCTGATGTGTTAAAGGGCATAATGGGCATTATAAAGTACGCCCAGGAAAAGGATAAAACCATAGACATACAATACGCCGCCTGCCGTCTCGGCATCACGGAGATCGC
>DHDI01000014.1:38672-119274 GCA_002399285.1 Thermoanaerobacterales bacterium UBA4880
ATCGCCGCCCTGGAAGGTCTGCGGCTGCTCGAGTCGATGGGCCTCGCCGAGCTGGAAGAAATAGACCCGCTCACCTACTACGCCGTCCCAAAGAGCGGCGGAAAGAAAGGGGACCAGCGCCTAAAAAAGTGGTTTACCGATCTTTCGGACGAGACGGACAGCTTCCGGTCATGGCTCAAGACCGCTTCGATAGCAGAAATAGAAGAGCTGCTCAAATGAGCAGCTCCTCGGACCGTGACATTCTCGTGCAACCGCTAAATTGCACAGCAATTTTGCTTGCCGCCTTGCCCTGCGCGATTTGTCGCAGTCTGCCAGTTTGTCTGCAATTTCCAGTTTGTCTACATCTTGATCATCAGTCATCTTCCCATAGTATATTTTCCTGCTCAAGCCTTATCCTCTTGCCTATCATATAGTCGATCGCACCGTAAACGTCCGAATAATCCTCATCACTCAGCAGCAGGCCGAGCTTTTTGGCATAGGCCTCATCTATGAGCTTAGCCAGACTCTCATACCTCTTCAATGTATCAGCGTCCATCATATACGGCTTTATATACATACCCGCCGCCTTCCTCAGATGCGCCAGTATCTCGAAGCCCCCCAGGTCTATATCGCCCCAATGATAAAAGGATACGTCAAACCCCCTCAGTCTTCCGCTGCTGTCATCGTATGCCTTGCTGTTCTTAAGCTTATCCACCAGCGCGTTTAATACCTCGTCAGCGTACCTCATTGGCCTTCTCCCGCTTATAGTCGAATCCGCTCACCCAGGCCGAGGAACCCTCTCTCATCACAAGGGCCACGGTGCCCACCAGAGGAGCTATATACTCGCACTTTTCCGTAGGCGCGGCCAGTATCACCTGCAGCCCCAGACTGTCCATGAACCGGAGGGTGGCCTCTATCCTCTCGCTGTCCATCTTGTTGAATGCCTCGTCGAAAAGCATCAGTCCTATGGAATCTATCCAGTTCTTGCCCTTGTACATCTGTATGAAGGAGGCGGTCATGACCACATAATAGGGCGTCTGCGTCTCGCCGCCGGATTTCTCCCTGCTGACTTTGGAAAAGCTGGAGACCTGTCCGTCAGAATGCCTTATGTCTATGTCGTAGGTGAGATAATTTCTGTAATCTGTGAGCTCGGCCATCACCTTTTCAAACTCCTCCTCACTGTCCGTGGTGATCCTCTCAAACAGCTCGTCCATGGCCTCCTTATGTCTGGCCTCAAAGGCGTCGCTGAACAGATTGAATCCCTCCATCAGCAGCGGGTCCATGATCATGTCGTAGAAATTTTTGTACTGCGGATTCGCCTTTACCACGAACCGGTAGCTGTCCCCGCCGAACTCCAGCCCCCTCAGGGCGTCGTTGAGCATGTCGAACTCCATCCCCGCGGTGTCGATGTTTTCCTTGAGGGAGGCGATGAAGTGCTCTTTAAACTCCTCCTCGGCCTCTTTCCTCGCAGTCTCTATCTTTTCCTCATACTCTTCCAGACGGCTCTCCCTGAGTTTTTTGTGAAACTCCTCATAATCGGAGAGATCGTATGCGTCAGTCTTGCCCCAGAAATTAAAATCGCCGTTGTACTTCTGCATGGCAAGCTCGATGGCGGTCTTTTGATTGGCTATCTGGGTATCCAGCCCCTTCCTGCTGATCTCGAAGTTTCTGAGCACACCGGGCACATCCCTTTTAGACGTCTCATCCTCATATCTCCTGCCTGCCGCCTCCGTTATCCCGCTGTGCTCCCCGGCAAAGCTATCTAAGTCTTCCTTATATACTTCCGCAGACTGCGCCTCCCTTGCCGCATTCTCCTCTAAATTTTTGATCTCAAACTTATAGCCTCCCCTCCTGTCGCTGCAGTCGATCACTTCTTCGTCCGCGGCCCTTTTATCCTTAAGCGCCCTTTCCAGCTTCTCCTGGATCGTTATGTATTCGTTCATGTCCAGTGACTGAAGCTTTTCATTCCTCTCCGTTATCTCTACCCGCTTTGATACGGCGTCGTCGATGACGTCGTTTATGTCTCTTGCCGCGTAGTAGAAATCATCGAAGGCCTTCATACCGTCTTTTGCCGCGCCCAGTTTGTCTATACCGGCGTTCACCCTGTCCTCATCCTGCTGCACCGCCTTCAGTTCCCCCTGCTTCATCTCAAGCTGCCTGGCCGCCGCCTTGCTGCCTATAAACGGGGTGCGGTATACGGCGAAGTTTATCTGCCTGGCCACGTTGTTCTGATACGTCATACAGGTGGGCGTTATCGCCCTGTCATATCTATTGAGGCTATCCACGTCTTCGCACTTTTTCAGCCTGCCCATTATCCTGTTCACATATGCCCGGGCATAGGGATTTTGCGTCTCCACCTCCTCCGCTAATGTACCTTCCTCCATATTGTCCCCATGCTTAAGTATCTTGGTGGTGTCCACAAGCCCCACGCCGTATATATCCTTCTCCTTTTTAAATCTTTCGTACACGTTCAGGGAGAAGTTGAAGTATTCCGCGGGAACGATGAGGTCAAACCTCTGGGTATTCAAATATCCCTCTACGGCGTCCCTCCATCTTTCGTCCTTTACCTCCAGCAGCTCGCAGAGTATGTCGGGGGTCACATCCACGCCCTTTTCGCTCCTCAGTCTGTCCGCTATCTCCTGTCTCAAGGCCGTGACGTTCCTGTCATATACCATCCTCTTATCCCTGAGACTTTCTATGCCGGCCTTAAGCTCCTTCTCCCTTCCGGCCAGGCCTTCCAGTTCCTGCCCCAGACCGTATATTTTTACCGATACGTCGTCGGTCTGTTTCCTCACGCTGCCATAGGCAATCTTCAGACCGTCCGTATCCATATATCCCTTGCTGTCCGCAAAGGTTCTTAAGCCGTCCATAAAAGGCACGATATCCGTAAGATAGCCTTGTTCCATAACGGTCTCCAGCTTTTCCGATACGCCCTTGGCAGCCGAGCGCGCCCTGTTTATCCTAAATGCATCGTCCTTGAGGCCGCTCTCCAACAGGCCTATCTCCTTTTGTAGCTGCATCTGCAGGCGATAGTTTTCATTCTGACTGAGCATCTCCTTCAGGGTATCGCATTCCGCAGACAACTTGTCCTGCTGCTCTTTCAGTTTTTCCAGCTTTTTCTCTGCCGCCTTTAAGTCCTTCTCCCGCAGCTGTTTTTCTTCCTTCAGTCCATCCAGTTTACTGTTGGATATCTCAAAGGCCGCCCGCTTTATGATATACTCCTGGGTGTCCGCCCTGTCCCGCTGCCTTTTCAGCTCGCCGCCCATGGATAATATCTCATCCAGCCTGCCTATCTGCACCTTGGTATCCTCGGCCATCTTCTCATAATCCTTGTATCTGCGGAAGTTTTCCCTCATGGCCTCGATGGTGATCTTCTTCTCATCCAGCACATATTGGTATACAAACTCCTTGAGGTCCTTCAGCGGCTTAAAGGCCAACGCCCTGACTAGATTGTCAAAAAACCTCTCGCTTAAGGAACCCAGCTTCATCAGCAGGTCCTGCCTGTACTGGCCGGGCGTCTGGTATACCCTGGCGTTGTACAGCTTCAGGTGATCCCTGAGATTTTTGCGGTCCCTCACCTTCTCGCCGTCCCAGAACATGCTGTCCTCTATGGCGGCATCCTCTATCTTAAAAAAGTCGTTGTCACAGCTATTGTCACTGTAGCAGTCTATGCATGACCCGATGACAAAATACTTGTCCTTGCTCTCCTCATAAAACTCCAGGGCAACGACGGTGGAGAAGTTTCCGTTCCTCAGGTATCTTGCCCCTCTCTCGTCCACCCCCGTCTTACCCTTGACATAGTCTATAAGCGTCCTCTTGGAGTCCTCGTCCGCCGAATAGTTGAACCTCATCTGTCTCTGGTCTCCCACCAGCACATACTGCACGGCATCCAGTATGGTGGACTTTCCGCTGGCATTGTCTCCCGTGATGAGAGCGCTGCCGTCAATGTATATGTCCTCATTGGTGAAATAGTGCCAATTCCTAAGCTTGATCCTCGTCAGCCTCTTCACCGGTCTCGCCTCCCTCTTTACGGTATGACGTTATCCTCTCGTACACCGTCTTTATATCCTCCGCCCTTACTGCGGAAAGTATGGACGGATATATTATCAGCCTGCATTCCGGGTCGAATATATCCGCGTCTATATTATGTATGATGTTGAACCTCCTGAGAAGAGAGACCGCGTCCCGCAGGCTGGTCTTATTTATCGGCCTGTCCTTAAATCCAAGGCCCATGTACCTCTCCTGCAGCTCTCCCATGGTTATGACGACGTTCTGAGCCAGGCTGAGCTGCCTGCGCTTTTCCTCGTACAACAGGCGCAGTATCAGCAGGATAAGGCTCTCGTCTATCGTTAGGTTGACATGATTGTATCCAAACTTGTTCCTCACATAATACACATGGTTGTTCTCGTCGGACATCAGCTCCCAGCCGCCCATCAGCAGATACTCCGAAATGCCCCTCTCGTTTCTCTCAATAAAGTAATAATCCCTTCTGTCATTATCCGATCTCTTGTTTATATAACATGAAGACAGCAGTTTATTCAGTACCCTGGGAAGGTTGTTCTTCTCCTCCTGGCTCATTTCCTCATACCATTCGAACATGCTCATTTCCTCCTTATAACAGCCTCGGGATATGAAAAGGCTCCGTTTTCCACTCTCTCATCCAGTATCTCGGCCACGTATTCCACCTTCTTTGACAAGGAGAAGTCCACGATATATATCAGCCTTATATACTCCTCCACGCTGTCCACTTTCATCTCCGATGCCCTTATGCTGCGCCTGTCATTCAACAGGTCCATCACATAGGCATTTATCCTGTCCCTGGTCAGGGTCCTGCGCATCTTATCCCTGACAGACTTCATCCTTTCGTCCTTTAGGACTTCGTCTATGTCAAACTCCCGAAGCACTTCAAACACGGCATTCCGCGAAGACCTCCTCGGTTTATACAATGAGGCATCGTCCAGATACCCCTGAGAATATATGTAGTATATCCCCTCCATCTCATCAGGCGGCATATCATTCAGGCTGACGTCATTGCCCTTTATATATCCCGCGAGATCGGTCAATACCTTAGCCAGCTGTCCCTTGGTATCCTTGTTGGAGTACAGGGCATGGCGCACCTGGTTTAAAGAGGCCCTCGTGTACTGGGCGTTCCTCCTGTCTATCTCCTCCATCAGCGGGCCCATGCCGTTATAGCTTTCCCGTATAAAATTGAGTTTCTTTACCGTTTCCTCCCGCGCTTCGTCTATATCCCCGTATCTCTCCCGGGCAACCATCCCCTTGGCGATCTTATCCAGGAACTTATTGTCTCTCTGCCAGTCGTCGGTCCGCTTGAGTATCCTTACTTTATATCGGGAGACGTTGTCCGACGTCCTCAGCCTGTGGTAGCTCTTGTCTATTACCTCATTTTTATAATCTATGAAATGATCGCTGAGTATGCCGCTTATCTCCCTTTCGGACAACATCCTCTCGGTATATGTCTTGATGTTGGAATGAAGCGACTTGAGATTATTGATGAGACCATATGTGGAATCGTAGACCTTCTCGAGGATTATATCGGGGTGTTTTTCGGCTCCCTCCGAATACAGGTTGTTGTATGTATCGAACACATATCCCTGAAACTCTTCCTCATAGCCGTCCCTTATCTTCTTCAGCACATCCAGGATCTTTATGGCATAGTCCGTCAGGTTTATGTACTGGGTATAGTCGGTAAAAGTCTCTATCCTCACCCAGCCCGTATCGTCCAGCTTGCGCAGTACCATGCCCGCCCTGTCCCTGGGGCTCTGGGCGGTTTCGCCGGTGTCCTCCGCCAGTTGATCGTCCAACGCGTCGTCCTCCACCTCTTCTATATAGGACGTCATTATCCTTATGCAGTCCTCCCGCCTTATACCCAAGGCGGAAACGGAGTATTCATCATATATCAGGAAGAGGATATCGGAGTAAAACTCCTTGAGCGGGCTGGAAAGTATACCGAAGAATCTGTCCGGTATCTTAGTAAAAAGATTCATAGCATCACCCCCGAAGCGATAGTTCTTTCTCAATTATAGCATAGTTCGCGGCCGGGAAATATAAAAATAGGGAGTGCCGCCGCTTAAGTGGCATTCCCATATTGCTCTTTATAAATAGCTGTATAATTCCGCAGGGCTTGCGCAGGCTATGTAATCATCGGCCGGTATGTCATCCCGCCTGTCTATCTGTCCCCAGTTGGCCAGTATAAAGTCGGTGCCGCAGCTCTTGGCGCATTGATAGTCGAATTTGCTGTCCCCGACATAATAGGCCTCTTCCGGCACGATACCCAGAAAGTCCATCGCCTCTATAAGCTGATCGGGATAGGGTTTAGGCCGCAGATCGTCGTTATGAGGCACAACCGCATCAAAGTAATGAAGAATGGTTTTCAGTACAAGATCGATCTCTACCTCGAACTGGTATCTCGACGTGACTATTCCCAATTTTTTCCCGTCTTGCTTCAGGGTCTTGAGCATTTCATCTATGCCGGGATAGACGGTCACATCTCCATACATATCTACTATATTTTTGCTCCATACCTCAAAGGTGGAGTCCACATCCTCCACGCCCAGTTCTCTAAGAGCCCCCTTACCGGTATGCATAAATGCAAATTTCAGTTGGTCGTAAGCATACTCCTTATCAAAGAGATCCTTCATCGTCTTTTTCAGCGCGCTTATCGTCGTCTTTTCCGTATCCGTAAGGGTACCGTCCACATCGAATATAAATGATTTCTTTGCCGTCATCCGTATCCTCCTTGTATCGTTACATATCTATCAACTATTATATCACTTTAGGATGGCCCTTGGATACATCGGATATCCATTTAAACCATTAGGAAACCTCCGCCCACCTGAATGCATTCTCCGGTGACATAGCTGGAATCGTCCGAGGAAAGAAATGAAATGACCGACGCTACCTCGGCGGGTTGCCCCTTCCTTCCCAGCGGCGTGAGCTTAACGGCCATGGCCGCGATGTTTTCCGGCATCGCCCTTGCCATATTGGTATCTATCTGCGCAGGAGCAACACAGTTTACGGTGATATTTTTGCCGCCGGATTCCTTGGCAAGGCTTCTGGTGAAGCCCAGCACCGCGCCCTTAGACGCGCTGTAATTGGTCTGCCCGACATTGCCCCAGGCCGAGGAGGAACATACGTTGACGATCTTCCCGTAATATTGCTCGCGCATTCTTGGGACCACTACCCTACAGGTATTATAGAGACTGTTGAGATTGACGTTAAGGACTGAATCCCACTGATCCCTTTTCATTTTGTGAAACATTGCGTCTCTTGTTATTCCGGCATCGTTCACAAGAATATCGACTCTGCCGTATTCATCATAGACTCTGCCAAGCACCTCTGCAGTCGCGGCCTCGCTGCCCACATCGCATTTCATGCCGGCGACTATCTTTCCTGAGGGATCGATTTCCTTTGCCGTAGCCTCCGCCCGCTCCCGGTCGATATCCAAAGAGATTATATGAGCCGCGCCGTCCTCAAAAAAACGTTTGACGACCGCCGCACCGATACCTTTGGCCCCGCCGGTGACAACAGCGATCTTACCTTCTAATTTACCCATGATACTGGATACCTCCTTGCGTTGTTATAAGTGCGGGCAATATAACAGTATCTCCCGCCTATAGAAATTTAATTGCAAGAAACGTGCCGGATGCAAAACCCATAAAATACAGGTATCCCCGGCCGCATGCCGCTGCAAATTTATACATATGTGTCTAATTCTGTGCGAGTTGATAGCCCAAATTTTTTCTGATCCACTTTTACTATATTCCAGGCTGCAGATAAACTGGCAGGCCGTGTCAAATCGTGCAAGGCAAGGCGGCAAACCTGCAAACAAGGGAACATACTTAAACGTATGTGCCCGCAATTTGCAGGTGAAGCCAACACAGCAAGCAAAATTGCTATGCAATTACGCGATTGCACGAGAGCGGCATCGGCCTTATCTTTACTCATCCAATAATTTTTTACCTCTGTTATAGAACTCCTCAGTCAATTCTTCCGGCAGGAAAATGCCGCCCGTAGCCCACGCCACATGCACGCCTTTTCCGCGTATGCCCAGCAGCCCGGCGGCTGCGGACGGCTCTATCTTTTTGCCCTCCTCATCCTTGAGAATGGCAAGCGCCCTGTATAAGTCGTCGTCATCCACGGTGAATATGCCGTCTACAAGCCCGTCTATCATCCTCCCGGCAAACTTGGAAGGCCGCCCCACGGCCAGGCCGTCGGCCTCCGTCCTGCCGTCCAGGCCGAAGTCGCTCACGCTCACCCCATCGTGGAGCCCCGTCATAAGGCCCAGCAGCATGCACGGGGAGTGGGTGGGTTCGGCAAGATAGCACCGGACGCTGTCGCCGAACACATGCTTAAGACCGAAGGTTATTCCTCCGGGCGCCCCTCCCACTCCGCAGGGTATATACACGTTCAAGGGATCATTCTCACCGACGGCGATCCCCATGCCGTCTAACTGTCTTTTGAGCCGGAACGCCGCGACGCTGTAACCTAAAAAAAGGTCCTTGGAGTTTTCATCATCAACAAAATAGTCATTGGGGTCTTGCGCCGATGATCTGCGCCCCTGTTTCACTGCCTGGGAATAATCCGAGGTATACTCGACGACGTTTACACCCTTCTTCCTGAGCAGTCGCTTTTTCCACTCCTTGGCATCCGCGGACATATGCACAGTCACCTTAAAGCCCAGAGCGGAGCCCATTATGCCTATGCTCAGCCCCAGATTGCCCGTGGAACCCACCGATATGGAATAGCCGCTGAAAAAATCCTTGAAGCTGCTTTCGGCCATGATCCCATAGTCATCCGTCATCTTCAGGAGGCCGCTGTCCGCAGCCAGCTTCTCAGCATGCTTTAGAACCTCGTATACACCGCCCCTGGCCTTGACCGACCCGGCTACGGGAAGTTCGCTGTCGCATTTTAAGTAAAGCGAACCGTCGAAGTCCATGCCGAGCCTACTCTTTATCGCTTTCGCCATCTGCGGTATCTCAACGATACCAGACTCTATTATCCTGTCCTTCACCTCGGGAAACAGTCTGCCGATAAGGGGCGCAAACCTCACCCATCTCGCCTCGGCATCCAAGATGTCCTCATACGTCAAAGGCAGGCCGGGCAGAACTTCTTCGGCCAGGCCTTTTTTGGGGTTCTCCCAGAATACCGGCTTATATCTGACAATATCCCGTAAAGCAGGGTATTGTCTCATCCATTCGTCCATCGTCTTTCCGAGTACGTCATCTTGGGCAGCCATGCCTTAAGCCACTCCCTTTCTGTGTATTTGCGCTATTTCTTTTCCACATTCACCGTACCGTCGCCTGAATTGATTTTAATACTCTTTCCGCCGCCGTTTACAGAGCCGGTGTATGTCTTGCCCCATTTGGACAGAGGAAAGCCGCATTTAACTATCCCGTCGCCGGCTGTGATCTTAAAATCAGCCGCCACGTCCCCGGGCAATGACATATTGACAATACCGTCACCACTGGATATGGTATACTCGTCGCCTGTCAGTTTATCCAACGACACTGAGACCTTGCCGTCGCTCGAGTTAATGGACATATCCCCTATACTGCCGGATGACAGCTTTACTGTGCCGTCGCCCTTGTCTATCTTGACGTTTCCGCCGGCGTCGGTCACGTCTATCAGACCGTCACCGCTTTCTAGATTTATATCTCCCGCTATATTCTTCACGTTTATTGCCCCGTCGCCGCTTTTTATCGTCAGACGCATACCGGCAGGCATCTTTATATCCATCTTTATAAGCGCATTTCTTTGATTGTTCGTCCTGGACTTTATACGCGCTTCGCTGCCGTTCTGCGCAAAGGTCACGGACATCTTATCCATTATTTCCTGTGCCTGCTCCTGGGTAATGGTCTTATTGAATACCTGCTTGGCATAATCCACCTGCACCTGTGAAACATCGCTGCCTACTATATTCAGCCTGATATCATCCGCATCGACGGTCACTGTGCCGTCGGCAATATCCATCGCCTTACTGCCCTTGTCCTCATATGCCGGTACAGCGCTGTTATCACCGATATTGACAAGATCGTCCATATTAACATTATTATCGCCGATGTATATACCATCGTCGCCTATATATATGCCTCCGCATCCCGACATTACTACCGCACTGAGCAAAAGCAACGCAGCCGCCGCAAACAACTGCTTTTTCCTCATTTCTTACACCTCCGCTTTATTTTCCAGCAGCCATGAGGCCAGATAGAAGAGACCAATCATGCCCGCCGTCCATACCAAAACAGAAGCCATGTCTATACCTACATAAGTCCCGTTCAAAAGGCCTGCAAAATTTATCACACCACCGCTTCTATCCAACGCGCTCTCTATCTGTCCCAAAGACAGCACTTTGGACAGCGGTATCTCTATGTGCATCCAGCCGGGTGAAACCTTCATGACCGCGGAAGAGAGGTCTGACAATAGCCATAATGGTAATATATATGAAGCGGTCCCCACCCAGAAACCAAATTTTTTAATGGTCAGGACCACGGTATACGAAAACAGGCCGAGAATGCCTGCGCCCGTCAAAATATACAGGGTTGGCAGCACGCAAAGGCCGTATGCCCTCCATACGGACGACGCTATGCCTCCGTACAGGTCGTTTCCAAGGGTATTGGAACTCCTTATCTCGGCAAGCATTATTATAGCGGTATATGCCCCTATGAGCAGCATATGGCTGCCAAACTCAGTCATAAAATAAGCCAGCTTTGCGCCCAGTATACTATAGCCTCTCACGGGCAGGGAGAGCATGAGATATTGATTGTCATGTTTCCACTCCTCCTTGAGGCTATCGAAACTTTTGATAAACGCAGCTATCCCAAAGCCGAATACTACCATCATAGCCACCAGCGTCGGCAGGCCGGTGTCCCAACGCCCTATGCGCGTAAAGAAAAACAACATGACGCACAGCGTTATAACGAGGGTCGCGCCGAAGGATCTCTGCCCTCTCATAAACTCCTTTTTATACAGCCTGACAAAGTCCATCAGATAAACACCTCCTTGAATACGTCCTCAATGGAGCCGTTATACCTGGCCCGCAGCTCATCCGCGCTGCCGTACAACACCCCCTGGCCGTTTTTGAGGAAGAGCACCCTCTCAAACAGCGGCTCTATGTCTCTTACCAAATGCGTGGCTATTATCATGGCGCTGTGTTCCCAGCGGTATTCCTTGGCTATGCCGGATATGATCTTGTCCCTCGACGTGGGATCTATCCCGCCCAAGGGTTCGTCTAAAAGGATTAGATCGGCATTCCTTGCCATGACCAGTACCAGCTTCAGCCGCTCACTCATGCCCTTGGACATATGCGCCACCGTCATTCCGGTATCCAAACCCATCGCCTCGATAAACCGGTCCGCCTTCTCGTGGTCGAAGTCCTCATAAAATCCCGACACATACTCTATGGCCTGCTTTACGGTCATCCACCCGTATATGTGGTCGGCGTCGGGCAGCATGGCTATATGAGCCTTGGCCTCCGGGCCGGGCCTCGATCCGTTTATCGATACGCTGCCTTCGGTCGGGCGTATCAGCCCGGCGATGAGCTTCAGCATGGTGCTCTTGCCGCTGCCGTTGGGACCGAGCAGCCCCAGGATCTCGCCCTCCTCTAAGGTCAGATCTACGCCGTTCAGAGCCCACCTCGTGCCGTATCGCTTTTTGACGTTTTGCAGTTCCAATATGTTGCCCATAAATTATCTCCCTCCTACATCGTCAGACGCATTCTTGAAATATTCCTCTATCAGACGGAGTATCTGCCGCCTTTGAAAACCCAGCCCCGTCATCCCATCTGCCAATTGCCTCACCAATCGCTCCGCAAGCTCGCTTCTCACCGAATCTATCTTGCCCTCGTCCTCGGTGACAAAGGTTCCCATTCCCCTCTGCGTAAACACTATCCCCTCGCTCTCCAGCTCCTGATACGCATGCTGCACGGTGTTGGGATTGACCTGAAGTTCGATGGCCTTATCCCTGACCGACGGCAGCTTGCCGCCCATACTCATGCGGCCGGAGCAGACATCCTGCTTTATCAGATCCATTATCTGAAGGTATATCGGTGTATTCTCATCGAACATATGGCGTACCACAATATCAGCATCACTCCCATCCTGTTTTGGCTTATGACATAGTCACATAGTGTACTAACTCAATAGTACACTATCACCGTGATAATGTCAATAACTAAATTTTAAAAAAGTGCACCTCAAATATTGCATTTGAGATGCACTGTGAATCATTATGATATAGGCTGCAGATCCTACGGATCATGGGCAAATCGTGCAGCCGCTGCTTTGTCATCGGTCAGATAGACCGTAGGTCTTGTTGACGTTCTGAACAAATATGATGCCGTTGCCCGGCTTATCCATTTCAAGATGCTCTCTTATGGAGGAGACGATCGCTTCCGTAAATTTATCCTCCGATATTATAAGCACTATCTCCTTTTCCGGCTCTATTTCCATGGAGAACAGCTTGCTGGTCTCATGGATACCCGAGCCTCTGGCATTTATGATGGTCCCGCCCTTTGATCCTGCCGCCGTCGCGGCTTCTACTGCCGATTCGGCTTTGCCCTTATCCACAATTATAAAGATGACGTTATACATAGAATTTTCCGCACCTCTGCTTTCCTCGTTAACTATACACCCAAGGTCTCTTTCACCCACTATACTCTTAACGGAAGTACTGAATGCTATGCCGTGATTGGGCCTGCGAAAATCAAATTTTTCATTTAGCTCCTCCATAACAATGGAGGCCGTTGAATTATCAGCCGCCATCAGGACAATTTCCTTTCTGGTCTCGTTCAATTCCAGCAGCTGCAGAATAGAGTTCTTTACCGTCCCCTTGCCTAAAAATATCGTTCCTCCCCTTATGCCGTTTTGCTTTGCATATTTTACGATCTTACTTCCTTGCCCGTCGTTCGCGATCACATAGATCAGCTCAAATTCTCTGCTATCCGTGCAGTCTCTCGCCATCTTCCATTCCACCCTTTTTTGATTTTGCCTTAAAGATCAAACCCAATATCTGCAAAGTGATTATCGGAGTCAAAGCCACCAGTGAGATCATTCCGAATCCGTCGATCAAGACGCTGGCCCCTTCCGTCGCATCGGCAACGCCCTGTGTAAAGGCCAATATGAAGGTTGCGGTCATGGGTCCCGTGGCGACTCCTCCCGCATCAAAGGCTATTCCCACAAACAGTTTGGGCACAAAATAGGTCATTGCAATCGCTATGATATACCCCGGCAAAAGGTAGTGCCACAACTGAAGCTCAGGCTTCAATATCCTTATCACCGACAGGGCGACGGCAAAGCCCACTCCGATCGAGAGGGCGGTCAATACGGCGCTTCTCTTGACGTATCCGCTCGTGACCTCTTCTATTTCATGAGTCAGTACGTGGACCGCAGGTTCGGCCAATATGGTGACTAAACCGATGATAAATGCTATGACTATAACATAATACTTATTGCCTGAATTTGCAAGCCCGTATCCTATGGCGCTCCCCACATCCATAAAACCTCCGTTCACGCCGACCAAAAATATAATGAGTCCCACGAATGAGTACGCAAAACCCTTTAAGATCTTTCCGTACGCCCGCTTATCCAATTTGAAGGATATGCTCTGAAGAATTATGAAGATGACAAGCAGCGGCAGGAAGGATAAAAAGCTCTCTCTCGCCGTGCCCGGGATCAGCTGGGTGAACGCTCCCGCGATCGTAGAAGACTGCGCGGCGGTGGAACTCAGCGCCGAAGAAAACTTATTTCCCTTAGCAAAGACACTCAATATCAGAACAGACATTATAGCGCCGACAGATGCTATCGCCACCAGCCCAAAGCTGTCCTTTTCGGAAGCCTTGCTGTCCTTCTTAGATGAGGAGACCCCTGCCGCAAGGGCCAAAATAAACGGCACCGACAGCACCCCGGTGGTTGCGCCTGAAGCGTCAAAGGCTATTGCCAAAAATTCCGGTGAAGAAAACAAAGCTAAAATAAAGATCATGAGATACAAGACGGTCAGCATCTTATAGAGGGGTATGCCATAGACTATCCTGGCCAGGCCCAAGGCAAGCAATACCGCCAGGCCCAAGGACACCACCATTAGGATAGCAGTACCGGATATCTGGCCCGACGTCACCAGATCGACCTGATTGGCAAGCACCAGCAGGCCCGGCTCTGCGACCGATATAAAAAAACCGAGAATAATTCCCGCAATGCCTATTATCCATATCTTATTCGTCTTGGCAAGCATTGAACCTATCAAATTACCCAGAGGAGTGATGCAAATATCCACTCCGGTCAAAAATATTACCAATCCTGCGATTATTAACAGCGCGCCGATAAGAAACCTCATGAGCAGCGGCGTTTCAAGAGGCGTCAATGTAAAATTCAACAGCAGGACGATGATCGTGATCGGCAAAACCGAACTTAAAATTTCTTTAAGCGTTTCCGTAAACGTATTCAAATAGATTTCCCTTCTTCCTATTCACGAATCCTCCAAAAATATAAAATTAAAATGACGCATAAATTTAGATACAGATCATTAAGGCATAATGCAATATATACAAAATGTCTATACCCTGAAGTCATGATAAATTCATTTCCTGGTCAAGCATGTTATTATATCGCAAATTTCTTCTGTTATTTTTATCAGATAGGTTATACATAATACCCCAAACAGTAAAAAAGACAAGTCTAAATTGTCATGTATGGACGAGAAGTCATAATAACCCGCCGGTTTTATCCATTCTCAGATAAAACGGCCGCCATCCTTGTATTTGCTCCCGTAGAGGTAATGTGAAACGCAACGCCTGATCTCTTTGCGATGGTCTTTAGGTGTCTCATGATATACGGAACGGTTTCCGTAGGCATTGCCGCGGGATATATACCCGATATCAATAGAGCAGCCGCAGAACTCCTGCGGTATTGAATGATATGCAGACTGACTCACCTCACTGAAACAAGCATGAGCATGGGTAAAAATAATAGGCGCTTTCAGGGCATAAAAACCCGCATATTTAACGTTCGACAAAGCGCTAAGCATTTCGAGAAAAAATAATGATATAATGATCAACAGCATCAGTAATATGTATATCTTGCCTCTTCGCGCTATCAGCATTAAAACCCCCCGTCGTGTTTCCTTAGTATCGTCTATAGTTTATTATATCATAGTTGATTATATGCTGAAAACCCCGAATTCAGTTCGGGCGTTTAATATCTTTGTCTCCATCGTCTAAAAAGTCCTATCTGCATTTCATCTTTTTTGATATAATATTAGATACCGATTCTACACATATTACATGAGAGGCAATGAAAATGAAAAGAAAAAATATCTATATAACGATCGCACTTATCGTCGTGCTCTACATTTTCGGCATTACCGCCTATTTTTCATCGACGCTGCATAACAGCCTTATGAGAAACCGGGAGTCCAAATATATCTCGAAAGAGCCTATAACCGTCGGCAACCGCATCCTTATCGTCGTTCCCCATCCCGATGACGAAGTGCTGGGAACGGGCGGATTTATATATGACCAATTACAAAAGGGCAAAGAGATAAAGGTAGTCCTGATGACCAACGGCGATGCATTCAGAAAGGCGGCCATGGAGTATCTCAAGGTGGAGCAGCCTACTCCCGACGACTTCATAAGACTGGGTAAGGTGAGGCAGAAGGAGTCGGTCTCGGGATTAAAGAAACTTGGCCTGCAAGACAAAAATATAATCTTTCTCGGATATGGGGACGGCTCCCTGTCTCACCTTTGGGATTCCAACTGGGACAGCGCAAACCCAAGAAAAGGCGCCAACGGGCATACATCTTCTCCCTATGACAATAGTTTTACTAAAAATACATCTTATACGGGTGAAGACGTGGCGGCAGACCTGACTAAGATCATAGACGGCTATAAGCCCACGGATATCATATACCCCGACCCAGACGAGGCTCATCCCGATCACTGGGCCACAAGCAATTTCGTCAAATTCACCGTGGAAAAGACAAAATGCAAGGCGCGGCTGTATACCTATCTCGTACATCACTACCAGTGGCCCGACCCAACGCTGTACGTGCCCAAATCCGGTCTGTATCCTCCGGTCTCGCTGTCAACGGTAGGTACCTACTGGCATGAATACGGTCTCGACAGCGATACCGTCAAGATAAAGCATCAGGCGCTGCTGAAATATAGATCGCAGTACATGGCGATGTCCGGTTTTCTTGACAGCTTCATAAGGAAAAATGAGCTGTTCGGAATATACGGTGATAAGCACTATACCGTGAGCAGCCATAAGCCCGATCTTACTCAAAAGGATATTTCCCAATATACCGTCTTGTATTCCGGTGTGAATGACAATCCCATCCTTAGAGCAGACGGGAGCGACGATATCAAAAGTCTTGGCTTGTATTGCGATAAAAGCAACTATTATTTTATTATCCAAACGCGGAGCAGCGTGGAGAAGAGCACCACTTATGCCGTCAATGCCGTTATCTTTAACAGAGACGGCAGCACAGGCAGGATCAACATGGCATCGAAGGGCTTTAATGTAAAGCAGTCTATGCCCACCAAAGAAAACATAGATTTGGGAAAGATAGAAGCGGACCATTTCAAAAACAGGATATGGTTCGTAGTACCCGCCGATAAGATAGGGGCTCCCGAAAAGATATTTTTAAACGGAGAGACGTACTTCCTAAACAAGAGGATAGACAGGACCGCATGGAGAGTCGTCATACCTCATAGTGAGTTTTGACCGCCATTACCAGGCGGTTTTGTTTTTCCACCATGCCGGTACGTATCTTACCTTCATTTCCCTTATAAAATACCAATCTCCTGTTCATCTTTTCATCCGTGCAAAAATTTTGTTTATATGATTCATTGCCCCTTAGAAAGTCGAATATGGTATCTCCCCTCTCTATGGACGTCTTGATCGCCATCCAAGTGATGAGATTCCCTATGCTCATGTTTTCATACCGGTCGTCAAACCCTCCGAGGTAGTAATAGGTCGAATCTCCTTTGTGGAAACAGTAGAGGACGGCCGCAATTTCCCCGTCTATTATGAGGCGGTGGAGGTCCAGATATCTCCTGTGAAAAAAATCCGACGAAACGTCCAGATGAAAATTTATAATACGGCTGCTTCTGAATGCTCCCGGGAGATGCCTTTTATGCCATCTCTTCTGGTGAAGTCCGATCATCTTCATCATTGTGGGCCTGATATCCTCATTCCGTGATACTATATCATATACGACGTTATGATCCCGGTTTATCTTTCTCCAATAATACTCCATATTTTTTCTGAAGCGCTTATTCAATGCGGACATGTATTCGTCTACGTCATCGGGCAGTATGACATAGGGACATATGTCCCCGTTAAAGACCCTTTTATCAAAACCGCTTATTTCGCAGCCGGAAAATTGTTGGGTGACATTTCCCAGGTCCAGGAAGCTTATACGGTCGCCGGCCAGTTTGTCCGAAAGCGAGTCAAAAAACTCGGCTTCCCTTCCTTCTTTGATCAGAAAGCCAAGGTAATCGCCGTTATTATAACCGATGAATCTCAGTCCGCCCCTGCCTATTACAAACGGCGCTATTCCATTATCGTCCGCATAGATATAAGGCGTCTTCTTCCAATATTTCAGCCAATCGTAGTTCCATACCCATGTGGAAAACGGAGATATGCCGTTCTGAGACTCCATATCCTCCCACATCGTCTTTATATCTTTGATGTCCGCCGTTTGCAATCAATTATGCCCCTTTCTCATATATTTAAAAAATAACTTCCAAGCAAAATATATGACTGCTATTGCAGCGGCTAAGGCTGCCAGCTTATACCATACCGGCAGGCCCAAAAGCCATTTTATGTTGGCATAGGCATACACGCATACCAGCATCCAGAAAGTTGCCCAGGCGGCATCGCCTATGAGTGAAAAAAAAGCGTATGAGATAACGTTCATTCTCATTATGCCCGCCGCCCATATGGCCGGCGTCCTCGTTATTCCTATCCACCGGCTTACCATGTTTACAAGGCCGCCGTATTTGTTGAACCAGACCTCTACCTTATCCAGGTCTTCCTGCTTGACATGGAGATACCTGTTGAGCCTGTCCATGATGGGCCTGCCGCCGTAGTATCCGGCCGAATATGCCATTATATTGCCCGACAGATTGCCGATCGTCGCTACAACTATGGAATAGACCAGGGACATCTTGTGAGCCTGCACAAAGTATGCCGCAGCCAAAAACAGCAGTTCGACCGGGCCGGGCATACCCGTGCCCTCTATGGCCAGGCCCACATACAGCCCCAAATAGCCATATTTTATTATGAGTTCATAGACGTAATTCCAAACACCCTGCATTTATATGCCTGGCAGAGCCCGGCCGCACCTCTTTCCCTATTTGCGCAAGGCAAAATCCATGCCTTATTTTATTATTATGTGATGCTCCCTGCATCTGGCCTCATACCTGTCCATCCCGCCCACGAGAATAGTCGGGTCGTCCCAATGGGCCGGTTCGCCGTTTATTATCCTCTGGGTCATGATGGCGGCCTGGCCGCATACGGAGCATATGGCATAGAGCCTCTCGTCCTCGTCGGCTATGGCCAGAAGGTCGCCCATAGGTCCGAAGGTCTCGCCCCGGAAGTTCGTATCCAGTCCCGCCAAAATGGTCCTGTACCCCCTATGTATCAGCTCCTTGGACACCTCGACCATACCCATGTCCAAAAAATTTACTTCATCCACGCCGATAACATCATAATGATTTCCGCCTGCCTCCTGATCGATCACGTATTTCAATATATCATAGGAGCTTTTGACCGGGATCGCTTCAAGCTTGATACCGTTGTGAGAGACCACATGAGCCTCCTCATACCTGGTGTCGATCGCCGGTGTGAACAGCAGAAAAGTCTGCTTAGCATACTGTAAACGGTGCAGCCTCCTTATAAGCTCCTCCGTCTTCCCCGAAAACATACAGCCTCTTATAACCTCTAATTTCCCCGTCATTTATTATCTCCTCCCACTGATATATAATATCACATGAATTGCCAAAGCTAAATATAAAAAAGCTGCCTTTTTGGCAGCTACAGGTTACAGACAAACTATCAGACCGTGACAAATCGTGCAATCGGTCTGCTAATCAAATAACTTGCCGGGATTGAGTATCATATTGGGGTCAAAGGCCTTCTTTATCCTCTTCATGAGCTCTATCTCCTTCTGACCCAATACAAGGCCGACGTAGTCCTTCCTCTTTTGGCCGATGCCGTGCTCGCCGCTTATGGTGCCTCCCAGCTGTCCCGCTGCTTCATACATCTCGGGCAGCAGTTTATGAAGGGTATCATACCATTTCTCCAGAGACCAAACGGGGTCCTTCACCGGCGTCGCATGCAGGTTGCCGTCTCCGGCGTGCCCATAGCACGGGATGGAGACGCCGTATTTTGCCTGCAGCTGCTGCAGCCTCTCCATAAACTCCGGTATCTTCGATATTGGAACTACTATATCCTCTAAGCTCTGATGCGGGCTGACCAGTTTCCATGCCTCGGCTATGTTTCTCCTTATCCTCCACACCCTCTCTATGGTCGTGGCGTTATCGGCCACATACACCTCGATGGCGCCGTTTTTCATGCAGAGCTCGCCAATGGTCTCATACTGGCTTTCTATTATATCCATGTTGTCGCCGTCCAGCTCTATTAAGAGCATGGCCTTGGCATCCTGATATGGAAGGTGCTCGTTTAAATATTCGCAGGAGGCCGCAAATGACAGCTCATCCATAAACTCTATGGAAGTGGGTATTATCTTACCGTTGGTCATTATCACCGGGACTATGTCTATGGCTTGCTTCACGTCCTTAAAGAGCACGAGAAGGTCCGCCTTAGCCACGGGCATGGGTTGAAGTTTGACGGTTATCTTGGTGAATATGCCCAACGTGCCCTCGGAGCCGACCATGAGGTGCAGAAGGTCATATCCGGTGACGTCCTTCATCCTCTTGCCGCCCAGTTCGATTATGTCCCCTTCGGGAGTCACCATCTCCAGGCCCATTATATACCTGGACGTCACCCCGTACTTTACGGCCTTGCCGCCGCCGGCGTTTTCGGCCACGTTGCCGCCTATATAGCATGTCTCCACGCTCATGGGATAACCGGCATAGTACAGCCCGTAATCCTTTACGGCGTTGTTTATCTCATTGGTCACGACGCCCGGTTCCACCACCGCCATGAGGTTCTTGGTGTCTATCTCTAAGATCTTGTTCATCTTTTCCACGGATAAAACTATGCCGCCGCGGGCAGGCACGGCCCCGCCCGAAAGTCCGCTCCCCGCACCTCTCGGCGTCACGGGTATCATGTATTTATTGGCCAGCTTCATTATCTGCGATATCTGTTCGGCGCTCGACGGCTTTACCACCGCATCCGGCATGTGGGCATACTCCTTCTCCGAAACCTCGTCATGGGAGTATGTTTCCAGTGCCTCTTTATCTTCATATATCACATTTCTCTCTCCGGCGATCAGCCTTAATTCATTTGCTATCTCCTGCGTCACGGCGTTATATTTCATCCTTTGCCGCCTCCAGTCTTTCGATCAGCGCGGGCACGACCTCATGCAGGTCGCCCACTATACTGAGATCGGATACCTTGAATATCTGGGCGTCGGGGTCCTTGTTCACCGATATTATGGTCCGCGACGTCTGCATGCCCGCCAAATGCTGTATGGAACCGGATATCCCCAGGGCAATATAGACCTTAGGATTGACGGTCTTGCCGCTTAGGCCTACCTGATGGGGGTAGGTCATCCACCCCCGGTCCACCACGTCGCGGGATGCTCCTACCGTTCCTCCCAGCAGCCCGGCCAGCTTAGACACCAGTTTGAAATCGTCGGCCTTGCCGATGCCTCTTCCTCCCGATACCACAATATCGGCATCCTGTATGCCCGCGCCCTGAGTCTCGTCCTTGATATAGCCCAGCTTTTTCGTGGGAACGTCCTGCTCGGTGAGGGCTATATCCACATTTATAATCTCACCGGTCCGGGACTCGTCGGGCACAGCCGGCCGCGCCGAGTGCGGGCGCACCGTGGACATCTGCGGCCGTGCGGAGGTCCTAATGGTAGCCATGATATTGCCTCCTATGGCGGGCCGCGTCTGCAGCAGGCTGCCTTCCTCGTCAATGGCCAGGCCGGTGCAGTCCGCCGTCAGTCCGGTCTTAAGCCTCACGGCCGTATAGGGCATCAGCGTACGCCCCTGAGTCGTGGCAGGAGCAATGATCATTTCCGGTTTATACCTCTTTATCAGTTCGATGAGCACCTTGGAATAGGGCTCCGTAAGGAAATCCTTCAGCAGGGGATCATCCACATAATACACCTTGTCCGCTCCCCTTTTGATGATCTCCCGTTTATCGTCCTCAGGCACTTTATAGCCCATGAGCACGGCGGATATGATGGAATCCGCGAGCTTACCCTTAAGATCCAGCGCCCTGGTCAGAAGTTCGTAGGTTACCTCGTTCACCCTGCCCTCCCGTACCTCCGAATATATCCATATCTCTTTCAAATTCAGCGCCTCCTCATATTGCTGCTTTTTCCTTTAAAATGTCTATTATAGCGTCTACGGCCTGCGAAAGCGTCTTATCATCCTTTACCTCGATAATCCTGCCGTCTCTGGCGACCTTGGGTGTAAACGTCTTTACGACCCTGGTGGGCGAACCCTTAAGCCCCAGATTTGCCGCATCGGCCTCTATATCCTGCGCGGACCGTTTCCTTATATCCAGTTTCTTGGCTCTCTGCTTGCCGCCCAGGGTGGGCAGCCGCGGGTCGGATATTTCCTTTACGACGGTTATCAATGCGGGTGTGGGAAGCTCCAGCACCTCATAGCCGCCCTCTATAAGGCGGGTAGCCCTTATATGTCCGTCTTCGATTTCGACCTTACTGGTGAAGGTGGAGACGGGCAGGCCCAGCAAAGCGGCCAGGCCGGGCCCCACCTGCGCCGTATCGCCGTCGGTGGCCCTTTCGCCGCATATCACAAGATCAAAGGGCCGCAGTTTTTCCAGGGCCCGCGAAAGCGTATAGGACGTCGAGAAGGTATCTGCTCCCGCAAAGAGCCTGTCCGTGAGCAGCACCGCGTCGTCGCATCCCATGGCTATGGCCTCCTTCAAGGCATCCTGCGCCTTGGGCGGCCCCATGGACACCACTATGACCTCGCCCCCATACTGCTCTTTCAGTCTTACTCCCACTTCGATTGAGTACAGGTCCAAGGGGTTGATTATGCTCTCCACCCCTTCCCTGACCATGGTGCCGGTCACGGGGTCCATCTTTACGTTGCTCGTTTCAGGCACCTGTTTGATAGGAATGATTATCCTCATATCGTCTCTCCTTTCAGAATCGAATATTTTAAAAACGCAAACGATATCCTCGACCTGAGGCGGTTACAAAACCGCCTCAGGCTGTAAACAAACCGGCAGGCAGTGACAAGTCATGCAATCGGTCTGCGGCGACTATCTTTCATAAAGTTCACCGTTAACTATATTGTCAGGCCTGCCGCCCTTCAATACGGCCAGGCAGTCATCCGCGACCATCTCCGCCATCTTCTCCCTGGCCTCATATGTAGCGCTGCCTATATGCGGCTCCAAGACCACGTTTTCCATTTCCAGAAGTTCCGGTGAAACCGCAGGTTCATTCTCATAGACGTCCAGGCCTGCTCCGGCTATCCATCCCTGCTTCAGGGCCGCTGTCAGAGCGCTCTCATCCACGATCGGCCCGCGGGCCGTATTTATCAGTATGCAACTGTCCTTCATCTTCTTAAATTGCTCTTCTCCCAGCATATGTCTCGTCTCGTCGGTGAGAGGCGCGTGAATGGATATAAAGTCCGACTGCGAAAGCAGCTCGTCAAGACCGGCATACTCGGCCCCCGCCTTCTTTTCCTCCTGCTGCGATAACCTGTGCCTCTTATAATAGACGACGTGCATGTCGAAGCCGGAAGCTCTTTTGGCTACGGCGCTCCCTATTCTGCCCATGCCTATTATGCCCAAGGTCTTACCGGCAAACTCGTATCCCAGCATCAGCTTCGGACCCCAGCAGCGAAACTTCCCCGCCCGGAGATATCTGTCCCCCTCCGCCGTTCTCCTGGATACGGCCATCAAAAGCGCCCAGGCCAGGTCGGCGGTAGCATTGGTAAGCACGCCGGGAGTATTGGTAACGGCAATGCCTCTTGACGTCGCCGTCTTAATATCTATGTTATTGAATCCCACGGCATAGTTGGAAATTACCTTAAGATCATGCGCGGCATTGATGACCTCCGCATCTATCGGGTCGTCCAGCATGGATATCAGGCCGTCCTTATCCTTTATCCTATCTATGATCTCCTGCTTAGTCAGCTTGGTCTCCTCAGAGACGTATTCAAGATCGACCCCTCTTTTAAGTTTTTCCATAGCCGGCCCGGGCATTTCCCTGGTCAGAAGAACCTTAAACATAAGCAAATCCCCCTCAGCTTTATTTATAAATATATTATAGCAAAAATAGCCATAAAAAGCGCAGTCGGCTAATATAAACCGCAAAAATTTACAATCATACACCAGTTTTAAAAAAACTATATGCGATTGATCAAAATAAGATAGTAAGTAACGGCATTGATCAAAATAATCCTGATATAAACTATCATGGCACATAGTATTATTAACTGCTAATCGGAATGTGTATTAATAGTTAACAATGGTGTCAAATATTATTAATACAAGTAAAGAAACATAGAGTATGTGTTTAAAAAGCTAAATTTTATTTACCAAGTGTCAAAAAACATTGTAACTAGAACTCCTATATAATTAATCGTACTATAATTTAGATACATAGAACAAAGGAGGGAGAATGTAAAAATGCTTACTATGGAACAATGTATACGAGAAACGCCAAAAAGGTTATTGGGTATTCTTAATAATCACGTAAATTTATTTAGTAAAATCGCTGAGAATAATTTTCATCGAATTATAATCAGTGGATCCGGATCAAGCTACCACGCCGGAGCAGCGGCTAAAGAATGCATGATCAAATATATGAAAATCCCGGTAGAAGTTTTATATCCCTTTGAAATGGAATCTTATGTCTTTGAAGATCCCAAAAAGACACTTTTTATTGGCGTCTCACAAAGTGGAACGAGCCTTAGCACATATCGTGCTATGAAAAGAGCCAAGGAATACGGCTGTATTACAGCTTCAATGTCCGGCAGAGATGATAAATCCGTTATCTTAAACGAAGTTGCAGATTATATTTTAACTGTAGACTGCGGTGAAGAAGGGGATTTACAGCCAAAAACAAAGGGTATGCTTTGTACTATTGCAGATTTGATGTTGCTAGGTATTTATTGGGCCAAAAAAAATAATAAAATTGTCGAAGATGAATACAGTACATTCATATCTGATTTTAAAGATGTATCGGATAATTTGACAACAATTATTAATGATTCAGATGTATGGATCAAAAAATATGGAAATATTTTGGCTGATTCACAGGATATACGCATTATTGGTACAAGGGACGTATATGGCATAACATTGGAAGCCAGTCTGAAATTAATTGAAACACTTAGAGTACCGGTAAGCGGGTATGAGTTTGAAGAATTTACACATGGCATTTATAATGCTATTAATGAAACATCGCTTGTATTTTTATTGAATACAAACGTAGAGCCCAGAGTTGCCACATTAAAAAAAGTATTATCTCAATGGTCTAAGAATATCATTGTAGTTGGTAAAAATGCTGCGGATGATATGGATTTCTATGTAAATAGCTTAGAAAAAGAAGACTTTTTATCATTTGAGTATATATTATTATTTTTTATGATCTGTGAAAAGGTATCATTTTTAAAGGGTATAGATATTCAGTTAACTAAGGATACAACATTTCATGCAAAATTAGGTACTAAAATTCTAAGGGATGAATAACGTTTTATGTTAAATCACCCAAAATAGATAAAAAGTCGATCTAAGCACTATAAAAACACTCTTATCAAAGATTTATGGTAAAGAGCGTTTTTTTAGGTATAAATGATACTATGATAAATCTCCCGAGCGGTTACACCTTTTGTCGACTTTACACCGCCTCCGTACAGATACAAATTCGTTATTGATCACATAAGCTTTTTATAGAATTGAATGAGAGCTGAATGATCCAGTTCACCCTTGCCCTGTGAAATGAGGTTTTGCATCATCTCGTTTATATATGAAGTCAGAGGAACAAACGCGCCCACGGCATGTGCCTCCTCAATGACATTGGCTAAGTCTTTGGCATGAAGCTTGATTTTGAAACCGGGATCAAAATTCCCCTCTATTATGGCGGGGGCCTTTGAATCCAGCACCTTGCTGCCGGCCAGGCCGTCCTTTACGGCCTCATAAACGACCTCCGGCCGCACGTCTGCCTTGCTTGCCAACGTAAATGCCTCCGACATGGCGGCAATGTTGCCCGCAACGATTATCTGGTTTGCCAGCTTCACCGTATCGCCGGCGCCGACGTCACCCACCCGCATCACATTACTGCCCATAGCCTTAAGCACAGGCAAAAACTCTTCAAAATCGCTCTCATTCCCTCCCGCCATTATGGCGAGGGTCCCGTCTACGGCGCCCTTCTCGCCGCCACTCACGGGCGCGTCCATCATCCTTATTCCCCGTTGTGAAAGTTTTTCCGCTATCGCTTGTGCAGCGGCTGGAGATATGGAGCTCATATCTATCAGCATACTTCCCGGTTTCATGCCGTCTATGAGACCGTTATCGCCCAGGGCTGCCTCCCTCACCTGGGGAGAATCGGGCAGCATCGTGATGACTAAGCGGCACTCTTCCCCTGCCTCCCTGGGGGTTTTGGCTTCTGCAGCCCCTTCGGATATAAGCTCCTCCACCGGCTTCCTGTTCGTATGACCCACTACCACAAGCTCATGCCCGGCTTTAATGAGATTTTCAGCCATGGGTCTTCCCATTATCCCCAAACCTATAAAACCTATTCGCATTAAGATCATCCTCCTTATAAACATTTTATCAGAATAAGCCGCAGCTACAAACTGAAAATCCAATAAAAGCAAGGACAATGCATCTTCTTCTGCAGGCAGTGCGGAGACGGCCTCCTTAGCATAGTTGATGGCTTGGGGCGTCTTGAGTTTTTTTCTCCTTTTATTTCCTCTTCTATTTTTGCGCCCCATATTCATTGAAATGTTGTATACTATTATACATAAGATATCATCATTTCTGTTTTTGATGTTTAGCTACATTCAATTCTAATAGGATGATATCTTCTTTTAAACTCTTTGGCGGCTTATTCCACTTTCCTATTGTTTTTTAAACCCATATACCAGATTAAAAGCAAAATTATATACAATACAATATAGTAAAAGCAGCAAATGTTCAATTTTATAGTGAACTGTTCCTGGTTTACTTTAGTCAATTTACTAAGTAACATATGGGGCCTTGACATGCTTACGTTGATATTAAAGTGTGTTTGATAGCTAACAATAGTGTTAAATATTATTGACACAATCAAAGAAACGGCAGTTAAACACTTAAAAAGCTAAATTCTATTTGCTAAGTGTTAAAAAAAATTGTAACTGGAGTCCAAATATAATTAATCATACTATAATTTAGATATATAGAGTCGGGAGGCGATCAAATATGGCACAATATAGTTCTAAAAATCAAATTGCGGAGTATCTTAATGACATAACAAAACAGTTCGAGAACAATAATCTAAGTCTATACACCACAATCAGCATCAGTGATTTTTTGCATATGTCACGGTCTCTAGTTTCTCTATATCTAAATGAAATGGTAAGAAACAATCAGGCAATAAAAATAAGCTCGCGGCCAGTTTATTATTTAAGCAAAGCAGTCCTGGAAAAGCAGCATCAAGTCGTTCTAGACCAGCAAGAATATATCAGCGTTCATGAATTACGGCAAAAATTAGAGCATAACGATTTATCGGATAGAGATTTTGAAAAAGTAATAGGGAAAGATGGAAGTTTGTATTATGCAATACAGCAAATCAAATCAGCAATAATATATCCCGGAGGACTACCTATACTATTGGTTGGAGAAAGTAGTACGGGGAAAAAATATTTAGGAAAAGTAATATTTGAGTATTGTATCAATCATACTATCTTAAAACCCAATGCAAGATTAAACTATCTTAAAGTAATGGCAGATCAAAGAGAATTGGATTATGACGCATTGCTTTTTGGTTTAGAAGATAATGAGCAAGAATCTCCCGGCCTTATTGATATTTTAGATAATGGTATTATATATATTGAGGATGTCTCTTATTTATCAGAGCTTATTCAAGAAAAATTGTCAGAATTCATTTCAACGGGGACGTTCATCCGCAAAAACGGGCGAAAACGCTTAAGAAGACATACGCGCGTCATTCTAAGCAGTATGAAAAACGATCGGGAGCAACTGAGTCAAACTTTAGCATTAAGTTGTCCGGTAGTATGTAATATCCCATCATTTGTGGAAAGAAGCGAAGATGAACGAAAGGAATTTATCTTGAAATTTTTTTATGAAGAGCAAAAACATCTGGATAAAGATATCCATATCTCAGAAAAATTAGTTCATATACTGGTAAATCAGACATTCGATAATAACCTTACAGAATTAAAGAAGTGTATAAAATCAACTTGTGCTAATGCATATGCACAGGCAACTGATAAATACTTGGATGTTCATTTGTTCCATCTGCCTAATTACCTGATAACAACTATGCCGGAATCCACAGAAGAAGAAAAATGTGTCCCATTGAAATCTATAAATGTAAGATCATCTTTACATAATATACTTTTATTATGCAATAATATTTTGCATTTGTTTATTATGTTTGAAGGCAAAGATATTGACAGTAAAACATTTCTAAAAGAAAGTAAAAAAAATCTTAAATATTATTATGACGTAATTATCTTTCAGGAAAACTATGATGATGATAGAGTAAAACAATTGGAGAAATTTATTAATAATTGTTTAATGATGGCCCGGAGTTCCACTACAATAAGTTTCCCAATCAATTTTGCACATATTCTGTCACGGATGATTATATTCCAACAAAATCACAACTCGGAGCTAAACGTTTGGGAAAAAAAGCATTATACGGAGGTAACTCAATTCCAGAACTATCTGATGCAGATGGAAAAGGAGTCTGAGCAAATATGCAGAATGTTAAATAGTAAGATCAATACAAACTTTGGCATATCACTTTCCATAATCCAGGAAGTATTTATACTGCTTAACATGTATCTATATAATTTAAATACAAAGATGCTCGACACTATAGGCGTAATTTTATGTCATGGATATTCAACAGCCAGTTCTATAGCAGATGCAGTAAATACGCTTTTGGATATGCAAGTATTCGAAGCAATAGATATGCCTATCCACAGCTCTATAGCAGAAACTGCAGAAAAATTAAATACTTTTCTTCAAAATAACCGTCACTTTAAAAATATAGTATTGATGGTTGATATGGGCTCGCTTGAAGAAATCGGAAAAGAAATAGAAAGTTTCGCGACCATTGGCATTATTAATAATGTCTCCACTCTGCTGGCCTTAGAAATCGGCAATAAAATCAAACAGAAAAAAGAAATAAATATAATTTTAGAAGAAGTTAGTAAACAAGTACAGATCCACTATCAGATGATTTCCATAGCCAAAAAGGATAAGGTTATCCTGTTTACAAGCGACGCAGGTATTTCTATCGCAGAAAAATTATGCCGCTTATTTAAAGATAGTTTGCCAAAACTGGTGCCGGTACAAATGATAGCGTATGATTATGAATCATTATCAAAAAACGGAAACAACGATATCATATTTTCTCAGTACGATGTTGAACTGTTGGTCAAACCGATGAACCTTATAGTTAAGGGCGTCAGAACAGTCACATTGGAAGAAATCATTAGTTTCGAGAATATAAGCATGGTAAATGACGTATTACAAGATTATTTGACAGCGGAAGAAATCGATGAATTTAACCAATCCTTATTAAGGAATTTTTCTCTTCAATCAGTTATGGAGAATCTCACCATTTTAAATGCGCAAATTTTGTTGGATTATGTAAGTGAAGCAACCAGCGCCCTTCAGTATAAGTTAAAACGTAAATTCAATAGTAAAACGATCGTTGGAATAAACATGCACATTTGTTTTTTAATAGAACGTCTTGTAACCAAGAAAGTAGTGGAAGAATATCGCGACATACCCGGCTTTATGATTTCAAACAGCGAATTTATTGAGATAGTAAACGAATGCTTTGCACCTATTTTAGAACATTACAAAGTGACTCTGCCTGTTAGCGAAATTGCATATTTGTATGAGTATATCGAGAACGACGTAAACGTTAAAGTGGGTATAGATGACTTTTAAGTGAAAGTGATCAATGATGCATTTGCCAGATACCCCAATTGTCTCATGAATTTGCACATCTCAGCAATCGCTTATTATATGGTGGTGCGCCATTTGTACTTTTCATATCATGATCTTATAAAAAATTGTAACAAACGTCATTATAGCGTTTGTTACAATTTTTTGCCTCCCTTTAATTTTGCTGCGGCACTTCTCTAGTTAATAGATAAAAGCAGCCTTATGCTAAAACCCCAAAATAAGCTCCAAATAATGCAACTACGGTAAAAATAATGATCATACGATTCGCAGATATTTTCTTATTAACAATTGCAAAATATGTACCTGCAAAAATTAACAGCGACGTTAGTTGTGGAATTATCCCGTTAATAAGCTCGGAAATGGTCTGCACATTTTTCCCGTCTGATATTTTAACTGGTATATTTACGCTGACTATAGACGCTGTCATTGCTCCGATAATAAACAAGCCTAATATTGTGGCGCCTTTCATTAATTTATTCATAGCGCTTTTAGTTTTTGCATCCGTCAAAAATTTAGTACCCGAACCATATCCGGCATGAAAGAGTCCAATTCGGCATGCAAATGCAGGAATATTATAAGCAAGCCAATACAAAATAGGTCCGAGAACGCTCCCCTTCAAAGAGTATACCGTACCAATTGAAGTTGCTAAGATTTTAAACGTACCCCAAAATAGCGAATCTCCTATCCCTGATAACGGTCCCATAAGCGCGACTTTTGTATTATTGATGATATTTGCATCAAAATCTTCGTTTGCGGCAGCTTCTTCTTCCATCGCTATGCTCATTCCCAAGCAAAAAGTATTACATTGATTAGTAATGTTAAAAAAAGCTAAATGACGTTTTAAAGCCTCCGACATACCCTTTTTATTATCGGCATAAATCTTCTTTAGGGCGGGGATCATGGCGTAAGCATAAGCCATATTTTCTTGTTTTTCGTATCCAAAAGAAAAAGGGCAGCTCAATGATCTAATAAATATGCTGTTAAAATCTTTCTTAGTAAGTTTAGAAGTCATCATCCGAACCCTCCATTTCTTCGTTTTTATTTGTGTTTAACATAATTATAGCCAATACAAATCCAAATATAGCAACTCCTAAAATCGGCAGCTTCGAATAAGCTTCAAGTGCAAAGCCAAATAAAAAGATATATATGTTTGACTTTGTAATAAGAGTTTTAGCAAGCACAGAAAAACCTATTGCAGGCAATACTCCAACAACAACGTTCAATCCGGTTGTTACAAATCCAGGAATCGCATTTAATATATTTGTAACAACGTTACTGCCAAGTCCAAAGAAAAGAAGAACGATCAAAAACTTAATAAATGCCTTTCCAGTCCCGGCCAATATATGCGCTCTCTCAACTCCCTTATAGTTTGCTTCATCCGCACACCTTTCCGCATATCTATTAATTAGTGAGACCACATATCCTTCATACGCAGTTTCAAACAGAATCGTTAAAGATGCTATTGGAAATGCAAATGCCAACGCAGTTTCTATACCTGCACCGGATGTAATAACAAATGCAGTTGCCAAAACTCCACCTGTTAAAGTATCAGGCGGCGCCGTCGCACCAATCGACACGGCTCCTAAAAAAGCAAGTTCCAGAGTTCCGCCAATAATTATTCCAGTTTTAAGATCACCTAAAACTAATCCTGTTAAGGCACAGATTATTATAGGTTGTTTTATAAAAGTTCTTCCAAATCCATACTCTAAAATATAAACTACAAACGTTAAAATTGCTAGTGTCAACGCTTTCATTTTCCTTACCCCCTTAAACTATTTTCAAGCGAAACATATTTGTCCTCAGGTAATCTTTGGACCCCTACTTTCACGCCACTGTCTACGAGTTCTTTCAATTTTAACTCTTCGTCCTCAGTTATATTAAACAGTAAACCTATTTGTTTAGCTCCTTCCCTGTCCTTTATGTTTCCTAAATCAATCTCTTTAATCCTGTCACAGTTCTTTGCCAACGTGATAGCATCATCGGTTTTTTCTACTACAATCAATAGCTTATATTTATCGGTCACACCGGAATTAATTGCTTTAATCGAATCGTTTATTCCCTTGATTACTAATTTGATACCATTTGGCTTTGCGAGCTCTATTGCAGCTTTACGCAAAGCATCATTCATGACGCCGTCATTTGCGATCAATATGCAGTTAACCCCCAAATAAGTCACCCATGAATAGGCAATTTGCCCATGCAAAAGCCTGTGATCCACACGCAGTAAGGCGATCATAATATCTTATCTCCTCCATTAGTTTGACTAAAAATCATCATACCCTTTTGGTTCTGTCAAATCGTTACAATAAATTACATTTTTTTTAGCTTCTTCAATACAGTTTTCGATCATTGATTTTGTATCTTCATCATGACTAATTACAATTGATATAATCAACGCTAAATTTACTCCGGCAATCAGGTGAATATTGGGCCTATTAAGATACTCCATGCATAAATTATTGACGCTTCCGCCAAAAATATCTGTCATAATAATCAGCTCGTCATCCGCTCCGATTAAACAAATCTTTTTTTCAATTAGCTTTTTTATCTCTGAATTATCAACGTATGCCGTAATGATGCTGATTTCTGGTTTAGATCCTATTATTGCATTTAACGCGTCATAAAAACCTTGAGCTAGTGTTCCGTGACTAGCAATTAAATAATGCCTCATTATGTTTACCTCCATTAACAATCTGCCTTTTTAACAAAAACTTTATCGTTTCGAATATAATCATATATTAGCATGATTTTATCTATCAGTAATTTAGATTTATCTTTTGAGCATCATTATGATTAAGCATACTGATAAATTCATAACGTTTAATTTTATAATTAATAGAGATACTTTTTGTTAGAAATATTTTTTTTAAAATCTACGATGTTAAAATCCCATATTTGCATACAAAATTTTATTAGTATCTAACTCCTGGTAATTTGATCTTTAATCCTCTGGATATTTCACTTCTCTCTTTTGTATTAGCAGATACTCTCAAATCCTTACAGATGTTATACGCAAAATATTGAAAGGGAACGACTTGATATAATGGCGCTATTTCTTCGCAAATAAAAGAGTTGGAAACTTGGATCACTTCTCTGCCAGTAATCGTTTCATCATCAGTAACGATCATAATTCTGCTGGTCAGTGCAAATAAGTTATGATATATAGCCTTGACCCTTTCATGAACTACAGAATTTTTTTGATCAAACAAAATAACAGTCGTGTTATTAGTTATCCCTCCTTCGCTTCCATGCAAAACTTCTTCTAGTTCTAAAACAGTTGCTGGAATCCCATAAGTCTCTCTGTATTTTAATGCCACTTCATAAGCAATTCCCATCGTACTTCCGCATCCTAAAAGAACCAACTCATTTGTGTCATAATGCCATTCTCTATTACGTTCATAAATTTCCGCTGCATTCTCCCTAGCTTCCTGTAATTTTGAAGGAAGTGCTTTGAACTGTTTAACATACAGATTGTACTCATTTTCACTAATTTTTTTTGATTCCAATGCTGTTTCCAAAGCATAGAGCATTATCGTCAA
This sequence comes from Thermoanaerobacterales bacterium UBA4880, assembly GCA_002399285.1. Lineage (GTDB taxonomy): Bacteria > Bacillota > Thermoanaerobacteria > Thermoanaerobacterales > UBA4877 > UBA4877. Next base: position 71,530 of record DHDI01000014.1, read on the forward strand.
GGAGCTTAAAATATATCCTTTATATTGAACCTTATCCCCATCGCTAAAATTATAGCTAAATACTTTTGTCACATATTTACTAAGGGGTGAGTCGGCAAATTTTGTGAAACCAATCGCTTCTTTTTTGTTTTCCCTAAGCTTTTGCGCAGCCATTGCCGTATTAGTACTGCATCCGCTTTGCGAGCAAAAGATAACTAACGTATCATCTGCAACATAGTTAACATCATAATTGCAAAATGTATATGCCCATTGAACATTGACTTCGATTCCCAGAACCTTCTGAATAAATGGCTTAGCCGTTAATGCAATATTGTGCGAGGTTCCGCTTGCAACAAATTGAATCCTTTGATACTTTTTTTTAAGAAAAAATGATACAAAATCTTTCGTTATTTCCTTTCTATTTTCAACCTGCTTTTTCGCATCCTCTACTGCCTCCAACATGTAATCCAGATGATTCTTACCCATCTTTTTACCTCCTTTTTTTATTATTATATAAACTCCTTTCTCAGTTTCATATTATAACGATTTCAAGCAAATATCATTTCTGTTCTTATCTTTTAACACATACATTGAAAAACGTACAATCTTAAACTTTAAAATCTTTCTTTTAACACTTTTTTTCTAACAAAAGTTAGCTGTTTTCACACATCAAAAAATGCGGCAAGAAAATGAAAGCCCCATTGCCAGTACCCCTTAAAACATAAAATTATTTAACGACAAGCCAAACGAGTATAAACGGAATGCAAAACATGAAGTGAATACATCGTATTAGATTTGAAATAATCATAAATGCAGATATTTAAAAAAGATAGGATAAGGATTAAGATATTACGTTCAGAGCAATTAAAAGAAATACGCTGAAATGAAAAGTAATATGCAGATAAAAAGGCGTAAAGGAAAACTTAACCCATGTAAGGGAACTATGGACCAATATCTGACATAAAGTAAGGTCAAGGCAGATATGGCAAAAGGTATATGATAGGCTAAAGAAAAGAATAAGGAAGGCTACAACGCCTTCCTTATAAATCCATCGGCCTTTTTTAGTTCCTGTTCAGCCTGGTCTTTGGATATATTCTTCAATATCATAAGTATCGCCGTCTTTGAGTTATATCCCGATTCTTCCAGGGCCTTTCTTGCCGTATCCTCCGATGCGTCCGTAGCGAGCTTCACTATGTTTATTGCCCTGGCCTTGAGTTTTTCGTTGCTGGTCTTCATGTCCACCATGAGGTTTGTATATGCCTTGCCCGATCTTATCATGGCGGCCGTGGAGATCATGTTGAGCACCAGTTTCTGAGCCGTTCCGGCCTTCATCCGTGTGGAACCCATTACTACCTCCGGTCCCACTTCGGGGGCTATCATGATGTCGGCCAGGCCTTCCATCTCGCTGCCCTTGTTGCATGCGATGCCGACCGTGCCGCATCCGATACTCCCGGCATACTCCAGCGCGCCCAGTACATAGGGAGTCCTGCCGCTGGCAGCTATGCCGATAACAATGTCCTTGCCCGTCACGTCATGCCCGATCAAGTCATTTGCGCCCTGCTGCCTGTCATCCTCCGCTCCTTCTGCGGATGAATACAGAGCCTTTATTCCTCCGGCCATTATCCCTTGAAACAGTTCGGGGCTTACGCCATATGTAGGGGGGCACTCGGAGGCATCAAGCGTACCCAGCCTGCCGCTCGTTCCCGCGCCCACATAAAATACCCTTCCTCCCCGCTTTAAAGCCTCCACCACCATATCGACCGCCTTCGCTACGTAAGGCAGTTCCTTCTCCACGGCAGCGGCCACCTTCTTATCTTCATTGTTAATTTTCTTTAGTATTTGCGGGGTATCCAGAGTGTCTATATCCATCGTATCGGGGTTTCTGCCCTCGGTCGTCAATTTGCTCAAGTTCACTAAAATCAGTCCTTTCCGGTTTGAAGTGCGCTCATAGCTATGTTGTTTATATTTCCCCTCAGCCGTATCAGCTTTTGATTTTCCCGCGAGGGATAGGCGCGGTTGGTGAGCAGGATAAAGGCCAGGCCGTACTTTCGGTCTATCAGCATCGACGTCCCCGTAAACCCCGTATGATACAGCGCGTCGTCCGATGCCAGATCTCCCATGGAGCCGCCTGGAGTCTTGAGCTCCCATCCCAGGCCTCGCCTTACATTCAGGCCGCCCGTATGGCAGCTGTCCATAAGATCGACGGTACCCCGGCTCAATATTCTCTTATCCCCGCAGCAGCCGTCATTCAATATCATTTCCGCAAACTTCATCAAATCCGGCAGCGTGGAAAAGAGACCCGCATGCCCGCTTACGCCGCCCATCATATTCGCATTGCCGTCATGGACCCTCCCCGCTATAACACCACGCTCCTCAGAAACCTCCGTTGCCACGCACCTATCCTTAACTTCTTCAGGCGGATTATAACAGGTATCAGTCATGCAGAGGGGAGCCGCTATGTATCTATGCACAAAAGCATCCAGCGGCTGTCCCGATACTTTCTCTATAATAAGACCCAAAAGCATAAAACCAAGATCCGAATATACCACCTTGCTGCCCGGGCTGTATTCCAGTTCCGTTTCGTAAAGCCTGCCGGTCATCTCTTTGTAATCCCTGCATACCCTGTAAAACTTTATCTCCGCAGGAAGTCCGGACGTGTGAGTCAACAGCTGGAATATTGTCGTATCCTCATGACGATATTCCGGCAGAATGTCCTTTACCTTGTCATAGAGCCTGATTTCACCATTCTCCATCAGGATCAGCACAGCGGTCGTGGTAGCTATTACTTTAGAGAGAGAGGCCAGATCAAATATACTGTCCTCTCTGATCCCCCTCTTTATCGGCTGTAACATAGCATATCCCATGCAGCCCGTGAAAGCGTCCCGCCCGGATGCTATGCCGAAGCATGCACCCGGGAAGGCGCCATCTTCCATGGATTTTTCAAGAAATTTTCCGAGCAGATCCGTCCTTTCCGTATCCAGCATTATAACAGACCCTTTATGATATCCATGAAATTATTGGCGGGCTCATCGGGAATCATTCTGGCCGTCATCTTTATACCCATGGAATTTAACTTTTTAAATGTCTCTATGTCGTCTTTGGTAACGTTCACGGATCTCTTGACCTGAGTAGCTCCCTCTTTGTGAGCCATATTTCCCACGTTTATTTCCGGCAGGCTTATACCGGTTTCTATGAGACGCAGACAATCTTTGGGCGTCTTAAATATCATAAAGACCTTGTCAGAATCATATCTGCCCGCCTTGATCCTCTCCGCTGCATCGCTTACGGTGAGCACGGAGAGCTTTATGCCCGGGGGCGTCGCCATCTTAAGCACGCTTTTTTGAATATCATCCTTCGACGCCTCATCATTTATCACCATGATCCTGGTGGCGCCAAGCGAATTGCTCCACACCGTCGCCACCTGGCCGTGTATGAGTCTCTCGTCGATCCTGACGTGAATAATTGCCATAAATTGACCTCCAAGTCTTAACCTGAATACCTCAGAATATATAATGTCACCGCAGTAAGAACTTATCCTAATATCTTCAAATTATATAATACCACACCGAGAATCAAAAGGAAAACAATAAGCTTTGTGGAATTAAATCCCTTGCGGCCCAGCAGCCAGTATGAAAGAAGCACTATGCCGACGGGTACCATGGAGGGCATGATGGTATCAAGCATATCCTGCAGCTTGAATGTGACGTCGCCGCTCTTAAACACCAACGGGACGTTGGCCTTTACTACCGACGGGGCCAGGCCGCCGATGACCGTAAGACCCAGTATGGAAGCGCCCTCGGTCAGCTGTTTCAGCTGATTTGCAAAGCCTATGGCTATCTTTCTTCCCTGCTGATAGCCCAGCATTGTGAACTCATATCTCACCCACCATATGGCTATGGCCGGAATGATCGGTATCAAAGCGCCTGCCACACTTCCCTGCAGCGCCATATAGGAAGCCACGCTGAATACCAGCGACCTGTATATGGCTACAAACACGGTATCTCCTATGCCGGCAAACGGACCCATCATACCGGTCTTGATGGCGCTTATTGCCTCTTCATTTTCCAGTCCGTATTCCTCCTCCATAGCTACATCAGCACCTATAATGAGATGAGACATGGCCGGAGTAGTATTGAAGAACTGCAGATGCAGTTTTAAAGCTTTAGACATGTCTTCCTTTGTCGTATACAGCTTTTTTAGAACAGGCATCATGGCAAAACAGTAGCCGAGGCCCTGCATCTTTTCGTAGTTCCATCCCATCTGCAGACCCAGTATATTCCTCCAGAAAACCTTTACCAGATCCTTTTTAGTTATCTTGTTTTCTACCTTGGCGTCAGTCATCGATATCTCCTCCTTCCGCCCCAGGCTTTAAATCGTTCTTAAAGTAGAGATATGCCGCCGCTATGGCAAAGCCGACTAATGCTATGCCAATGAGGCTCACCTTGAGGTATGCAGCCAAAACAAATCCGATTATAAGGAAGGGGTAAAATTTCTTTATCGGCAAATACCTCATGAGTATCGCTATACCCATGGCAGGGAGTATGCCGCCAGCGACCTTAAGACCGCCCATCAGCCACTGTGGCAGGTATTTGGTTATGGCGCTGACCACTTCATTGCCAAAGTACAGGCCTAAAAATACGGGCAGTCCTCTGCTTATGCCCCAGGGAATGATACCCATTAGATTCATCTGGGACACTCCGTCAGCGTCTCCATCTTCCGCATATCTGTCAGCCTTGTGCTGAAAATAAACGTTAGCCATTCTTGCAAGTATATCCAACTGTGTAAGCAATAGTCCGATAGGTAAAGCAATACCCAGGGCAAACTCAACGTCCTGCCCCGATATTATTGCAAACGAAGTACCGATTATAGCCGCCGACATAAAGTCAGGCACCGTTGCGCCGCCGTATGTGGCCACGCCTAATACCATCAACTGTAAAGTAGCTCCCACCGTAAGCCCCATCGGCACGTTGCCGAGTACGAGTCCGGTGAAAAATCCCGACAATAATGGCGTGCCCAAGGAAATCTGCAGGCTCAAGGCATCCAGCTGTGCAACGAATGCATATGCCGTCAAAAGCAATATCTGCCAAAACGCTATGTGCATAAATTTCCCTCCTCTATTTATTCATAATTTCTGCCATCTCACCAAATACGTCCTTGATTCCGCTCTTGCCCACCTCCAAAAGGTGGCTTCTAAGCTCGTCCGCATCCTCGATGGCTGTCGTGGCAAACTCCAGAACCATCCCCAGGTTAAATCCGCTTATAAGCCTTACCCTGTTATTTCCGAACAGTTCCGTAGCCGCCGAGTTGGATGGAGTACCGCCTATGAGGTCCACCATCACCATTATAGCGCCGTCATTTTCGATGCCGTCTATCACCCCCTTTATTTTTTTCCTGAGGCCCTCAGAACCGTCTGTTGCATCCATTGATACTGCATATGCGCCGCTTATTTTGCCTACGATCATCTGTGCGCTTTTCAGCGTCTCCTCAGCCATATTTCCGTGACTTACCAAAATTAATGCCGCTTTGCTCAAGAATCTGCACCTCCCGACCAGAATAATGTTAAAGCCTTTTATGAGGGCACCATACTATATAGCAAAAACCATGCCAAGCATAGCGCATCCCACAAAAGGCTTGTTTAAATGTTTTTTTTGGGTTTATCTAATACCATTCTATACACTAATCCATCAAAAAAAGGCAAAATCAATACACATTGTTTTTCGCAAAAAGCCTTTATCAAGGATTTCATGGGTTGCTTAATACTGTCTGATACGTTTATCTGTTAAAAGAAACAAAATCAATACTCTAGACGGTTTCAAATCATGTCATACCATATCTTTATCCTCGCTGCTCAGTCCCTGTAAAGATATACTTTCTGCTATTTCTGCTTTGTAAACTCTATTTGTTTATATTCCTATTGCGGCACCATCAGCCCTGGGGTCGGAACCACCGAACATTACTCCATTTTCATTGACCTCTATTACCTGTAATGCACCGCTTCCGCCATAGGGTCCAAGGAGCGATACATCGTGGCCTCTTTCCTTTAGTTCGTTCAATATTTCTTTTGATACCCTTGATTCTATTCTAAGTTGTGTTTTGCCATCCCAATCAGACACGGGATTTGTACTCTGGAGATCTATCCATTTAGGTGCTTCCACTGCTTCCTGTACGTTCATATCAAAATCTATGAGGTTAACTATGAGCTGCATATTACATTGAGGTTGGTTATCGCCACCGGGAGTATTTCCCACCCATTTTAACTTGCCATCTTTGGTTATCATCCAGGTGTTTAATGTATGCATCGTTTTTTTGCCGGGAGCCAAGCAATTTGGACATCCTTCGATCAGGTTAAAGCCTGTAGCTGCTCTGTTGTTCAATAATATACCTGTCCCATCCACGACCTCGCCGCATCCCCAAGTGGCTGATATGCTGTGTATAAATGAAACGGCATTTCCCCATCTATCTACGACAACAAAGGATGTGGTATCGCCATCGTAATCGAAGGGATTCACTTCTGGGCCTTCAAAATGAGCTTTTTTAAGGTCGATTTTTTCTCTTACTCTTGAAGCATATTCTTTTGAAAGAATACCGCCGATAGGGTTTTTAACAAAATCGGGGTCGCCAAAATATTTTACTCTGTCACTGAATGCCGCCTTTTTAGCCTCGACCATTAGATGTATGGAGTCGGCAGAGTCAGCTCCCATGGATCGTATATCATAGCCTTCTAAGATGTTAAGTTCTTCAAGCACAATAATGCCTTGGGATACAGGCGCGGTTTCATAAACCTTATATCCTCTATAAGTTGTTTCTATTGGTTCACAGACCGTGACGTCATAATTGCTGAAATCTGTGGTTTCAAACAGACCTCCATGGGCTTTTGAATAATCAACCATCTTTTGGCATAACTCGCCTTCATAAAATGCATCGGGTCCTTGTTCAGTAATTATTCTTAAGCTATCGGCATAATCTTTGTTTATCAGTATGTCACCTATCTCATAGGGATTTCCATTCTTTAAATATATTTTTGATGTCGATGGATAGGCTCTCAGCTTTTCAAGCTCTATCCGCATATGTCTTTGTACTCTCTGGGATACCGGTATTCCTTCTTCCGCATATTTTATGGCATAGGGGGATAAATCACCAAATTCCATGGTACCATAGGAAGACAGTGCTTTAAAATATAGGCCGACTGCACCGGGGACAGTAACTGATAACATTCCCTTATTGGGAATACGGTCAAATCCTCTGGAGACAAAATACTCCCGTGTCATTGAGGCAGGGGCGGCACCACTGCCGTTCATGGAAGTTATACGTTCTGTTTTGCCGTCGTAATAGAGCAAAAAGGCATCCGCACCAAGCCCACACATATCGGGCAATACAACGCCTGTTACAAGTGCCATGGCGATTGCCGCATCCATAGCATTCCCACCTCTGCTAAGAACGTCGGCACCGACCCAAGAAGATAAAAAATGAGCCGAACACACCATGCCGTTCTTGCTCATTACTATTCCTCTATGTTGTGTCTTCATAAAACTACCTCCTATTAATATGAAAATAATTTATGGAGCCCGCAGGGTTATAGTTTAACCTTATGGCCTCCATAAAACTGGATATTGTTATTACATACAAGATTTAATCCGAAACAGCTTCATCTTCTTCTGAATCGTTTAAATTTTGCTTTTCAGCAGCCTTAAAAAAAGGTGGTCCTGAATCAAGAGAAAGCAAATTAAATTGAGCAATTTATTGTTAAAATGAGTATGAGTTCATAAAGGCTTAATCTACTTTACTGTCTGATTATGATCTCTAATTTTTATTAATTTAACCAATTACGTTTAATTAATGGTTGAACAATTTCATTAACTTTTCCCCTTTGATGCATACTGACTACATGTCTATAATAATATTTATGTGTAATTCCCCCGACTTATCTCTTGCTATTATACACTATAAAAATTCACTTCATATGAAAGAACCTTCATCATGTCATCTATTACCATTTAGAAAGAATGGATCGTCACGCCCTTCACCACACGGTTGATCGTTCCTGTGGGAGAAGGTGTATCAGGGGTATTTCCCACTTTGATCGATGAATGCAGCGCTACAGTCTGTGCAAACATGACATCCGCCAAGGCCAAATATCCAGGCTGCCGGCATATTCTCCGGTAGTGATCACGGCCCCCATTTTCTCTAATTCTTCTTTAGAAAGTTCATACATGCTGATTCCCCCATTCTTTTTCTAATTTCTTACGTGGCTTATCTTATAGCGGAACTGATCGGCTCTGGCAACGCTTAGCGTATATTCTATGATCTCGTTTTTGGTACTATAGGTCGTACGGACAAGCTGCAGCACGGGAGCTCCCTCGGATATTTCCAATAATTCAGCGTCCTTGGCTCCGGCTATGCTTGCATAGAATTCTTCATTCGCTACGCGGATCTTTTGACCAAAATCCTCTTCAATGATAACTGTTATTTTCAAAAGAAAGTTATATCCCCTTGTTTCAGCCTTAATATATTTAAAAAATATCATGTGTGTAGGACAATTAACTTAAAGTTAGCAATCATAGTAGTAATACAATATATTTTTTCGTTAATCAATTTAATCATATATTGTTTCCACACTATGATTGCTAACTTCTTCTGTCTTGTATAGTTTCTGCGTATTTAATTCAACGTTATAGACTTTTTCTCTATCTTCACTTTATACTTTTAATAGTCATTCTTAGCAGTTCATTCTAAGTTACCATAAATAATATAGATTCAAATAGTTACTAGCTCTCTATAATTATCTTGGTAAAGTTAACCGAGTTTTTAAATATTTTTTATCATAGAGTTTCATGACATCGGGATTTATGCTATTTTGTAAAGCGTAGCAATAGATATATTGATATATAGGGATTATTGAAAGAAAACTGTTCAAATATTCATCAGATCCTTGTATTATAGTAACATTTTCCTCTTCTTGAAAACAATCATTTTCATTTGTTATAATCCATATATAAGGGTTTATATTCTCTATTGCTTTTAAAAATTTGTGTGTCTTATCAAATGCATAACCTTTTGAAGCCAACAAAATAATTAGATCATTACTATCCATGGCAGTCCAAGGACCATGCATGAACTCTTCTAATTCCCAAGCTTCAGCATTTATTTGAATACATTCATGAAACTTCAACGCTCCCTCATAAGCATTTGCAATATTGGGACCAGCAGCTACAATATATACATTATTAACGTTCTGCATTTTTTTGCAAATATCCTCAATCAGACTATAATTATTTATAATTTGTGTAAGCATAGGTGGCAAATCAGTTAATATGTTTTTGTAGTCTGCAATGTCAGTTCCCTTGCTCTCTGCTATTAAAACAGCCAATATAAATAGCTTAATCAAAGTAGCTTCATAACTACGTGTTTTGGGTAAAGACGGCTCTCTTTCCCTCATACCTAAAATTGCGATATCCGATAACTCGGCCAGTTTAGAGTCTTTTACATCTGTGACACCAACGACTTTTGCTCCGCTTGCTATCGCCATGTTAACAGCATCAATCACCGAAGCGGTACTGCCTGTATGTGATATAGCTATTACCAGATCATTTGATAAATTAGCCGGAGGATACGCAAGAAATTCAAATGCTTCATACGCATTTGCTTTTATCTTCGCAAGATTATTGAAATAATAAGTACCAGCGGTAGCTGCATAATAAGAAGTACCGCATCCTATTAAATAAATTGTATCAAATTTTTTTACAGTAGAAACAAAGTCGCGTAGAATATTTGTATCTAAATAATTCTCCAATAAATATTCTATTTCTGATGGAATCTCATTAATACCATCCCATACTAAGTATGGGTGTTTAGTTCTACCAAATGTATTTAATATATATGATGGTAACTGCTCATTCTCCATAAAATTGCCTCCACTTCATCACAGTTTGACTATTTGATTTGGGATTTTTTATAATATGCAAGGATTCGCTAAATCTAAATAGTTTCTTAAATCATCACTTAACCAATAACACCTACTGCTCCAAGTGCAAACGCAACTCCAATGATGCCTAACATTAAGTTTGTTGTTTTTGAACCTTTTCTTACAAAATAATACACAATCAACATTGTTAATAAAGGTAATAATCCAGGCATTATACCATCAACCATAGATTGTATTGAAACAATACTTTTACCTACAGTATATGCAAGGGGAGTACTAATATTAAGCCACGTAGCAGTTAGTGCGCCTACAGACATTAGACCCGTTATACAAGCAATATCCATAATACGTTTGTAACCATTACCCGCTAACCGGGTTATGGCACTTTCGCCTAGTCTATACGTAGAATCTAATGTAGCCCATGAGACATACACATGCACAGCATTAACAACTACAAAAAATATTAGAGGAGCTATAGGATTTTTCTGTAAAGCCAAAGATGCACATATACCACCAACTAAAGGTCGTAGCGTCCCATGAAACATCGAATCTCCCATAGCTGCTAGCGGTCCCATTAAACCGGACTTTACTCCTTGAATCGTTTGTTCATCTATTTCTTCGCCACTTGCTTTCTTTGCTTCCATATTCGCAGTTAATGCCAATATTGGCCCGCATAGCCACGGATGAGTATTAAAAAACAACAAATGTCTTTTTAAAGCAGCTTTATACCCCTCAAAATTATTTTTATATATTTTCTTTAAAAAGGGCATTAATATCCATGTAAATCCTATTGCCTGCATCCGGTCAAAGCTAAATGCCGATTGTAACGCAAACGATCGAAAATATATGGTTTTAATATCTTTTTTAGTTAATAAACTTTCACCGGCTGTTGATGCAGCTACTTCATTGTCTTCATATGGGATTTCTTCATTATTTTCCTTTTTCATATAATTTATAAGTAAGGCAACCAGGAGACCCAATAAAGCAGTACCTAATACACCAAATTTAGCATAAGCAGCTATCAAGAAACCGGCAAAGAAGAAAGGCATTAATTTTCCTGGAGCTAAACTATTTAATAAAAGGGCAAATCCTAAAGCTGGCAAAGCATTACCTGTCGCAGAAAGTCCGTTTTTTAACCATACAGGAATTTCATTTACTAATACTTTCACTATGTCTGCTCCCAACATTAGTGCAAAAAACGTGGGTATAGCATCTGCCAAAAAATGTGCTATATTCCCAAGATGTAGCATCCATGCTATTCCCTTATCATTACCACTGTCAGCATATTTTTCTGCAAAAGAGACAAAAACAGTACTAACTGTTTTGGCTATTAATTCAAAAAATGATCCTAATAAGGCAGCGGGAATAGCTATAGCAAGAGCTGTCTCGATGCCTTGTCCTGATAAAATAGCAAAGGCTGTACCCAATACACTTCCTATCGTGTAGTTTGGTGGCACCGATCCACCTATATCAGCCGCACCCATAAAAATTAACTCTAATGTGCCTCCTACTAATAAACCCATTGCAAAATCGCCCATAATCAAACCGGTTAATGGTCCTAATATAATTGGGCGTTCTAAAAACCAGTCTCCTAAAAATCTGCGTGACCAATATGCAAAACCTGCTAACATCGATAAAGCTAATGCAGTTCCTAAGCTCATTTAATTGCACCTCTTTCTATTATATCTTTAACTACTTTTCATACCACCAAGCAATATTTCTCCAACATCAATAATACTATTTTTGCCTACTCCCAGTATATGTGATACTAATTCCGGCAATTTCATACTATAACGCAACGCAATGGCCTCAATTAAAATTGGTAAGTTCACTCCCGCAACAAGTTTTATTTTTTGGTTTTTATCTCTTACTACAAACTCGCTTACAACATTAGACGGTGTGCCACCAAGCATATCAACAAAACACAAAACGCCTTCACAAGAATTCATGTAATCCAATTTCTCAACGATCTTTTTCTGCAAATCCTCAGCACCTTGTCCTGGGAAAAAACCAATTGACTCTAGCATATCATTATCCTGAACCAGCATTGATACCGTAGATAACAAACCTTTCCCCAAATCTCCATGCGTAATCACTAATATACCTATCAATTGTCTATCACTCCCTGTTGCTTAAAAACTAAATTACCACCCTTGATTTCCTCTTTTATTGACACATTTACAAAGAGCGAATGATTTTATTAAAATCTGTAATTGCTCCACCCGGCAGCCAAACAGCTTCCAACGTAATGCCCAAACCATCTATCTTTTTCCATGCCTCAATTTCTTCCTGTGTAGCAGCTACTTCTTTCGTTAAGCGAGTTCTTCCCGGTGCTATTCTTACATTTCCTATATTGACTTTTTTTACTGTAAGTCCATTATCAATTAATTTTAATAATGATATTGGTGAATTAATTAAAAGCAAAATTATATCATTAGGAAAACCATTGGTTTTTAACTTTTCTGCGGCATCGGCAATACTTAAAATTGAGACCCTTACATCTCTAGGTGCCGCATATGTCATAATTGTCTTTTGAGTTTCATTCTTCGCTACTTCATCATCGGCAACAACTATGCGAGTGGCTCTTGAAGCTTTACTCCAACCAACTACTACCTGACCATGTATTAGTCGATCATCCACACGGATTAATGAGATTTGCAATGTTAATTCCCCCATAAGCAAAATTAATTAAAGCTTACTAACAATGAAAAACATATCTTACAAACCTATTTTAGAAACACTGTCAACATCGTCGATGCCATCTATCCCCCCTAACTTATTTCTGTGACCTTCAGAACTAATACTGCAAAAGTACACCATATATATTGCCAACAATCGTCTGTGTACTTTTAAGCGTTTCTACTGCCATCTCCCTGTGACTTATTTAAATCATATTGCTTTGCTCAATAGCCATACCTCCTTACCCAAATATTGTTAAAGCCTTTTGTGAAGACGCCATACTATATAGCAAAAGCCATGCCAAGTATAGCGTTTTCCACAAAAGGCCTGTATCAAGGATTTCATAGGTTGTTAAATACGATTCAATACACTAATTCATTGCAGCAAATTAAAATAAATACTCTGTAAGACTCTAAACTATACTGCAACTAAACTCCCTTATCTTACAATCTCATCCAATACTTTAAGTTCATCCTCTTCAAGGACCACACCATAGTCATCGTACACCGCCTTTACAAGCGGATTCTCATTACCCGCGACTGCAACAGTTCTTTCGGAAAACTTCAATCTCTCAATGGCATATGCAATGTGCATTGTAAAGAGGGTATATACGTGGTTATCAAGCTTGATCCCATTCTCGTTCTCGATAATGCCAGCATATTTGTCAAGAAACGGCATCATTTTCTTCCCGGAAAAGAAATTGAGGTTATCGTCCAGCGCATCCATGATTGCACCGTATACCATGGTCCTGTCCTCATCCTTTATATCCGTCTTTATATGTACGCCTCCCAAGACAAGGCTGAGTACTTTTTCCAAACCGTTTCCCGTTACTACTTCCATGAGACCGATGAACGGAACGTCCGACATCTCCGGGTTTATGCTTCCCACAATGGCCGTTATATCCCGTTCGCCTGCTATTCGTTTCATGTTGTCTACTGCTTTTACCTTGTCACCTATATTGAATTCTATGACAGTCACGCCCTCAACACCGTTCTTCTTCAATGCCTTATCTACCACATTCTTCAGATATACCGCCGTCCCTTCGCCCGTGCTGCATACGGTGAATATGACCTTTTCCCTGTGCGCGCTGCCGTTTATCTCTTTTGAAGTTGCGGCTATAAGGTTTTTTTCCAATTCCAGAACGGACCTGGCCACATCATGCATCGTAGAATAGGGCGCCATGGACCTGTGAGCAGCCTCTATGAGTGCGGGAGTACTCACGTTGTCTATGGTAACTATCTTCTTGCCTGTCCTCTTGGCTATCTCCTCTCCGAACACCTTCAGCGAACCCATATCGACCATGAGGATTATTCCATTGCCCTCGTCTATTTCCTGGGCCAGGCCGGCGGCCCTCGCCAGAATATCCTCGGGATCGTCCTCCAGGTCCATATCTATGGCCTTCACATGTTCCGTCCGCAAAAGTTCATTTACCACATCCGCCATCCCCGTGGCCGTACCTTTGCCGTGGGCTATGACCATTACTCCAATCTTTTTTGGCGTTTCTTCGCCGTTGGTCAGGTACAGGATCATGCTCACAAAGCCGGTCTCATAGTCTGGGATATCCCTTTTGAGTAGACTTCTCAATCTCTCAACCATATAGCCGGCCACGTCATACTCCCTCGGATGGCCCCTTTTGATCTCTTCAAGGTCTATGGGACTCACCTTGTTCTTTCTCACAAACATGGAATTGATGTGAAAGGCCAGGGCTATGAGAGTATCCTCCTTGATGTAATAGCCGTAATTGCTCTGCACCTCTTCCGTTATTATCTTGAGCCCGCTTATTATATCGGCGCTTAAAAACCGGGCGAGCTCCTGTTCTTTTAAACCTATGGACAGTATTCCCTCGCGGTATCTTAGCAGCACTTCCTCCAGGTCCTTGAGCAGCCTGTCCGTCATCTCCGTTTTGCTCAGACCGCCGTGCCTGTATTCTCCGATCTTTTCATCGAGGTACTCATATACCTCCATGGAAAAGTCATAGGGGTCCCGCTCCTTCCTTTGTATTTCCAAGGACGCACCGTCAAACACATAATCCCCGTATCCCAATATACTTTCACAGTCCCGCTTCTCATTGCCAGGATTGAGTATTGCCGCCCTGATATTCTCCGGCAGATAATCCAGCGTGACCCTCATCTCATCCTGATTGATGAGATAATCCAGATATACCCTGGAGGATATCAGTTCAATATCCGACTTGAGCTCGCCTACATTTCCCGTCGGCTTGTACATAAGCAGCGAGAGCATCACATCATGGGCGGCCTTTATAGGCTGCTTTACCCTCTTGGACTCTTTGTTGAAGAATTCGGAGATTATAGCCAGTTTCTCCTTGATGCCCCTCTCCGCCAGCGATGGCAGTTTGATCATGATGGGAAACCGCCGCAGAAAGGTCTCCAGCAGGGCGGCCCTCGGCTCTTGAGTCGTCGCAGCGATTATGAGTATGTCGGCTTTTCTCTCCGCTATGTCCCCCAGCCTCCTGTATTCACCTCTGTCGATGATGTTGAACAGCATTTCCTGGCCTTCGGGGGGAAGCCTGTGCACCTCGTCCAGAAACAGCACGCCGCCCTCCGCCTTTTCCACTAGCCCCGAACGGTCGACGTCGCTTCCCGTGTATGATCCCTTGGTACTGCCGAAGAGTATGGACATCAAGAGTTGTGGATTGCTGGAATAGTCGGCGCAGTTGAATACCACATAGGGGGTCTCCCCTTTTATAACCCCGTTGGCTCTGGCAAAGAGATACATGTGTTCGGCAAAGGTGGTCTTCCCTGTGCCGGTCTCTCCCTGTATCAGAGTGGCCAGTCCCTTTGGCGGATAGAGTATGGCGGCCTGGGCCTGTTTTATGTACGGCGTCAGGCTGCCCTCATAGCCCACCATATCGGCAAAGATGCCCATGTTTATCTTATCCGCAGGTTTCTTTCTCCGTTCCCTGCCGGCGGTCATTCCGTGTTCATCTGCCCAGTCATATGTAAGATAGAGGGTCGGCCTCCCTTCTATCTTATACACCAGACCCTCTCTGAAAAGCGCATTTAAGTCCGCAGACACGTTATTACGTACTAAGCCCAGTCGAGTTGCGATATAATCCGCAGAAAATCCGGCTTCCTTGTTAAGGTCATTGCCCTTTATCCTGCCGCACTCTTCGCAGAGAAATGTGTAAACCTTTTCCTTCCTAAGCATCATTACCCTCCTCCGCGGCCTCAGCAGCCCTCTCTATATGAATGGCAAGGTACCCAACTTCGCCTTCGGGTACCCTTTTGTCAAGATAGCCTTCTATCACGTTCTCCAGCTTTTTGGCCACGATATACGCCCTCTTATATTTTTTCTTGATGGTGCCGAGAAGAGGGTTGTCTATAGGTTTGTCCTTGTCTATCCTGTCAAAGGCAAACCTCAGGTGCGTGACCAGTCTGGCATAGTCTATGCTGCCTCTGTCAACGGATATCCCCATCTCCCTCTCTATGGTCTCCACCAGCTCGCCTATTATATTTGCGTATCTCACCGTCTTGGACAGGCTGTTGTTTTCCATACCGGCATGGATATGCATGGCGATGATCCCCGTCTCGTCGGACGGCAGTACGGTGCCCAGTCTGTCGGCCACCATGAGCACAGCCTTTTCCGCAAGGGCATACTCCTCGGGATAGAGGACCTTGAGCTCATCATTGAAGGGATTCCTTATCTCTATCCCCAGCCTCATCCGGTCCGTGGCAAAGCCGATGTGATCGGCCAGGGAGATATGGATGTGCTGCGACAGCTTTTTGCCCGTCTGCTGTTCTATCATCGCGATTATCTCCTCGGCCAGGCCTATCACCTTTTCGTCCACCGACTCCAGCAGCCCTCTTAATTTGTCTCCGGTATTCTCTTCCAGCACAAACTTCTTTTCTATGCGCGGCTCGTCAATTTCCTGTATGAAACCCAAACCCCGTCCCACCAGGACTATTTCCCTGCCGCACTCCTCAGCGAGGACCACATTGTTATTGAGTACCTTTTTTACATGATACATATCCTATCACCAATCATATAAAATACGGTTACAGTCAAAACACCTTTTCTCCCGATATATACATCCCTTTGACATTTATATTTTCATCAAAGAGTATTATGTCCGCCATATTGCCTCTCTTTATCTCGCCCATATCATCCATGCCCAGCAGCTGCGCGGGATTATACGATGCCATCCTTACCGCCTGAGGAAGAGTCACGCCCAGATGATTTACCGCATTGTATACGGCCCTGTCCAAAGTCAGCGTGCTGCCGGCTATGGTGCCGTCCTGCAGCCTGGCCTGGCCGTCCTTTACATTTACCTGCTGTCCGCCAAGGTCATAGACGCCGTTTTCCATCCCGGCAGCCCTGAGCGAATCCGTTATCAATATGGACTTCTCTATTCCCTTCACCTTGAGCAGTATACGCAGAGCGGCAAAGTGCACATGGAATCCGTCGCTTATCATCTCCGCAAATATATCGCTGTCAAAGACCGCGCCCAGTGCGCCGGGTTCCCTGTGATGCAGGCCCTTCATGCCGTTATAGGTATGAGTGGAGCTCTTCACCCCCGCCTCTATGCCCTTCATTGCCTCGTCATATGTGGCGTTGGTGTGACCCATGGAAACGACTATTCCCCTGTCCGAAAGCTGCCTTATAAATTCCAGAGCGCCTTCCGCTTCAGGTGCCAGCGTGATCAGTTTTACCACATCCTCATATCCGCCGCACAGTTTTAAGAACTCATCCATAGAGGGCTTTTGTATATATTCTTCCGGCTGAGCTCCCTTGTGCTCCTTGGATATAAAGGGCCCCTCCATGTGCAGCCCCAGAAGCTTGGCGCCCTTCACTTTTCCCATGGACTTTCCCGCATTTACTACGGCGTCCCTTATATTATCCTCAGGCATGGTCATGGTCGTAGTGAGAAAGCCGGTAACGCCGCTCGCTATGAGCGACTCCGATATGCCGTTAAGGGCCTCGTAGCTTGCGTCCATGGCGTCATATCCCTTCCTGCCGTGCATGTGTATCTCTATGAATCCGGGCGCCACGTACATGCCCCTTGCGTCCACTTCTTTTATCAGCCCGGGAACGGTATCTGTGACGTCGGCTATTCTGTCTCTGTCCACGACCACCGCCTTATCGACTATACCGTCTTTAAGAATTACTTTGCCGTTTTTTATAGCAAACATTTATAATCCCCCCTATGTTATCGCTTATCTAAATGCATTTTACTTCAATATGACAATCATTACAGGATCTATTCCGGCCTTCACCGTCCCGTTCTTTTTCTCTACAGACTGTATGACGTCCCCGTTGGTCAGTATCACCGGGGTGATCATCGATTTTCCGGCTTCCTTTACCTTGTCGATATCCACTTTTACCAAGGGTGTGCCTACGGAAACCGTGTCTCCTTGTTTTGCCAAGGCGGTAAATCCCCCGCCCTTGAGTTCGACGGTATCGATGCCTATATGGATGAGTACCTCCAGGCCTTCCGTGCTCTTTATGCCCACGGCGTGAAGCGTGGGAAACAGCTGGACCACTTCGCCGTTTACCGGCGACACTATGGTCCCGTCCTCGGGCTGCACCGCAATGCCGTCCCCCACCAGGCGCTGGGCAAAGACCGGATCGGGGACCTCATCCAGATCAATGATTTTTCCACTTACGGGTGAATAAATTTCCACATCTTTTTGTCGTTTTAAAAAGCCAAACATTGTGATCATCCTTTCTTTTGCCACATACATTATATCATATTTATACGTCAAATGGGGAGGTCTCCCTCAGACCGATGGCAAGGCCGCTTAGGACGTGAATTCGCTTGCTGCGTTGGCTGTGCCTTCAAATTTCGGTCACATAAGTTTAAGTATGCGTGACTTTTTGCAGGTTTGCCGCCTTGCCCCGCACGATTTGTCACGGCCTGCCGGTTTATCTGCAGACTAAGGGGGAGGTCGCCCTCCCCCTTAGTCTTTACAATGTTATCTTATTGACACCCGAATTAAGAAGTCTGCCCTTATCAGCCGTTCATCGGATACTTCTGCATCTCCTGAACGATAAGGTCCGCTTTCGTCCCGACGACTATCTGCAGATTATTTTTGCCCATATGGACCACGGCGGTCGCTCCTATCTTCTTCAGCCGTTCATCGGATACGGAGGATTCGTCTTTGAGCTGCAGCCTTATCCTGGTAACGCACGATTCGATGGATGCAATGTTATCATGGCCGCCCAGCTCATCTAAGTATTGCTCCGCCATCCTCTTTATGTCCTCATGGGTATCGCGTACCTTTTTGACAGGCGCCTCTGCCGGCGCATTGCCCATTATATCCGCAGCCGGGTTGACAAAACCTTCGGCAGTGTCAAGGCGTCCCGGCGTGGGAAGGTTGAATTTCGTTATCGCCCAGTAGAACACAAAGTAATACACGAAGAAGTAGACCACACCTATCAGCAGCAATAGAAGCGGTTTGGTGGCTATCCCGTAGCTTAGGATGTAGTCTATCAGCCCCGCCGAAAAACCGAATCCCGTCTTTATGCCCAGCACATACGTAATTGCCATGGATAAGCCGGTAAGTACGGCATGTATTCCATATAAAACAGGTGCGATAAACATAAAGGAAAATTCTATGGGCTCGGTGATACCCGTTAAAAATGCCGTGAGAGCCGAGCTTATCATCAAGCCGGATATAGCCTTCCTGTTTTCCGGCCTGGCCGTTTTTATCATCGCAAGACAGGCCGCAGGCAGTCCAAACATCATCATTGGGAAGAAACCTGCCATAAATATACCGGCGCTCGGATCTCCCGCAAAGAACCTGTTGAGGTCTCCGGTGACGACCTTGCCGGCCGCGTCGGTGAACGATCCGAAGACGAACCACACCAAACTGTTAATGACATGGTGCAGTCCCACCGGTATGAGCATCCTGTTGAGCACGCCGTAGATGAACATGCCCAATGCTCCCGCTCCTATTATCCACTGTCCCAGCGCATTTATACCCATCTGTATAGGCGGCCATACAAATCCGAATATGACTCCCAGCACTAAAGCCGCCAGGGAAGTAACTATGGGTACAAACCTTTTCCCGCCGAAGAAACCAAGCCAATCGGGAAGCCGTATGTCATGATACCTGTTGTATAGATAACCCGCCACAAGACCCATTATGATACCCGCCAAAACTCCCATGTTTATATCCGCATTCATGACTCCTGTCACTCTGGTTATGACCAGATAACCCACGGCTCCGGCCAGGCCGGCCACGCCGTCGCCCCCGGCGATCCCTATGGCTATGCCTATGGCGAACAGCAGTGCCAAGTTGTCAAATATCGCGCCTCCGGCGTTGGTGATCACCGGTATGTTCAAGACATCCGGCGCGCCCAGCCTTAACAGCAGTGCCGCTGCCGGCATGACGGCTATGGGAAGCATCAGCGCCTTGCCTATCCTCTGCAGAGCGCCCAAAAAGCCCTTGCTGTTTTGCATTAGTCTTACCCCCTTAAATTTTTTTATTAAGGCAAATAAAAAAGCCGAAAGGACAAAATATATCCTTTCAGCTTATGCCTCCAAAATCAGAGTAACACGCTGTTACCAAATAAAATTATTAAGTTCTGTAAATAGTGTAGCATATCAAAAATAGCATGTCAATACAAATTATTTTTTATAGGCCAATGCTCTTTCCGCCAATTCCTTGGACTCCTCTACGGTCGTATTCCTTATCACGTCTTTTACCAAGGGAATAGACGAAGCGCTCATGCTGAATACATCCAGACCCAGTCCCAGCAGTATTTTTGTAACCTCGGGGTCGCCGGCCATTTCGCCGCACATGGCGGCGTATATGCCTTTCTTATGCGCCTCTTCGATGCAGTTCTTTATAAGCCTCAATACTCCCGGCTGCAGGTAGTTATAATAACTCTTTACCCTCTGGTTTCCTCTGTCCACTGCCAATGTGTACTGTGTCAGATCGTTGGTGCCTATGCTGAAAAAATCGACCTCTTTGGCCAATATGTCGGCCGTGAGGGCTGCGGACGGAATTTCCACCATTATTCCGACTTCGATGTTGAGATCGTAGGGGATGCCCTTTTGCCTAAGCTCCTCTTCCGCCTCTTTAAGCAGCTTGTTGGCGCGCCTTACCTCTTCCACGTCGGATATCATGGGATACATAATGCTGACCCTTCCGTATGCGCTGGCCCTAAGTATGGCCCGGAGCTGCGTCTTGAATATATCGGGATTGTCCAGACAAAAACGTATGGCTCTCCAGCCAAGGAACGGATTTACTTCCTTGTCGAGGCCAAGATACGCTATCTCCTTGTCTCCTCCGATATCCAGTGTCCTTATGGTCACTCTCTTGCATCCCATGGACGTTACGGCCCTTTTGTATGCCTCAAACTGCACATCTTCCGTGGGCAGATTATTCCTGTCCATGTAGAGGAATTCGGTGCGGTAGAGCCCCACGCCTTCCGCTCCGTTGGCCAGTGCGGCATCGACGTCTTTGGGTTTGCCGATATTGGCCTCCAGCTCGACCTTTCTGCCGTCTTTAGTTACAGCGGGCAGCATGTTGAGACCCTTCAGCTTTTCCTTGAACTCGTTGTAATCTCTTTTCTTTGCCATGTAAACATTCAGCAGATCATTGTCTGGATTTATGAATATATCGCCCGCGCTGGCATCCACTATGACGATATCGCCGTTTTTTACCTGTGATGTTATGTCCCCCAGCCCAACGATAGCCGGTATCTCTAAAGTCCTGGCTATAATAGCGGTATGGGAGGTCTTCCCGCCCTGATCGGTAATAAAAGCTTCTATCTTTGACTTATCCATCTGAGCCGTGTCGGAAGGACTTAAATCACTGGCAACCACTATAGTGCCATTAGGCAGTTCGGAAAGGTCGTGTATCTGCCCCAGGAGATTGGAAATCATCCTGCTGCCTACATCCTTTACATCCGCTGCCCTTTCTTTAAGGTACTCGTCTTCCATGTCGCTGAAGATCCCGTTATACCTCATGACGGTCTCCTGCACGGCATACTCGGCGGTAACGCCCTCATCGTTTATATGAGAACGTATCTCCGGTATGAACTCGGGATCATCCAGCATCATGATGTGTGCGTCAAAAATAGCGGCCGCACCTTCGCCAGTTTCCTCGGCGACTCTTTTCCTAACCCGCTTGAGCTGCTCTACGGACTCGCTTATCGCTTTGTCCAGCCGCGCAAGCTCTTTTCCCCGGTCTTCTGCGGCAGTCTTCTCTATCTTTATTTCCTTCTGCAAAAGATAGGCCTGGCCGATGGCGATGCCAGGTGAAACTTTTATGCCCCTCATATTAACCTACTCCTCACCAAATTTACTTGCAACAAGCTTTACGAGAGCATCCAGGGCATCCTTTTCATCCACGCCATTAGCGGTTATCTTGATCTTGGTTCCCTGCGCCACGCCGAGAGATAAAATGCCCATTATGCTCTTGGCATTTACCTGCTTGCCATCCTTCTCGACCTTTATGTCGCTCTTGTATTTGCTTGCTTCCTGCACAAACAAAGCCGCAGGTCTGGCATGGAGTCCCGTCTTGTTAAGTAATGTAGCCTCTCTATCCATCTTTAGTCTCCTTTCAGCAGAATATCACATCTTATATTATATACCATTCTGTATACATAATGAAAGATAGGAAAATTCAGAATAACGTTTGCCCACTAAAATTCTTTTATAAATTTTTTGCCAATACTTCCAAAGCTGCCTCCTTGTCTATCAGCACTGTTGCATCGGAATGCAGGTGCAGCAAAGATGCGGGTACTTTCGTGGTGACGGAAGTATCATTCACAATCCGGGAAATTATTATAGCCTTTTCCTTGCCGCTGGCCATGAGAATTATCTTTTTAGCTCTCATTATGGTGCCCAGTCCCATGGTGACCGCTTTTTTAGGTACGCTGTCTACGCTGCCGAAGAATCTTGCATTGGCCTGCCTCGTCCCTTCGTTGAGCATGGTGACGTGGGTCTCGGTAACCAGCTCGTCTCCCGGTTCGTTAAAGCCTATATGTCCGTTTCTGCCTATGCCAAGTATCTGAAGGTCTATGCCTCCGGACCTCTGTATCTCGCCGTCATACTCCCTGCAGAATTCCTCCGCGTCTTTAGCCTCGCCGTCCGGTATGTGTATGTTCTCCGGTCTGACGTTGATATGTTTGAATAAGTTTTCATTCATATAATAGTGATAGCTCTGTGCATCGGCGGGAGACAGACCGTAGTACTCGTCCAGGTTGAATGTGACGACCTGCGAGAAATCCAGCCCTTCCTTATTATGCAGCCTTATCAGTTCCCTATACATGCCCAACGGCGTGCTGCCCGTGGCCAGGCCGAGAACCATGTCGGGCTTTCTCCTTATTTCCTGTGCTACGATCGCCGCAGCGGCCTTGCTCATGTCCTCATAGCTTTCCTTTATGACCGTATTCATTGCTTTACCCCTTTCTTGTAGATGTTCACGATATATTTAAAAACCTCGGAACGGTAGAAGGAAGTTTCATAGAATACCGGTTTATCGGCCATGTTTATGCTCTCCACCTTTAAAAGAGGCATATGGCCCTCCATAGAAAGTATCCTTTCCAGATAATGATCGCTCATAACAGCCTCAAAACTCGACCTGGACGATATTATCTCCATGCCGTACTCATCCTTGAGCAGTTCGTAAAGCGATCCTGTAAGATCCTTAGAATCGATCCCCGGTACATAACTCTCGGGAATGTAGTCAGTCTCCACCGCCACCGGAACATTGCCGGCGCATCTCAAACGGGTCAGGCTGAACATGCCCTCGCGCTCATCCAGCGTGAATTTTTCATGCAGTTTGCCTATGGCGGTCCTCTTTAGGGCTATCACCTGAGCGGAAGGCTCCATCCCCATTTCCCTTACCATCTGTGTGAAACTCATTATGTCCTTCTGTTCTATCTTGGGCCGGGCCACAAAACTGCCCCGTCCCCTCTCCCTGACGACAAGCCCTTCGTTCTCCAATTCCTTCAAGGCCTGCCTCACCGTCATGCGGCTTATCCCAAATCTCTCGGAATACTCCCTCTCGGAAGGAAGAGCGGTACCGGGTTTGAGCGCGCCCGATTCTATATCGTCCTTTACTATATTTTTTAGCTGATAGTAAATAGGTATAGGACTCTTCTTGTCAATAGTCATACCATTCATCACCATTCCCATTATAACATATGCCTATATAGTTGTATAGACCAATAATTGAAAAAAGGCTCCGCTCAGCGGTTGCCTCCGGAAGAATTACCATTATTCCTGTACATGACCTGATAATAGTAATATACTATAGAAATGCATATGCCGACGAGGACAGACTCCACGTCTTCGGCAGAGACATTCGCGTCCATGCCCACTAGGCCGCCGCCCAGACGCCCCGAGCACCTGCCGCCGGACATATTCAGCTCGACATCAAAGCCTATGAGTTCCCCTCCGCATCGGCCGGTTATCATCCCGCCCGAAGCCCTTATATCGACATCCGAGCCGTCCACGGCCCCTCCTACCCGGCCGTACGCCGCGTCCTCCTTCAGGACCATATCCACATCCTTTCCCGATATCAGGCCGCCTATCCTTCCGTTTATATATCCTCTGTCAAAGTCATACTTCAAATTTATATCGGCCCCGCTTAAAATGCCGCCTATCCTTCCCTCGATCCTTCCGCCGCCGGCCGAAGCGTTTATGTCATATCCTCCTATAAGTCCTCCGATCCTGCCGTCAATAGTTCCCATATACTGCATCCTCCCTTATAATATCCACTATTTCCTTTGGATCGTGAAAGATATATTCCGGATTGAGTTCCAGAAGCCTTTCGGGGTTCTTCGATCCCCACATGGCAACGCCGAAGGGCATGCCGGCGGACCTGGCCGCCATGAGATCATAGAGGCTGTCTCCCACATAGAGGGCATCTCCCGCCTCTATGCCTAAGGACTCCGCCGTCTTTAATACCGGGTCGGGCTCCGGCTTTGGCCGCCGGGTATCATCGGAACAGATCACGACGTCAAAGCCGCTCAGGATGCCACTCAAAATCTTCTCGGCCGACAGCTCCCGCTTAGTCTTGGACGTCACGAGCCCCATCGGGCAGCCCATATCCCTCACACCGTACAGCATCTCCGGTATGCCGGGAAAGAAGGATACCCTGTCGTACAGTTCGAAGAAATATTTGTCCCACAGCTCGATCGCCTCGTCGCTTTCTCTTACCCCAAACATATCCATAGTCATCTTTCCCGTTATGCCCATGCTCACATAGAGTTCCTCGTCGCTGTGCTTCACACCCGTGTACTTCATGAGCACCTTCCTGAGAGAGTTTATTATTGCCTCCGTCGTGTCTATTACCGTGCCGTCCACATCAAATAGTACAGCATCGAAACGCATTGTAATCCCCCTTTAATATGATCGGTCACCGCCGCTTTCAATCGTTATCTATCAGGTTGCCGAGCTGGTCCATAAGATCGCCGAATTTGGCAAAGTCTCCGTCCTTAAGGGCGGCCATTGCTCTGTTATAAGTGTCCTTTATCCTGCCCAGGGTGTCCGAAGGCACTTCCTCCGTGACCTCAGGCGGCGTATCGCTTTTGCCTGCGGTGAGCTCGCTCAGGGCCTGGCCTATGGTGTCGGACATCCTTATCTTAGACCCGTCGGACACTATCACCTTTTTGACCTCGGGTATGCTGTTCTCATTGCCGGAAGCGATATACAGGGGCTCCACATAGAGGATAGACCTGTCTATGGGGACCACCAGGGTATTACCCCTGATCACCGACGAACCCCCTTGATTCCACAGGGTGATCTGCTGAGATATGTTCGCATCCTCGTCGATGCGGGATTCGAACTCCAGCGGCCCGTATACATGCGTGTTCTTAGGAAAATCATATACCTGCAGTATGGGTCTCCCCGTATCCCTGTCCATGTATCCCGTCATCCAGGAGATCATGTTGTTCTTGGTGGCGGGCGTATAGGGCACCATCAGCATAAAATCTTTACTTCCGCCGTTTCCGGGCAGCCCCATATAGATGTACTGGGCCTCTATATTCTGTACCTCGTCCTGATACTTCTCCTTGGCTATCTCCCACAGGTCCTCCTTGTTGTAAAAGACCTGCACGTCGTTCATATGATAGGTCCTGTACACGTCGGACTGTACGTTGAAGAGCGTCTGAGGATACCTCACATGAGCCTTGAGTCCCTCCGGCATCTCTTCATAGGGCTTGAACAGCGTGGGGTATATCTCATCATACACCTTTATCAATGGATCGTTCTTATCATAGATGTATAAACCCACAGAACCGTCGTATGCATCGACCACCACCTTTACCGAGTTCCTTATGTAGTTGAACCGGGAACCCATAGCCTCGTGTTCCGTCGAATAGGGGAAGTTGTCGCTGACCGTATATGCGTCGATCATCCAGTAGAGTTTGCCTCCGTCGATCACCATGTACGGGTCCTCGTCATAGGACAGGAAGGGTGCGATCCCCTTGACCCTATCCAAAATGTTCCTGTTTATCAAGATCCTGCTGTCTGCGCTTATATCTCCCGAAAACAATACCCTGATATCCCCCGTATATATCGTATATAGGATTCTGTTGAACGCTCCCAGCTTTGTACCGGACTTTCCCTGATAAGCGGTATATATATTCTTCTCTCCCGAGCCCGAGGGATAGTCGAATTCCTTTGCGCCGGTGTTTACAATGACGTAGTCGTCCGTAAGTTCCCCAAAGTATATCTCCGGCCTGGCTATATCTATATCGCCCCTGGGCGGTATGTCCTTGACCGTAAACGACGGCTGGCCCTCGGATGTAACGCTGTTGATAGGCGTGACCACTGCGCCGTAGCCATGGGTATACACCAAATGCATGTTTATCCACGACCGGGCCTGCTCTGAAAGCTTGTTCTTGTCCAATTCCCTGGCTGAGAGGAAAACCTCCGTCGGCTTACCGTCGATATCGTATCTGTCCACGTCCACGTCGTTGAATCTGTAGTACATCCTTATGCCCTGAAGTTGATTATACACCTGCAGTGTGGGTCTGTAGTCGTTTATCCTTATATTTTCTATGGTGTCCCTGTTTTTATCCATGTCTATGTTCTTTATATCCTGGATCTCGCCGAAGTTTACCCGTTCTATTTCGCCGAGTCCGTACGCCCTCTGCGTCAGATCAATATTGTTCTTTATATAGGGCCTTTCCTTCAAATACTCGTTGGGCGACACCACAAAGTTCTGTACGACTGCGGAGGATACGTATGAAACCAGCACGACCGCGGCCACCAAAAGAGGCCCTGCGGCGGTCAGTCTTACATTCCTCCTTATGCCTCCCACGGCAAACATTATGCCCGCGGCAATACATACGACCATGAGCACCCTGTAAAAGATCAAAGTCACGTTGACGTCCGTATATCCCGCTCCATTTACAATTCCCCGGGTGGAACCCAGCAGATTGAACCCCTTCAGATAATAGCCGAACGAGAGAAGGGCGAAGAATATCAGCCCCAGCACGGCGGCCTGGTTTATGGCTATCTTTATTATCTCCTTGTTGGGAATGGAATTGAATGCATGATTTTCTTCCGAATATCTGAAAAATCTGGTGGCACTAGAAAAGTACATAAACACATACATAATTACCGTGATTGCCGCCAGAATTGCGATCAATATCAGGACAAATTTATAGGTATCATTTAAAAAGGGAAGTTTTAACAGATAAAAGCTCATATCCTTGCCAAAAACAGGGTCCCTCATGCCAAAATCCGACGCATGATAAAAATTCAAGAAACTCTGCCACATATCGCCCGCAAACCTCAGCGCCATTACCGCGGACAGCAGTGCAGAGCCCCATATCACAAACGCCGTCAGCCGCCCCATTTCCTTACCGGATAGCACGTCTCCGGTATACTTTACATAATCCATTTTTATCTTATTGAAATAAAAATAAAGCAGGAAGAACAGTATGACGAATATGGGAATACCAAGCTCCAGCTCGGTATAGAACCTCACAAAGAATATCTTCCCATAGCCGAGGCTGGAAAGCCATTGATAATTTACTATGAGCCCCGCTCCGGCTGCGATCAATATAAAGATCATCACCACGACAGCCAGTATGTACAATAGCCAGCGTCCCGAAAATACAAAACGGTTCGGCATCACGATCACCTCATGATTAATATTACCACAAAACTTAAAAATTAAAAATAAACCGGAAGAAACAGCCGGTTTAATAGATACCGGGGATCAGCCTATACCTTGTCCGTATGCAGTATTGTTCAAATTCCCCTCCAAACTGCGCTTTCAAAGCTTTCTCCTCCACATTTATTCTGATACCGTAGCAGACCAGACACAGGAAAAGCGTAAAAATGGCTCCCAATATGTGGCGGTATGCAAAGGACACGCCCAGCAGGCTGATTATGCTTCCGGTATATGCCGGATTTCTGACGAAACGGTACAGCCCGGTCTTGATCAAATGCTGGCCGGCTTCAGTCTGCACAGACAGAGTAAAGGATTTTCTCAATGTCAGAACGGCTGTGCATCGAATTATAACCCCTAAGATAATAAAAATGATTCCGATATAATAGAAAAAATGAGGCAGCAGCCAGCCTCGCATGAATTCCGACACGCCCTGGCTCCTGAAATAAGCGCCGGCCATGAAGCTGCAAATCCAAGCGATCATGACCAGCCACACGGTCCCCTTATCCGAGCTCCTCCGGGAATGTCTACTGCTCCCCCCGGATGTGAACAGCCAAATGGCGCATTCGGTAAGAAACAGCAATTCAACGGCATACATCAGGATATTGTATTCCGTAATATTCAAAAATTTACTTGGATCATCCACAAGATCCCGCCTCTCTTCAAATTTCCATACAGTGATTATACTACAAACAAAAAAATGAAAACAGGGCCCTGCGTTTAGGCAAGGTCCCATATAAAATCAACTTTATACCAAAAATCTATCCTACTTTGTAGGAAGAGTCAGCTTCTGTCCTATATGGAGCATCCTGGGGTTTTTGATCGTATCCTTATTGAGCGAATAAATCTCCATATAGCGTGTTCCGCTTCCCAACTGCTTGCCGGCTATGGTCCACAGGCAATCGCCCTTGACGACGACATAATAAGTCGCTGTCGTATTCGTCTTGCCAGTTGCCGGAGCTGTTGGAGCAACAGGGGCAGCAGGCACAGTGGCCGGCGGCGTCGAAGGCTGTGCCGGCTGCGCAGCAGGTACGGCGGGGGCCGTCGAGGGCTGCGCAGAGAGATTGGCCTTCAAAGCCTTTATCTGTTCCGGCTTCATGCCGCCCGCAAGCAGATAATTTTCCGCGGCCGACGCAAGATCCGCTTTATCCAGATCGCTGCTGCCCGCGATGACCTTGAGCATATCCAACACGTCCTGAGAGATCACCTCATATTTATCGGTGCCCTTTTGAATGTTATAATAGTTGACATAGCTCTGCATATAGTCGTCCACTATCTGATCCTTTGTCGCGCCCATCAGAGATTCCGCGAGTGCGGCAAAGAAACCGGCGCGGTCTTTGCCTTCCGTGCAGTGGAAGAGGTACGGTCCCTTGTTCTCGGCCATAAACGTAAAGCCCTTGGCCATACCCGCTTTAAATTCATCGCTGGAATAGGCAAGCCCCATATTCAGAGGCAGTACCTGTTTATTCTTATAGAGCTGGGCATAATAAGGACTTGCAAAGTCCGCAGCAGCCATATAGGTATTGATGTTTTCATCCGAATCGGCGAGGTTGACCACCGTGTTGACCTTGGCGGCCTGCATCAGCTTATCGGCATAGGCAGCGCGTCCGATCTCATTGTTTACCGGACTGGAGCTGCGGTAGAGCACGCCCTTTGCGATATTGCCCAGGGTGATATTGCGGAAGTTAGCAAACACTTCATCGGAGGAATAATCCTCGCGGTTATTGGTGCGGGTCAGATTGCGTATCTCATACTGCGTAAGATAGCCCTCGGGCTGGGTGAGCATGATGGTAAACTTATCGCCCACGCTGATCTTGGCTATCTCATTGAGTTTCCCGTAGTTGATACATACGGCTATATTTGTCTGGCCGGGATATGCGCGGACCAGCGGCTGGCCGTTGTCCACAAAGTAACCGTCCAGGTACGGCGCTTCAAGCACGAACCCGTTGTCAAACACAACGGTCGTCATATCGCCTAATTTGAAACCTAATTTATTGAAATCATCTATAGTGATATCCGATACCGCATGGCCGTATTTCTCTATCTCTGTGACCGTACCGGACACATTGGGGGTCTTGTAGACAGAATCGCCCGAGAGCTTTGCCTTGAGCGCAGCTATCTCGTCCGACGTGAGGCCGATCTTCTTAAGATAGTTCTCCGCCGCGGCGGCGAGGTCGACATTGGATATATCGGCGCCCTTTTCCAGGCCGCATACGGTCGTGGTCAGTGAAGATATTACGTTGCTGTTTGCGATTGCAGTATACTGGTCGGTGCCTTCCTTGACTCCATAATAGTTGTCATATGTAGTCATATAGTCGGCGACAACTTCGTCAAGCTTTGCTCCCATAAGGGACTCCAATACGGTGCTCACAAAGCCCGCGCGGTCTTTACCCTCCGTGCAGTGGATGAGGTAAGGGCCGTCATTTTTGGTCATGAAGCGGAGTCCGTCGGCCAACTTTTGTCCGAAGTCATCCGCCGCAAAATCGACGCCCATGTCCAGGGCCTTGACTTTGCCGGCGTCATAGAGCGATTTGTAATAACCGGAATTAAAATCCTTTGATGCTATGGAAGTCTTTAACGTATCGTCCGAATCGGCCAGATTGACGACGGCCTTTATGCCCACGCCTTCCGCCAACTTATCGGCATAGGCTGCGCGGCCTATCGAATTGTCCGCAGGACTGCTGCTCCTGTATAATACTCCCGGCTTTATTCCGGTAGTAGTTATGCTGCGGAAGTTGGCAAATACCGAGTCCGAGGCATAATCCGAGCGCACGTCGGTACGCTTGAGTTGATGGATCTGGTATTCGGTGAGATAGCCTGCCTTTTCAGACATGGCGAAAGTCACCTTATCCCCCGCCTTGACATTGTATTTGGTGGAGAAGTTGCCCATGTTGACCGCGACCACCAGCAGATCGTTTGCCTGGTCGTCCCGCACGACAACGCTTCCCGAATCCACGTCGCTGTAATTTGTGCAGAAAGGTATATCCAGCGACGTGTCTCCCGCCGTTACCTTCAGGACATCGCCAAGTTCAAAGCCTGCATCGTAAAGGGCTTCGGGCTTGATGTCCATAGTGAGGTTGCCATATTTCTGTACCTCGGCAACAGTCCCGGATACGGCGGTATCGACGCCGGTATCCGCCGCCATAGCCGGAAGCGACAGAGAAAACACCATCATGAACGTGACTAAGACAGAAATAATTTTTTTAAAATCCCTCATGTTTCCCCTCCTCGAAAAATTTATGTAAATGCATACTATTAGCATATTCTACAAAAATAGGTATTCTCCTGCAAATTCAGTGCAAATAATTAACACAAATAATCAATCATAGAAAACGTTTTATTCAACGCCCGGCCTCATGAAAAGAATCGGCCCAAAAAAATGATCCCCCGTCAAAGAGATCATAGGTTGCAGACAAACTGGCAGACCGTGCCATTCCCGCGCAACCGCAAAATTGCAGTGCAATCTCGCGGCCTAAGCGACCTTGTCATCGGCTGTGATCCGCTGTTCCGATTTATGATGATTTGATGCCGCTATTCGTTCCTGAGTGCATTTGATACCATCTTATCCAGCGCGTTCTTCAAAGTCTGCAGGTCCTCCTGGCTGATGCCGGCAATGGTGTCATACATGAATTTTTCGGCTACGGGAAGCAGTTCACGGCACAGACGTATGCCCTTTTCCGTCAGACAGAGCTGCTTGATCCTCTTATCCCCTTTTGCACCCGAACGGGTCAAGAGGTCCTCCCCTTCCATCTTTTGGATCAGTCTTACCACCGTGGGCTCTTTGATGGACATCTTATCCGCCAGCTCCCGCTGTGTGATGGAATCGTTGGTATAGATATAGTACAGAGCGATCCATTGCGGCCGCGTGACATTATACGGACTCAGTCTCCGTTCCATTGCCTCTGAAAAAACCTTGGCGCTGCGGCTGGTCGTAAAGGCCATACAATCATCCAAATTGAACATTCTTCTCACCTGCTGCTGCAATTTCCTATTATCTTATCATACTTTTACCGTCCATTTCCACTTTATTTTTTTATTTTATTTCTACGCATTTTTCTGCAAACTCTTCCAGCCGTGTTATCAGCAGCTTTTCGTCAAAAGGCAGCCCGGCCGATTCCCTTTCGAAGTGCGTGAAGTCAATGGCGGCCAGGCTATCAGTATAGATTTTCAGCCGGGAGATCCTGCCGCCGGAAATATCCGCGGATATACCTACGTTTCCGAAGGACAGCCGGCGGTCAAAATTTACCTCAAAATCGGGCGACTGCCCGTATATCCAATCATCGCTTCTGATCTTTCCGAGGATGGACGGCCGCATGCTGCCGCCGTCTATCTGCCGTACGGACGTATCCGTGCCGTACTCCGCCGCAAATGCCCCGGTCACGGCACCTATAGCCTTCTCCGGGGTGATGCCGCCGCCGATATCGGACAGGTTGACCACGCGGCTGCTCACCGAGTCTATTCCCTTGGAACTGAGTTTGAGAAAAGAGGGCTTGAGTGCGCCGGTAAGCATTCCGAGGTCTACGTCTATCATCAGGGTGCCGTGCCAGAGCAGATTGCCGTGATCGGCATAATAGGCCTGGCCGGAAAACTTCCTTCCCCCGGCCAATAGATCGTTCCTGCCGCTGAAACTGCACTCCACTCCCACGGACAGCAAGGCATCGCGGATAACCTTGAGATATCGGCCGGTATCGGCGTCCTCTTCCCTTGACAGGAAGGTGTAATTCACATTTCCCAAATCATGATAGACCGCGCCGCCGCCCGAGAACCGCCTGACCGGGGATATGCCGTGCCGCCTTAGAAATTCCGTATCGCATTCGGCAAAGACGTTCTGATTGCGCCCGATAATTACAGACGGGCGGTTGCGCCACAGAAAGAGGCGGGTATCAGGCCCGGCCTCCATAAAGAGCTGATATTCTGCGGCGACGTTGAAATACGGGTCCGTCTCTCCCGACACATAGATGCGGCTCATAGCTCGTGGATCGCTCCGGCCCCGAAGCCCATCGCGGCCTCATGGATGACCTCGGCGGTCGTCGGGTGCGCAAAGACCTCCCCGGCCAATTCCTCATCGGTCAATCCCTGCGATACCGCAGTCGTCAGCGTGCTTATCAAAGACGAGGCATCGGCCCCGATGATAAAGCCGCCCACGATGCGCCGCGTCGCGTTATCCCGCACAAGCTTGGCAAAGCCCTCCGGTTCGTTCATGGTCAGCGCCTTACCGTTGGCGGCATAAGTCGCCGTGCTGACGCTGAAATCCATTCCCCTTTTCCTACAGTCGCCCTCCGTAAGGCCGACTCCAGATATCTCCGGACTTGTGAAAACCACGTTGGGTATCGCTGAATAGTCCACATCCGCAGCCTTTCCCAAGATATTATCCACCGCCGCCATGCCTTGATGTGAAGCGACATGAGCCAGCTGTATGATATTGGTCACATCGCCGACTGCATAGATATGCTCCACATTGGTGCGCATATGCCCATCGACGGAAATACCCCTGCCCCGTTCATTGAGTGCGACGCCCGCCTTCTCTATATCCAGTCCGTCCAGATTCGGCTGCCTGCCGATCGCCACAAGCACTTTGTCGCTCACCAGCACGTGCTCTCCATCGCCGTCCTCATAGGTTACGACAGCTTTACTGTCTTCGGACTGCCGTATCCTCGTCACCTTAGAGCCGGTATGGATGGAGATCCCCGCCTGCTCCGCATAGCCGCGGATGCTTTTGGAAATTTCACCGTCCAGCATAGCCAGCAGGCGGTCCAAAAACTCGACGACATGGACCTTTACCCCCAGATTGCTGTACATAAAGGCAAACTCCATTCCTATGACTCCCCCGCCCACGATAGTAACGGCCTGGGGCATATCCGTACAGGACAGGGCCTTGGTACTATCCATGACGACGGGAAGGTCGATCCCGGGGATATTCACCTTGGAGACTTTAGATCCCGTGGCGATGATGATGTCCTTGGCGGAGACGGTATATTTCACTTTGCCCTCCACAGCGACGCTGTCCGCAGAGAGAAAGGCCGCCCTGCCGCGTATCACCTGAACGCCGTTATTTTCAAGCAGAGAGGCGATGCCGGAGACAAGCCTTTCCCTGACCTCGTCCTTTCGGCGTATGATGCGGGCCATATCCGCATGAGGTTCGCCGTCCACGGTGATGCCGAATTCGGCTGAACCGCGTACGTCCCTGAAGACCTCCGAGGACTTTATCAGCGCCTTGGTGGGGATGCAGCCCACGTTAAGGCAGGTGCCTCCAAGCTCTTCGCTCTCGGCAAGGGTCACCTTAAGTCCTTTTTTCGCCGCATAGATCGCTGCGACGTAGCCGCCAGGCCCTGCTCCTATGATGAGCAGATCCGTTTTGATCTCTTCGCTGCCGCCCGCCTTTGCGACGTCCTCCTGTACGGATTCCTCTGCACAGGCGCAGGGGTCCAGCTCAAAGAGTACCTGCTCGGAAGATATCTCCCCTCCTTCCTCGCAGAGTACCTTGGTGATTATCCCGGCATTGGGCGCCTTTATGGGACGGTTTCCCTTTGTGGTCTCGACCTGGACGAGAATATCGCCCTCGCGTACGGCGTCCCCTTCCTTTACGTTCATCTTCCCGGCCCGGCCCTTTTTCCCTCCCGGGATCAGGAACATTTTGATTTCCATGGTCGTACCTCCTTAAAAAATAAGGGGGCGTCTTCGCGCCCCTCAGGTTATAGACAGATAAACTGGCAGACCGTGACAAATCGTGCAGGGCAAGGCGGCAAACCCGCAAACAAGGGAGCATACTAAAACGTATGTGACCGCAATTTAGCTTGCTGCGCGAGAATGGCACGGTCTGATCTAATCCCTAACTACTCCCGACCTTACCAGCTTTACTCCGTTGGCAAGACAATCTCCCACGGGGCAGCTGCTCTCTATGAAATCGGCAAAGGCCTCGGCCCTTTCCTGGCTCTCATTGGTCTTGAAGTGCATGGTGAAGCGGATCTCCTGAAAACCGTTTCTGGCGTCGGACAGACCCATGAAGCCGTCCGGGTCCAGGTCCCCTTCCAATTCCACGTGAAATTCCTCAAAAGAAAAATGCTTTGCCTTAGCAAAAGAGCTGGCAACGATAGTCTGGCACGCCCCCAAAGCGCATAGGACAGCCTCGACCGGATTCATTCCGGTATTGGTCCCGCCCATTTCCTCGGGTTCATCCAGAATGATCTTGAATCCTCTTGCACTGCTCTCCACCTTAAGCCCTCCCGGACACTTTGTCGCGGTAGCCTTGAATGTAGTTAACATATGTAACGCCCTCCCTTTTAAATTATTGACCTTATTATTTACTGCTGCGAGATTGTTAACATTATATCACCAATTAATTTCAAAATCAATAGTTAGCTAAGTATTTATTTTTAAGTTAAAAAGGCCCCTTCAGTCTGCAGACAAACCTAAAAAAACAAGCATGCTCAAGCGTGAGACCGTAATTTACAGCCACAGCTAAGCAAAATCAATTTTGCGGCCCGAGCTGGACCAAAGCGGTCTTAAAGCAGGTTCAGCCCCGTATTTCTTTGTCTGTCTTTTCCTTTAATATCTCTATGATGCCGTCTATACTGTCTATACCTTCCTCGTCCCTGCGGCCGATCACCACGGCCTTTATGCCGAGCTTCCTGCACGCCCTGATCTTCTCGGCAGTGCCGCCCTCCCTGCCGCTGTCCTTCATGACGACGTATGCGGCGGCATACTCTTTAAACATAGCTTCATTCAGGTCGTCACTGTATGGCCCGAGGGACGCCGTTATGTCCTTCATCTTCACGCCGCTTTCAGCACATTCCGCAATGCTCCCCACCGCAGGCAGCACCCTGTATACGAACCTGTTTGCCCCTCTCACTGATTCAAATTGCCTTATATTTTTGGAGCCCGTCGTGAAGAATATGCAGCCCCTTACCGTCTTTAAAAACTCCAGGCATTCCTCAAGCGAGTCCAGATATATGCATCCGTCCACGTCTTGCGTCTTAGCGCGCCCGTATCTTATATATTTGACGCCGCATCTTTCGGCTGCCCGCTTTGCGTTTGCCGTCACCTCATAGGCATAGGGGTGGGACATGTCGGCTATCAGGTCTATGGAATTTTGTCCTATGAAGTCCTCCATACCTGCTTCATCCATCCGGCGTACGACTACGCTGCCGTCCTCTATGAACTCCCTTTCGCTCTCCGTCGCGGCCGTTATTATATACGCGGCGCTGCCGCCCAATCTGTTTGCCAATTCGGCCGCCTCGCTGGTGCCCCCTATGATCCATATCAAAGGCCATACCCCCTCGGAGTTATCATCCTGCCGTCCTCTATGTATGTGCCGCTGTTCCCTATTATCAGCACCGTCCTCATATCCACAAAATCGTAATCTATGTCCGATAGTGTGGTAATCCTCCTGTCGTTCCCCTCTCTCCCGGCATTTTTCACTATACCCACGGGAGTGCCCGCGTCTTTGTATTGGGAGATGATATCGACGGCCTTCTTTAAATGTCCTTCCCGGCCCCTGCTCTTGGGGTTGTAGACGGCAATGACGAAATCTCCCTCGCAGGCGCACCTCAGCCTCTTCTCTATGGTTTCCCATGGGGTCAGCAGATCGCTCAGGCTCACCGAGCAGAAATCATTCATCACCGGCGCGCCCAGCTCCGCCGCCGCTGCAAACACACTGGTCACGCCCGGGATTATCTCCGTCTCTATGCCGTCCGCCAGCTCGAGCGCCGGCCCGGCCATGCCGTAAAGGCCCGCGTCTCCGGTGCTTATCAGTACTGTATCATATCCCTGTTTTACCTTATCCACGGCCATCCTGCACCTCTCGATCTCCCCGCGCATCCCGGTGGTGATTATCTCCTTGCCCTCCGCCATGTCCCCTATCAAATCGACATAATAACTGTAGCCGACAATGACGTCGGCCTTTTTTATGGCGTTGTACGCCCTTATCGTCATATTCTCGACCGCCCCCGGTCCTATGCCAACTATGTAGAGCTTTGCCATTATCCCATCATCCTCCCGACCGCCACGGTGACGCCGTCCATACTCGTCTTGCCCACGATGATCTCCCCTCCCGCGAGGCAGACGCAGGGCTCACATACCGAGGTCACCCCTACCTTCGATTCCACGAAGGCGCTCTTTGCAAATCTGTCCTGGATGCCTTTGACTTCGTCCCGTGAAAATATGATAAAGCCGCAGTCAAAGTATTCGCTTGCTTCTATGATGCCCGTCTCGTCCCTTTTAAGGTCTATGCTGGTTATCGCCTTTATGGATCTAATACTGAGGGCATTGTCCTTAAAGACCCGGCCTATGTCGTTCACTATCTCCGCTTTGGACTTGCCCTTCCTGCAGCCCACGCCGACTATGAGGTTTTTCGGACGCAGTATGCAGCGGGGCTCCCTATAGCTGCCACTGGTTTTGGAAGTCACATATATGCAGCCCTCATATCCCGCATCGGATATGTTGGGGTAACGTATCCTGTCTCCCGTCTCCGATACAAATCCTATCGCGCCGCCGTTCACCATGATGGCCGTGAGGGTCTTCGCATCCCCCATGTTCTCGATGGCAAGCCCGCATCTCTTGGCGAACATGTCCACCGACTCTATGCCCCTGCCGTCGGAGGCCGTGGTTATCACCGGCTGCGCTCCGATCAGCGAAGATATCTCAAGGGCCAGGCCGTTTGCCCCGCCTATGTGCCCCGAAAGCAGACTTATCGCAAACCTGCCCATGTCGTCCACCGCCACCACGGCGGGATCGCTGGTCTTGTCCGCGATATAGGGCGCGATGAGCCGCACCGCTATCCCCACGGCGCAGACGAACACTATCCTGTCGTAGGTCACAAATATCTCGCCCATCCGCGCTTTCACACCGCCGCTATAGTTCCGGTTATCATACGGCTCGGCTCCCTCCGTACCCGAACATATCCTGCCCGCGATGACCGCCGCCGCGTCGGTAAAGGATATGACCGCGGTCCTCACTTTGCCGCCTCCCTGAATCCATGGGAAAATGAGGGATCATACAGCTTTGACCGCTGATAGCTGCCGTCTATAAAGTCTCCCACCAGTATCTGGGCAAAGTTCCCGATGCCCTCTGCCTTCACCTTGTCCGCTATATCGGCGAGGGTGCCCATGACTATCTTCTGGTCCTCCCAGGTGGCCTTGTATACGACGGCTGCAGGCACATCGGTCCTTCCGTAGCCCTCTTTTAATTTCTCCACCACACCGTCTATGTTGCCCGCCGACAGAAATATCGCCATGGACGAATGATGGGAAGCCAACAGCTCCAGACTCTCCCTCTCCGGCACCGGAGTCCTGCCCGCAAGCCTAGTCATTATCACCGTCTGGCTGACGCCGGGCAGCGTAAATTCACTCTTTATGGCCGCGCAGCTCGCCGTGAAGGAGCTGACGCCGGGCACCATCTCAAATTCGATGTTCAGCTCCTCCAGCCTATCCATCTGCTCCTTGACCGCGCCGTATATGCTGGGATCGCCGGTATGCAGCCTGACGATGTCTTTGCCCTCGCCGGCGCCCTTCTTCATCACGCCGATCACTTCTTCTAGGGTCATTTTGGAACTGTCGTATTTCTCACATCCTTCCCTGCAGTAATCCAGATGCCCGGCCGACACCAGCGAACCGGCATATATCACGATGTCCGCCGCCTCGATAAGTTTCCTGCCCCTGACGGTTATCAGGTCGACGTCGCCCGGGCCGGCTCCCACAAAGCTGATCATCCTCTTTCCCTTCTTCCGAATATCAGGGACATGTAGTTATGATCCCTCAGGATCTCATCCCTTTTATACAATATCCTCTCGCCGGGCCATCCGCATCTGCTTACGTACGCATACGAAAAGCCGCGGCTTTCAAGCAGGTCCAACATGCCCTCCTTGTCGCCGGAGGTCTTCAATATACAGACGGTATCGCAGCACTCCAGGACCTTTTCATCAACGTCTCCGTCGGTGAGGTAAAATTTCTGTCCCTTCATCACGATGGGCATCTTTATGCGGTTGGCTGCGGCGGCAAAGGAGGATATTCCCGGCACTGTCTCGACCTCTATGCCCAGCATCCGAAGCTCGGCCATGGTGTATGAAAAGGTGCTGTAGATCATGGGATCGCCGATAGTAAGAAAGACTCCCACACCGCCGTCCGGCAGACTGCCGCCTATGATATCCGCGGCTTCCTTGTATACCCCGCTGCCTGCCTTCGCCATAGGGAAATCTATGTACACCGTCTTCTTATCCCGTATAAACTCCCCCGCGATCTCTCCCGCCATGCTTTTATCCTTATGCTTGGGCAAAAACACCACGTCCGCATTTCTTATAAGTTTATAGCCCTTCAATGTGATAAGATCGGCTTCGCCCGGCCCCACTCCTATGCCGTATATCTTCTTCAACGCTTTCTCCCCCTCGCTATGAATATGGGGTTATCGGCCTTCAGCATACCCAGCCTGTCCATACAGGACACCTGCAGCAGCTTGACCTCCACGTCGGCATAACCCTTATCCTTAAGGAAAGCAATGAATGTATTCAGGTTATTCATTGTTATAAAGGTTGCGGCTATGATTCCTCCCGCGCTCAGAGAGCCGTCCGCCCAGTCCGCTATCCGCCGCAGCCTTCCTCCGCTGCCGCCTATGAAGCATTTGTTGAATGAGGGCATGGCTGTAAGGCCGTCGGGGGCGCTCGCCTCTATCACATGTATGTCCGCATTGAATTTTGCGCCGTTTTGTCTCACAAGCTCCGCTCCCTCATGCTTTTCCTCCACGGCATAGACCGCCGCCCCTTGGAGCGCGGCCTCCACCGATATGGAACCCGTCCCCGCGCCGACGTCGGTAAGGACGTCCCCTTCCTCTATCTCCAGCGCCGCTATCGCGGCGATCCTGACTTCAAACTTGGTCATAGGAATATTGCCCCTTATGAACTGCTCATCTCTGATCCACCGCAATTTCCGCCACCACCACCGAAAGGTCGGAATAGTTTTCTATTTCCTCCCCTATATTTTTTACAACGATCTTTTCCTCGGGATACGAGAGCTCAAAGCCTGCGTAGAGCTTTCCCGAGAAGCCCATCTCATGCAGCATGGCCGATATCTGCATGGGGGTATTGCGCCTATCCGTGAGTATGACGAGCATCCCGGCAGCCGCCCCGGCCAGGCCGCCGCCGCCCCTGCCGTGAAGGCTGACAAAGTGCGCTCCCTCCCAGCTCTTGCCCAGCTTTGCCATCATATACTGAAACGAGGACAACCCCGGTATCACCTCGTCTATCTCTATGCCGTTCCTCTTGAGATATTCGGTAATGCCGAAAAAGCACGGGTCCCCCGACGCCAGTATATCCAGGTCCTTCGTTTTGCCTATGATGTCCAGGATATCCTCCACCCTGTCCACCTTTATGACGTTGGCCCCCAGCTGCCCGGCAAGTCTGGATATCCTACCGAAGGCCGCAGCGCATGGGGAGGACCTTATTATTTCGTATGCCTCGACCGTGAGATACTTCACATCCCCCGGCCCGGCCCCTATCACCCTTATCATTTCAGCACCCCGTATTTCATGGAATAGATATATACCTCGATATCGAAACCGTCATCCTTTATATACCTCTTTATCCTGTCTATGCAACCCTGTCTCATGTCGCCGAGTATGGACTCAAAGCCTTCGGCGTATACGATATCCAGGGCCTCCTCCGTCGTGATGCAGTCCTTCACCCTTTCCAGCACCTCATAGGGCGCTTTTGCCAGGGCAAGGTAATATACGAACGCCTCCATCCTCACATCGCATACCCGGTTGTGGGTATTGAACGCCCCTACGGAAAGCTTGGACAGCTTTCCTATGTGGCCTACCAGCGTGATCCTGCGAAAACCCTTATTATAGCAGTACAATATCGAGTCCCCTACGAAGTTGGAGATCTTGACTCCCTTTCCCGGCAGCCCCAATTCCTGTGCCGTCTTTTCGCCGTAGTTGCCGGGAAAAAGCGTTATTTCCCGCTGTCCTTCCTCATATATGGCGTCCGTCTCCATATATATGGTCTTGAGCAGGGCCTGGTCGGACATAGGTTCTACGATCCCGGAGGTACCGATTATAGATATCCCCCCCTCGATGCCTATGTTTTTATTGAAGGTCCTGCCGCTTATCTCGGCTCCCTTGGGAGCATATATCAGCACGTCGAAACCGTCCTGCGACACCTTCCTTATCTCGTCCGCTATCATCTTCCGGGGAGCCGGGTTGATGGCCGCCTCGCCAACATTTCCGAAGAGGCCCCTTCTCGCTATCCTGCCTATGCCCTCTCCCCCGTCTATGACTATGCCGCCGTCATCCCTCCGCGAGACCTTCGCATATATCTCCATGCCGTCGGTGACATCGGGATCGTCACCGGCGTCCTTCACCACGCAGCAACTGGCCCGGCCGTCCCCTATCCGTGGATCATTGACCTCCAGGTCCAGCACTATGCCGGAAGGGGTATCTATGGACACCTTGTCCACGATATTGCCCGTATCCAGCATCATAACGCAGGCCTTCGCCGCCGCAGCGGCGCAGCTCCCCGTGGTATAGCCGCAGCGCCGCCTCTTTCCCTCCTTGATGACGTATATGTCCTTCATCTTCCCACCGCCATATAGAGCAGCGCGTTTATTATTGAAGCCGCCACACTGCTTCCCCCCTTTGTTCCCGATGTGGTTATGGAGGGAACGTCGAATCCCCTTATGTATTCCTTGGAATCGGCGGCTCCCACAAAGCCCACGGGCACTCCTACGATCAGCGCGGGGTTCGTCCTTCTCTCCCTTATGAGTTCTCCCACCCTGAAGAGGGCCGTAGGCGCATTGCCTATCACAAATATGTCCACCCCGTCCGCAGCGGCGATGTCTACCGCCGCATAGGAACGCGTAGTGCCGTTTTGGACCGCCGCCTTTGCTACTCTCTCATCGTCTATATAGCATTTCAGATCGGACCGTGACCTTTCAAGGGCCCTCTTGTTGATGCCCGACCAGGCCATTCTCGTGTCCGTAAATATGCTGCAGCCGTGTTTCAAGGCGGCTATGCCTATCTTTACGGCATTGTTCTTAAATACAGCTATATCCTCGTAGCCGGGGTCGCCGGTGGTGTGTATCATCCTCTTGACCACGTTGAGTTCGTCGTCTTCGTAGCTTTTATTTTTCATTCCCTGTTCTATGATCTCCATGCTGCGTCTTTCGATCTCAGCCGGATCATTTATATACATGTCTTCACCTCCTGTGAGCTTCGGCATAGTCAAGCATAGATGTAAAAGCGTTCATGTTGCCCAAAAAATTGATGTGCGGGTATCCGGCCAGGACGTTTTTATAGCCGTAGCCGCATTCCCACATGCCGTTCCCCATGGCCTTCCTTACGCTGAACAGCGCCGGTCCCTCCACATCGCATACCGACTTATGGAATTCATGGGCGGTTATCCTGTCTCCGCGTTTTCCCAACATGCAGCCGCGCCTCAGCTCTATCTCCACGTACCCGAACCTCTGCAGCCGCTCCGTCATCCTGGCCCGGCCCGCGAATATACCGGCCATATCACGGCCCTCTATGCCCT
Source organism: Thermoanaerobacterales bacterium UBA4880 (assembly GCA_002399285.1). GTDB lineage: Bacteria > Bacillota > Thermoanaerobacteria > Thermoanaerobacterales > UBA4877 > UBA4877. The sequence continues at coordinate 113,729 of DHDI01000014.1, forward strand.
CCGTAAGGTACATGAAGCCGCCGCATTCCCCGTATATGCATCCTCCTCGGTCCGCATAGGATCTGATGGATGACAGCATGGCCCTGTTGTCCGAAAGCTCCTCTTTGAATACCTCGGGATAGCCTCCTCCTATATACAGCAGATCGCACGCGGGAAGCGACGCATCTGCCAGGGGCGAAAAATACTCTACGGCGCAGCTGTCTTCCAGCAGCTTAAGATTTTCCCTGTAGTAAAATGAAAAGGCCTTGTCATATGCGACCGCGACCGCGAGGTTCCTCTTTTCCAACCGTCCGGCGGACGTGCCGCAAACGTCGCTCATCAGTCTTAAAAGCAGTCCCATGTCTATATTCTCTCTGACTGCGGCGGCGGCTCTCTCGATCCTCTCCTCGACGTCGCCGATCTCCGCGCACTGCACCAGCCCCAAATGCCGGCTCTCTATCGCCGCATCTTCCATCATGGGTATATAGCCCAGTACGGGAAGCCCCGTATACTTCTCTATCTGTCCCTTGAGCATATTATAAATCTTTTCGCTGACCTTGTTCAAAATTACTCCCTTGATGGTCGAACCTTCGAAATCGGCCATGCCCTCTATCTTGGGTATCGCCGAGAACATTTCGCCGCTGGGAGTATAGACGAGTATTGAGTTTACATTCAAGAGTTTGGATATGTCATAACCGGAATCTTCAAAGGTGTTATACAGACCGTCAAAGTAACCCATGGCGCTCTCGATGATGCAGTAGTCTCCATCGCCCATGCCCAGGGACCTGAAGACTCCTTCTCTTCCCTGAAGGTATGTGTCGAGGTTGCCCGCCTGTCTCTTTGATGCCTTTGCTATAAAAGATGTGTCTATGTAATCCGGCCCCGTCTTAAAGCCGCAGACATCCATGCCCCTGTTCAAAAGGGCCCTTATTATACCGATCGCCGCCGTCGTCTTTCCGCTGCCGCTGGCCGGTGCGGTGATCATGATAGCTTTCATTCCACATCGCTCCCCGATGACCGACATACAATAGGTACATGCATGATCAATTTATATTATACCAGCCGCCGCATTATCAAATATGCGGGCGGCCGGTCAGCTTTCTATCCCGACCCGTGCCGTTACTCCCTTGGTGTAATAGTGCTTTATTTCCTTCATCTCCGTGACGAGATCGGCCATTTCAATTATCTCGGCGGGGGCATACCTGCCAGTAAGGATGACTTCCACTCCCTCCGCCCTGTCATTCAGCATCTTGACGACCTCATCCACGGCAAACAGCTTATAGTAGAGCGCTATATTTATCTCATCCAGCACGACTATATCGTATTCGCCCGCCGACAGTATTTCTGTGCACTCAGCCAGGCCGTGCCTGGCCAGGCTTATGTCCTCATCGGTAGGCTGGTTATAGATAAAGCAGTTTCTGCCGTACTGCTTCATGGTAAACCCCTTAAGAAACCTGACCGCATCCAGCTCGCTGTATTTCATACCCTTGATGAACTGCGCAAAGTACACGCTTTTACCCGCGCACACCGCCCTCAGCGAAAGTCCCAGAGCGGCCGTGGTCTTGCCCTTGCCGTTCCCGGTATATACCTGGATGTAACCCTTATCCAATTCATTCTCCCCCGATCCAGACCGCCGCCGGTCATCATCTGTAATTATGAATATCCCTTACATTGGAATTTAACATATCAATACAGTCCTTTATATGTTCAACGTATATATCCTGAAATGCCGTATTCTCTCCCAGGCCATGCATATATGTGTCTACGGCGTAGCCCTCTCTCCTCAAGATACTGCTCCATGAATCGACGCCTTCGCCGGCCATATCATTGACTGCATGATCACCGACGACCAGCATGAACGGCATCAAGGTCACCCTGGAAATGCCCCTGCTCTTTAATAATGGAACAATATCGCCGATGGTCGGATAACCCTCCGCCGTCGCGACATATACGCTGTCCAGCTTATTGTACTGCAGCGCGAGCTGCAGCTGGCAGAAGCATGCATTGGTAAAATGCGAAGTCCCGTGCGCCATGAGCAAGACCGCATAACCGCTTTCCAGATCCGGCAGCTGCCCCTTCAATGCATCTACAGCGGCGGTATAATCATCGCCGCAGTACAGCGCCGGCTTTCCAAGCACAATCTTTTCAAATACTCTCTCTTCCGAATATCGCTGTACCGTCTTTTTAACGTCCTCATACTCGATGCCCGGTATAATGTGCAGCGGCTGTACGATGACCTCATAAAAGCCGTCTCTCTCCATCTTTGCCAGCGCATCGTCCACTCCGTCGGCTTCCATCCCATAGTTTTGCTTCAATCTTTTGATGACGATGCCGGAAGTAAACGCTCTTCTCACTTCATAACCGGCGTATGCGCGTCTTATCCTGTCTTCACAGCTGCCGATGCACGATTCCAAAGCATCGGTGTGGGTCGTTCCGAAACTCACGACAAGTATGCCTTTTTTTAAACGTTTTTTATACATATACTTTTTCCGCTTGGCTCCCTTCCTGAACTCGCGCATCACATTGCCGCAACGCGTTTGGGGTAAAATACCGGGCTGCCTCCGTCGTACTTTATGTCCGTCTCGACCCTGAATACCTCCCGCAGATTGGCGGTATTGACGACCTCGCACGGGCTGCCCGATGCGAATACCTTTCCCTTGTCGATGATTTTGATCTCATCGGAAAATCTGGCCGCCTGATTGATATCGTGCAGCACCATTATCACGGTGATGCCCTCGTTTTTATTAAGATCCCTTATCAATTCCAAAAGCTCCAGCTGGTAGCAGATATCCAGATATGTCGTGGGCTCGTCCAGCACAAGGAGTTCGGGCTTCTGCGCAAGGGCCATCGCTATCCATGCCCTCTGCCTTTCCCCGCCCGAAAGCGTCCCCATGTTCTTCTCCGCAAAATCCGTCATGCCCGTCATTTCAACGGCCCACTCCACGGCGCTGTCGTCTTCCTCAGTATTTCCCTTCCACCATGATTTATGAGCATATCGGCCGTAACCGACCAGTTCCCTTACGGTGAGGTCATTGGGACACTCGTGGCTCTGCGCCAAAAATGCGACCTTCTTTGCAAAGGCATTGGAAGTGTATGAAAACACATCCCTGCCGTCCAGAGTGATGGTACCGCGGCCCGGCCTTATATTTCTGCATATCGCCCTCAGGATCGTCGTCTTTCCCGACCCATTGGGACCGATTATGGACGTGATCTTTCCCTGTTGAATATTCAAATCGACCCGGTCTATTATCTTCTTATTACCCAGTATTATGTCCATATCCTTAACTTCAATTATATCCATCGTCTCTCCTCCTCAAGAGGAACAGGAAAAATGGGGCGCCCAGCGTCGCGGTTATGATGCCGACGGGAATCTCCTGAGGACTGAACAGCGTCCGCGCCAGCGTATCGCTCATCATAAGCAGACCCGCACCCAACAGTGCCGAGCCAGGGATCAGATACCGGTTATCCGAACCTATGAGCAATCTTACCGTGTGGGGAACGATCAGGCCCACAAAGCCCAACAGCCCGGCCACGCTGACAGCGCTGGCGGCAAGTATTGAAGCTATGGCAGTCAGGATCATTCTGTCCGCCTCGACGTTCAGGCCCAAACTTCTCGCGGTATCATCGCCCAGCACCAGGATATTCTGTTTTTCCGCCATGATAAAGGCTGCTATACAGCCTATTATCGTATACGGCAGTATGATGCGCACATGCGGCCAGCTCCGCGCCGACAGCCCGCCCGACATGAACATCAGCGCCCCGCTGACCCTGTCGCTGTAAAAGACCATCAGTCCCGATATCAGCGCGCTCAATAGAGACGAGACGGCTACGCCGGCAAGTATGACCCTTAGAGGCTGTATGCCGCCCTTCCAGGCAAGCATATATATCATGACTGCCGCTCCCATCGCCCCCAGGAAGGCGACCGGGGGCACCAGGTATGTAAGCTGGGGAAACAGGATCAGTATTATCACCCCGGCCAGGCCAGCTCCCGAAGATATCCCGATAATATGAGGATCCGCAAGGGGGTTTCGCATGACCCCCTGCAGTATGGCCCCCGAAACGGCCAGGTTTGTCCCCACCAGACCGGCGACTATCGTCCTGGGCAGCCTGATGTTCCATATCACCTGGCGTATCGGCCCTTCCCTATCTGTAAATATCGCATCCACAATATCGGGGATCGATATTTTCATGGCGCCCACCGAATTGCTTATAAAAAAACCGGCGACGGCAAAAAGGGCAAAGATAAACAGCATAAAGGTCCTCCATCGCTTACTGTCCCTTAAGCCGCTCTCTCCTTTGACCTTACTCTTCCACATTACCATAGACCTCGGGATATACCGCCTTTGCCATATATTCTACAGCTTCGTCGAACTTCGTTCCCGGGTTGGAAAGAAACAGATTCTGCGGAAGATATACTATATTCCCGTCCTTCACGGCTCTCAGACCACTCCATGCCGGATTGCTCTCAAGATCCTTTTTGATCCTGTCCTCCGCCTTATCCTTCGACGCCACCATAGTGGTCACCAGTATCACGTCGGGATCGCTCTCGACTATCTTTTCCATGCTGAAAGGCGCGTTTTCCGCTCCCATCCCTTCGGGCTTTATACCGGAAGCTATGTTCCCTATTTTCAGGATCTGCGCCACATTTCCCGCAATGCTGTTGTCGAGCTTCACAGACACATCCTGGGAAGTGACGTATAATATTACGACCTTTTTATGGGTATCGGGAAGTTTTGACACTATATCCTCCGTATTTTTCTTCATATTGCCTATCAGTTCATCCGCCTTTTCGGTATTGCCGCATACCTTGCCAAGCAGCTCATAGACCCTGATCACATCGTCGTAGGTCTTCATCTGGAGCGAGATCACCGGGATCTTATTGGTCTCCAGTACGGAGGTGTATTTATCATGAATGCCGACCTCCGTAATGACAAGGTCCGGCTGAAGCGACACCACTTTTTCCATATTGATGTTGTACACCTTTCCTACGGTCGGAAGATCCTTGGTCCCCTCGGGCAGAGTGCTCTCGTCGCCCACGTCGCATCTGGCAATGGATTTCCCGCCTACATCATACAATGTATTTAAGAACGTACCCAGCGCAATAATTTTCTCCGGCTTCTTCTCAAGCTCGACGGTACGTCCGGCATCATCCTTTATGGTCATGGGATATACCGTTTCCTGCTTTGTCTCGCCGGCAGCCGACTGCGCATTATCCTTTGACGTATCCTGCGGTTTCTGTCCGCAGCCGGTCAGGGCAAGCGCGGCTATCAGCATTACCGTTAACAACATGCCAACAAATTTTTTCATGGTCTATCTTCTCCTTTTTTATATTATTTATAAAAACTACTGCTGCTCAGGAGTCATACAAAAAAACAAAAACCATTAGGGAAAAATGGTTTGTCTGCAATAGAGCACTATACTTCCCGCCGAAGCTATACTATAATTCCAGGCAGGTCTCCTGACTCACGCATCATCCTCCTCCGTCCTTCCCGGCATATGCCAGTGGTCCACGGAATCGTCCTCGTATACAGTAGCGGGGGCTGCAGCGGATTTTCACCGCTTTCCCT
>DHDI01000014.1:119393-128301 GCA_002399285.1 Thermoanaerobacterales bacterium UBA4880
GGATTTTCACCGCTTTCCCTTTTGAACTAAGTACCTGAAACCAGATATTTAATTTAACTTAATTATAGTCATTTCCCACCAGCAAATCAAGCGGCACGGCAATCACACGTCCTTCATGGTCAAGAGCAGCGTGGAATTCAGGACGACCGCCACGGAACCTACGTTGTGCACTATGGCTCCAATCACCGGGTCGAGCAGGCCCGTAATCGATAAGACGACCGCTATGAGATTAAGGCTCATCGAAAAGATGATATTCTGCTTGATCTTGCCCATGGTCCTCCCGGCCACCGTCATGAGATAGGGTATGCGCTTTATATCGTCGCTCACCAGAACAACGTCTGCAGACTCCACAGCTATATCGCTTCCCACTCCTCCCATGGCGACTCCGACATAGGCCGATTTCAGCGCGAGCGCATCATTTATCCCATCTCCTATCATGCACACGGGCATGTTATTATTCTGATATTCCTCTATAGCTCTCATCTTATCCTCGGGCAGCAGATCTGCCTTTACGCATTTAATGCCTACTCTGCCGGCAATATCGTGTGCCACGGAGGGATTATCCCCCGTGATGAGCATCGGCTCTATATGTATCTCTTCAAGCTGGGCAACCATTTCCGCCGCATCCTCCCGTACGATGTCGGCAAGGATGATAAACCCTGCGACGGTCATATCTATACTGACAAAAACGGCGGTAGCGCCATGGCTGATATATCTGCCGGCGGCGTTCATGACCGGTTCGGGTATGGAAATATCGTATTCCTCAAACAGACCTGCTTTTCCCACCCATACCCTCTTATCCTCTACCGTCGCCTGAACGCCCTGCCCGGCGAGGATCATAAAATCCCGGGGCTCCCGTACGTCTCCGTAATGGGTCTTATAATAGGACAGTACCGCCTTACCCAGAGGATGCTCGGAACGTTTTTCCGCACACGCCGCATAGTAAAGCAGCCGCGATTGAGAGATCCCGGGGACAAAGCTCTCAGCCACGATGACCTCCGGCTTTCCATAGGTAAGCGTTCCCGTTTTATCAAATGCAATATGTTTTACCTTGGAGATCCGTTCCACCGCATCTCCCGAGCGTATCAATATCCCAAATCTCGCGGCATTGCCTATACCGGCCATGATCGCCGTGGGAGTCGCCAGTATAAAGGCACATGGGCAAATAACTACGAGTACCGTGACCGCGCGAATGATCTGCCCGGTGCCCAGCCACGTGCCGGCCGCTATGCTAAGTGCGGCCAGTACCAGCCATGTCGCCCATCTGTCTGCTATGCCTACTATGGGCGCCTTTTTTGAGTCCGCCTCCTCCACCAGTCTGATCATGCGCTGCAGGGAGCTATCCTCGCCCACTTTGAGCGCCCTCATTTCAAAAGTGCCAAATTGATTGACCGTTCCGCTGATCACAGTATCACCGGCTGTCTTATCCACCGGCATAGATTCGCCCGTCATCATGGACTGATCGACGTTGGTCCGGCCGGATGTTATTATACCGTCCACGGCAATGGTTTCACCCGCGAATACGATAAGCGTATCCCCCGGCTCGACCTGGCCGGCCGGAATTATTTTTTCGCAGCCGCCGCGCACGACCCTCGCGGTCTGAGGCGTCAACTTTATCAACTTTTCTATGCCCTGTCGGGTCTTCCTTGCCGTACCGTCTTCCAGCAGGGTGCCGATCGCCATGATAAAGGCCACTTCGCCCGCAGCAAAGTATTGTTTGATAAAAATGGATGCGATCATCGCTATCGACACCAATACGTCGGCTTTGATATCGTGATTGTAGACAACGCCCTTAACAGCCCCGTAAACTATCGGGATGCCGCACAGGATAATGACGATCCAGGCCAGGTCGAAAGGGACCGCCTTCGCAGCCCATTTGGACAGACTAAGCAATAATGCGGTACCGGAGATCACAACGGAAATTATATTCCATCTTTCCTCATTGAAAAACTGCTCCTTCATCCGCTTCGTTCTTCCTTTCAAAGCCTCTTCCGTTTATTCATGCCTATGTTTTTAAACACAGCGGTATCCAATAATCGAAAGGCAGGACGGCAAATTTCAATACGTACCCGTGTAATACTGGAAGCATAGGAAGCCGGACAGGCTTCCTATGCTTCCTTACTTCTCATGTCTCTTATGCTCCGGTCTTTTTCTCCGTGGTCTCATGTTTACTTCTCTCTACAAATCTCCCAAGATAAAAGGCCAGAATGCCTACGCCTATCCCCGTCTGCACGCAGAAGAGCAGGCTCTCGACCTCGCCCGGCAGCTCTCCGCCGATCCATGTTTCCATAACGGGCGTAAACCAAGGCTTGTATTCCGTCCCGGTTATTTTAGATATCTCCTCGCTGCCGGCGTCATCGGAGCCGCCGAATTCCGCGCCTCTCAGTGTGAACAGCGGTATGACGGCGATCAGCGCGGCGATGACCAATAGAATTATGATCGTCTTTTTTTTATCTCCCATCAGTTCTCTTCCTCCTTCAATATGCCAAGTCCTATCAGTTCAGTTTTCGCATATGTCTCGAGGCACATAATGATGACGTCGGTCAGAATACCCTCGATGATCGCCAGCGGAAGCTGGGTCGGCGCAAATACCGCGAGAAACTTTAATGCGGAAGCCGCAACTCCGCCGGTCTGGGAAGGATACGCAAGCGCCAGCTCTACGCTGGTCACACAATAGGTAAACAGATCGCCGACCGAGGCCGCAAGAAAAATCCCGACATATTTGTTGACCTTTAATTTCTGGCATAACTTGTATATCCCAAAAGAAACAAAGGGACCTGCAATAGCCATTGAAAACGTATTTGCGCCAAGAGTCGTCAATCCGCCGTGTGCAAGCAGTATTGCCTGAAAGATCAACACGATGATTCCTAATATGCCAACTGCACTCGGTCCGAATAAAATCGCTCCCAGCCCGGTACCCGTCATATGCGAACAGCTCCCTGTGACCGAGGGTACCTTTAAGGATGAAACTACGAAAATAAATGCTCCCGCCATAGCAAGAATGGTTATGGATTTACGGTTCTCGGAAAGAGTTTTTTTGATGGATAAATAACCCGCTATCAGGAAGGGAACGCAGATAGCTCCCCACAGGATGCAGTGCATAGGCGGAAGATATCCTTCCATGATGTGCATTGCATTCGCAGCCGGAGCGATCCCAAAAGTCAATGCGAAAGCAGAAGCAATGGTGACGATCTTCTTTTCTCTTTGATTCACTTAAATCTCCTCCTCTACAATTAATTTGTACATGCCTGCCAAAAATGCCTGCCGGTCAAAGGATCTCATTGAATTCCCGCATACTTTTTGGATATATCTCTTCATCCTCCAATATGCGCTTTTCCACCAGCAGATCATAAAATTCCAGCAAAGTCGGCTGTTTTAGATTCGCCTGCCTCAAAATTTCATTGTTTAAGAAAATCTCCAGCGGCGTACCATCCGCAATGATTTTCCCCTGGCAGAATACGAGCACTCTTTCAGCCCATCTGTATGCAAAATCAACATCGTGCGTTGAAATCAGCATTGTCTTGCCCTCTGAGCCAAGCTTAGATAAAACTTCTTCCAACATCGATGCGTTTATTGGGTCGAGCGCTGCCATAGGTTCATCAAATATAATTATTTCTGATCTCATCGCAATGATGTCGGCAATGCTCACGCGCTTTTTCTCGCCGCCGCTCAAATAATGAGGCGCGCGGTCCTTGAAATCCAAAATATTCATATATTCCAAAGCCTCGTCTACCCTTTCCAGCACCTCAGCCTTGGGAAGTTTCAGATTCATAGGTCCAAACCCGACCTCCGCCAGAACCGTGGATGCGATTATTTGATTGTCGGCATCTTGAAACACTATCCCAATATTTTTCCGCAGCTCGTTTAAATTCTTTTTATTGACCGGCGTATCCCGGTAAACGATTTCTCCCCTGTCCGGCGTAAAAACACCGTTTAAGTTCAAAAAAAATGTGGATTTTCCCGATCCGTTAGCACCCATAACGGCAATTCTTTCACCTTCATGGATATTCACGCTCACACCGTTTAATGCAGGCTTCCCATTTCCATAGGCATAATGCAGATCTTTAACTTCCAATATCGTTTTTCTCATAATAATCCCTTTCTATGACGTAAAACCCCATATCAGAAACAAAGCGGCAATAAATGCCGCAGCTAATGCCACCTGCATCCGATCTACTCTTTTATCCTCCTGCAAAAACACGAGATCACCGTCATAGCATCTTGCCTCCATGGCATCATAATAGGCATTGGCCTTTTTTAATGAGATGACCAGAATATTGCCCGCTATGTTTCCAAAAGTATAGCAGGAGGTCTTAAAATCACAATATCCCTGGCGCGATTCCGCAGAATTCTTCATATTGATGGAGAGGTCCGTCAAAATAAAAATGTAGCGGTAAATTATATTCATCAGTTCCACAATGATCTTTGGTACATGCGCTTTTTCAAGAACACTTATGATCTCGGAGGACGGAGTAGACAGAGCCATCATTTGAAGTGCGCTTACCGCCGCAAAGACTTTCAAAATCAAGAAGCCCGCTCTTTTGATCATTGCCTGAGACGTTAACATGTAGCCCAAACCAAGATACAGGTTATATTGACCTACCGGCTGCTTTGAAAAATCAACTGCAATAGCAAAGACGCTGATCACTATAAAGGTGATAGGTATAGACATTATGGACAGATATTCATGTACCGGAAGCCCGCCCTTTATAACCGTAAGATAGGCCATTGCGGCTATGATCACGGTGGACACATAGGGGTTGTCCAGCACGGTGCAGAGGATCAATACCAAAATCGGAAAGAGTACCTTAAAACCAGAGTTCCAGTTTCTGATCCTGGAATTATAGGCATAAAAATCAATTGAAAATCCCTCGCCATGTTTATGCCCTATCTTATGGTGAATACTGTTTGTCCCATTGTCATGGTTATTCACATTCTCAGTTTCACTTCCTTTCCTCAAAAAAGACAATATCATAGGCAAACCGCTTGGCTCATGCATTAAACTACTCCGTTCCCGGCGTGTGCCTGCGGATATCGAAGTCGTTTTCATACGGTATCGGGTACTGCGGCATACTTTCACCGTCTATCCTTTGGACTTAATCTGCCCTTGATATTATTCTTATATATAAAAAAACTCCTGCACAGCAGGAGTTTTTTCCATAGTTAAACTGCCTCAAGCAATCGCTTGATCCCAATGTAGCACTTACTTCCCACCGAAGCAATACCGTGACCTTTCGGGCAGGTCTCCTGACTCACGCATCATCCTCCTCCGTCCTTCCCAGCTAATATGCCAGTGGATTACGGAATCGTCCTCGTATACAGTAGCGGGGGCTGCAGCGGATTTTCACCGCTTTCCCTTTTAAACTAAGTACCCGGAAGCTATTATTAAATTAAATTAGATTAATTATATCAATTTGTCCAATATAAATCAATAAGCAGAAATTTTGATCACAAGACTGCCAGTCTGTCTTTAATCTATTTATCCGGTTCCCATCTATTATAATCGGAATTCATAATGACGATATCCACCCTGCGGTTCAGCCTTCTGTTGCTCTCGCTGTCATTTGCAGCTGCAGGCCGATACTGCCCATACCCGGTGGCCGATATTTTTTCCGGATTCAGCTTCACATCATTGACCAAAATTTCAACAACATTTGTAGCCCTGATAACGGAAAGTTCCCAGTTTGACTGGAATCTCTGGTCATGTATGGGCACATCGTCGGTAAAGCCCTCTACCCTTATGTAATTTGATATGTGCTTCAGCATGTTTCCTATCTTTATTAACGAAGCCATCTGCTCCGGCCTTACATCGGCGGAACCGGTATCAAATAGTATATTATCATCGAGACTTATGACCAGTCCCCGCTCGTCCATTTCGTATGTGACCATATCCTGCAGGTTGTTTTTCTTAATGATGCTGTCCAGATCAGATGCTATCGTGTCCTCAGTCTTTACATCCATGGGAACATAATTGCCGTCCAATATACCGTTGCCTCCATCCAATATACCGCCTCCGCCGCCTAATCCTATAACGTCGGTCCCACTTAACGAGCTGTTGAGCGATGTAGCCATCTTGTTAAACTTGTTCGAGTTGACCGTACTCATCGTATACATGATTATAAAAAATATCATCAGAAGAGTTATCATATCCGAATATGTGAGCAGCCATCTGTCATTCTTAGAGTTTTTCTCATCGTTATTTTTCTTCAGCATTTATGGCTTCACCTTCCGGCAGAGGGTTTCCCGCTTTATATTCTTGTCCCTCCAAGAATGTCATCAACTTCTTCTCAATGATCTTAGGGTTCTCACCCGTATGCAGAGACAGACAGCCCTCCAGCATCATCTCTCTGGCAGTGGTTATTGCCTGCGCCTTATTTTTTAGCTTCTCCGCAATAGGGAGCCAAAACAAGTTGGCCAGGCCTACGCCGTAGAGCGTGGCAATAAAAGCTACGGCTATGGACGGTCCCAAGGTCTCGGGCTTATCCAAATTGCCCAGTACGTGGACCAGACCCATGACAGTACCTATAATGCCCATCGTCGGCGAATAGCCGCCCGCCGATTCAAAAATGGCGGCTTCTCTTTTTAAAGACCTATCCTGAATATATATTCTGTTTTCCATTGTCTCCTTGATCAACTCTATATCAATACCATCGACCACTAATTCCAGGCTCTCCTTTAAAATAGGGTCGTACTTATTAATTTCCTCGGACTGTATATTGGCCTCCAGGCTGAGCAGGCCATTGCTTCTTGCATGCTGTGACAAATCGAGAAAATAATTTATGATACCCTTGTAATCGATGGTTTCCTCTTTAAAAGCCCTTCCTATAAGTTTGGGGACCTTTGCAATATCCTTCTTGGGATATGATATCATCGTGGCCCCGATAGTACCGCCTAAAACAATGATACCGGCCGATACACCGATCAGCGACGCAACCGAGCCGCCTTCCAAAACAAAAGCCACAATCAAAGAACTGATTCCCACAACAATTCCCAATAGAGTAGTTACATCCAAAATTGATCGCCCCTTTTTCTTTTGCGTCGTTCACTTATATTATATAATTAATTTCATAAAATACTATAAAATCTTTTAAATTTTTTCCTATATATAATAAAATTTGAAATGGAGACACTATATTACAGAAAGTGACAACTTTTTATATACGCGGTTTGTCAGCTGCGTAAACAAATTTTTTAACCGATACAGCTTGACAGACTGAGCGTGCGGTAATATAATAATTTTGCACAATATAATTGCTAAAAATTAATAGGAGGAGATATCATGTCGGTTTACGATTATGAATACACGTCGATCGAAAACAAACCGGTACAAATGTCCATAAACAAGGGAAAGGTGCTGCTTATTGTCAATACGGCAAGCAAGTGCGGATTTACGCCCCAGTACAAAGGGCTTGAAGAGCTCTATCAGAAATATAACGACCGGGGTTTTACGGTGATCGGCTTTCCTTGCAATCAGTTTATGGAGCAGGAACCGGGAAGCAATGAAGAGATCTCGGAGTTCTGTTCGGTGCGCTACGGCGTTACGTTCCCGTTGTCGCAAAAGGTCGACGTCCGCGATGATACGGCCATACCCCTTTATAAATATTTAACTTCACAGAAAGATTTTCAGGGATTGGGCAGCGGCATAAAGGCCAAATCCATGGAGGTCATGCTGAAGGCCAGATATAAGGACGGTTACGCCGATCCGCAGATCAAATGGAACTTTACCAAATTTCTCATAGACCGTGAGGGAAACGTGGTTTCGCGTTACGAACCGACGGTCGTGCCGGAAGACATCGCCGGCGATATTGAAAAACTGTTGTGAGGAGAATGTAAAATATGAACAGAGTCATATATGTTTCCAGAGGCGGTAATACCAAAAAAATTGCAGGCGCCGTGGCGAAAGGAGCCGGCGTGTCCGCCGCCCCCATAGAAGAGTTCGATACGTTGCAAAGCTCGGATATCCTTTTTGTCGGCGCTTCCATTTACGCGGGATCTATCGACGGCAAACTGCGTAAACTTTTGAAAGGCTTGCAGCCGTCACAGGTGAAGAGTGTCGCCGTATTCGGCACGTCGGCAGGCAATAAGTCCGCGCGGCAGGAGATCAAATCGATTCTTGAACCAAAGGGCATAACAGTCCTGAACGAAGAGTTTCATTGCAGGGGTTCTTTCCTGTTTGCCAATAGAGGGCGTCCCAATGAAGAGGATATGAGACAGGCAGAAGACTTTGCAAAAAGGGTCTGCAATGATGGGAATGAATGATGATATCCTGAAGTTGGAAAACCAACTTTGCTTTCCGCTCTATGCCGCATCCAAAAAAGTCGTGAATCTGTACAAGCCTTTTCTCGATAAGGTAGATCTGACCTATACCCAGTACATTACCATGATGGTACTGTGGGAATATAAAGGCATGGGTGTGAAGGAGCTCGGAAGACATCTGTATCTTGATTCAGGCACGTTGACTCCGCTGTTAAAGCGCCTTGAAGGCAAGGGCCTTGTTAGGCGTGAACGCTCCAGGGAAGATGAGCGCTTAGTAAATATCACCATCACGGAAGCCGGGGAAAAGCTTAAGCAAAAAGCAATAGAGATACCTGTGGAAATGGGAAAGTGTATATCGCTGTCCCGGGAAGAAGCGGCCACGCTGTATTCTCTTCTATACAAGCTGCTGGGACAGGGTGAATGATAATAAGTGGAAGGCAGCTATTATTCAACTACTTCCCAGAACCCTAGATCTAAATAATATGCATAGGCCAATCGAATATACTTATACAAAATGCCATGCGGCTTTTACCGCATGGCATCTATTTTAGTCAAATTAATGGCGGAGGAGGAGGGACTCGAACCCTCGCGCCGCTTACACGACCTACAGTCTTAGCAAGACCGCCCCTTCACCGACTTGGGTACTCCTCCA
>DHDI01000014.1:128489-162284 GCA_002399285.1 Thermoanaerobacterales bacterium UBA4880
TTTCAAGACCAGCTCCTTAAACCTCTCGGACACCTCTCCGAGCGACACCACAAAGTATAGCATAAATAAATTTGGGTGTCAATACTCTTCGCCCGCACTATACGGCATAGATCATTACAGCTGCCGCCCTATGTCATCATAGAATTCTTCCGTATTCCTGATCATGTCGGCGGACCTGAAGCCGTTTTTGGCTATGTCGTATCCCTTCTCAGCAATTTCCTCAGATTTATCCGGGTTGTCCAGCAGATATTTCATAGCGGCATATAGCTCCATATAGTCGCCCGGCCTTACCAATATGCCCCCCAGTCCGCCGCACAGCGCCTCGGGTATTCCGCCCGCCCTCGATGCCACGCAGGGCACTCTAGAAGCCATGGCCTCCAGTAGAGAAACGCCCAGGCCCTCTTTCAAGGAAGGCAATACAAACATATCGCATCCCGAGATCAGCATTCCCGCATTTTCTCTGTAACCCGCAAATATGAGCCTGTCTGCCAGGCCAAGCTCTCCGGCCAGGCCCTTAAGGTATCCCGCCTGCGGTCCGTCTCCTATAACTATGAAATATACGTTATCCCTTTCCCTTGCGAGCAGCGACGCGGCCCTTATGAAATATTCCACGCCCTTGTCGCGCACAAGCCGCGCTACGCAGATGATAAGCCTGTCGCCGCCGATATCGTATTCTTCTCTCAAGACCGCCCGCCGTTCTTGGAAAAGACCGTCATCTATGCCGTTATAGATGACCCTGATCCTGCTCCTGTCTATACCCATACTGCCGGCGCTGTCCCGCAGCGCCTGCGAGACGGCTATGGAACCCAGCATACGGGCGCCGAAGCGCATTTCCGCATGCCTGAACCCAAATGCCTTAAATCCCCTGTCGGGGGGAAAATTATGTATGGTCATGATACACGGCTCCCCCGAAAGCTGAGCCGTCAGTCCCGCCACAAACCCATGGGCGTGGACAAGGTCAATGCCCTCATCCCCCACTAATTTTTTAAGAGCCTCAGCCGCCTCCCATATCCTGCCCGGCGACGAGCCGTCACATATATCCAGAGGAAAATACCTAATGCCCAGCTCCTTGAGACATCCTGTTTCCCGATCGTCAAAGGATGCCGCGATCTCCATGTCATACCTGGATCTATCCAATTCCCTTGCCAGTGTCAATACATGATTTTTTAATCCCCCTTCACTCCTCCTCACCAGTTGGAGTATTTTCATTTTTATCCCTCTCTACCTGTTTATCTATAGATAGAACCACAATCGGCGGCACTATGAATATGATCAGCGTAGCAGCCGCCACAATGCCGGAGTCGTTCGCAATGAGGACAAAAAATGTTCCTATGAGACCGCTTATCAGGCCCCTGTACAGATACGGGTTGTCGGCATATATGTGCTTCATCAGACCGGACGGTTTGTATGAAAGAGCCCCCAGCACAGCGATAGATGCCAGCATGACTCTGCTCCATATTGTATACTTTATCAGTCTGAGGTTGGTCGAAAGCTTCCTCAAAGCGATCTCATTCAAGGGCGCCAGTCCCTGCGAGGCTATATCCCTCCCCAACTCTCCCACATGGGTCGCCCCCAGAGACATGTCTACGGCGAACAGGCCGACGATCACCGCCACCGTCAATATGCCGGCATATACGACGTCTTTAAAGGATATCTTGTCTTTGAAGAACATTATTGCCATCACAAAGAGCGCCATCACCGCAGCCACCGTACCTCCGAGGTCCGCTCCATAATTCGGGGCAGCCATCAGAAAGGTTATGAAAAACATCACCGCCATATTGATATAACGCAGACCCTTCATCTTATTGTTATACTTATCCGCGATGCCCGCAACGCTCAATATCGTCGAACCTATCAAGACGCCGGCATATTCGTTGCCCAATCCATAGTATCTTGCCCCTCCTATGGGATCGTATCCCAATATCGACGATTTCATAAGATTTGCGCCTGTAAGAAGGTCGACCGCTATGCCGGCCGTCGTTATGATGCCTATGAACGTCACTATGCTGTAACTGTCCTTGAAGATCAGCTTCAAAACGTACACCATGGCCGCCGACATCGCCGTAATGGCAAGCAGCATTACGGGCAGCGACCGTATGTCAAAAAGCGGAAGTATCAAGAGTATGAAAGGAACCAGCATATCCCCCATAAGCAGGTACTTTATTACGTACATCTGCTTTTTAAATACATACATAAAAAGCAGGGAAACCAGGAGTATGCCTATCTGAACGCCCACATACCATTTTACCACGGTAGGCCTCAATACATGCACGGACGTTATCTTCTGATTAGTCTCATAGAGTGATCCGAAATTTCCCTGCCCGCCGTATCTAATGGTATGACCTATCATCCCCTCAGGCGTATCCTGCCCAAAATAATTGAGAATAGTCGAGGCGATGTCATAGTTGACCACTATCCCCGGCCTTTTTGCCGTATCCGAAACGAGATACCCGCTTTTAAGGCCCTGCCCCGCCGCAATGACGGGCGTGAGCATCTCCTGCTTCAGCATGGAATCCCTCCCCGGGTAAGGATTTGCGAACACTATCATGTCCTTCGAGACATCCGCCCTGTCCAGCAGCGTACCCACAAAATCGTCTATGCCCTTCAGTACCTCGGACCTGACCTCAAGGCCCCTCTCCTCGGACGCAAAGCTCATAAAATCGTCGGCTCTGGCCATATCGCCCAGGTCTATAACGGTAAGCCCTCCTCTGCTCAGGGCTTCATCCAGTTTCTTATCAAGATATTTATAATCGGTCTTCAGCAAAAAGGGATATGTATCGTCCCGTACGTTCATTTTGCCGCTGACATCCCCGAATGGCACGACGCCGTTTTCATCCATCGCTATCAGCGGAGCGAACCTGTGGATATCATCCGGCCTGTCGCTGTTGCCCAGCACCGTCACAGGTATGCCGGCATCTTTGAGCAGCTCTCCCAAGAGGCCCGGCTTGATGTCTTCATTCAGCTTATCTATCTGCGTAATGCCCGGTACCACCACCTGGCCGCCCGGTTCTCTTCCCGTATATATCTTATAAAACTCCCCCGCCGTACCCGACTTGCTGTTTATATACGCCTCCCCGGAGTTGTATCCCTCCCCGGTCTGGATATCGGAGTATGCCCGTATGCCGGCTCCTATGGTCAGGAACGAACCCGGCTCGTTCTTAGGCGCCTGCGCGTTGATGTTCATGACCGCCATGCCGCCCATATCCATAAGGCGCTGTATATTGGGAAGATCATTGTCTTTCAGGTCGTCCATACTCAGCCCGTTCGCCAGCACAAGGACAAAGTTTCCCGGGCTTTCCGCCCTTACCGGCACAGCCGCGCCGAATACCATCAAGAGGACAAATATGTATATGCCAAGCCGTTTCTTCATGAGTTACCCTCCGCAACATCTTTATGATAACCCCTATTATATCATAATAAAATCATACAGTGAAATATCATGCCAAATACTGTGATATTGAAATAATGGCGGCAAAGCACTATAATCTTCTTAAAAGGAAAAAAATAGAAGAAATGAGTAAAAAATAATGAAATGAGGGGAAAATGAAAAATGACCTACAGATTTCATTGGCTCTGGTACGTTATGATAGCTGCCACGGCGGCGTTTCTTGCCCTGTATATTTGGTCCGCGGCATTTCCGGGACAGCCCGGCAAAAATACATATAACTACTTTTCGAAACAAGAGATCGGCCTGGCCAGGGACCATGCCCGTACGGAGAGGATCGTCTCCGCGGCCAACTTCGCCGCAAGCCTCGTCTTCCTCCTATGGTTTGTCATGGGAAGAGCTGGAAAAAGCCTTTCCGCATGGTGCGAAAGGTTTACGGGCAATTATGCCCTCAGCCTGATACTGTTCTTCCTCATACTATGGGCAGCGCAGCGCCTTATCGATCTGCCCTTCAGTCTCTACGACGGCTATTTCCTGCAGAAGAGCTGGGGCTTTTCCACCCAGAGCTTTGCGTCCTGGCGGGCGGACTATATCAAGAATGCGGCCATGGATATAGTCATGACCGGCATTGGGATGCTGCTGCTGTTCTTTGCCATGAACAGCCGGCCGAATACGTGGCATGTAGCGGCATGGGCCTTCATATCGGTCTGGCTGGTTTTGCAGAGCCTGATCTGGCCTGTGCTGGTAGAACCTATGTTCAATAGTTTCCAGCCCGCAAAAGACCCCCGGCTCGTAACCATGGTGAAGGAATTGGCAGGCAGGGCGGAAATTCCGGTAGATCAGGTGCTGATCATGGACGCCAGCCGCCGGACGACGAGAGCCAACGCATACTTTACCGGCGTCGGCAAGGTAAAGAGGATAGTCCTGTATGATAACCTCGTGAATGACTATCCCGAAGACGAGGTGGAGGCGGTCGTAGCCCACGAGATGGCCCACTGGAAGCAGGGGCACATCATAAAGGGCCTGGCCGAAGGCAGCATAGGCGTACTTGTACTCCTGCTGATCCTGCGCATGCTGATAAAGGCGGATATACCATTTAACGGCCATTATCCGCCCTATGTGTGGGCATACGTCACCCTGTTCTTCCTGCTTGCGTCGTATATATCGAACCCCATATACAACTATGCCTCGCGGTCGATGGAGGCCGAGGCCGACAGGATCTCGGCATCGCTCACCGGCGATGCGGGCAGCGTAATAAAACTGCAGACCGACCTTACCGTAAAAAACGTATCGGATATGTCGCCCCCGCCCTTTATAGAATGGTTCTCCTACTCTCACCCCAGCGGTATGCACAGGATAGAGGCGGCCGAGAGGCTCATGCCTCCCGACGTATGACCACCGTGCGCGGATAAGGGGCCTTTATGCCCTCCCGCTCGAAGGCCTCCTTTATCCTCTTGCGCAGCTGACGCTCTATGCCCCATTGAGTGGTGGGCCTTACGGTGGCCATCATGCGCAGCGTGACGCATGAGTCATCCATGCTTACCACTCCCAAGACCTCGGGCTGCGCCAGGACGTCCTGATCTTCCTTCATGAGCGCAAGCCCCGTATCCCTCATCACCTCCGACGCCCTGTCTATATCGGCGTCATAGGATATGCCCACGTCGACTATGGCCTTGTTGTTCGCCTTGGAGTAATTTATGACCTTGGTTATGGAACCGTTGGGTATTATGTTGAGTTCGCCGGCTGCGCCCTGTATGGTCGTGACCCTCATCCCCATGCCGACGACCGTACCCGATATGCCCTCTATGGTGACATAGTCTCCCACCGATATCTGATCCTCCAGCAGTATAAAGAAACCGGTGATAACGTCCTTTATCAGGTTCTGCGCTCCGAAGCCGACGGCCAGGCCGCCTATGCCCGCCGTGGTCAGTATGGACGTCATGGGAACGCCCAATGTGTCCAGTATGGTCATGCCCCCCACAAAGTACACGACGTATCTGATCAAACTTCTCAGTATACTGGCCAGGGTCTTGAGCCGCCTTTCCTCCATAGCGAGGTTCTTTTTGCGTCCATTGACCGAAACAAACCGGGTTATCAGCAGATTGCCCGCCTTGATTATGACGGCGGCGGCTATGATGATGAGCAGTATCCCTATTCCCTTGTCGACAAACTTGGCAACGTCGGTCTCCATTGCCCTTTTACTTATTGCCCCGATTAAAGCCTGCCACATAGCATCACCTATCTGCTTTCCCTCTTTATTATTTCCCTCATGAACGCGGGCAGGTCGTCCGGCGTCCTGGAAGTGATCAGATTGCCGTCCGTCACCACCTCGCGGTCAAAATATGAAGCGCCGGCATTCACCACGTCGTCGATGATGGAAGAGAAACAGGTCATCTTCCTGCCCTTGAGTATGCCGGCGGAGACCAGCACCGATCCCGCGTGGCATATGGCGGCCACAAGCTTTCCTTGACTGTTTACCCTGCTCACCAGATCCAATATGCCCTTGTCTCTCCTAAGCATATCGGGAGCCCATCCTCCCGGTATCAGAATACCGTCTATTTCGTCCGCGCTGATGTCGGCCGCAGTACAGTCGCTGACGGCGCTCAGACCGTACTTTCCGGTGTACGTCCTGCCCTTCTCCCTGCCCAGCAGCATGACCCCGGCTCCCTCCTCCCTCAGCCTGATGACGGGATACCAGACTTCCAGATCATTATAATCTTCCTCCACAAGCATAACATACTTTTTACCGTTCAAGCTCATACAAACCCCTCCTCAATTTATATTACCGCAGCCTCTTTTATGTCGAGGATAAGCCGTTCCGAATCCATCCCGGCCATTATGCCCTCGGGGATCGTCAACTTATCGGCGCCATGGCCGAATACCGGAAGCTGCAGAACGGGCGACTCCAATTGACTCAGCACGTCGTCAAAGACCGGCTCCACATCGCCGCAGTCCGTGAACGAGCCTAACAGTATGCCGCAGGCCTTTTCCAGTTTTCCAGAGTACTTGAGCTGCGTCAGCATCCTGTCTATCCTATACGGCTGCTCGTTCACGTCCTCCAGAAAGAGTATGCGGTTGAACGTGTCGATCTCATACGGCGTACCCAGTCCGGCGCATATCAGCGAAAGATTGCCGCCGACCAGACGGCCTTCGGCCCGGCCCGGCTTCATGCAGCGGGCCGCAGCATCCTCCGGGATATCTATTACTCCCGCAACGCCCTCCATGAGCTGCGCCTTAAAATGCCTCAGCGTATAGTCGTTCATGGGGGATGTCAGATTTGGCCCGTGGAATGTGACGAGCCCGGTGACGCTCTGTATGGCGGTAAGCAGCGCGGTTATATCGCTGTAGCCGATAAACGGCTTGGGATTCGCCTCTATCTTCCCATAGTCCAGCATGCCCGTTATCCTCGTGGAGCCGTACCCGCCCCTCACCGCTATCACGCCGTCGATCGTGCTGTCCATAAACATCCGCTCTATGTCCCATGCGCGAAACTCATCGTTGGCAGCCAGGTAACCATGGGGGGCGGCCTTCACGCTTGCTCCCAGGATCACCTCAAACCCCAGGCTTTCGAAAAACTCCACGCCCGCTCTTACCTCATCCTCTTCGGCATGTCCAGCCGGGGCGACGACCCCTATCCTGCTTCCCTTGCACAATCTTTGCGGTTTTATGTTCATGGATTAACCCCTCTCCGATACGCCGGCTTCCGCGAAGGTAGCCATCTCACGTATTATCTTTATGGAGGCGTCCACTATGTCCATAGCCAGCGCCGCTCCCGTTCCTTCTCCCAGCCTCATGTCAAATTCCAGCAGCGGCTGCAGGCCGATCAAATCCAGCTCTGTCCTATGGCCTCTCTCGGCGGAAAGGTGCGACGCCAGCATGTACTGCCCCGCCGGCGGAGCAAACCGGTATGCGGTCAGCGCGGCCGCCCCCGAGATGATGCCGTCGATCAGCACGGGGATCTTTGCGGCAGCGCACCCAAGGAAGACGCCGGCCAGGCCTGCTATCTCCAGCCCGCCAACCTTGGACAGCACATCCATAGGATCGTCCGGGTTTGGCCTGTTCACATCCAGCGCCCTGCGTATGACCTCCGCCTTATGCGCCATGCCATGCGTATCCAGGCCGGTGCCCGCTCCTACGACCTCGGACGGATTCAGGCCGGAAAATGTGCAGACCATGGCTGCGCTGGCCGTGGTATTGCCTATGCCCATCTCTCCGGTGCCCATAAGACCGTAGCCCTTGCCCCCGGCCTCTTCAGCCAGGGATATGCCCACCTCCATGGCCGCCGCCGCCTCGTCCCGCGTCATGGCCGGGCCCTTTGCCATATTCCTGGTCCCATTGGCCACCTTCCTATGTAAGATGCCCTTTTTATCCGAGATATCCTCCTTTACCCCTATATCCGCGATCCACAGATCGCAGCCCACATGCTTGGACAGCACGTTCATGGCCGCCCCGCCGCTTATAAAGTTGTCTATCATCTCCACGGTGACCTCCTGAGGAAAAGCGCTCACGCCCTCCTCCACCACACCGTGGTCGGCAGCCATTAGTATCGACAGTTTTTTTGGCATGTCGGGAATACCCTTCCCCGTTATGCCTGCTATCCTCACCGCAATATCTTCCAATCTGCCCAGGCTTCCCTGAGGCTTTGTAAGACTGTCCAGCCTGCGCTTTGCGGCCGCCATCGCATCTTCGTCCAGCGGCGTTATCTCCTCTATCGTCTCTTTTAATTTTAACATATGAATTTTCCCCCTAAAAATAAGCCTGTCATTACAATTTAATTATACCATAAAACAAAAAACAGGCGGGAAAACCGCCTCAGATCGATGCCATTCTCGCGCAGCCGCTAAATTGCAGTCACATACGTTTAAGTATGCTCCTTTATTTGCAGGTTTGCCGCCTTGCCTTGCACGATTTGTCACGGTCTGCCAGTTTATCTACGGCCTGAGGCGAGAATGGCTCGGCCTGGCGCCTACTGCATCGCCCTGTTGAATTCATCCCTCACCCTGCGTCTCAGATTGCCGTCCGTGATGACGTCGGCCGCCGTCATCGCCATGACACATGCAGCGGTCAGCATGCCGTTCATGCCCTTGGAGGAACCGGCCGCATCGCGCATTTCTATACTGTGTCCCGGCGTACCCTGATTTGTGATCTTGAAGTACATGTGCATGGAGGGAACTCTGTGCGACACATTGCCCATATCCGTCGAGCCCATATTCTCATCGTTTCCAGAAACGTCATATACGTCAAGCAGCTTTAAATTCTCCAGGCAGACCTCGGCAAGATGCCTGTTGGTGATCATGTTGTCAAAAGAAAATTCAAATTTGGATACCTTTAGAGTAGCTCCCGTAGCCAATTCCGCCCCTTTCGCGCAATTCAAGACCTTCTCCTTGAGCTCGTCCAGGCCGATCCTCGTCGAAGCCCTCACATAGAAACACGCCTCCGCATGCTCGGGTATGATATTGGGAGCCTTTCCTCCGTCGGTGATTATTCCGTGTATCCTCGAACCCTCTTCCATCCCTTGTCTCAAGGCGTTTATCCCGTTAAAGAACATTATCACAGCGTCCAGGGCATTTATTCCCTCCTGAGGAGCGGCCGACGCATGGGCCGCCCTTCCGAAATATTCAAACCTCAGGGCGTCCATCGCCAGAGACGAGGAATACACACAGTATTTATCGGATGGATGGGCCATTATGGCAATGTCATAGGGATCAAAGACGCCTGCGTCAGCCATGGTCACTTTGGCCCCGTTTGTCTCTTCCGCCGGCGTGCCGAACACCGTGACAAGGCCGCCGGACCAGTCTATGACCGGCTGCAGGGCGATGGCCGCCCCTGCTGCCGCCGTACAGATGAGGTTGTGTCCGCATCCGTGCCCTAACCCGGGAAGCGCGTCATATTCCGCCATTACGGCTACAGCCGCGCCGTCCCCGCTTCCGTAATCCGCCCTGAACGCCGTATCCAGGCCGAGGTATCCCCTTTTCACCGTAAAGCCATGCCTTTCCAGCATATCCTCCAATCTGGCGGACGCCTTGTATTCACGGCCTCCCGTCTCGGGATTGTCATATATGTATTTGGACAGTTCGAAGAGCTCATCCTTAGCGGAATAAATATCCTTCTTTATTTTTTCCTTTATCTCGTCCATTCGCACGCCTCCAATGAATAAAGTAGTTTTTCCTATCCGTGCAGCTTTATAGATTTCATATTATAATATTTTGCGGCTGACTTCAATACCCTTGGCAGATTGAAAAATAAATACCGTGGAAGTATACTAAATACCGAGGTGATAATATGTATAACCACAGTAAAAAAATAATTGAGGGCTACGACGTACACACTTTATCCGATGGAAATTCGCAGCTGCAGGTCGTCCCACAGAGGGGCGGAATGGTATCCGGCCTGATTTTGGACGGCAGTCAGATATTATATATGGACGGCGGCACTCTCTATGACACTTCCAAGAACATCAGGGGCGGCATACCCATACTCTTCCCCATATGCGGCGGTCTTACGGACGGCGCCTATACGATGGACGGCAAGACATATCATATGAAACAGCATGGGTTTGCGCGAGATCATTCATGGGATATAGAAGATATAACCGCAAATGAGAACGACGCGTCCATGACCATAGCGCTCCATGACGATCCTGATACATACGGGGAATATCCATTCCATTTCGACATTAGGATAAAATATACCATTGGCAAGGGCGGCCTGGCCATAGATACCGGGATCGCCAATAAAGACGATAGGCCCATGCCGTTCTGTCTTGGCTTTCATCCCTATTTCAAGGTATCGGACAAGAGCCGCTTCTCCGCGGATATCCACGCTGAAAAGCGCATTTCGACGATCCCCGGCGGAATTGTGGACGGAAAGATAAACTACGATGCCGACGAGGTGAATATTTCCTATCGTGAGCTTAAGGATAACATCTGCCGCCTGTCGGGCGCTCAAACCGGCCTCCATGTGGAGCTCGGATTCGACGGCATATTCAAATATGTAACCCTGTGGTCCTTAAAGGGCCGGGACTTCGTCTGCGTAGAGCCGTGGACAGCCTATGCGGACTCCATGAATACGCAGAAGGACCTGCACGTTATAGAACCCGGAACTTGTCACAATTCAAGGATATCGATATGTGCGAATAAGATATGATGAGATAGAAAATGCCGAGGCCAGTCAAAAACGCCTCGGCATTTTCATGGATTTGATTACACCCGGCTGCTGGTATAGCTATTAGGCTAGTGAAACCAGATAGCGAGACAGTTTATAATAATCTCCTACTTCATAAAAGGTGTTACAATAAATTAAATCCCTTCTTATTGTGAAAGTAATTATTTCCATGAGTATATACGTGAGTTTAAAAGAAATTACAACCTATTCATTTAAGAGAATCAAAAAGATAATAACCCACTCATTAATCGTTTTAATCTGGAATTTCTTCCATTCATGATTTTATTAAATCCCTCGAAGTAATATGGAAATATTTCTTTATACGCACTGCAAAGATAATTTCCTGCCTGACCTCTCGGTAAAAATCGATTATATCTCATGCATCCCCCCCGGCAAGCAAAAAACCATTTGCAATCTCTGCATTCAACGGGTATGTCATTCATTTTACGCATATATTCTCTATAGACATCAGTTGTGAACATTTTTCCAATGGTATCATGGGCAATATTGCCCAGTTTCCATTTATCTGCAACAAAAAAGTCACATGGATAGACATCACCATTTATGTCTACAGTTATAATGTCAGCACAACCCTTGTTGAACACGCAATAAGGAGGCACAAAACCTAAGTAGGAATGCATAATAATATCAATCATGTTTATATAAAATCCCGGATCGTCCTGCTTTACCCATTCATCAAAAAAAGTACACAAAAATCCTGCATATTCCTCGGGTTCTATAGAAAACTTCGTAACATCTCCCGTCTTCTCACAAAAGTCAATGCAAGGTATGAGCTGTATATATTTTAAACCGTTATTTGCAAAAAACTTGAGAATCTTTACGGCGTGTCTCACGTTATACTTATGTATGACCAAGAGTATATTATAATCCACATCGTATTCTTTCAATACTTTTATACCATTTAAAACTCTTTTAAAGGTCGGTTTGCCTGAAGCATCAGTCCTAACAAAGTCATTATATTCAGCGGGCCCATCTAAGCTGACACCTACCAAAAATCTATTTTCCTTAAAGAAACATGCCCAGTCCTTATTTATCAAAGTACCATTTGTTTGTATATTATTAGATATCAAGGCATTGCCTGGGTTGTATTCCTTTTGTAGTTTAACTACCTTATCATAATAATCAATACCAGCAAGCAGCGGTTCGCCTCCCTGCCAGCCAAAGGCCGGATTGACAGAATTATAACCCATATACTTCCTTATAAATTCTTCCAACATCTCCTCAGACATTACGCCAAATTTTCCGCTTCTTTTATTGGCCCTGTAACAATATCCACAGTTTAAATTGCATTCGCCAGATACTGGAAGAATCATTGTTCCCAGTGGTTTCATCATATCACCATCATTGTTTTAATGAAAATATATTACAGCATTAACGCTATAGTATATTAGTTTAAACTTTAATACCTAACCTTTCAAATTGCTCTTCGGGTGAATCAGCATCCTTCATAGCCTTTGCAAGTTTTTGGATCATCAATTCTTCTGCACCCGCATCTTTTATAGGATTATTTTGTGCGTAATCTTTCTCTATATCAAATAGCAGAGTGTCACTTATAAACCTGAGACTTTCGAATACATACCTTACATTATCATATTTCTTTCCCTTAAATGCCATGGGGATTTTATATACAGGATAATCAGTAAAACCAAGAAAACGTCCCATCTCAATACTATCCATTACATCGGTACCCAAAAAGCCATGCAAGGTAGTTGGAATAGCTGTATATAT
Source organism: Thermoanaerobacterales bacterium UBA4880 (assembly GCA_002399285.1). Lineage (GTDB taxonomy): Bacteria > Bacillota > Thermoanaerobacteria > Thermoanaerobacterales > UBA4877 > UBA4877. The sequence goes on from DHDI01000014.1 coordinate 140,788, forward strand.
ATAGCATGGGTAGTTATCTTCACCAACTGGAGCCCTGAAATAAGTATAATTTCCATCGGTTATATTTACCGCCATACCATGACAGCCATATATTGCTGTGTCTCTTATTTTTTCTCCCATCCCGTTTAAAATGCCCCACAATGAATGCCCATGTATCTTTTCGGGTATATCAATATTGTAATATTCCAATATTGTAGGCATAAGATCTATATTCTGTGTAATAGCATTTATCCGCTCACCCGCACGCTTGTTTCCGGGCAAATGAATTATCATCGGTAGGTGAGACAACTCGTTATACATATGCATCACATTTTTCCCCATGAAACCGTGTTCTCCCAGCAACAGCCCATGATCTGTGGTCAAAATCAATAGAGTGTCTTCCCACATGTTATATCTGTTCATTACTTCTATTATTTTACCGAGCCATTTATCAGCCATGGTCAAGGTTCCTGCATACCTTTTTCTAAGATGCTCTACAGCCTCCGACGGCTCTGTTATTGGTCCATACGAAGGCCAATCGAACCTCGGGCCTTGATAGCTATCATTATATATATCAAGATATTCCTGAGGACAATCAAAAGGCTCGTGAGGATCAAAAGCTTCTACCATAAGAAAGAAGTTATTTGAATCTTTGTTTTCCTCAAGCCATTGACTTGCTTTCATAAAGACCCTAGGTGTTGAATAATCCTCTTCATGTTTAAACCTCATTCTATTTAATTCGTACTGCCCTTTTACCTTTCCATAATAATTCTCAGGTAATTTTGGGGGGTCCACTTGCGATACCCAGGGGTCGCTTTCCTGCCCTCTTTCAAAATCCCATGTATCAAACTGTTGGCAATAATTTTCTCCTCCCGAGCAAAAATAATGGTAATGATCCGTCACCATATGTGTATATATCCCATGTTTTTTAAGCAACGGGGTAAAATTTATATCAAAAGGTTCTATAGGACCCCAGTTTCTTTCAAGAAAGTTGAGCCGTCCCGTAAATATATCCCTTCTAGCCGGCATACACGGGGCGGAACCCACCCACTGATTATCAAATATCGCAGACTTGTCTGCTAAATTATCTATATTGGGTGTTATAACCCTACTATCCTTATTATAGATTCTAAGCATATTCCTGTTAAGACTGTCCAATAATATTAGTATAGTCCTCATGTTCATTTTCTCCTTATAAAAAATTTTGTTGTTTAAAAAATTTCATCTGCGTAATACTGAAATTTAATGATTTCTGTTTACATGTACCTTAACCCTCGTCTTTATCATAAAAATCTCATGGTAGTATTGTTAGGTAATGTAATATAAGCTTTTTTATTATTATCTTCTTCTTATATAAGTTAGTTGATATTGGGGGGAATTTAACAGCAACTCTGTAAAATCCAAAACACTTTTATCCTCTAGATAGGTGGTATTAGCGATTTTAATAATCGGAGTGGCTTCATTTATTCCAAATAGTTTTGATAAAGTCTCGTCTGGTAATATTGGAAAAATTTGTTGAAAACTATGATCAATTTTTATCCCTCTAATTTTTTCAACGTATTCATATTTAGATCCTTCTAATATTTTTATCGAGATACCGGGGTTACTATCCACGGGCATGTACGTCTTTTCAAAAACATACAGATCGTTATCTGCATATCTAAATCTTTCGATATAATAAACCATATCTTCTTCGTTTATGCCTAATATTCGGGCAATTTCTAAACCAGCTTTTTTTATCATGAAGGTATTCACTTTTGTAGTAGCTTTTAAACCAAGTTCTTCCATTTCCTCAGTAAAACTTTTCAGAGTAGCTATTTTCTGAGTAGGTATTTTAGCAACAAATGTACCAACACCTGGAGTTCTATAAAGTATCCCTTGGGCCACTAAACTATCTGTAGCCCTTCTCACAGTAACTCTGGATACATTATATTTATTAGCAAGTTCTAATTCCGTAGGTATTATATCATTCTTTTTATAATGACCTATTGCTATATTATTTAAGATATCATCTTTTATCTTTTTATATTTAGGAATTTTTAAGTTTTTATCTCCCATATTTTCACCAAATTTCTAACTGTTAAATACCCCTTTAAATTATAATAGATGTATAATCTAATGTAAAGTCCATTCTTCTCAAATATAAATACAAATTAAAATAAAGATATACATATTTGAAAATATACATTTCATACTACCATTGGTATTTAAGCAATATAAAAACTATCATGTCGGGGTAATTTAGTGATTTAGAACTTTTGACATTTATAAATAAAAATAAAATTAGACATAAACGGCCACTATTTGTAGATCTTTAGCATGTTATTTGATTAAAAAGTAAATACAAATGTAATAAATGTATTGACATTTAAAAAGATTTATTTATAATGTATTTAGGAGCGGATCTCTATATAATATTTGATGGATAATAGTTGAATAAAATCCAAGCAATACGGTAAGCAAAAACATTTTTACCTACTTATAGATTTATTGTACAAATATTATTTCTATAGTCAAATAACGCCACTATAATATTTTTTTGCTATTTGAGTTAAGAAGTAACTTTGAAAACGTTTTTTAATAAAACAATACAATATTCTTTTTGAGATTTCTCCAAACTATAACTATAGGAGGTAATAAGTTTGAACAAAAAGGAAGAAGTAATAAAAAAACTTGAAAGAGGATTAATAGTATCATGCCAAGCAAAGGAAAGTGATCCCCATTATAGTGAAGATATTACTTTGTTGATGGCAAAAGCAGCAGTTTGGGGTGGAGCAATAGGATTAAGATTAAATACCCCAAAAGATATAAAAAAGATAAAGGCACAATGTCACGTGCCCATCATAGGACTGTGGAAGGTTTTTAGTGACAAAACCGATGTGTTTATTACTCCAGGTATGGAATATGTGCGAGCATGTATTCAAGCTGGAGCTGATATTATAGCTGTTGATGCTACAAATAGATTGGTCAATGAAAATCGTTATGCATATGAAATAATTAGTGAGATTAAACAAGAATTCCCTGATACCCCCATTTTGGCGGATATACGAAATGTGGAGGACGCAATCATTGCAATAGAAAAAGGAGCTGATATGGTAGCACCAACTCTAAGCCGTTTTGATAAAGCCCATAAACCATCGTCAAAACCTGATTTTGAGTTGTTGTGTAAATTAGTAAACATATGCACAGATAAAGCAAAAGTAATAATGGAAAGTAAGATAAATACCCCTGAAGATGCTGTTATTGCCCTATATTATGGAGCATATAGTGTAGTTGTCGGAAATGCCATTACTAGACCTCACATTACTACTCAGAGATTCTATGATGCAATTAATGGTTATAAAGAAGAACGAAGTTTATTTTATTAAATACTGCAAGGTATAAGACGTATAAAAACATTTATATAAGAGTCTGAATGGAGAATATATAACATGAATTATATATGTTTGTTTTCAGATTTACATTCCAATATTCATCACGATCAAATAGAATATCTTGATGAATGGTATCAACAGGCCAGAGAAATGTTGGATTTTTGGGCAATTGCTTATTATCCGTATTACATACGTAATATAAATGGAATGCCTGTGGAAGATATCCTATCCATAGATAAGATCCAAGAAGATTGGAATATAATTAATAAGTTTGTTATAGAAAAGAATAAATGCCATCCTGAGTTCCCGGTATTTTTAGGTTATGAGTGGCAAGGTGCAGGATTAGACGGAGATCATAATGTATTTTTTAAAGATATTGGCCCAATAGTAAATCCAATGAGATATATTGAATTGTACAAAGAATTGTCAGGATATTCAGTCATAACTATACCTCATCATTTAGCATATAGCCTGTCACATCGTGGCAAAAATTGGGCAACACAAATTGATGAATTTTCACCATTGGCCGAAATATATTCTTCCCATGGAAGCTCTGAAAGCGCTGATACCGATTTACCAATGGCGCGTCATATCCATATGGGGCCAAGGAGTGGAGGTACGTCGGTCTTTGATGGTCTGATATGCGGTAATAAAGTCGGAATTATAGCATCAGGTGACAATCACATTGTTCCTGCACAATACGGACACGGATTTGCCGGTATATTATCTAGGGATACAAGTAAAGAAGAAATATGGTATGCATTGAATAGACGCCGTGTATATGGAATGACAAGTGGAAGAGTTAAATTACTTTATGAAATTAATGGAAACATTATGGGCAGTGAATTTAAGACTACCGATAAAATTCTGACCCACCATATAAAAGTAGAAACGCAAGATTCAATTGACCGTATAGTAATATATAAAAACGGAAAACCACATTTTACATATAATTATGCTGAGAAATGGGTTGAAAAACCATTTGATGCAATAGTGAAGTTTAAATTTAAATTGGAATTTGGTTGGGGACCTGATTTAAACACTTACCCTGACACACAAGAAAGAATCTGGAATGGGTCCCTTAGAACAAACGGATTCATAAAGTCCATTGAAAAATGCTGGTCTTCATTCGGTCAAAGTTTAAATCTGATAGACAGTTCATATTGCACCTTTAAACTAACTACTAAACCAGCTTCTCAAACAGGCAAATGGATGGGGCAATCTTCATTAAGCACCGAGGGATTCGTGTTTGAAATAGAAGCACCCATAAATTCAGATATTGTTATTGAGGTTGATGGTCAGCAATATATAAAAACGGTAAATGAATTATTAGAAAGCGCAGATGTCATAGTGTTATTAGATGAATCAAAGAAATTAGCTAAAGAGGTATACGGACTAAATGAATTTTATCGCAGTGATCCTTTTTATCACAATGCATATAAGGTAAGAATTTCAAAAGCAAAAACCCAAATGTCTTATATATTTGATAAAAAGTTCAAATTAAGGTTTAACGAAAGCTCTTTCTATTTAATAAAAGTTTATCAAAGTGATGGTTCTGTTGCATGGTCATCCCCCATATGGGTGAATAGATACTAGAATATCCACCATATTTATGTTATTCAAATATTAAGGAGGTGATTTAAGAATTTCTTAATAAATTTTTAATATGAGGGGTGATTATAAAATATTCATTAATGATGAAATAGAAAATAGCCAACTATTTATGTTAATTATCGTTAAGGAGGGTTATTATGGATGGCAAAAGCAATAAATTAGGTAATCATGCATTTGAATTAGTTCAAAAACTAGGCAAAGCTATTATGTTGCCAATAGCAATATTACCTGTAGCTGGACTGTTCTTGGGTATTGCTTCAGCATTAACAAATGCTGCTGTTATAGAAGCCTACCCTATACTTGCTTCACCAGCACTACAGGCGTTTCTTAAAATTTTATTTGCAATAGGAAATAGTATTTTTAATGCCTTACCACTTATATTCGCCGTAGGTATAGCCGTAGGATTAGCGAAAACAGATAAGGGTACTGCTGGTCTTGCCGCAGTTGTTGGATACTTCGTATTAATTACTACAATTAATGCATTACTTTCAATCACAAATCAATTACCTGGAGCAGATATAGACCCAAGATCTGTCGGTCAAGGATCACAATTTGGAATAATGACTCTTCAAATGGGCGTATTCGGAGGTGTACTTGCTGGTATATATACAGCTTGGGTGCATAACAAATTCTGTCACTTAAAACTACCGGAATTTTTGGCCTTTTTTGGTGGGAGTCGTAGTGTACCAATAATTACAGCTGCGGTAGGTGGAATTTTTGGCGTTATTATGTTCTTTATATGGCCTACTATAGGGTATGCAATTGAAGCTTTTGGGAGCTTTGTTTCGCATATGGGGGTTTTTGGAGGTTTCCTATACGGACTTGTATTGAGAACGTTATATATTTTTGGATTACATCATGTATTCTATCTGCCATTTTGGACAACTGCTGCCGGAGGTACAGCGACTGTAGCTGGCCAAATAGTTCAAGGGTGGCAGAACATATTTTTGGCTCAATTAGCTGATCCTAATACAACTCACTTCTTCAAAAATATTGCATTATATAATAGTGGTCGTTATATTCATATGCTATTCACGCTACCGGCTATATGTCTGGCAATGTACCACTCAATCTCCGATAAGAAAAAACGTAAAAAGAATTCTGGTTTTATATTATCAATGGCATTAACATGTTTTATTACGGGAGTAACGGAGCCATTATCATTTACTTTGTTATTTGCCAATCCGTTATTATTTGTAGTGGAAGCATTATTATTTGCATTAGCATTTTTAGCTACTTCTATTGTTGGTACTACTATTGGCTCTACATTTTCTGCAGGCCTCATAGAATTCCTACTATTTGGGGTAATGCAAGGCAATAGCAAGACAGGATACATATGGATAATAGTTTTAGGTATACCATTTGCAATAGCGACATACTTTATATATAAATTCTTAATTGTAAAGTTAAATGCTAAGACACCCGGTAGAGAAAATGACGATGAAGATGAGGAAATGAATATCAAATCTTCATATCAGAATGGTCAGGCTAAAGATATTATTACTGCCTTAGGCGGAAAAAATAATATAGATGATCTTGATAATTGCGCGACAAGGCTGAGGGTAACTGTAAAGGAAATATCAAAAGTTAATATAGATGCCTTTAAAAAAACGGGAGCCTATGACACAATGGTAAGGGGAAATAACATTCAAATTATATATGGTCCTACAGTAAATTTAATTCGAACAGAGATAGATGAATATATAACTTCCATAAGTTAGTCAGGTCCTTTAAAGTTGAAAACAACCATGACAACCTATGTGAATTTCATGAATAAGCAAAAGGACCTGCACATTATAAAACCCGGAACTTGTCACAATTCAAGGATATCAATATGTGCCAAGAAGGCATGATGAGATCAATAAAATAAATTAAAAATGCCGAGGCCAAAATGAAATGATCCCAAAAAGTTAGACAAATAAATTAGTTAAGCAGTAGAAAGGGCTTGTTATCTGTGAATTACAGGCGGTAAGCCCTTTAGCTTAGCCTTCCCACATCGGTTGTTGTGATAGTCGAGATAGTCAACGAGTTCCTTTTTAAAATGCTCCATAGATTCAAAATCCTGCAAGTAAAGCAGTTCGCTCTTGAGCAGTCCAAAAAAGTTTTCGATCACAGCATTGTCTAAACAGTTTCCATTGCGGCTCGTGCTCTGCCGAATTCCTTTTTCCTTTCAGCATTCTCTTGTATTGTTTGTGTTGTACTGCCAGCCTTGGTCAGATTGGAGATCAGGTTCATCCCATTAGGTATTTTCACAAAAGTTTTGTCAAGCATTTCCGCCACCATTGAAAGTATCGGCTTGTCTGAGATCAAATAACTCACTATGCCCTGCTGCAAAGATCAAGGATAGGCGACAGATAGAGCTTTTGCCCGAACAAATTGAATTCCATGACGTCTGTTACCCATTTCTGGTTTGGCTTCGCTCGTCTTCCAAAACCAAGGNNATGGTGTAGCTGACAATATCCCTGCTACACAGGTCGAGAATCGGAGACAGGTAAAGTTTCTGGCCAAACAGGCAAAACTCCGTCACATCTGTCACCCACTTTTGATTCGGCTTTGCTGCTTCAAAGTTCCGTTCCAGTAGATTGGTGGCAATCTTGCCGACCTCACCCTTGTAGGACTTGTACTTCTTAATTCGCACCCGGCAGATCAGTCCCAGCTCCTTCATCAGCCGCTGCACTGTCTTGTGATTGATACAAAAGCCCCGGTCATGCAGCTCCGCCGTGATGCGACGGTAGCCGTACCGCCCTTTGTGCTCGTGGTAGATTGCCGAAATCTGGTCCTTGATCTCGCTGTATTTGTCTGGTTCTGCTTGCCGTTTGGTATGGTAGTAATAAGTCGCACGCGGGATTTGAGCGATAGAGAGCAATAATGTCAACGAAAATTCTTGCCTTAGCTTTTGAATCACCTGCGCTTTTTGCGCTGGTGTCGCTCGTCTTCCAAAACCAAGGCTTACAAGTCTTTAGGTACGTATTCTTTGCACACAGACGCTGATTTTCTGCAATTAAATCTCCCTCGACCTTTTTGTCAAACTTTGGTTTACGTACTTTCTACAAGCCGCCCGCTGTGCTGGAGCGTCCGTACCGTTCTATGTACAATCCTTCCGGATCTTCTTCCAGATAGATGCGCTCCCAGTGTGCGATATGCTACTTGCGTTGCCAACGCCAAATCGCCGGGCTGTCTCTTTACAACTTACCCTCGCTTGATACATAGTCTCCACCACATGTTGCTTAAACGCTCCTGTGTATTTTTGATTCAGTATCCTTTTGGCATGAAAACACCCCATGTGTCTTTTAGTATACCATAAAACGCCTCGGCATTTTCATGGATTTGATTACACCCGGCTGCTTATTTTTATTCCCTCATCCTCCGGCTTCTGCTTTTCAATTGAACCGGAACGTATCAGGGCGATCTTGGCGCATACCGGCCCTATCAGCTCATACAGCACCGACGAGGAGAGTATGATCGTAAGCAGCATATTTCCCGTAGCGGCAGGCAGCATTCTTCTCCCCAAAAAGGCCAGGCCGATGGCAACGCCGGCCTGTGGGATCAGGGCCAGGCCAAGGTAGTCGCGCACCTTATCCGTTGTCTTGGCCCACGCGCAGCCCAAATATGCTCCCAGGTATTTGCCCGCAATGCGGACTATAAAATAAACCACTCCTATCGCCCCGGCTGTTTTAAAGGAGCCTATGTCCAGGCTCATCCCCGATACCACAAAAAACATTGATAAAATAGGCGGGGTGAATTTATTCACCTGCTTATAGAGCTCACAGTCATCCGTCAAATTAATATATGCGGCGCCCAAAACCATGCATGCCAGAAGCGGAGAAACGTCCGCGGCGGCACACAGGCCCGCGATGCCGAGCAGCAGAGAGATCGTCAGTATAAGCCTGTTATCCTCACTCCGCTGAGGGGTCATCAATTTGCTCAGCAGCACTCCGCCTGCAAAGCCCAATATCAATGCCCCGATATTATATATAATGGGCAAAACCAGCTCGCGAGCGGAAACGCCGGCTCCGCCGCCCGCATTTATTACGGCGGCGACCGCGCTGAACGCAATAAGGCAAACGGCGTCGTCAAAGGCCACTATCTGCAGTAAAATATTCACAAAATCCCCGCGGGCATGATACTGCCGTATGGTGACCATAGTGCTTGCCGGTGCCGTCGCCGTGGCTATCGCACCTAAAAGCAGGCAGAAATTCCAGTCTAAATGAAATATGGATCTTATGGATAAAGTGATCAATACGCCCGGCACCAACGACTCCAACAGGGTTATCAAAATGATGCCCGTCCCCGTTTCCTTAAAGACTTCCTTTTTGAAAAAGCGTCCCACGTCGAAGGCAATAAACGACAAAGCAATATCGTTGATAAACCCCATGCCCTGAACCATACCCCGAGGAATCAGGTTGAGCGCATACGGGCCGATCAAAATACCCGCTATGATATAGCCGGTCACATTGGGCAGTTTCGCAAGTTTTGTGATGCGCGTCAGTAAAAAACCGGCAATAAGGATCAATGATAAAGATAAAAGTATTATTGTCGTATCGTTTGTTTGATTTAAAAGACTGGCCATAGATTCATCCCTCCCAAGCAAAACAATTACATAACTCATATGTACATAATAAAAAAGGTTATAATGCATTTGATCAGAGTTCTTAGTTTTGCTAATTCATTCGTCTTATGGTAATATTATAGTCATAACTTTTATAAAGTAAATTTATTTTTTTTTAGCATACCATAAAATATACTTATGATAGGAGGTGTAGTCAATGATCGACCAAAAGCTTTACACACTGCTTGCGGTGGTCGAATTCAACAGCTATACCCGGGCGGCGGAACATCTTTCCCTGACGCAGCCGGCCGTGACTCAGCATATAAAACAATTGGAAAAGGAGCTCAGCGTAAAGATATTCAATCGCGTGGGGCGTGACATAAAGCCGACGAATGAGGGGAATATAGTGATCCAATACGCCCGGAGAAGCATTGCCCTGTATAAGCGGATGCAGCAGAATATCCTCGACGCACAGCTTCACAAGAGCAGTCTCACCGTAGGCGTGACCCATACCGCAGAAAGCAATGCCGTGGCGGAGGTGCTGGCTAAATACAGCGCCAAAAATCCAGGCACAAGCATAACGATCATTACTGATACTATAAATAATCTTTATAATATGCTCAAAAACTATGAGGTGGACCTAGCCGTTGTGGAAGGTAACATAGAGGACGACAGCATAAACTCCATCTTGCTTGATACCGACTCTTTGATGCTGGTCGTCTCCAATAATCACCCGCTGGCAAAGAAGAGTATGGTAACGATAAACGAGCTGAAGAAACAGCCGCTGATCCTGCGCCGGCCGTCATCGGGAACAATGAATCTTTTTATATCGCATTTGGAGAGCCGCAACATATCCCTTGATGACTTCAATATCATCCTGGAAGTGGATAATATAGCGACTATCAAGGACCTCATAAGACGTGACATTGGGGTTTCCATACTGGCAAAAAGCGCATGTATGGACGAAGTCAAGAAAGGGAAGATCACCGTGCTTCCCATTGAAAACCTCAGCATGACCAGGGAGATCAACATTTTATATCCTAATGACTTTAAACATATGGATATACTGCAAAACATCGTAGCAGAGTACAACAAGGCGGTCAAGCTCTACTCTTCTTAAGTCCGCAGTCGGCTTTCGATCAGGATCAAGCGGTATGGAAGGCATAGAAAAAGGCCCGGCGCCGATCTTACGATCAGTCTCGGGCCCGCATCCGGCCTACGGCCACCCTGTCTAAGCCGGCCATATCCTTTATTACCCGTATATCCTTATAATCACGGTCCATCATTGAGGCCACTTCATCGGCCTCATCATATCCTATTTCGAGCGCCAGTATCCCGTTATCCCTGAGATGCTGCGGCGCCTCTTCTATAATGCGCTCATAGAACTCTATGCCGCTGCCTCCTCCGTCCAAGGCCTCAGCCGGTTCATACGATACCTCAGACATCAGGCCGGCCATATCTCCGCTCCTTATGTACGGCGGATTGCTTACGACAGCGTCGGCCGCAATACCGGCAGGCAGAGGCTGATAGAGATCGCCGTGCAGCACCTTCACCCTGTCCGCCACGTGCAGCCTTTCCGCATTGCGCTTGGCCGTGCTGCAAGCGGCATCCGATATGTCCAAAGCATATATATGCGCATCATATAAATAATGGGCCAGGGAAACGGCGATCGCCCCTGAACCCGTACATAGGTCAATGACTGCGGCGTTTTGGGGAAGCATGCCCATGACGGTCTCCACGAGCAGCTCCGTCTCCGGCCGGGGTATTAGCACTCCTTCGCTTACCGCAAAATCCAATCCCATGAACTCCCTGTGACCCGTTATATAGCTTATGGGATATCTATTTTCTCTCATGCCCAGATATTTGCAGTACGATCCATACCGTTTTTCGGGAAGAACCTCATTGAGGCGGGACAGCAGCTTGGCCCTGTTGATGCCGCAGGCGCAGGACAGAAGCACCTCGGCGTCCAGCCTGGCCGTGTCTATCCCGGCAGCCTCAAGCCGCTCCGTCCCTTCTTTCAAAGCCTCACGGTATAATGTCATCGTCGCCCTCGATTTCCAGTATAGCCTCAAGCGAAGCAATGGCAACGGCCAGCTGCGAATCGTCCGGCTCCCGCGTGGTAAGCTTCTGCAGCATCATGCCCGGATATGCCACGATCCTTGCAAGGGCGCTGTTGCTTCTGCCTGCCCATCTTATGAGTTCGTAAGATATACCCGCTACGACGGGTAAAAGGACGATCCTCAGAACGACTCTGGTCAACAAATTAGGCCAGCTGAATAACGAGAAAAGAAGTATGCTTACCACCATGACCAAAAACATAAAATTGGTTCCGCAGCGTGGATGCAGGGTGGAATATTTTCTTGCGTTTTCGGGCGTGAGCTCCTCTTCATGCTCATAGCAGTGTATGGTCTTATGCTCTGCGCCGTGGTATTCAAATACCCTCCTGATATCCTGCATATTTGAGATCGCCACAAGATACAGCAGAAAAACAGTGACCCTTATGACGCCTTCTATAAGATTGAGGAGAAATCCCGATTGGGTAAACTCCTTTGCCAGATTGGCCGTCCATGTGGGAAGAATGAAGAACAGCAAAACGGCCAGGCCGAGAGAAATAACAAGCGAAAAGCCCATGACAAAATTATCGAGCTTTTCGCCGAGTCTCTTCTCCAGAAATCTATCAAAAGCGGTGGGTTCCTCTTCTATATCCTCGCCCGCCACATCCGCCGAATAGGTAATCGCATTTATTCCCATGACCAGCGACTCGATCAGGGATACCATTCCCCTCAGAAAAGGCAATTTAAAAACGGGATGCCTGTCTGAAAAGGCAGTTATCCCTTTTCTGTCTATGCTTATCCCATCTTTATTTCGTACGGCAATGGCCACATTGGTCCTGCCCCGCATCATAACGCCCTCAATGACGGCCTGGCCGCCGATCAGCGTCTTCCGCATATATATCACCTCCGATATGTCTCCGGCATTTTTGCACGCCGGATCTGCCGACATCACTCCGATGGAACGGAGATGATTTTCTCAACCTCTGCTATTACTTTTCATCATTATTCTTTATGCCGTATCTCTTGTTGAATCTGTCTATCCTTCCGCCGCTGTCTATAAGCTTTTGCTGTCCGGTATACAAAGGATGGCACTTTGAACAGATTTCCACATGGATCTCCTTCTTGGTGGAACCGGTCACAAAAGTATTGCCGCATGCGCACTTCACTACCGCATCTTCGTAGAATTTCGGATGAATTCCTTCCCTCATCTGTATCACCTCGCTTAAATCTCTACTTTAACCAAATAATTATAGCATAAAAGCATGGACGGTGCAAGCCGTCAGAAAATGTCCGGATAGTATATGAGGTATACATGGAAATTTATGCTTATTAAAAATAATAATAGCTATGGAAAACTCAATAAAAAAAGCCTATTGGCAATTTAATAACATATGATGTTATTATTGTTAATGATGTTATTATTGTTAATGGCGTAACAATAATACGAGATAGCTATGATATTGGCAAATGAGCCGTATCCGGCACGAAGCCCCCGTATCGAAAGAAGTGATAATGTTGCAGGGAATATCAATCAAGAATCTTTCTTTCTCCTATGACAATGACCGATTGATCCTAAAAGACATCAATATGGAAGTATATGCCGGTGAGTTTGTCTGCCTCCTAGGGCAATCAGGCTGTGGCAAAAGCACTTTTTTGCGTTTACTGATGGGTCTGGAGACCCCGACGGCAGGTGAGATATTGCTGAATGATCAGCCCATAAAAGGGCCCAGCTTGGATAGGGGCGTCGTATTCCAGGATTACAGCTTATTCCCTTGGATGACTGCAGGAGATAATATAATGCTGGCTCTGCAGCAGCGATTTCCTCAGCGTAAGAAAAAAGAGCTTAAACAACTGGCGGTCGATAAGCTTAAAGACGTGGGTCTGGATAGCTCGGTCTATATTAAACTGCCTAAAGAACTGTCCGGCGGAATGAACCAGCGGTGTGCCATCGCCCAGGCGTTCAGCATGGACCCCTCAATCCTTCTGATGGACGAGCCGTTCGGCGCTCTCGATGCAATCACGCGGGCCAGGCTGCAGGACCTGGTATTGGAACTTTGGTCAAAACAGACGTCAAAGAAGACTGTATTTTTCGTCACTCATGATGTGGACGAGGCCATACTTTTGGCCAATCGGATCGTCGTCTTGGGACAATCTCCCAGCACCGTAATATATGAAGACCACATCTCCGAAGAAAAAAGGCCGACGCGTGAGAATCAATTTAAGGACCCTGAAGTGCTGCGCAGACGCAATGAATTGATACTCCAAATTAATAACGACGTGGTATCCCGTATTTCTTAAGTGATCCATCAAACACACAGGTTTTGTTTATAGCTATCAGGTCAATTAAAAACAGCGAAAGGGATGAAGCCATTATGAAGAAAACGTTTTGCGTAATTTTAGCTTTAATTATGGCACTTAGTTTAGTAGGATGCGGCAACAACAATGCCGGTCAAACTCCGTCTAAAACATCCGACAAGCAAAGCGCCGGAAAAGATGTGCCGGAGACCAGCGTCGTCAGGTGGAACTGTGGAACGAGCGGAAACGTTCTCCTGACGATTGCGGACAAGATGGGCTATTTTGAGGACGAAGGCATAAAAATAGAAGAAGTTCCGGCCACGTCCAATGCCGACGCTATGACGCTTCTTTCAACCGGCAAAGTGGATATAGCCTCCAATTCGGGAACCAGCAATCCCCTGCAGCAGATTGCCTCCGGCGTGGATCTGACCATTTTCGGCGGGCATATGGTCACCGGCTGTATGCCGATCATTGCGCGCAAAGGCACTAAGTGGAACGGCCCGCAGGATCTTATCGGCAAGAAGTTTGCCTGCAACCCCAGCTACTTCGCCCTGACCGGCGCCGTTATGGATCTGGGATATGATGATCCTCTAAAGGCGGTGGATTGGGTCACATATACTAATTATGACGATGCCCTGGCTGCCGTCGTGCGCGGCGAGGTAGACTACGCCCTCATGGGTACGGAAAAGAATTATGCCGTAGAGCATATGGACGATGTGGATATCATGTGCTATCAGAGCGATATCATGCCTAACTATTCCTGCTGCCGCATGGAGGCTACTACAAAATTTGTGAATGATAATCCCATCACTATAAAGCACATCTTAAAGGCCCTTATCCGTGCTCAGAATTATTATGAGGCCCATAGGGACGAATCGGTAGATCTTCATGCCAAAAAGATCGGCGCCGACAAGGAATATGTCGCGGCATATATGCTGAATAAACATTATGTCATCCATGTGGACCCTCTGCGCAATTCCGTTGTACGTGCATGGGGCATCCTGGACGCTACGGGTTTCTTAGATAAAAATGCTAAAAATATCGATATCAGCGGCCATATCAATACAAAATTATACGAAGAGGCAATGAATGAAGCCGCTTCGGAGTACGGCAGCGAAAATCCTGAGTTTTACAAAAACATTGAGGCGTTTTATAAAGAAAACGACCTTTAATGCAGAAACAGATTTGAACGGCCGGCTGCTTTAAGACATTATACGAGGTGGATCAAATGAATAAGGTAAGGGCTTTTATTAAAAAATATTGGATCACCGCCTGTATCTATCTTGGACTGGCATTGCTGTATATTTGCGCTACGGAAAGCGGATGGGCCAATCCATATCTGTTTCCCCGCATAGAGGCGATCTTGGATGCCTTTTCCCAAGACAAGGGAATCATGCTGCTGAACATGGCGTCTTCTTTCAAGTTATTGGTGCCGTCCATAATAATTTCCTTGATAATAGCATTGACTATCGGTACGTTCCTCGGCAGGAACAAGCGGCTGAGAGATGTGCTTTATCCGGTGATCTATGCCTTTAGCGTGGTACCGTCCATATTGCTCTCTCCCTTTGTATTGCTTCTTGCGCCTAATTTTTGGGTGGCCTCGGTGATCCTGATCGTTTACAGCTGCGTCTGGTCGACTCTCTTTTCCACAATAACCGGCATCATGACCATTGACAAACGCTATCTGGACAAAGCTGCCACCCTGGAGCTTCACGGCATTAAAAAAATGACGAAGGTCATCCTGCCGGCGGCCAGTCCATCCATCTTGGCAGGTTTCATAAATTCCGTCCGAAATTCCTTTGTGATGCTGGTTTACGCAGAGATGTACGGCGCGCGGTATGGAATGGGTTACTACGTGAAAAAATACTCCGAATTCGGCCTGTACGATCATACCTGGAGCGGTTTTATATTTATGGTCATCGTGCTGATAATAGTAATGCAGTTCTTTGAAAAGCTAAAAAACCATTTGCTCAAGTGGACGATCAATTGACAGCAGGGTTTATGTAAAGGCTCCTCTCCTTTACTATAAAAGAAATGCCTCTGATCTTTGTTGTTATTTTGTAATAACACTATTTCAGAGGCATTTCTTTTTTATATTCTCCGTGCTATCTCACATAGTTAGAAAATGGCCAGGCCCATTTTCTGCTTCACGTCCCTCAGCGTCTTTTGCGAGGCATCCTCAGCCTTCTCCCGTCCTTCCTTGAGGATGCTCTTCAGCTGTTCCTCGGAAAAACCATAATACCTGTCCTGGATGGTCTTGAGTCTGCCGTTTATCACATCCACGAGGTCCTTCTTAAACGCTCCGTATCCGCAGCCCTCATATTTCTTCACCACGTCGGGCACGGAAATGTTTCCCATGACGCTGTATATATTCAAAAGGTTACTCACACCCGGCTTTTCTTTTTCATCGTATCTTATGACCGATTCAGAATCGGTGGTAGCCTTCATTATCTTTTTCTTCACCGCATCGGGGCTGTCCAGAAGATTTATCCTGCCGCTGCCGTCCTCGTCGCTCTTACTCATCTTCTTATCGGGATCGGCAAGCGACATTATCCTCGCGCCTTCCTTCGGTATTATCGCCTGCGGCATAACAAACGCTTCGCCGAAACGGTTGTTGAATCTCGAAGCCAGAGTACGGGCAAGTTCCAGATGCTGCTCCTGGTCGTCTCCCACCGGCACATAATCCGTCTGATAGAGCAGGATATCCGAAGCCATAAGCACCGGATACATAAAAAGTCCCGAAGAAACATTCTCTTTTCCCCTGCTCTTATCCTTGAACTGGGTCATGCGTGAAAGTTCCCCGAAATATGATATGCATGCCAGCAGCCAGCCCAGCTCGGCGTGGGCGCTGACCTGCGACTGTATAAAAAGCGCGGATTTTTTCGGATCGAGGCCAATAGCCAAATAGATAGCGGCCAGCTTGTAGCTTGTCTCCCGCAGTGTGTCAGGATCCTGCGGGATCGTAAGTGCATGCAGATCGACTATACAGTAAAAACACTCGTGCTCCTCCTGTAGCCCAACAAACTGCTTCATTGCCCCCACATAGTTGCCCAAGTGAATGTCGCCGGTGGGCTGTACCCCGGAAAAAACTCTTTTCATTGACTAAACCTCCTGTTTTAACATAACATTTTTAAGTCCGCTTATAAAATCATCATTAGTCTCGGTATTCAAAAGCATACTTATGACAGTCTCCGCCACCTCTGACGTCGGCGCGGAATTCAAGGCCCTCCTTATATAGTATACGGCGTCAAGCTCGTCCTTGTTGAGCAGAAGCTCTTCCTTTCTCGTCCCCGATTTATAAATATCGACGGCCGGGAATATCCTCATCTCGGAAAGTTTCCTGTCCAGATGGATCTCCATATTGCCCGTCCCTTTAAATTCCTCAAAGATCACGTCGTCCATACGGCTGCCGGTCTCGATCAGCGTAGTCGCTATTATCGTGAGGCTGCCGCCCTCCTCTATGTTCCTCGCGGCTCCGAAAAATCTCTTGGGCGGATGCAGCGCCGACGGGTCGATGCCTCCCGACAGAGTCCTTCCGGACGGAGGAGTCACCAAGTTATACGCCCTTGCAAGCCGGGTTATACTATCTAAGAGTATTACCACATCCTTCTTGTGTTCGACCAGTCTCTTGGCCCTTTCCAGAACCATCTCGGCCACCTTGGTATGATGCTCGGGAAGCTCGTCAAAGGTGGAATATACGACCTCGCCCTTTATGGAGCGTTTCATATCCGTAACCTCCTCGGGGCGTTCGTCGATCAAAAGTACTATGAGATAACACTCCGTGTGATTGGCAGCGATCGAGTTGGCTATCTTCTTTAGAAGTGTGGTCTTGCCCGCTTTAGGCGGAGATACGATCATTCCCCTCTGTCCCTTGCCTATGGGGGCAATGAGATCGATAAGCCGCGTAGAAAGGTCCTTGGAATGGGTCTCTAACTTTATCCTCTCATCGGGATAAATAGGCGTAAGGTCGTCAAAGGACTTACGTTTCCGTGCCTCCTCGGGATCACAGTCATTTACCGACTTGACATAGAGCATGGCCGCATATTTTTCCCCTTCCCTAGGCAGCCTTATAGTCCCGGAGACCTTGTCGCCCTCCTTTAAATTGAACCTTCTTATCTGGGACTGCGATATATAAATATCCTTCGGCCCCTGTAGATAATTATCCGCCCTCAAAAAGCCGTATCCATCCGACATTACGTCCAATATACCTTCGCCGACGGCCTTCTCAAAGTCGGTCTTGCCATGAAACTCAAATTCGCTTACGTCTATACTTTCGTGCTGCATATTTTGTGTATCTATCATACCGCTAACCTCTTCATTTTTAAAATTATTATCTGCTGGATTGGAATTATCAGAATGGGCTTTAACTTGTTCGGAATCAGAAGCTGAAATCAATTTAATAAGTTCATCTTTCCTGTACCTGGTTATATTCTTAATACCCACATCCCTCGCAATACCGCGGAGCTCAACTAGAGTTTTATTATTTAGATCTTCCGAAGTCATTTTACACCTCCATATAATTTAACTAATATAACTTATTTCCATTAATCAGCAAATCTATACATAAATAAGTACACAAAGTCAGATGATCAAGGTATAATAAGGCCCATTCCAAGAAATATATAGGTACGCCGTAAGCGGCGGATACACAAAGGTAAAAAAATAAGAGACCGGGAAACGAGAAAATATGTTGATATGGGCTCTAATCAAAAACTGGGCGGAGTCATCGTCCATACGGAAACGCATTCCGTGTCGCCGATATTAAAATATCTGTGCGGCACATCGCTGTCAAAATAGATACTGTCTCCCTCTTCCAGAGTATACTCCGTATCTCCCCATTTTACAAGCATTCGTCCCTTAAGCACCAGACCGCATTCCTCTCCCTCGTGGGAAAGCTGCTCCTTATTGTCGCATTCGCCGGGCCTAAGCCGTACCAGAAGGAACTCCATTTTTTGATTCATGTCGGGAGACAGCAATTCATAAGTAAGGTTTGACATGGGCAGCTTTATGACCTTCCGCTCATGTCTTTTTACCACGGCACCCTGCCTGTCGTCATCAAAGAAATATCCTATATGAGTGTCCAGGGCCTCCGCAATTTTATACAGAGTGGAGACCGTGGGACTGTTGAGATTCCTCTCGATCTGCGAAATGAGACCGATAGAGAGGCCGGCTTTTTCAGCCAGCTTTTCTATGCTCATATTTTTTGATTTTCTCAAACTCCTGAGTTTTGTACCTAGGTCGATATCCATTTTCGGTATTTTGGCCTCCGTAAGTCAATCAAATTCTTTGCTAAATCAAGCCTTTACCGATTTGTAGTCATTCAAGAATCTCTCCAGGCCCGCATCCGTCAGCGGATGCTTTACCATCTGCAGCAGCACCTTATACGGCACCGTAGCAATATCGGCGCCGGCCATGGCCGCCTGTGTTACATGCAGCGGATGGCGTATGCTTGCGGCTATGACCTTAGTTTCTATACCGTATATATTATATATCTCCATAATATCACTTATCAGCTGCATCCCGTCAAAATCTATATCATCCAGCCTGCCGACAAATGGGCTGGCATATGTAGCACCGGCGTTTGCGGCTAAAATCGCCTGATTTGCAGAAAATATAAGCGTCATATTGGTATCTATGCCTTCCGCAGACAGTACCTTTACCGCCTTTAACCCTTCCTCGGTCATCGGTATCTTTACCACTATATTGGGATGTATCTTGGAAAGCTCTCTGCCCTCTCTGATCATACCTTCGCTCTCAGTGCTGATTACCTCGGCGCTGATGGGTCCGTCCACTATGGACGCGATCTCGGCTATAAGGTCCTTGATATCTCTCTTTCCTTCTTTGGCGGCAAGGGAAGGGTTGGTCGTCACGCCCGAGATTATGCCCATTGCGGCCGCCTTCTTTATTTCATCCAGATTTGCAGTATCAATAAATAGTTCCATCTATGATAAAACCTCCTTGGCTCTGTTGTCCGAACCGAACATTATCATTTTTTTCTTCACTACATCCTTCATTGCCTTTTTAGCAGGTCCAAGGATCTTCCTCGGATCGTATTCCTCGGTATTTTCGTCGAGGAACTGCCTCACCGCAGCCGCAAAAGCCTGTCTGATGTCGGTGTCTATATTTATCTTGTTTACCCCAAGTTTCACGGCTTTCTTTATATCCTCCTCCGAGAGTCCCGAAGCTCCGTGCAGAACAATGGGCATTCCCAGACGGGATTTTATCTCCTTTAATCTTTCAAAATCCAGGTGCGGCGTCCCCTGATACATACCGTGTGCAGTACCTATGGCTACCGCCAGATAATCCACGCCGGTCTCCTTTACAAACCTGACCGCCTCATCCGGATCGGTATACATGGCATCCTGTTCGTTTACGCTTACGTTGTCCTCCGTACCCACTATTTTACCAAGCTCGGCCTCTACTGAAACGCCGACGGACCTTGCTATGTCAACTATCCTCCGCGTCCTCTCTATGTTTTCCTCAAAAGGATACTTTGAACCGTCAAACATTATCGATGTAAAGCCATACCTTACGGCCTTCATTAAAATTGCAAACTCTTTTCCGTGATCCAGGTGCAGAGCTATCGGCACGCTCGCGTCCATTGCCATAGTTCTTACGATCGCGGCTATATTTTTACCTCCAGCATAGTTAAAAGCACCCTCGCTCACCTGTATTATCGCGGGCGAATTCAATTCCTCGGCCGATTCTATAATGGCCTGGGTGATCTCAAGATTGCTGGTGTTAAACGCGCCGACGGCAAAACCGTCGATATTGGCCCTGGCAAGAATGTCAATTCCGGGAACTAACATTATTAACTAACCTCCTTCTTTATCCGGTCGTTTATTTGTGCTTAGAATAGGGTCGTCCAATGCTATGATGTTAAGTCCGGCAATAGATTTGAGGTCTCTGATGCTTTCCGCATATATGAACCCCTTGGCCAGGCATTTTCCGCATAACAATTCTATACCCTCCGGCTTTAATAATACATCAATATTATGATTTCCACAAGTACAGTAAAGATTCCCCTTTTCCGCTATCTCGTGGAGCTTATTTACAGCTTCGTACATGACCTCGCTGTTTTTGAAATAATTATCAAAATCCAGTCCGCTGAGCGCCTTATCTAGCTCCGAGTCAAAATCCTCAATGGATTTCAGTATATCCTGCTCCTTGCCCAAAAAGCAAATCTTATAGTCAGTCTTGGGACAAGTCAATATATTCAAAGGTCTGAGCCACATCTTATTCTCTATGGTATACACGTGATAATCACCGCAGGCAATACAGGGAACAGTGATGTTATAAACCAACCTGTCGGCTTCCTCTATCGTTGCGGCACTCTTCCCACATTCGCAGGGAACCACCATCCGATGCTCGCCGATCAGTTTGAAAGGCGAGATACTGCCAAACGTCAATCTGCCGCAGTCAAGACATCTGAACGCAAACGTCACTTCAGGGTTTACCAGCATTTATATCGCCCCCTTTCATATAATAATTCTCTATAAAATTTTAAAATCCTTTTCCCAAATAAAAAATAGTCGATTAAATCGACCATTTCAGTCTGAAGACAAGGTATCCGCAAAGATGCCCTGTCTTCAAATCATTTTAATAAAGTTTTCACCACCCGTACCTATCCGG
>DHDI01000026.1:0-26214 GCA_002399285.1 Thermoanaerobacterales bacterium UBA4880
TTTAACGAGCTGATGGAACCTCGGCCCGCTGTTCGTATCTCAAGTACCCCCGTCGAAACCTGCACGCCCCCATGATTTCAGTAAAGATTCCGGACTTTAAAATCCCTCTCCGTTTCTCTCCTCAGCGTCTTTTCTGCTATAGCTTCTCGCTTGTCAAAGAGCTTTTTGCCCTTCGCCACCGCTATCTCTATTTTTACCAAGCCGCTCTTGAAATACACCTTGGTCGGCACAATCGTGAACCCTTCTCTGGATATATACCCGGCCAGCTTTGATATCTCGCGCTTGTGGAGCAGAAGTTTTCTCGGCCTCAAGGGATCCTTGTTGAAGATATTGCCCTTTTCATATGAACTTATATGCAAATCGTGCACAACGGCCTCGCCGTTTTCTATTTTTGCATAACTGTCCCTAATATTGACCTTTCCCATGCGAACGGACTTTACTTCGGTCCCTGAGAGCACGATGCCCGCTTCATAGGTCTCCTCTATAAAATAGTCATGAAACGCCTTTTTATTTTGGGCAATGATCTTGATATCTTCTATATGGATTACCCCCTAACCTTGCCTTTATATTATAGCAGGGATGTGCGGATTGTCAAGCCCATAGGCTTACCTAACCTTCCAGTGCAAAATCTATCTGCCTGCGCGACACGTTCACCGCCGATACCGTTACTTGGACTTTATCGCCTATATTAAAGATCCTTTTAGTATGCTCTCCTATCAGCATGTGCTGTTCATCCACATAATGATAATAGTCATCCTTAAGACTGCTCATAGTTACCAGGCCCTCAACAGTATTTTGCAGTTCCACAAAGAAGCCGAAGCTTGTCACGCTGGAGATAACTCCCTCATAGGCCATCCCTATCTTATCTTTCATATACACGGCCTTTTCCAGATCGTCGCAGTCTCTTTCCACAGTCTGAGCGACCCTCTCCGTTTCGGAACTTGTCTGAGCCACCTTATTAAGGGTCTTTTCATAAAACCTGACTCTCTTAGTATCCATTCTGCCGTTGATTATATCCTTTATTATCCTGTGTATCTGAAGGTCCGGATACCTTCTTATGGGAGATGTAAAGTGAGTATAATATTTAACGGCAAGGGCAAAGTGAGGAAAATGTTCGTCAGAATATCTTGCCTGCTTCAGAGACCTCAAAAGCAAGGTGCTTATCACCAATTCTTCCGGCTTATCCTTGACTTTGTTCAGAAGTCCCTGGAGTGATCTCGGATGTACCTCCCCGCTGGCCAGGCCCTTGATGCCGAGCCCAAAATTATGGATGAATTTGTTAAACTCCAGCAACTTATCCATATCCGGATTTTCATGTATCCTGTATATAAACGGATAGTGCAGCCAAAATACATGCTCGGCTATCGTCTCATTGCATACCAACATAAACTCTTCGATCATGAGGTGAGCTATGTTTCTTTCCCTCTTGGTTATGTCCACCGGATAATCATTTTCATCCAAGATGACCTGTGTCTCAGGTATCTCAAACTCAATGCTGCCTCTCTTCAGCCTTTTCTCATTCAATATAAGAGCCAATTCCTTCATCAGCATGAAATCATCGGTGAGATAGGCATATCTCTGCGCAATAGGCTCGTCATTTCCTTTCAAGATGCTATATACCTGATTATACGTCATCCTTTCTCTGCTCTTTATAAAGCTCTCTTTTATATCATATTTCACCACGTTGCCCTTTGTGTCTATTTCCATTATGCAGCTTAACGTCAATCTCACTTCTCCCGGCCGGAGACTGCAAAGACCGTTGGATAATTTGAAAGGAAGCATCGGTATGACGCGTCCTGGTATGTATACGCTGGTCCCCCGCTTTCTTGCCTCTTTATCGACGGCGGATTTTTCTTTTACATAGTGCGATACATCGGCAATATGCACGCCCAACAAATAATTCCCATCGGAGAGCTTTTTAACCGATACGGCGTCGTCAAAATCCTTGGCGTCTTCGCCGTCTATGGTAACGATGTTTTCCCCCGTCAGGTCCAACCTCCCGATAAGGTCATCCTCCGCGACCTTATCTTCCATATTTTCAGCCTGTCGTACCACCTTTTCGGGAAATTCCACTTCCAGGTCATGCATCTTGATTATTGCCATTATCTCGGTATCTATGTCATCCTCATTGCCCAGTACCTCTATGATGCGGCCCTCAGGGTTCCTTCGCGGCTGCGGATATTTAGTGATCTCAGCCACTACCTTATAACCGTGTTTCGCACCGTTAAAGGCGTCCCTAGGTATAAACACATCGTAGTACATCCTCTTGTCGTCGGGAACAACAAAACCGTAATTATTGTTATACTCAAATCTGCCTATGACCTTTGCCACAGCCCTTTTGAGTATTCTTATGACCTCTCCTTCCTGCCTTCTGCCATTCTCACCTTCTCCCGCCAGTTTTACAAGGACTCTGTCCCCATTCATGGCTCCATTCATATTGGAAGAAGGTATAAATATATCTTCCTCGTCGCCATCCCTCAAGAGAAAGCCGAAGCCCTTTTCATTGCCCTGTATTTCACCCGAAACCATATCCATATTTTGAGGCAGTCCATACAAACCCGTGCTGCTTTTGATTATCCTGCCTTCCTTTTCCAACTCCTTTAATACCCTTTCCGTCTGCTTTTTTTCACCCTTGCCAATATCAAAGACCTTCATAAGTTCATTTAAACTCAAAGGTCTGTATGATTCTTCATTCATATATTCCTGTATCTTCTCTTTGATTCCCATAGGTTTTATAAGCCGAGGTCTCCGGCTGATTTTTTCATCTCCTCCAAAGCTATTTCAAAAAATTCATCCAGCGTAAGGCCGAGTTCTTCGCAGGACTTTATCTGTTCTCTGCTGGCTCCCCTTGCAAAAGCCTTATCCTTAAATTTTTTCTTTATGGAGCTGACTTTTACGTCCTCCAGCTTTTTTGACGGCATGACCATTGCTACAGCCGTAATTAATCCGGAAAGCGGATCGGCCGCATAGAGCGCCTTGTCTAAGAGGCTTTCTCTCGGTATGCCGTGCATTTCATTATGTACCTTGACTGCATGGGTCACTTCCTCATCCAACCCCATCTTTTCAAGCATTTCTGCGCCTACCAGACTATGAGATGCTGGGTCATCCGCCGTCTGCTCATAATCGATATCATGAAGGAGCCCGGTAAGTGCCCATTTCTCTTCATCCTGACCAAGCTTTTTGGCCAGGCCCCTCATTATCGCCTCGGTAGCGATCATATGATCAATCAAACTCTCTTTGGAAACATGTTCGTGTATTTTTTGCAAAGCTTCTTTTCTGTCCATTTTTTGACCTCCACTTTAGTATGTTACAAACATTATAATAAAATGAGCAGGGAATTACAATTTAAAAAAGCACCTCTCGGTGCTTACATAAAGAGAGGTGCAAAAACCAACGCCACTATGGTCATAAGTTTTATCAATATATTCAATGATGGTCCCGCCGTATCCTTAAAGGGATCGCCGACCGTATCGCCCACCACTGCGGCCTTATGGGCCTCGCTTCCCTTACCACCAAAGTTGCCTGCCTCAATATATTTTTTGGCGTTATCCCAAGCGCCGCCCGAGTTGGCCATCTGTATTGCCACAAGCACTCCGGTCACCACGGCTCCGGTCAGCAGCCCGCCCAAAGCTTCCCTGCCCAGTACTACGCCCACTAATATAGGCGCTATGACTGCGATCAGACCGGGCACTATCATTTCTCTTATGGCGGCATCGGTGCTTATCGCCACACACTTTTCATAGTCAGGCCTGCCGCTTCCTTCCATTATACCGGGTATCTCCCTAAACTGCCGTCTCACTTCTTCTATCATCTTATATGCAGCCTTACCTACCGCCTCCATGGACATGGATGCAAACAGGTACGGAAGCATGCCGCCTATAAACAGACCTGCTATTACATAAGGATTAAGCAGATCAATGGTTTTAAGCCCTACTGCCTGGCAATATGATACAAACAGCGACAAAGCGGTCAGCGCAGCGGAACCGATCGCATATCCCTTGCCTATGGCGGCGGTCGTATTGCCCACGGAATCCAGCTGATCCGTGATATTCCTCACACTCTCCGGCATATCCGCCATTTCCGCAATGCCTCCGGCATTATCGGCAATAGGACCGTATGAGTCGACCGATACGGTCATGCCCGTAGTAGCCAGCATCCCGACTGCAGAGAGGGCAATGCCGTATACTCCCATAAACTTAAATGCGATGATAGTTGCTGCGGCGATCAATATCAGCGGCCATGCGGTAGAAGTCATGCCCACGGCCAGGCCGCTGATGATGGTCGTGCCCGCACCGGTCTCAGATTGTTGGGCTATATGTTTGACAGGTGCATAGTCTGCAGACGTATAATATTCCGTTATCTGACCTATCGCCACACCTACTGCAAGCCCGGAAAGCACAGCCCAAAGAGCATTGAGATCGCCAAACATGGCCCTGCTTAAGAAAAAAGTTGTAATAATGACGATGATATTGCTTACATAAGTACCCATCATCAAAGCTCTCTGTGGATTTCCGTTATCACTGCCCCTCACAAACATACTGCCGATAAGTGAAGCCAATATACCTGCGCCCGCTATGTAAAACGGAAACAGAACATAGTTTGCATCCTTCATGACCAAGGCTCCCACGGTAATAGCCGATACTATGGACCCTACATAGGATTCAAAAAGGTCAGCACCCATTCCTGCCACGTCGCCCACATTGTCTCCGACATTATCAGCTATCACAGCCGGATTCCTGGGGTCATCCTCGGGAATACCCGCCTCCACTTTACCCACCAGATCTGCCCCAACATCTGCGGCCTTCGTATATATGCCGCCGCCGACCCTGGCAAAAAGAGCAATGGAACTTGCGCCTAAACTATAGCCGGTGATTATATCCGGGTCCTTAAAGATCATATAAAGAACACCCAAACCTAAAAGGCCAAGCCCGACAACGGACATTCCCATGACAGATCCACCGGAAAAAGCGATGTTGAGCGCTTTATTCATACTGCTTCTGGCAGCATTCGTCGTTCTGGCATTAGCTCTGGTAGCCACACTCATACCTATGTACCCGGATAAGACAGAAAATAGTCCTCCCACTACAAAGCAAAGACCGGTAAGCCAGTTTATGACAAAGCCAAGGATAAAAAACATAACAACTATAAATATTGCTATGACCCTGTACTCGCGGCGAAGAAATGCCATGGCACCTTCATGTATAAAATTAGAGAGTTCCTGCATCCTTTCATTGCCAGGATCCTCTCTCAATACACGGGAGGCTTGATAATAAGCGAATATCAGGGCCAACACACCGATAAGCGGAGCAAGATATAAATAGCCCATTTTCAACCTCCTCTATCAATTAAATTATCTTAATAATATAGTGAGAACCACGGAAGTTACTATAAATGCCACGGCAGATATCGC
This sequence comes from Thermoanaerobacterales bacterium UBA4880, assembly GCA_002399285.1. GTDB lineage: Bacteria > Bacillota > Thermoanaerobacteria > Thermoanaerobacterales > UBA4877 > UBA4877. The sequence goes on from DHDI01000026.1 coordinate 5,411, forward strand.
GGTTATTCTGGATAAAGTAGCATCCAACGTTCTGGCTCTGTTTTTGCCGAATAGGCTCTCAGCACCTCCCGCAACCGTACCTTGAACACCGGATTCCTTAGCGGACTGTAATAATACGACAAAAGTAAGTACGATAGCTATTAAAAGATGAATTACCTTTAGAGTTGTAACCAATCTCATCCCACCCTTCACTATTTTATCTTCAATGTAAGTATTTTAGCATAATATTGTCTAGTTTACAACCATAAAATGGACCATGTATATTAAATGGCCCATTTTATGGCATACTTAACTTTAATTTGAGTTATAATGTATATCACATATTGGGATAGTGATACATTAATCATTACTTCAAATTATAAAAGGCAGCCAATCCAAGAAATTCTGCAGTCTCTCCCAACTCCTCTTCAATCCTTAAAAGCTGGTTATATTTTGCAACTCTCTCCGTCCTTGAAGGAGCACCCGTTTTTATAAAGCCTGTGTTCAATCCGACGACCAGATCCGCAATGGTAGTATCCTCCGTCTCACCGGAACGGTGCGAAATTATAGCGGTATATCCGGCTCTCTCCGCCATCTTTATCGCTTCCAAAGTCTCCGTAAGGGTACCAATCTGGTTTACCTTAATGAGTATAGAATTTGCAACTCCTATCTCTATACCCTTGGCAAGCCTTTCGGTATTTGTAACAAACAAATCATCGCCCACAAGCTGTACTTTTTTGCCCAGCTTATCATTCAATGCCTTCCAGCCATCCCAATCTTCCTCGGCCATGCCATCCTCGATCGAAAATATGGGATACCTGGATGTCAGATCCTCATAATATGAAATTAATTCTTCCGCGCTTCTTACCAGGCCCTCGCCGTCAAAATGATATTTACCATCATCCTTATAGAGCTCGGACGACGCCACATCAATAGCAAGGCCAACATCCACTCCGGGCTTATAATCTGCTTTTTCAATAGCCTCGACTATAACCTTGAGCGCCTCTTCATTAGACGTTAGGTTAGGTGCAAAACCGCCTTCGTCACCCACCGTTGTCGATAGCCCCATTGACTTCAGCACAGACTGCAAGGAATGAAATACCTCGACGCCTATCCTTAAAGCCTCGGCAAATGTCTTTGCGCCTACGGGCATTATCATGAATTCCTGTATATCGACATTGTTATCCGCATGCTTGCCGCCATTCAAAATATTCATCATCGGCACGGGAAGCACCTTGGCATTTGAACCGCCAAGATATCTGTACAGCGGCATATCAAGATCGTCGGCAGCTGCATGCGCACAAGCCAATGATACGCCCAGCATGGCATTGGCACCAAGTTTACCTTTGTTTGGCGTTCCATCCATTTCCCTTAACAGCTTATCTATATATACCTGATCTGCGGCATCGAGCCCTACAAGCTCGGGTGCTATTATCTCATTCACATTTTCTACGGCTTTCAATACGCCCTTGCCGTTATAGCGATTTTTGTCGCCATCCCTTAATTCCACGGCTTCAAATGTGCCTGTGGACGCACCGGACGGCACGGATGCCCTTCCCAATATTCCATCCTCTAAGAGGACTTCAACCTCTATAGTCGGATTTCCTCTTGAATCCAATATTTCTCTCGCATGTACATCCATTATTGTTGACATATTTATTTCTCCTTCCTAATGATAAGATCCTGCCCCGTCATTTCCTTAGGTATCGGTTCACGCATCATATCCAGGATAGTAGGCGCTATATCGCAAAGCCGTCCGCTATCTTTAAGTGAGATATCATCTTCTCCGATTACTATAAGAGGCACAGGATTGGTGGTGTGTGCGGTATGCGGTGCGTTTGTCGACTCATCCCACATCATTTCGGCATTGCCATGGTCGGCTGTGATCAGAGCTTTCCCTCCTGTCGCTATTACCTTTTCCACCACTCTGCCAACGCATTCATCAACTGTCTCCACGGCTTTGCGTGCTGCATCGAATATACCTGTGTGGCCGACCATATCGCAATTGGCATAGTTGAGTATAATAAGATTATACTTCCCACCGTCTATGCGCTTTATAACCTCATCGGTCACCTCATGGGCGCTCATTTCCGGCTGCAGATCATAGGTCGCCACCTTCGGCGAGGGAATGAGCGCTCTGTCTTCGCCATTATTAGGTTCCTCGACTCCACCGTTGAAGAAGAATGTCACATGAGCGTATTTTTCCGTCTCGGCTATCCTCAGCTGTTTCAAACCCAGTTTACTTACATACTCGCCCAGCGTATTTACATACACTTCCGGCGGATAAGCAACATGCACGTTAGTCAAAGTATCTTCGTACTGCGTCATAGTCACGAAATAAGTAGAGAAACACCCCTTTTCTCTGACAAAACCGGTAAAATCTTTATCCGTAAAGGCATGTGACAACTGTCTGGCTCTGTCTGCCCTGAAGTTGAAAAATATAACGGAATCATTTTTATCTATCACAGCAACAGCTTTATCATTCCTCTTTATGACCGTGGGAACTACAAATTCATCATTGATGCCTTCTTCATAGGATGTCTTGACCGCCGACACAGGGTCGTCCGCCGTTCTTCCAGTGCCCATCACCATGGCGTCATAGGCCTTTTTCACTCTGTCCCACCTTTTATCTCTGTCCATAGCATAATATCTGCCTGAAACAGTAGCTATTTCTCCCACACCTATTTCCCGGATTTTTTGTTCAAGTTCCTCTATATATTCAGCAGCGGATTGCGGCGGTGTATCTCTGCCGTCAAGGAAAGCATGGATCACTACTTTTCTTATGCCATTGTCCTTAGCCATACGAAGCAACGCATAGAGATGATCGCTGTGGCTGTGCACTCCTCCGGGCGACACCAACCCCATGATATGAAGCTGAGAATTATTTGCTTTTACATTGTCCATCGCTTCCTTCAGCACAGAATTCTCAAAGAAATCACCTTCGTTGATCTCCTTCGTTATTCTCGTCAGCTCCTGGTAGACGACCCTGCCTGCTCCTATGTTCATATGCCCGACTTCCGAATTGCCCATCTGCCCTTGCGGAAGGCCGACGGCCAGGCCGGAGCAGAGCAGCCTTGTGTTTGGGTACTTTTCAAAATAACTGTCTAAATTAGGTGTATATGCCTTTTTTATCGCATTATATTTGACATCTTCACTCAAACCGTATCCGTCCATAATGATCAATGCACATAAATTATCCATTTCGATTCTCCTCAAAATTGACAATGCGGGAAAATTCATTCGCCTTTAAGCTGGCGCCGCCGACCAGCGCTCCATCTATGTCGTTCATTGCCATCAATCCCTTTATGTTGCCCGACTTAACGCTTCCGCCATACAGTATCCTGACGTCATCGCCTATACCAAGCAGATTGTCAACCTTCGTTCTTATAAAGCCTATCACAGCCTGCGCATCTTCCGGCGAGGCATTCTTCCCTGTCCCTATAGCCCATATCGGCTCATATGCTACAGTAAGCTGCTCCGTATCAACATCCTCTAAATCCAACGTGAGTTCGCGTTCTATTTTGTCTAACGCTTTACCGCTCTCTCTTTCTTCCAATGTCTCTCCAACACATAAGATCGGTTTCAGTCCGTGTTTTATACATGCTTTCATCTTTAAATTCAATATTTCGTCATCCTCTTTAAAATAGCCGCGTCTTTCGGAATGACCAATTATAACATATTCTACCCCCATTTTGCCTAACATAAGAGGAGATATTTCGCCGGTATAGGCGCCGCTGTCTTCCCAGCACATATTTTGTGCACCGAGCTTTATACCGATGCCTTCCATCTCTTTGTAAACAGCCTCTAAATCTACAAACGGAGGTATAACGACTGTCTCCACGCTTTTGTCTAATCTATAGCCTAGGAATTCATCCATAAATTTCTTGGCTTCATCCGGTCCCATATTCATCTTCCAATTCCCTGCTATTAACGGTCTTCTCATTTTATCACCACCTATTTATCCTGTAACACGCTAATCCCGGGAAGTTCCTTACCTTCTAAAAATTCCAGTGAAGCTCCTCCTCCGGTCGATATATGGGTCATACGATCGCTGAATCCCATCTGTTCTACGGCAGCCACGGAATCGCCGCCGCCGACGATAGTCGTTCCGCCGCACTCGCTCATAGCTTCCGCTATCTTACGCGTGCCGGAAGCAAATTGCTTCATCTCAAAAACTCCCATGGGCCCGTTCCAGATCACGGTTTTTGCTTTTTTTATTTCTTTGGCAAAGAATTCGGCAGTCTTAGGTCCTATATCTACCCCCATCATATCTGTCGGTATTTCCTCAATGTCTACGGTCTTATATTTTGAATCAGCACTCAATTCGTCGGACACGACGGCATCCATCGGAAGTAGAAGTTTTATGTTTTCCGCATCGGCTTGTTGCATCAATTCCCTCGCCAGCTCTATTTTATCAGCTTCCAGCAATGATTTTCCGATTTCAAAACCCTGCGCCTTAATAAAGGTATATGCCATACCTCCGCCGATGATCAAGCAGTCCACCTTGGTAAAGAGGTTTTTAATAACGCCTATTTTATCAGAAACCTTGGCTCCACCCAATACCGCTACAAAAGGTCTTTCCGGATTATCAACGGCATTGCCCATGGTGGTTATTTCCTTTTCCATAAGAAAACCGGCGACCGCAGTCAAGTATTCCGCTATGCCGCATGTAGATGCATGAGCCCTGTGCGCAGTGCCAAACGCATCATTGACATATATATCTGCCAATGAAGCCAGCTCTTTAGCAAACTGCGGATCATTTTTCTCCTCTTCCTTATGGAAGCGTAAGTTCTCTAAGAGGACTATATCTCCGTTGTCCATCCTATCAACCTTTTCCGCGGCTTCACGGCCAATACAGTCTGAAGAGAACAAAACCTTATGGTCCAGCAGTTGGGACAGCCTTTCTGCAACAGGCTTTAAACTATACTGCAGATTGACCTCGCCCTTAGGTCTCCCCAGGTGAGATGCCAATATAACTTTTGCATCGTTTTCGATCAAGTATTCTATCGTGGGAATAGCGGCTCTTATACGGGTATCATCGGTAATTTTCCCGTCCTTGTCGATCGGCACATTAAAATCGACACGTACGAAAACCCGCTTTCCCCTTACATCTACATCTTTTACTGTTTTCTTAGCCAACTTTGACCCTCCTTCAAAGAGCAGGGAACGCATCCCTGCTCATAAGATTAAAAACCTTTATTGACAATATAAGCAGCCAGATCAACGACTCGATTGGAATAAGCCCACTCATTGTCGTACCATGCCACTGCCTTTACCATATCCTCATCAATGACCATTGTAGACAGCGCGTCTACTATAGATGAATGGGAATCTCCCTTAAAGTCCATGGAAACAACGGGTTCTTCCGTATAGGCCATTATGCCCTTGAGTTCTCCTTCTGCCGCATCCTTTAAAGCCTTGTTTACTTCCTCAACAGTGACCTTCCTATTAAGATCCGCAACCAAATCCGTAATCGATACGTCGGGCGTGGGCACGCGGAGCGACATACCGCTTAATTTTCCCTTCAGCTGCGGAAGCACCAACGCCACAGCCTTAGCTGCGCCCGTCGTCGTCGGAATGATATTTAAAGCGGCGGCTCTTGCCCTCCTGAGATCGGAATGAGGCAGGTCAAGTATCCTCTGGTCATTGGTATACGAGTGCACCGTAGTCATAAGGCCTCTCTTTATGCCGAATTTCTCATCGAGCACCTTTGCCACAGGAGCAAGGCAGTTGGTAGTACATGAAGCGTTGGATATAATGTTGTGATTCTTCGGATCGTATTTGTCTTCATTGACACCCATAACTATGGTGATATCCTCATTTTTAGCCGGAGCGGTGATTATTACCTTTTTAGCGCCTGCTTCCAGATGCCTGCTGGCGCCGTCCTTAGATGTAAATCTGCCCGTTGATTCTATTACTATGTCGACTCCCATTTCCTTCCATGGTAGCTTTGACGGGTCGGTCTCTTTAAAGACCTTTACTTTATTTCCGTCAACGATAATGGAATCCTCAGTATAAGAAACCTCGCCTTTAAAATTACCAAATGTCGAGTCATGCTTTAGCAAATATGCCAGAGTTGCCGGATCCGTCAGATCATTTACAGCCACTATCTCAATGTCCTTTAATTTCTTGTCATAGGCAGCCCTGAATACATTCCTGCCTATTCTCCCAAACCCATTTATACCAATTTTTACTACTGCCATCTTTAAAACCTCCTTATGGTTATTATTATTAATTATCACTATTTAAAGTGATTTAATAAGCTCAATTATCCTGCGTGCCGCCCCTTCGTCTATTACTAAATTCTCCGGCGGCATAGCCCTGCACGAAGCCAGTATGGCTTCACTCTTTGCAGTCCCGCCGGATATTGCCAGCTTGTGCGTTACTTTTGACATCTCGCCTAAGTTCATGCTTATTGTACCCGTCGTATATACAATTTCTCCATTTATATTGAAATAATACCCCATCGTTTCCGCAACCGCGCCCACGTTTTCCAGAAGTTTCATGGTCTCTTCATCTAAATTTCTGCGGGCAGCCATTACATCCGCTCTGCCAATGCCATATATGAGGATATCTGCCTTTTTAACCAAATCAATAACCTCTTTGATCCTTTGTTCCTGTAATAATACCTTAAGTGAGCCGGCGCTTATATCGTCGGGAATGTTGAGAAATTGATAGTTTGCATTCATTTTTTTGCTGAGCACTGCTGTAATAGTATTTGCCTGAAACTCAACCTCTCTGCCCAGACCTCCTCGGGCAGGCACCACAGTCAAACCGTCGTACTGTTTATCCAAGGTGAATACATCGGACATGGCCGCAATGGCAGACCCACCCGCAACAGCCAAAACCATATTATCGTTGATCATATCCGTTAAAATGGTCGCTGCCTTTTTACCCATTTCATTCAAAAGAGAATGGTTTTTATCCACATCACCCGGTACAATGGCTACATTCCCAATGCTGAGTTTTTGCTGCAAATAATTCTCTGGTTCAGACAGTCCTTTGAGATCATGAACAAAAGTCCTCAGCGTTTCCAAAACCTCTTCTCCGTCTCCGGTCACTCTCATACCTTCGGCAGAGATCGTCAACAGCCCTTGAGATTTTAATATATTTACCTCGTCTCTTATCACCCTTTCGGTCATGCCCGTTATTGAGCTGAGCATTCTCCTACCCACGGGTTGATTATAAAAAACAGTATAGAGTATGTAGTACCTCTTCTCCGCAACTTCAACCAACTCCGGCAGAATCCTCTTTTCCATTTCAACAAGATAATTCATATTTGTCCCCCGTGGTCTTTAAATGTCCCTATTGTTATAAAAACAACCCTCATCTATATTTTATATCAAGATGAGGGTTAGCACAATACCATAAATTTTTAATCAAACCTTTTCCTTCTATTTGAGGACGGAATTTCAAGTTCTTCCCTATATTTGGCAACCGTACGCCGCGAGATCTCAACCCCTTTATCCTTAAGCATTTCGGTTATCGCAAGATCGCTCAATGGAGAATGCTGATCCTCCTTGGCTATAAATCCGGATATCATGCTCTTGACCGATCCAGAAGAAACTACGCCTTCATCATTCGTTACACCGTTTGTAAAGAAAAACTTGAGCTCATATATCCCATTGGGGGTATCAACATACTTCCCATTAGTTGCCCTGCTGACAGTGGATTCATGTATTCCGCATGTCTTTGCTATTTGTTTTAAAGTCAACGGTTTTAACCCATTTATTCCAACGTCAAAAAAACCGCTTTGATACTCGACAATAGCCTTAACAACATTATAAAGCGTATTTTTTCTCTGTTCTATATTTTTGATAAGCCAAAATGCCGATTGAAACTTTTTATTTAGATATCTAAATTCCTCTGAACCTCTGCCGTTGTTCTGCAATAGCTGGCTGTAAAATTTATTGATATGAAGTCTCGGTATATCGCCGTCGTTAATGATGATCTCAAATTTATCTTCAGACTTTCTGACAAAGGCATCCGGCACAACATAGTGCATGTCATTGTAATCGGAAAAATTACAGCCCGGCCGAGGATTCAAGGTCTTTAAAATATCGATCATATGTTGGACCTTCAATACATCAATATCCATCTTTCGTGCTATTTGGGTCAGTTTGTTCTCGCCCACATCCTTAAGGTGGTATTCGACCAAATTCTTAAGATCATCATCTAAAATGCCTTTTACCTTTAACTGCAAAAGAAGGCACTCCTTAAGATCTCTGGCGCCTACTCCCGGGGGATCGAATTCCTGTATTGTCTCCAAAGCCTGTTCGACAACACACATATCCTCATTGACACTTGCTGCAAGCTCCTTCAAAGGAATATTGAGGTAACCGTTTGCATCAAGACTGTCAATAATATACTCACAAACCCGCTTAGTCCTAACAGCGACAGGAGTTATATGCAGCTGAAACATCAGATGTTCCCGCAGAGAAGTTCGCGTCGGTACAAAACTCTCCAGTGAAATTTCCTCATTTTCGTCATTATATTCATTATCTTCAGGCACGTCACGGTTAATATATTCATTCCATTCGATGATATCTGTTCCTTCATACTCAGAAGTCTCAAGCATGGGATTCAACTCCATCTGCTCCTCTAAATATTGGCATAAGTCCGCGACGTTAAGCTGCAAGATATTTAAGGCCTGCCTAAGTTCAGGGGTCATTGTGAGTTTCTGTGTTTGATTTAATATGAGATTTAAATCTAAAGCCATAAATACCCCCGCCCTCTAAATTTATTTATTATATAATCTCTGTAAATATAATAAACCCTTTTTTATAATAATGATAGGGTAAATATATTCCCTATCATTATTATAACTCATTTATTAATTTTATGCCAGAACTTGTACCTATTCTGTTTGCACCGGCTTCGATCATTTCCATCGCGGTCTTTAAATCCCTTATCCCTCCCGAAGCTTTAACGCCTATATCCGGTCCGACCGCATCCCGCATAAGTCTTACATCTTCTTTTTTGGCGCCGCTTGTGGAAAATCCCGTACTGGTCTTAACAAAATCCGCATTTGCCTTAACGGCAATATCGCAGGCTCTTTTTTTATTTTCGCTATTCAAAAGGCATGTTTCAAGTATCACCTTTATTATGACGTCTGCTTTTCTGTTTTTAGATTCCTCAACCACCCTTTTAATGTCATTATATACATAATCATAGTTTCCGCTTTTAAGCCTGCCTATATTGATCACCATATCCAGTTCCCCTGCGCCCTGAACTATGGCCTCCCCTGCCTCTTGCACCTTGGTATTCGCAGTGGCAGCCCCGAGAGGAAAACCTATTACCGTACATATCTTTACCTGAGTGTCATTCAAAATTTGATTAGCCAGATCCACATAGGAAGGATTGACGCAGACCGAATGAAAATTATACTCGATCGCTTCACAGCAGAGTTTCTTTATATCCTCCTCCCTTGCCTCGGGCTTTAAGAGAGTATGGTCTATCATAGACGCCAGTTTTTCCTTCGTTATCTCCATGTTATATCACCTCTTATTATATGGTTCGATACCTTCTTTAGAAATCAGTGAATAGATAAGTTCAGGTCTTTCAACAAATTCTTCAGATGTCTTGATCGAGCTTAAAATGTCAGGTAAAACTCCGTTTAATCTTTGCTCATCGTTGGCATACACCGTAGCTATCACTTCGCCTTTACGGACAAGATCCCCAACCTTCTTGTTGAGCATAATCCCGACGGAAAGGTCGACAACGTCATCCTTAGTCGCTCGTCCCGCGCCAAGTCTCATGGCACATAGACCAAGTTCCTCCGCATGGAGTGAAGATACGTAAACATCTTTATCCGCTTTTATTTCATTCCTTATCCTTGCCTGCGGCAAAAGTGAATAATCCTCCAAGGCCTCACAGTTTCCGCCCTGTGCTTTCACCATCTCCTTTAGCTTGCCAAAACCGCTCCCTGACTTAAGTGCATCCTGCAGCATACAAACCGCTTCTCTTCTGTTTGCTGCTGCGCCTGCCAGTATAAGCATGTAGCTCCCCAGAAACAGACATACGTCAAGCAGGTCTTTACAGCCGTTTCCCTTAAGCGTTTCACAAGCTTCTATCACTTCCAGTGAATTACCTATGGCCAGGCCAAGCGGTTGATTCATGTCCGTTATTGCCGCCACCGTCCTCTTTCCGGCGTTTTCCCCTATATCGACCATAATTTCAGCCAACTTGACGGCATCTTCATAGTCCTTCATAAAAGCACCCTCGCCGACCTTTACGTCCAATACGATGGCATCCGCCCCACCGGCCAACTTTTTGCTCATTATGGAGCTAGCGATAAGAGGTATTATATCGACCGCCGCCGTCACGTCTCTCAGGGCATACAGTTTCTTATCGGCGGGAGCCAAATCCTCCGTCTGACCTATGACGGCCAGGCCGACCCTGTTCACATTATTGATAAACTCATCCATTGGCAGAGAAACTCTCATCCCAGGTATAGATTCAAGCTTATCCAGTGTTCCGCCGGTATGACCCAGTCCCCTTCCCGACATCTTGGCAACGGGCGCTCCGCACGCCGCCACCAAAGGCGCCAGCACCAGAGTAGTCGTATCGGCCACGCCCCCGGTACTATGCTTGTCGACCTTAACACCATTGATAGCAGAAAGATCGGCCATTTTACCTGATTTAGCCATGGCAATAGTAAGGTCGGCCGTTTCCACGTTGCTCATGCCTGAAAAATAGATGGCCATTATCAGGGCAGACATTTGATAATCGGGTATATCACCGTCGGTATATCCATTTATTATATATTCGATCTCATTCTTATCAAATGTACCCCCGTCTCTCTTCTTTTTTATTAGATCTACCATCCTCACGACCTGTCACCTCTTATTTTTTCAAGAAAGCTGCCGCCGTGTGCAAAAGGCGAAAGTCCAAAGTTTTCAGCCACAGTCTGCGCAATATCCGAAAATGTATCCCTGATCCCGAGAGAAGTGCCCGTCTCGTTTGAGGGCGTATATACCAAAAGCGGTACGTACTCCCGCGAATGGTCGGTACTTTCAGTAGTCGGATCGCATCCGTGATCAGCCGTTATCATCAACACATCCCGTTCCTTCATACTAGCCATAATGTCGGGCAGGACGTCGTCGAATTCCTTTAAGGCCTGCGCATATCCTTTTACATTGTTCCTGTGACCGTATAGCGTATCAAAGTCCACAAGATTTGTAAAAATCATGCCTCTTTTTAGAACGTCCATATAATCCAGAGTCGCTTTTATGCCGTCGCGGTTATTCCCGGTATGATTGCTTACCGATATGCCCCTGTGCGCAAAGATGTCTTCGATCTTACCCACCGCATAAACTTCAAGCCCGCCGGCAATCATTTTATCCAATATGGTATCTCCAGGCGGAACAAGAGAAAAGTCCCTCCTGCGTTCCGTCCTGACAAAGTTCCCTGGAGTCCCCACAAAAGGACGCGCGATTATTCTGCCGACGGCATGTTTCCCAGTCATTATTTCTCTCGCTATACGGCACATCTCATACAATCTGTCCAAAGGCACGACGTCCTCATGCGCGGCGATCTGAAAGACGCTGTCTGCGGAAGTATACACTATGGGATACCCGGTCCTGATATGCTCCTCACCCAGCTCCTTAATTATTTCCGTACCCGATGCCGCCTTATTGCCTATTACCTTTGTGCCTATCTTCTCTTCAAAAGCGTCTATGACCTCATCCGGGAAACCGCCGGGGTATGTCGGAAACGGATCCTTCAACCAGACGCCTGCAATTTCCCAATGTCCGGTCGTGGTATCCTTACCGGCAGACTTCTCCGCCATCTTCCCATAAAATCCTATGGGTTCGCTGACCGCAGGCACGCTGCTCAGCGGTTCTATATTGCCCAGTCCCAGCCTGCCCATATTGAGCAGCTTGACCCCCGTAGCCGCACTTATATGCCCTATCGTGTCGGAACCCTCGTCGCCAAACAATCCGGCATCCGGCAATTCTCCTATCCCAACACTGTCCAATACGATCAGAATCGCCCTATCGAAATAGCCCATCAAAGCACCCCATTTCATATGAATATAACAGCGCGTAAAAATAATTAGGAACGACCTGTAAAATCAGTCGTTAAACCCTTTTTCTTAAAACATAAAATCTAAATTTATCCGGCTTAAAGAAATTGGAAGAATAAAGAATTGCCCTGTCATCCTGATCATAATGTACCTGATTTAACAGTAAGATAGCATGGTTTTTCCCCAGTCCCAGCTTTTTAGACGCCACCGGGTGATAGTTGATAGGTATAATATCGGAAACGGCATACGCGATCCTTATATTGTACTTTTCCTCAAGCAATCTAAAAAGAGACTGCGAAAATATATCCATATCCTCGCCCAATATCTTTACCGGTATTCTGTCTATACAGTATACCATTGATTCACCGTCAGCGGTCCTGACTCTTTCGATCCTGTATATCAACTCGTTTTTCTCAATGCAAAGCTTTTCGGATTCCTCTTTGTCAGATGGCAAAATACTTATGGAAAGACCTGTAGTTCCCGCCGACATTCCTTCCCTCTCTATGGCGGTAGTCACGCTGAAAAGCTCTTCAATTCCGCTCTCGATCACGGCGCGGCTCCTTACAAAGGTACCTACACCCTGTTGTTTTGTGATCAGGTTTTCTTCTTCAAGTACCCTCAGAGCTTCTCTCAAAGTCATTCTGCTTATGCCGAATTCCTTGGAAAGCTTTGCTTCCGACGGCAGTTTTTCACCGGGCGGCCAGGTCCCGTCTTTAATAAACTCTTCCATCTTTTTTAACGCAAGATCATATAAAGGTGTTCTCTCACCTTGTATCAAGCCCATGAATAATCACCGCATTCTATTTATACAAATTGATATATCTTTAACGCGAACCTTTATCATAGGGAATGCCCTCGGCTTTCGGCGCCTGCGAATTCCTGGATGTAAATGCCAGCACAATAAGAGTGGCTATATACGGTATCATCTTGTAGATCTCGCTCGGTATTTCCACCGCAGCCAGAAATGGTATACCGGAATAAGCCGACGCGATCGTCTTCATAAGACCGAAGAAGAAAGCTGCAAACATGATCCTAAAAGGCTTCCACTGACCGAAAATCAGCACTGCCAAGGCAAGAAATCCATACCCTGCCACCGTTGCATTAAAGTTTGTCGATGTGGGAATTACAAACACAAGCCCCCCGATCCCACCAAGCGCGCCGGATATCGCCACGCCTATATATCTCATTTTATACACGTTGATACCGACAGAATCTGCTGCCTGTGGATGTTCACCGCATGACCTTAGTTGCAGTCCAAATTTGGTTTTGTACAAAACCACCCAAGAAACCAATAGTATGGCAAATCCTATATATGTGGTTATATAGGCATTTTTAAAAAACATATCCCCGATATAAGGTATATCTCCAAATACCGGTACCTTCTTGATCCTGAATTGATTGATAAACGGTATCTGCTGTACGGTACGGATCATCCGAGCTACGTATATGGCAAACGCCGGAGCAAACATATTTATTGCCGTACCGCTGATTATCTGATCTGCCTTCATATTGATTGAAGCAAATGCATGCAGCAGAGAAATCAATATTCCCGATAACGCCGCTATGATTATGGCAATCAGCAATATAGGCTGACCTGGTAATTTATCCTGAAACATATTTATAAACAAAATACTGCTGAACGCGCCGATAATCATCGTACCTTCAAGACCTACGTTTATCACACCGCTGCGTTCAGAAAACATTGCTCCCAAGGCCACGATCAACAGCGGGATTGAGAAATACATCATCTGCTGTACGAGAAAATATACTGTTTGCACTCTTAATCTCCTCCCGAACTTTCCTTTTCGGCTTTAACTTCTTCATTAGACTTTGCATAATACATTGATCCATGTGATCTGATAAACTCCTTGAATAGAAGAAAGAAGGCGCCAAAATATATGATTACAGATATAATTATATCGGTTATCTGCGGAACAAAGTTAAAAAGCTGCATATTAAAACCACCAACCGTAAGATATGCCACAAAGATACCTGCAAATACAATACCGATCGCATTATTCTGCCCGAGCAGCGCAACGGGAATGCCGTTAAAACCTTCGGCTGCAAGCACATCGACCACTTCGATGCTCTTTCCGGATCCCGCCAGGTATAGCAGCGCACCTCCCAGGCCCGAAAGCGCACCGGCTATCATCATAGAAATAACAATAGTACGGTTCGAATTAATCCCCGCATATTTAGCAGCATCTGGATTTAAACCACATGCCTTTAATTCAAAACCAAATTTAGTTTTCTCTATAAGGATATATATTATGATTCCAGCCAGGGCAGCAATAAATATGCCTGCATTTACACTGGACGGGCTGCTTCCAGCCCTGAAAATATTGTCCAATCCCATTTTAGGAAGGACCGCGGTCGCTTTGACCGGCAGAGACTGATTCTTGAGCGAATCAAATATGGTATGGGATACAAGCACATTGACCAGATACATTCCTACATAATTCATCATTATACAGGAAATAACTATATTGACGTTGCAAAGCGCACGCAGAATTCCCGGAATAAGTCCCCATAACGCACCGGCAAGCATAGCCATGATAAGTGCGACCATCCAATGTGTAGCGCCCGGAAGAAAAGTCCACTTTACCCCGACATAAACGGCTGCATAAGCACCCAGAATAAACTGCCCCGGCGCACCGATATTGAACTGACCTACCTTATTGGAGAAACCCACCGACAGTCCCGTCAATATAAGCGGCGTAGCAAAATAGAGTACCTGACCAAGGTTTTTCATATCTGTAAAACCGCCGAGCAGGATGGCCTTAAAACCCTCAAATGCCTGCTGTGGATTACTTATCAGAAGGACCGCTAAACCGACCAGCAGCCCGATCAGAATGGCCATAACGGAAGATGCAAAACTTTCGACTCCCTCGCTGTTTAAAATACGCTTTAATGTTTTCATGCGACACTACTCCTTTTCGAACCCGCCATATACAGACCAAGCTCCTGTACCGTGGTGCTCTTGGGATCTAATTCTGCCACGATATCCCCTTCATACATTACCAATATGCGGTCGCTTAAATTCATAACCTCGTCCAACTCCAACGATACCAACAGAATACCCTTCCCCTCGTCGCGCTCGGCCACCAATCTTTTATGAATATACTCTATTGCTCCCACGTCCAATCCACGTGTGGGCTGCACGGCTATAAGCAGATCAGGATCACGGTCTATTTCGCGGGCAATAATGGCCTTTTGTTGGTTTCCACCCGACATGCTGCGTACCATGGTCTTAGCGCCCTGCCCGGTACGTATATCAAATTTATTTATCAGCTCGTCCGCATAATCATATATGTCATCATATTTTAAGAAACCTCTGCTGGTAAAGCGCTTTGTAAAATAATTTTGAAGTACCAGATTATACCCCAGATTATAATCAAGAATAAGTCCATATCGCTGTCTGTCTTCGGGAATATGTCCTATGCCGCTTTCATTGCGCTGTCTTATCGCCGCATTGGTAATATCATTGCCATTTAACACTATCTTGCCGCTGTCAGCCGGAGCCAAACCGGTCAATGCATACACCAATTCGGACTGTCCATTCCCGTCCACTCCCGCAACACATACGATCTCATTTTTGCGTACGTTAAAAGATACGTTGTTTACTGCATTTTTACCTGATATTTTATTTTTTACAGTTAGGTTCTGTACATCAAATATAACATCGCCCGGCTCGATTTCTTTCTTTTCCACAACAAGATCTACTTTACGTCCCACCATCATCTCCGAAAGCTCTTCTTTGGTGGTGTCCGCCACATTTACCGTTCCAATGCACTTGCCCTTGCGCAGAACCGTGCACCTATCGGCTACAGCCTTGATTTCGTTCAGCTTATGAGTTATGAACAGGATGGATTTCCCTTCCTTTACCAATCCTCTCATTATCTTCATCAACTCTTCAATCTCCTGTGGAGTCAAAACCGCAGTCGGCTCGTCAAAAATCAAAATCTCATTGTTTCTATAGAGCATTTTCAATATCTCTACACGCTGCTGCATCCCTACCGTTATATCCTCGACAAGAGCATCGGGATCTACCTTAAGACCATATTTTTCGGAGAGCTCCAAAACCCGCTTACGTGCAACATCCCTTTTTAAAAATCCTCTGGTAGTAGGTTCCACACCCAAGATAATATTTTCAAGTACCGTAAAATTCTGTACTAACTTAAAATGCTGATGTACCATGCCTATTCCTAGACGGTTCGCATCATTGGGGTCGTTTATATTTACTTTACCGCCGTTTATCTTGATCACTCCATCATCCGGCTGGTACATACCAAACAGTATACTCATTAGGGTGGACTTCCCCGCACCGTTCTCGCCTAGTATTGCGTGTATTTCTCCCTTTTTAACCTGTAAAGTGACATCGTCATTGGCAATGATGCCGGGAAATTTTTTGGTTATATTGCACATTTCTATGATATAGTCCACTTTAAATTACCCCTTATTATTGCATATTTGTTTAAGGATGATTTTACCAAAAGAGTCATTAATTTTACTAAACCAGGAAGTTGACCCTCCTGGTTTAGTAAACAAATTTTTTATTGTATTACGTTAACTTTAACTGCCGAGGTCTTTAAGCTTGTTATTTCCACCGATTTGCCATTTGCATCGGCATCTTTGATCAAACTGGATGCCAAGCCGTCGGTATCTTCCGCAAGCTTTTTATAAACCGCATCATAGTCGGCCTGTGTGAACTTATTGAACTTAGATGTGGCCATAGGCAGTTCTACACCGTCGTTCTTCGCAGATAAAACAAGGCCCTGTCCCCCGGGGAATTCGCCCTTATAGTACTGGCCAAGTATAGTATCAACTGCTCCGCCGAGGTTCTTCATTGCCGATGTGATTACGGTATCGCTCTCGTAGGATTGGTCAACGTCGACGCCTATCATCTTGCCATTGGCCTGTTCGGCAGCCGCCATTACTGAGTTGCCGACGGCTCCTCCGCATCCAAATATGACCTCGATGCCCGACTGATACCACGAAGCTGCCAATGTCTGCACTTCGGGAGTCGCATCAAATCCGCCTGTATAGTGATAGTTCATCGTGATTGATCCTGGTTTCAAGCCCATTTCCTTTGCTGCGTATTCAGAGCCTTGAACAAAGCCGTAGCCGTAGCGCACAACGGCAGGAACCGCCATGCCGCCCATAAAGCCGAGCTTTGTGTAACCGTCTTTAACAGCAGCGTAGCCTGCCAAGAAACCCGCTTGCTCTTCCGCAAAAATTACACCGACTGTATTTTTGTCTGTGCGATAGTTGTTGTCTGCATCATGAGGATTTCCATCGATCAAGATAAAATTAACGTCGGGGTACTGTTCCTGTGCCTTGTAGATCGGCACTTCAAACAAAAATCCAGGTGTTACGACAACCTTAGCTCCTCCCTTTATTGCCAGGTCGATTGCCGAAAGATACGCATCGTCACTTTTCTCCGTGGGTTTATAATATTTGTGTGTGACATTGTTTTCCTTTGCGTACTTATCAACGCCTTCCCAGGTACCTTGGTTAAATGATTTGTCATCGATGGTGCCGATATCGGTGATCATTGCAACCTCATACTTTTCCTCGTCGCCCTTAGACGCATCATTTTGCGGCTTGCTGTCACTGTCAGTTTTCTGAGGCGCCGCTTGTCCGCAGGCAACAAGCGAAAGCATCATGACAAGTGTCAATGCCAATGCAAAAAACCTTTTCATTAACCTATTCCTCCTCTTTTAATTTATAAAGCATCAGTGGTCTGATGTCTTATTAATGCCGATGTTATATATTCTACATTTGAGCTAAAAAATCCTTCTTAAATTTTAAATAATTTTTTGCCAAAGTGACAAAATATATAGCATGCGGAGGTGGTTTACCATGAGTTTTTGGCACAGATTCATAAATAGGAAAACCCTTAAGCCGTACGACCATAATGCCAATGACGATCGGCATATCGTTGCAAATATAAAAGAAAACATTAAAAATATAAATGAGGCATTTAAAAACTGTTCCGATTTAAATATACGTGAAATAAAGATAGGAAATGATAATTCAGTCAACGCTGCCGTGATAAATATCAGCGGTATGACAGATACACCGCTGCTGTATGACGGAATTTTAAAATCAATTATGCTTGAATCGCGGCCTGACGATAATTCGGGTAAAAAACTCTTTGATAGTCTGAAGAATAAAATTTTGCCCAACTCTGAGATTTATGAACTTACATATTTTAAAGAGGCACTGTCTTCAATTCTCGCGGGTGACACCGTCATTTTCATAGACGGCATTGATAAAGCGCTGTCCTGCGGTACAAAGGGTTGGTCGGCCAGAGCCGTGACAGAGCCTGACAGTGAAGGTACCGTGAGGGGTCCGCGGGAAGGGTTTACCGAAACGCTCAGGGTAAATACCTCCCTCCTCAGAAGGAAGATCAGGACCTCTGATCTGAAGATAGAGTCTATTTTCCTTGGTAAGTATACGCATACGGAAATAAATATTGCATATATAGACGGTATTGTAGATACCAACATATTAAACGAGGTTAAATCCAGATTGAGCCGTATAGATACGGGCAGTATCCTTGAAAGCGGTTATATCGAGGAGTTTATAGAAGATGCGCCCAATTCGCCGTTTCCCACCGTCTATCACTCCGAAAAACCGGATAAAATAGCTGCCAATATTCTGGAGGGATGCGTCGCAATAATAACTGACGGAACGCCCTTTGTACTGACGGTTCCGGCAACGTTTTGGAATTTCATGACAGCCAGTGACGATTATTATGAAAGGTATTTTATAACCGGTCTCATAAGATTCCTGAGAATTACCGGTTTTCTTATATCCATTTTACTGCCGGGCCTATATATAGCCGTTACGACATACCACCAGGATTTTTTGCCCACCGCACTATTAATAAGTATTGCCGGAAGCCGTACAAATGTACCATTTCCGGCTTTGGTAGAGGCTCTGCTGATGGAATTCACCTTCGAAGCTTTGAGAGAGGCCGGAATACGGCTGCCCAAACAAATCGGCCAGGCCATCAGCATTGTGGGCGCACTCGTGCTTGGCCAGGCTGCGGTATCCGCCAGCCTTGTTTCGCCAGCCATGGTGATCGTGGTTGCCATAACCGGTATATCCTCGTTTGTCACACCTTCGTATGATTTGGCCATTACCGGCCGGATGCTGAGGTTTTTTATAATGATCTTAGGGTCGATGTTGGGTCTCTTTGGAGTTATTATCGGCTTCCTTTGCATGCTTGTACACATGGAATCCATACGATCCTTCGGCATACCATATCTTTATCCTGTAACACCTTTGGTGATAAGCGACTTAAAGGACACCTTCCTGCGTATGCCATGGTGGTATATGCACACGCGGCCGTCGTTTCCTGCTGTAAATATCAAGCGTATGTCAGATGATTTGAAGCCTCATACGCCGGAAGGATAATATATAATGAAAAGGCTATTGTGTTATCTTCTCATATTTTCATCGTTATTTGTGCTACCAGGCTGTTGGGATGCCAGTGAAATAGAAGATCTGGGCATATCGACTGCGATAGCTGTCGACAGGGTATCCAATGGGCAGATACAGGTCACGCTGCAAATACTCAATCCCGCTCATATATCACCTTCGGGAGGAGGAGTAGGCGGTGGGACCGGCGGAAAGGGAGCAGAATATTGGAATGTATCTGGAACCGGAGATAACATAAGCCAAGCGCTTTCAAAAATATCCGATAGTTTGCCAAAGAAGCTTTATCTAGCTCAAAACAACATTATCATAATCGGTGAAGAGATGGCAAGAAGCGGCTTCGGTAACCTGATAGATTATCTTATCAGGGAACCCACGACAAGACTGACAAACTACGTATTCGTATCGAGGGGCAAAGCATCAGACATACTGTCCATTCCACCTAATCTCGAGGAACTGCCATCCGATGAAATACAGGAGAGTATCTACACCATAGCCCTTAAAAATACCGCACCGTCGCAAATGAAGGACGTTGCAGCCTGTTTTATAGGACCGACCTCCAGCTTTGTCACTGCCAAAATTGAAGGAATCCCAAGAATTCCGCAGCAGCCGGCAGATGGAAATCAGACCAGCCAAAATAATCCGGAAGCGAACAAGCAAATAAATCTACAGGGCCTGGCCGTTATAAAAGAAGGAAAACTTGTTGATTTTCTTACTCAAGACGAATCATACGGATATATGCTGATCACCAATAAAGCCCCGAGAATAGTCTTTAATGTAGGCTGCCCGGGAGTCGAAAACGCAGACGTAGCCATTGATGTGATTCGCGCGGTAACAAAAACAAATGTCAAAATAGAGAACGGCAGACTGATATATAACATAGGTGTAAAGGCCGAGGGCAATATATCCGAGATCACGGGAGATCTGGATGTACTAAACGAAAAGAACATAGAGATAATAAACAAAGAGGTAGAAAAGGGATTGGCTGATCGTATAAAAATCACCATAGAGCGGGCGCAAGACTTAGATTCGGATTTTTTGGGGTTTTTGCCAATATTTCATAGAACCTATCCAAAAGAATATAAGATATACAAAGACAGCTGGAATAAAATATTCCCCAATGTTGGATTCAATATAAAGGTACATTACGCCACAAGAAGATATGGGGTAAATACCCGTTCTATTCAGGAATAAGGTGAAGAGTCATGGCAATATACACCGTTTTGATTACGGCAATCTACATAACCATAATTGCCGTAGAATATTATGTACTAATGAAGAGTAAAGACCTTAAGGCCGCAATACCCGTTACAGTATTATGCTGCCTGGGCTATATAATGGCCCTGGCAGC
>DHDI01000026.1:26284-116460 GCA_002399285.1 Thermoanaerobacterales bacterium UBA4880
GGCTATATAATGGCCCTGGCAGCCGTTTATGACTATCAGCCTCTCAATATTATCGGATATATATACGATCTCTATATACCGCTGTACAATGCGCTTTATAAGTGATCACAGGTAATTTTCATCACCCAACGTTTTTCTTGCGTGCTCTTCATCCTCGGATGCCACGAGAATAACCGGTCCGGTACACCCCATTCCGCTTTCCGCATATATACCGTTCAGCTTTAATGCCCTTACCGCATCCTCTAAAACCAGTATATCTACTCCGGCTATCTCTTCGGTTACAACCTTCTTCGGTATATCTGCTTCCTTCTTATCGTCATGCTTAGCATCGGGCACATACTCCAATATTCCGGACAGTCCGGCCGCCTTAGCCCTTCCCATCTCATCGGCAACATGCGACATAAGATTACCTCTGACAAGGTCCGCTGCATATTTTATAGCGTTTTTCACTACGGGAGTGCCGGATGCCCGTGAAAGTATCATGACCGTCTTGTTAAAATTCTCACCTACACCCGGACCGTAGCCGTATCCGGTGACCTCATAGGTACCGCCGCTTGTAAAACCGGACATCAGTTTGTTTAAAATATTACCCGTTAACGTATCGGTAACTATAACATCAGCCGACGCCGTAAGCACATCGTTGCCCCTGAGTACGGCCCCGCCATCCTTCCTTATGCTTTGCGCAAGATTGATGGGATATCCCTTGTCTATCAACTTCTTGAGATTTTTCTCCGCCTGCCTGGCGCCGTCGATATTCAATATTCCTACCGTAGGATCGGTCTTGCCTAGGGACTTAGCCACAGCGATGCCGTAAACAGCATTCAAAGTCAATGCCTTTACTCTATCCGTCGACGACGTGCCTGTGGTAGTGGCAAGTAAAAATTCCTTCCCGTTGGCAGGTGAAACAAGTCTGCCTACGGTAGATACTCCCAGGGGAAAATTGTAGTGCATAGTCACCACCGCATCCAATTCGCCGCTCTCCAACAGCCTTACCATTATATCATGGGCATCGCTCTCACAGTCGGCTTCATACACGGGAAAATCGTCCGACAATTTGTGACCTATAAGGGTTACGTCGATATCGTCGAAATCCTTGGCGGCCTCCATAGCCCCATTCATCAAAACTCCCGGGCCATGCTCCGATCCAAGCAGTGTAAGGCCGATCTTTATCTTTTGCTTTCTGCTTTTCCCCGTCTCGATAAAATCTGCCGCCTCATTGAAGATATCCTTTATTGTCTCGATATCAGTCATCTTGATCCTCCCCCATGCTGGACGCCAAATTCCTCAAAGCCGAAGCGATTATTTCCCTTATCCTTTCCTCGTCCATGGTCTTTTCCTGCGTAATGCCGGGGTTTTTGCTTATTACCACCGAAACGCCGTCGAACTGGTTCGTCATACGGCCCAAGAAAAGGCTGCCTTTACCTATAACCATAGTATTATTCATCCTGCCGTCCATTATAGCCTTTCTGGCCGGGCCGACAAAAGGCACCCCCGACGGTATATGTCCCTGGGTCGGAGCAAACCCTATTATTCCATGTGTCTTTATAAAGTCCTCCATCTTATCCCGCGTAAGCTGACCATTCTTTACCGCCAGGGCGGCAATCATCTTGTAGTTCGCCCTGGGAACATCTCCTGCCCCCGCCGGTTCTGTGATCTCAGGGTTTTGCATTTCCACGGAGTATTTGTCTATATCGGTCAGCTTCATACCCGCCCTCTCCAATGGATCGGCAATGATCGACTGTATGACTTGCTGAGGTGACGACCCTGTTTTTACGGTATGCCTGCCTATAATATCCGTGTTAACTATGGGATTGATCCCATCGTTTTCGGATATTAAAATAGCAAATCCTCCCAATGCATCTTCCAATAACGGCATATCATTTTTCACATGGTCTCTGCCGTTCATTCCAAGCTTAGCTACGGCGCCGCCGCCAACTATTACAACATTTTTATATATACCGGATTTGACAAGTGCCGAGGCATTGATAAGCGCATGGGTAGGCCCCGCACAAAAGGCCCTGGTATCCGAGCCCGTGGCATTGGAAAAGCCGGCCATCTCAGCTTCCGCCTTGGCGAAATTGCCTCCGCCCCTTTGATTCATATCACCGCAGGCCTCTTCGGAGCACTCCACAACGTATTCTATGGAGTCTGGATCTATATTATTGTCAATAATAAGATGTTTAAGCGCCAACACGGCAGATGCCTTGTTGGCCACATTTTCTAACATCACATGTGCGGCAAGGTTTATGTCTTTATCATGGGCCTTTCTTACACAGCCTACAATGTTCCCGTTCATTCTGAGCGGTACGGCGTCATTATCAATGAGAGACATTATTTCATCCAAATCAATGCCGGGTTTTACTTTATCGCTGAAATTCTTTAATATGATATGCTGTTTTATTTTAGCCGTCATACTTTCTACAAAGTTTTTTTCAAGCTTGACGAGGTCGAAACTGTCACATAACTGCATAAGTATATAAAACTCATCTTCAGACATTATCTCTCCGTTTTTTGAAAATCTGGACGAGCCCTTTACCAAATTGTCATACCAAGGCCGCGGTATATGCTCCAATTCTTCAGGAGAAATATTACCTATATATACCTGATTAGGCGCATAATCCACGGCCTCTTCGAAAGGCCTAATATGTTCCATGGCTTTTCTTATATAATCACTTTTGTTGTCTCTCTCCAATTGTTGAGTCGTGCCGCATTCCATCATGATATTTGGAGTATGAACAAGCACATAGCTTGCAGATTTAATAACAGGATACATTAATTTGCCCCCTCATCCGGATACTGCCTCCCGTTAAGGAGGCAGTCCAATTATACTTTATTCAAAAACAGTCTGATCATCCACCGGTGTCTGCAGTGCCTTCAAAGCTTTAAGGACCAAATTCCTTCTTACCGATTTTTCTTCCTCTTTAGACAGTGCAGGGTTGCCCAGCGGATGCGGTATGGCCACAGCCGGCACTATCCTGTTTGCGCCGACAGTGAGCGATATAGGCACTATGGTGCATATATGGACCACCGGTAAACCTGCCCTTTCGATTTCTTTTACCATCGTTGCTCCGCAACGAGTACAGGTTCCTCAGGTGGATGTGAGTATAACCGCCTGAACTCCATCGGCAATAAGATCCTTTGCTATGGCTTGTGCATATTTCATTGCATTGGCTACGGACGTACCGTTGCCAACGGTCGCATAATAATAGTCGTAAAGTTTACCGATGACGCCCTCTTTTTCCAGTTCTCTCATAACGTCCACGGGCAAGACCCTGTTGGGATCAGCATTGGCATATACGGGATCATATCCTCCGTGAGCCGTTTCGTATGTGTCCGCGGTAAGGGCCTCGACTCCTGCTATGCTGTATCTTCCATATTTAGATGCACTGGAAGACTCAATTTTGTCCGGATTGCCCTTTGGCACTATTCCCCCGGATGTCACAAGAGCCACTTTTGCATTGCTCATATCCTTTATCGGAGGATTAGGCGTCACTCTGTCAAAAGCAGGCATGGGATATTCCGTGGTGAATTCTGCGCCGCTCAGTTTGGCAACCAGCATATCCACCGCTCTTTTGGCGCCCAATTCATTTTTGAATACGTTCTTTCTGATTCCCCTCTCGATATAGCTGTCTTCATCCGGGGAACCTATAGCTTCACCCTTCAGCAGCTTTATCGCAAGGTTTGCCATCAGCGGCACCGCTTTTCTCATACCCGCCGCCGAATCCGATGTCTTTACGACATAAGCGTCCTTTTTGTATAGGTCCACGCCGGGGTTTTCGGGGTACATGCCGGTTATCACCGGTATCCCAAGTTTTTCCTTGACCTCTTTGCAGATAGCGCCGCAGGCCACGCCATATCTCCCGGCATTAAATGCAGGTCCGGCAATGAAAATATCGGGAGAATAACGTTCGACCATAGAAAGGACTTCTGCTTTTGCGGTTTCCAAGTTTTCATTGAAGTATCCGTCGCCGCAGATGACCGTCGCTACAATAACGGCATCCTGCCCCAGAGCCCCCTTCAGCGCCATGCCCGGGCCTACGACTCCCTCCTTTATAAAGGGCTGTGTGTCAGCCTTGTCCTCTCCTCCGACTTGACCAAAGAACTGATTTATATAATGCACTACCCTGTAGGGCATATTATCCCCCCTTATTTAAATATTACTGAACTGTTCTCTGATGGAACTCACTTCCTTGGATATTTCCTCGACGTCCAATACCATTTCCATCATTCCAACCTCATTGTCATATACCGTCGGATCGATCTCGGCCTTTACTTCCGGCTCAAGAATATGATACACGGCCAGGCCAAGAGATATACCTGCCAGCGGGCCGGCATACGTAGGATCGCCGTTGCTCACGGTTTCCGCGGCCAAACCTGCAGCCTCGGCTTCGGAACTGCCCAATATCACTATGACATTTTCAGGACCGTATTTCTCCGCCATATCTTTAACTCTCTGTTGGATC
Source organism: Thermoanaerobacterales bacterium UBA4880 (assembly GCA_002399285.1). GTDB lineage: Bacteria > Bacillota > Thermoanaerobacteria > Thermoanaerobacterales > UBA4877 > UBA4877. The sequence continues at coordinate 30,748 of DHDI01000026.1, forward strand.
TCCAGATCCATAGCTCCCGCAGCTGTTCAGACAAAGCATTCCGTAGAAGAAAATACGGCCTCGCCCTTAGTAGTCTTTATACAATTTTCGATGGCCGGCCCGGGTACGCCGTCTCTGTCACCGATAATTACAACCTTCTTGTTATCAAACATTTTTTTGTATGACCTCCCTTTAATAGCCTACAGCGCTTAAATTTGTATATCCAAGCTCGCTGGTCGCTCCGGTGATCACCTGGATCTCAGCCTCAATACTGCCATCTTCCCTAAGGCTTCCGTTAAATCCTCCGGCAATAACATTTGCGGCCTCGGGATTACCTATAACCTTTTTCATATGAGGCAGCACAATGACCTCATTGGCATTGCCGCTTGTGACCACTGCATTAGCTAAAGAGTTGGCATCGGCAAGCGATTGTGACGCACCGTCGCGCCCCGCATATTCATCCGTGACTAAAACCGTCTTTATGCCTTTTTCCTCTATCTTCCTGCAATTCATTATCAAGTCAGTATCAGGATTGCCAAATCCCTCTTCGCTTATTACAACGCCGTCAAGATTCAACAATTCGACAAGCTTTGAAGTGTATTCCGACGATCTCTCTTTGTCAGCCAAAGTAACATTTTCATTAGTAATTATCACACCGACAAAGTTGATGTCTTTACCGTGCTTTGCATACAATTCTTTTATTATTGGGTTATTCATATGCGCATATGTGGTGTTCTTATCACATGCAGAAACGCAGTTGCCGCTTATCACCGCGCCGTCCATAACTTCCGTAGGGTATATGAAGGTAGGCAGTATTTTTTTAGCGTCGACCCCGTATACATATGTGTCATGCATAAGACCCTGACTTTGAAGTTGATAAACATATGCAACCCTCGGCAAATCTTTATACAAATTGCAGCCGTCTATTATCGCAGGAGTCTCATATGTTTCAGTATAAGCCGGTTTGACTTTTGCGGCTGCCTCGCCAAGATATTTGGCTGCCTTGAGTCCAGTCATTCTTATACATTCTTCCTTCTCATGCCTCTCCATATCCTCTTTGACAATAATATTAAGCACCAAATTGTTTGTCTTGGAATACGGAGTATATTCGGCTCCAGGCCCCGACATGTCGATAATCCCCTCTTGAAACCCTATGATACTTCCGCATGTCACAACTGCAGCGCCCTTCATTACTAAGGTTTTGCCGGAACCAACGGTATTGACCTTGCTCATAAAGCCCGGAAATACTCCACCCTTACCCTCAACTTTTACTCTAGGTTCGATTACGTCCTTTACCGGTATTATCCTCACATCTTCACCCGGTCTTGCGATATCCAGTTCCAGCGATGCAATGCGTTCGTCCTCTTTTAACATAGCGGCAAGTTCATTGGCATTTACATGTAGAATGTCGTCTGTTATGCAGGTATCATCATCAAACTTGATATCACTGATAGGAACATAGCCAAGCTCCAGCTTCATAGCATTCACCTCCTACAGATTCCTTTTAATCATATCCTCTACCATTTGGATGGTCACATTGGAAGTCACTTCATCCACCCTGGCGCCGTTTTTATAGATGCCTATGGTTGGAAGACCCATTACTCTCTGGCTTATGGAAAGTCTTCTATTCGCAGCGGTGTCTAATTTGCAAAACTTTACCTTATCGCCGTATACATCCTCCAATTTCTCCACCTGCGGCATCAGTTCCTTGCATGGTTCACATTTGGGACCCCAGAAATCCACAAGAGCTGTTCCTGAATAATTTATTACCTCGGCATCAAAATTATCCTTATCGACCACTAACATTTTCTCACCTCCTTTAACGCATCTTTCACTAATTGTGCATCGATTTCCTTGAAGTCATTCAATGCACCTTTATATGAACAAAACTCATTACTTAAAATGCTGTCGATCAATGAGATTTCATCCATATCAGACTGACTTTCGGAAGTTAATACAAGAGATCTGACCGGGATTTTATGTACGTCGATGTTTAGCGATAACGGATGGATGTAGAAATGATAACCACGATATATATACTCCCGGGCAATTTTGAAGACTTGGTTGACCTCTTCGGTGTAGACAACGTTTTCTGCATTGCATGCTTCAGCGACTATATCGTTATTAGTAATAATGATATAACTCATATCCACCCCCCACCCCAATAAAAAAAGTAATAGCGGAAAAACCTCCACTATTACTCTGTCTCCTTACCTGAGAGATTATCCCTAGGGACTTCACCTTCGGTGATATAAAACTTTCCAGAGCTTTATCCAGACTCGGTTCGTTCGCCTGAGAGTTTTGCTGTATACCGTGGCGTATGCAGCTTGCACCTTCGGCTCCCCCTGAAAAGGTCTCTTCCGCGTCCTTCATCTAAAATATTATTTTATTGTAATATTTTAGCAAAAATATTTTTGTTATATCTTTAATTATTTTAACATATATTATTCATTTTTTCAATATGTTCATATCGAATAATATCCATAATAAATAATGATTCCATATCTTTTATTCACATTTATCTGTTAAATTACTCATTATCACATTTTTATAACAAGATAAAAGCTATTTTCAAGACTCCAGCTCAAGCAAAAATTTCTTTACTCCTAGGCCAAGGCCAAATCCTACCATACTGCCATCCTTACCTACGACCCTATGGCACGGTATTACAAAAGGAATTGGGTTGGCTCCCACGGCCCTGCCGACAGCTCTTGCCGCTTTTGGTTTGGCTATGTCCTTTGCTATGTCGCCGTATGTTGTGGTTGTTCCATATGGGATCCTCATAAGCTCATTCCATACCTTCATACTAAATGGTGTTCCGTCAATATATAACGGCAGTTCAAATATATTTAATCTCTTAGTGAAATAAAGCCCCAGCTGATTTTTAGCTTCACTTAGGACCCCGCTATTATTCTCAACAGCTTTCCCATACTTTCCTATACCCTTGAAAAAGCGGTCATAATCGCTGTCAATTCGTAAGATCTTATCGTCTAACGATGCCATATAAATAGTGCCCGCCGGCGTACTGGTATTGTAGAGCATATATTTAACCATATCTTCACCCCCCTAAATATCATAGCTACATATGCATAATTACTCGGTTGTTTTAACAGATGTTACCATATTGGAATTGCGTTTTATTATTTGGTTGACCGGTTTGTAGGTATCCTTGTGCAGCAGTTCCTTCTTTATAAGCTTATTTTCCTTATTATAGATCAACTTGTAAACATTCACTTTATATCCCTTGTGGGACGCCCTCTCTACAATCTGCGTTCCCGGCTGCAGAGTTTTATCTTCCTCATATTCGGTCACCGGTTCGACCACATTCAAAACCTCGGTGCTCAGACGTATGGTACAATTATTGACACTGCTGTCTCCATAGATATCTACGTGAAATTTATTGCCTTTTATATATGCCCTAATATATATAGGATTCTCAGATGTGTTTTTGAATTTAAAATCCAACACATCTCCAGATATCGTGGCATCCTGTCCAACCGGTACATAGGATACGGGAAATGAGTGATGGTATCTTTCGGTAATATCCAAATTTGCCCTAACTGCCGCATTAAAAACTGTCGTAGCTATTTGACATACGCCGCCGCCATAGTCAGGCACCATCTTGCCGTTTACTATGACCGGGGCCTCGAAATATCCATTTTCCTTGACCCTGGGCCCCAACACCTTGTTTAAAGAAAACACCTCGCCGGGCATTAGGATGTAGCCGTTAATTGCATTGGCAGCGGTTTTTAAATTCAGCGTACGGTTGGCATCAGCGGAATTAAAGGCTGTGGAATATTGACTTACTATTCCCTTTATTGGCGCCAACATCCGGCTCGTGATCTTAGGTTCTACTTCCTCTACAGGGAGCACAGCATTAACATCATCGGGGCTCGATTTAAGAACATTTAAAGCAGAATCCGTATCCAATTTATAGCCCACTTGATGCGGTATCACCTTTATAGCCCCATTGCTTCCGAAGACAATACCCGCATTAACTGCCGGTTTATCGACATCGGCAGCAATTTTTTCCAAGAGTCCGGCTGCCCTTTTTTCATCCATAGTCGGTTTTACCTCAATATTTACGAACTGTCTTCCGCTCCCGACATCGGCAATATCTTTAAGCCTCAAAATAACATTCCCTTCCCTGCCAAATGTATATGCCCTGCCGACCGCATTTTTAAAATCGTACCGATAGATATCCGAAAATGCAATAACGTATTGTTTATCCATCACATCTATGGTTATATCTTTGTCTTCTCCCGCATATGTCTTCCTGAGAAAGTTCTGCAGTTCTACAGGCGTCATTCCCCCAACCTCTACGCCGTTTACCTTTACCCCTTTGTATATAACGGGTCTGTTTATATACAGAAATACGTAGGTACATATAAAAGTAATAATTGCCAATAAGATAAGCAAAAAAATACTTTTTAACTTTCTCCTACTCTTACCGGGGACCCCATTAGATATCATGATGCTTTACCCCCTATGCATAAAACGCTGAATTTTTTTCTGCGTGACCATAATATATGACTACAATATAACTTATAATCAGAGTGTAGGCAAACTGACAGACGCAGTGCAATTTTGTGGTTGCGCGAGAATGGCACGATCTGAACTTATAATGTATTTGATTTAATTATAGCACAGCACTTCCTTGTTAATATTTAAGAATTGGTTAAATAATAATTACATAATTGCTTTACGGGGCAAATTTCACATTGAGGTCGCCTGGAATGGCAGATATTTCTTCCGTGAAAAATGAGCAGATGATGAGAGAGAGACCACAATTCCTCAGGCAAAACATCCATTAGATCTCTTTCCACCTGTTCCGGATTCTTTCCATCGGATAGGCCTAATCTGCGTGAGACCCTAAAAACATGCGTATCGACGCCTATAGCCGGCACACCGAAGGCATTGCTCAGCACAACGTTGGCAGTCTTTCTTCCGACACCGGGCAGTCTCATCAAATCCTCCCTGCTTTTAGGTACCATGCCGGAAAATTCATCTTCCAACATCCTGCATGTAGCCAGTATATTCTTTGCCTTGTTATGATAGAAACCGCATGATCTGATTTCTTGTTCCAACTGCTGTTGGCTTATACCAAGGTAGTCCACCGGCTTTTTATATTCTTCAAAAAGTCTGCCGGTAACCTCGTTTACTCTTTTATCTGTACACTGGGCAGATAATATTGTGGCAATCAGAAGCTCGAAAGAATTGGAAAAATGTAATGCCGCTTTTGCATCGGGATAAGTTTTTTTTAGTGTTTTTACTATAGTCAATGCTTTTTCTCTATCCAATATATATTACCTCCTAAATCTGAATAAAAGAAATAACTTTTATGAGAAAATGACTTCCAATACATATGATACTATAATCAACGAGTAATGAAAACAACACACATCCATGTAATATAAATTATACTCAAAAGACAGGCAGGGTAATATCTTTTCCCAGCCTGTCTTTTCCCCAATAATAGTTCACTTACACTTATTAATATATAAGCCGTCCCACCTTAACTTTAATAATGTTATATTTTAAAAAAATATAAAGGGCGATCTGCCCTTTATATAAGTTCCTTTGACTTTAAATACTCTTTTGCCACATCGGCGGCGTCTTTACCCTCTCCGTCAACCTGGTAATTTAATTTCTGCATATCCTCATCCGTAATGGTATTTTCAAGTTTATTCAGCACATCCGCTATCTCGGGATGCTTTTCAAGAACGTCTCCTCTCACCACCGGCGCCGCATAATATGGTGGAAAGAAGTGTTTATCGTCTTCCAATATCTTGAGGTCGTGAGATATAAGTAATCCGTCGGTCGCAAAGGCATTGATCACCTGAACCTCATCATTGTCTATGGCAGGGTACCTTACTCCCGTATCCATGGATTTTACATCTTTAAACTGATATCCATATTTTTCTTTCAGACTTGGATAACCATCGGGACGCTCAACGAACTCCATTGTACACCCAAGTATCAATTGCTTGGATATATCGGTAAGATCTGAAAACGTCTCAATGCCATTTTTCTCTGCAAAGCCTTTTTTAACAGCCAGAGTGTAGGTGTTATTAAATCCCCATGGTTTGAGCCACGCAATATCCCACCTGTCCCCGTATTCCTTCTTTACCGTCTCATACGCCTCATTCGGATCCGTTGTCGGCTGCATCTGCAATATGTCCACCAAACCAGTACCGGTGTATTCCATATAGATATCTATGCCGCTATCGCCGCTCCCCTTTTTTATCGCCTCCGAGCACACGCTGGTACCCCCGAGATTGAGCTTGCGCATGACATTAAGATCAGTGTTTGCCTCTATGAGATCGGCCATCATGTTACCTACAATTACCTGTTCGGTGAAATTTTTAGAACCGATTACGATTGTGTCGCCGTCCTTCTTGCCCGTGCCGGCCGGGCTTCCGCAGCCGGTCATAAACATTGCTATTACCAGTATACCACCGATTACCGTGACCCACTTCTTTTTCATTTATTACCCTCTTTCTAATTTTTTATTAACTTCTCCTCCTTCAAAAACTCTTTTGCCACCTCATGGGCATCCATGCCGTCTATATCGACCTTGGCATTGAGTCCTGCCATACTCTTATCGTTTAATTTGCCTCCCAGCTTGTTTATAAGCTCTTCAAGCCCCGGTATTTCCTCCAGTTTATCTTCTCTTACCATAGGCACCGCATAGTATGGAGGGAAAAACTTCTTGTCGTCGTCTAATATTTGTAAATCAAAAGCCGGTATACGGCCGTCTGTGGAAAAAGCGGATATCACATTGACCTCGTCGTTTTTAATGGAACTGTACATAAGACCCGGATCCATAGGTATTACCTCTTTGAACTCCATGCCATATGCCTGCTTCCATCCCGGATATCCGTCAGGTCTTTCACTGAATTCCATGGAGCAGCCTAAAGTTGCCTTTGACGCAACCTTTGACAGGTCTGATGAATTTTCCAAGCCGTTTGCCTCGGCGTAGTCTCTTTTTACCGCCATGGCATATGTGTTGTTAAATCCAAGCGGCTGCAGCCATTTTATATGCCATTTATCGTGATAATTATCTTTGACAACCTTATACGCCTCATTGGGATCCATAATAATATCTTTATGCAATATCTGCATCAATCCCGAACCTGTATACTCGACCGCGGCGTCTATATCCCCGTTGGTTATTGCGCTGTGAACTACCATAGTACCGTTTAGGCCCAGCTTTCTCATTACTTTTACGTCAGGCATATTTTCTTCCACCAACGTAGCCAAAAGCTCCCCGACTATATACTGTTCGGTATAATTGGCGGAACCGACCACAAATTCTTTGTTTGCATTCGAATTATTTTTACCTTCGTCTCCCCCGCCGCATCCTGTCAGAAGACTTAAAATCAATATCGTTATTAAGCTAACTGATACACTTTTTGAAGGTCTCATGTCGGTACACCTTCCTTATTTTTTCAATCCCTTTGGTGTAACTGCCTTCTCGGTTATACCAAGGATAAAATCGACCAGCAGAGCCAAAATCATCGCCGGTATGGCACCCGATATTATCATTTTATTGTTGACCATGGATATTCCCCTGTATATCATTTGTCCGAGTCCGCCGGCTCCAATCAAAGCCGCAAGGGTGGTAAGACCAACAGCGGTTACGGCTGATATTCTTACTCCGGCCATTATCACCGGTAGGGCAAGAGGGAATTGGACCATTCTCATCAGCTGACCATCCGTCATACCCATTCCTTTGCCTGATTCTATCATTGATTTATCTACGTTCGTCAAACCAATATAGGTGTTTTTTATTATCGGCAGCAGGGAATAAAGGAATATCATCACAATCGACGGCTTTGAACCTATACCGAGAAACGGTATCAAAAAACCCAGCATTGCCAAACTCGGCATTGCCTGTACCGCATTAGCCAACCCTATGACAAATCCGGACAGCTTCTTTACCCTTGTGATCAGTATACCCAGAGGTACTCCGATCGCTATCGCTATCACAACGGCTATAAACGTAAGATAGATATGCTCGCCGGTCAAAGCAAGTATCTGATCCGACCTGTCCATCATAAATCGCAGATATTCATTGATTACCGCCATAATCTCACCCCTCACCCTACATATTTCTCACCGAGCACCTTGACCAAACTGCTTCTTGTAATAAGCCCCTTCAATGTTCCTTTCGCGTCGGTCACGGGAACATATCCTATATTATTTTGCGCCATCATCTTCAGGACCTCGACTATAGAATCTTCAGGACGAACGCCCAAAACCTCCCTCTTATATATCTCGTCCAGTTTTTTTGCCTTGTCCCAATTTTGCCTTATATCACCGGCAGTTGCAATGCCGATCAGTTTATTTTTGTCGTCTACTATCAGCAGACTATCCACCCCACTGGCGCTCATTATTTCCATTGCCTGTGTCAGAGTCCTTGCCGGCATGGCCTTTATCGGATTTTGTATCATGATATCCTCTACCTTGACATATTCCGGCTGCTGCCACATCCTCTTCTTCCCTATAAACTCCTCTACAAAGCCATGAGACGGATGCCTTAAAAGGACCTCCGGCGTATCGAACTGCAGCACCTGTCCGTCCCTCATTATACATATCCGGTCGCCAAGCTTCAGTGCCTCATCCATATCATGAGTAACAAAAACGATGGTTTTTTTTAGTTCCTGCTGAAGATTAAAGAGTTCATCCTGCAGCTGCGTTCTTGTGATAGGATCCAATGCACTGAAAGGCTCATCCATCAGTATAATTTCCGGGTTGGTCGCCAGCGCTCTGGCTACGCCGATTCTCTGTTGCTGACCACCCGAAAGTTCGCTGGGGTATCTGTCCATATATTCATTAGGTGACATACCGACAAGGTCCAGTAATTCCTCGGCTCTTTTACGTCTTTTTTCTTTCGGCCAATTTTTAAGCAGCGGAAGCAGCTCTATATTTTCGCCCACTGTCATGTGTGGAAACAGGCCTATCTGCTGAATAACATAGCCCATATTGCGCCTCAGGTCTATCGGGTTACTTTTTAATATGTCCTGATCATTGATGTATATCGTACCTGATGTGGGCTCTATAAGTCGGTTTATCATCTTTAAGCTCGTGGTTTTACCGCAACCGCTCGGTCCGATAAGCACCACAAGCTCATTATCGCCGATTTCAAGATTTATGCCTTTTATCACTTCGGTGTCTCCAAATTTTTTAACTACATTTTCAAATCGGATCATAATTGGCCTCCCTTCAGACAACCTTATTATATCATAAAAGTTGTCACTTGTAAATTAATACAAATTCTTATCAGTATGAACCATAGAGGAATTCCATAGTATTTTTTACGATATTCTCATCTCCGACCAAGACCAGTACATCCTCTTCATTTATTTCATTATAAGGTCCGGGGGACAATATGATGTCATTTCCGCGTCTTATGGCAATTATAGTCGCTCCGGTATTCTGCCAAAATTTCAGTTCGCTTATACTTTTACCTATTATGTGACTGTCCTTTTTGATTTCTATTTCCACTGGATTATATGGGTTTATATTTTTCAGACTGCTCGCATAATCGCTTATCTTGGTTATTATTTCGTCAAATCGCTTGTCGATCTCATTTTTAGTTTGCAAAAGACCTGCCAACTCTTTTCTGAGAGAATCCAAGGTATCCTTTTCATTGAATCGGTCTATGTATGTATATGCAGCCGCTTTTGACTTTACAATAATTCCGCTTCCCTGTTCTGAAATCACCACATCCATATCTTCAAGAAGCGACACGGCTCTCCTTATAGTCTCGGGAGAGACATTGTAAAGTCCCGCAAGATTTGATCTGCCATACAACTTTTTGCCTTCAGAAAATTCGCCTTTCACAATTCTCCTTGCTATGTCCAAAGCTATCTGTTGATATTTAGGTCTAATTATTTCTGCCATTGCGTATCTTCCCCCATTTATCTCTCTTCTTTTACCTGAATTATACAATATAATACAGGGACTTTACAGCCCCTGTCACTTAATTATATAAAATAAAGAATCAATTTCTTCTTCACCGGCATTTGTCAAAGCATTTTTCAGTTCGTTCATTCCCTCTCCCGATACGGCATAGCCATCTCCAAGAATCCGCCTGCTCACGATCTGACTGGCCATGGATTCTCTGTGATCATTAACAAAATTTATTATATCCTCTATTTTCCTTTCTCTATCATCCATATACACAACACCTCCATATTTATGTTGCTCATAAATATGATTTTTGATTCAGCCATATATGGGCGGCCTCAGTATTACTTTGTCACATTGATGATTTATAAATAGGAGTTGTTTTGATGACCCAAAATTTTTATTAGTTGCCTCAAGTCCTCGGGAAGCGGTGCCCGGCAGCATAACTGCCCCGCTGCTGACGGCCGCATCAAACGGACTTCCCATGCATGAAGGGCCTGGCGTTTCATGATGTCGGGTATACCGTACAGCGTATCGCCATATATGGGATGCCCTATATATGAGAGGTGGACTCTTATCTGATGTGTCCTCCCCGTAGACGGTTTTACCAGTAATACGGTCGAATCATCCAGTTTCTTTATAGGTTCAAAATATGTCAATGCCCTTTTACCGTTTTCATCGGCTTTCCTCTTTATTATACTGCCTTCCTCTCGTTCGATGGGAATGTCCACGCAAGAGCTATCCTCGATAATGCCATGGACTACCGCAATATATTTCTTCTCGAATCCCTTTTGTTGGAGATAAGAATGAGTATACTGGTTCTTGGCAAATATCACTATGCCCGAGGTCTCCCTATCCAACCTGTTTACAGGGCGTATCATTGGATTTTCATTTTTTTGCGATAGATAATAAGCGACGCCATTGGCAAGGGCACCTCCCTCTTTCTTTGAAGAAGGGTGAACATTCAAACCGGCGTCCTTATTTACTATAAGAAGATTATCGTCCTCATAGAGTATATCTGTGGGTATTTTTTCAGGCTGTATATTCTCAACGTACTCTTCGGGAAAAATCACTTTGAGTCTGTCGCCCGCTACAGGATATGATTTTATATACGCCGGGACATCATTGAGCAATATGAGTCTTAGATTTTTTAGTTTCCTTATCTGACGTTTGGACATTGACAGCTTTTTTAGCAATATCTCCTCTATTTTCATGCCGCATGTTTCTTCATCGATCATCAATTCAAACTTCATTAGTTATCATCCTTCACTCAATTTTGCATTGAAAGCATTCAAAAATCCTTGCAAATGGGAGGAACCCTTGGCCGCTCCCATATGATTGCATGAGGATGGAAAGACTGGACAAAAGAATTATTTGTAATATAATTAAATTGAATACAAATTCTAAAAAGAGGTGTACATAAATGCAAAAGTTGATGCTTGACGGTTTGATAAATCCCGGTAACATCTATTATAACATGTCTCCTTCACTTTTGGTCGAACAATCAATAAAAAGAGGCGAAGGCACCCTTACGGATAAGGGAGCGTTGGATGTTTTTACAGGAAAGTACACAGGCAGATCTCCCAACGATAAATTCATAGTCGATGAGCCGGATGTACACGATAATATCTGGTGGGGAAATAATAAGCCGATGTCGCCGGATACGTTCGACAGGTTATACAAACGTTTACTCGCATATCTGCAAGGTCGGGATCTTTTCATATTTGACGGTTTTGTCGGTGCGGATAAAAATTACAGGCTGCCGCTGCGGGTCGTAAATCAATATGCATATCAAAATCTTTTTTCCCATCAATTGTTCATAAGACCCACAGAAGATGAATTGAAAAATCATATCCCGGAATTCACTGTGATAAGCGCGCCGGGATTCAACGCCATTCCCGCTATAGACGGCACTAACTCGGAGGCTTTCATAGTTATAAGCTTCAGCAGAAAATTGATAATAATCGGCGGCACGATGTATGCAGGAGAAATTAAAAAATCGGTCTTTTCCATAATGAATTATCTCTTGCCCATGAAAGGCGTATTGTCAATGCACTGCTCAGCTAACCTGGGAAGCGACGGAAATGCAGCCCTGTTCTTTGGTCTGTCAGGAACAGGAAAGACCACCCTTTCCGCCGACCCAAACCGCAGGCTTATAGGCGACGACGAACATGGCTGGTCCGATACAGGCGTTTTCAATTTTGAAGGCGGTTGTTATGCTAAGTGCATAAATCTATCACCAGAAAAGGAACCGCAAATATATAACGCAATTAAATTCGGCACGGTTTTGGAAAATGTGTTATTTAATGAAAATGACCGCATACCCGATTATGATGCTAACAAAGTGACGGAAAATACGCGGGCCGCATATCCCGTAAATTACATACCCGGTGCAGTTATCCCAGGCATCGGAGGCCATCCCAAAGCGATAATATTCCTCACTGCGGACGCTTTCGGCGTGCTGCCTCCCATCTCCAAACTGACAAGGGAACAAGCTATGTATCACTTTATATCCGGCTATACAAGCAAGCTGGCAGGAACCGAGCGGGGAATCACGGAACCGCAGGCGACCTTCTCAACGTGCTTTGCCGCACCGTTCTTACCGCTTAGCCCAATGAAATATGCAAATCTTCTCGGTGAAAAGATATCAAAGTATAACGTACCCGTATATCTCGTAAATACGGGCTGGACAGGCGGGCCATACGGTGTGGGCAAGAGGATGCATCTTCCATATACAAGAGCGATGGTAAACGCGGCCGTGAACGGCGAACTGGAAAACGCGAGTTACAAAACGCATCCGATCTTTAATATCCTGATGCCGGATTCCTGTCCAAATGTTCCCTGCGAGATATTGGAACCGAAAAATACTTGGAAAGATAAGCATGATTATGATGAAAAGGCAAGGAGTTTAGCGGAAAAGTTTATCAAAAACTTTGAGAAGTACGGGGATGTAACCCAAGAAGTAAAGAACGCAGGTCCTTCTTTGTAGAAATAGGACACCTTCTGCCATATGGCAGAAGGTGTCCTATTTCACTTATTATTCAATCTACCTACTTACCAGGTCTTGGATTGGAAAACTCAATGTTCAGTCTCTTCCCATTCAGACTCTTTCCAGAAGAACGCTTCAATATAGACTTTGCGGCATTTTCCTCGGCATCTATAAATGTAAACTTATCATATATCTCTATATCACCGATGTCCCTTCTGTCAACGCGTGAGGTTTCCGTCAGGAATTTCAGCAAAAGCCTATGATTTATCTTATCCTTACGTCCTGCCGATATATATAGCCTCATGCGTTTTGACCTGACACTTATATCATTTTCGGTATAATCGAAGTTTACCTCTTTATCGTATACCATACTCATAAGAGCCGCAGATACATCCACCATGTTGTATTCCTCATCCATCTCCACTACTAACGGAACAAACCGCTTATAGTCATCCTGTTCAAGGGCTTCCTTAACCATATCCAGTATATCGTTGTATTTGGCCTGGAATATGTCATCAATGGTAGGTATATCTTTTCTCCTGATCTTACACTTTATTGCCTTCTCGATCTGTTTTAACGCCATGTATTCCCTCGTGGTAACCAAGGTATACGCCGTTCCCTTTCTATTTACCCTAGCCGTCCTTCCGACCCGGTGTACATAGGATTCAACATCCTGCGGCATATCGTAATTTATCACATGGCTCACATTCTCAATATCTATTCCTCTCGCGGCTACATCCGTGGCGATCAGGAATTCGAGGTTGCCCTCCTTAAATTTCTTGAGCGTGTATAGTCTCTGATTCTGGTTGATATCACCGTGCATGCCTTCGGCGTTATAACCTCTCGCCTGCAAGGCCTCGGTCAGTTCGTCAACTTCTTTTTTTGTCTTGCAGAATATTATGGCACTGGACGGTTCATCCACATCCAGTATCCTGCAGAGCGACTCAAAACGGTTCTCCTGCTTGACCTCATAGTAGTATTGATCCACCGTGGATACCGTCATTGTATTTTTGACTATAGCAATAAACTTTGCATCAGGTTTCATGTACTTTTTGGTCAGCTTTCTTATTGCATCCGGCATAGTGGCAGAGAACATCATTGTCTGCCTGTCGGCATTACACTGCTTTATTATCTCTTCTATATCGTCTATGAATCCCATGTCCAGCATCTCATCCGCCTCGTCTATAACCAGATGACGGATATCTTCCAGATTCAGTACCTTTCTCCTTAAAAGATCAAGTACCCTGCCGGGCGTACCTGCAACTATGTCGATCCCTTTCCTTAAAGCTTTTATCTGTCTGTCTATGGGCGAACCTCCGTATACCGGCAGAAGCTTGACACCTGTATATTTAGAAATCCTAGACAGTTCGTCGTTTATCTGTATGGCAAGCTCCCTTGTGGGAGTCAATATAAGAGTGTATATACCGTTCCTGTCGGATCTCTCAAATCCATTTACTATGGGCGCTCCGAATGCGAGCGTCTTTCCTGTGCCCGTCTGGGCCTGGCCGATAACGTCATACCCTTGAAGAACGACGGGTATGGACTCAGCCTGTATCCTGGACGGTTCTTCAAAGCCCATATCATCTATAGCCCTTAAAACTTTTTCATTCAAACCTAAATCTTTAAATGCCATTAACTATAATGACCTCCATTTAATTAGAATTCTTTTTCTGCTCTTTTAAAGCATCTTCAAACAGTGTTCCCAAACTCGTACCAAACGAATTGTTGTCACTGTATCTGTCAATCAATTTCTTATTAATATAATGCTCATTTTTGCTCTGTTTAAAAATATTTCCCTGTCCTTGATTTTCGGGTTGTCTGTATCCGCATGATCTGTCGGGGCATACAAGCATACGGCCCTTCCTGCTGTTTATGAGCAGCATGTTCTTCCCGCACATGGGACATTTTGTCTTAGTCACGTTGTCCGGTTTATACGCCCCCGCATCCTGTTCTTTTATCATACCTACAAGTTTTATGGTGTCATTTCTTATGCCATCCATGAAATCCTGCCTGCTGTCCGCCCCCTTGGCGATGTCTGAAAGACGAAGCTCCCATTTTGCGGTAAGTTCCGGTTTACTCAGTTCCTCCGGTACCAGACCTATTAGCTGCATGCCCTTTGTCGTCGGCACCAATTCTTTGCCATAGCGCTCGACATAATTGTTGTACAACAGTTTTTCGATGATCTCCGCCCTGGTTGCCGGCGTACCCAGACCACCCTGCTTAATGGCCTCGCGCAATTCCTCGTCCTCGACAAATTTACCTGCTCCCTCCATAGCCGTAAGCAGTGTCGCTTCCGTATAGCGTGCCGGGGGTTTCGTCTTAGACTTTTTTACCCTGCAGCTCTTCACAGGTTTTTTATCTCCCTTGTGCTGAGAGCTCAGCATCTGCTCTGCGAGAGCATCTTCATCCGCATCCTCCTTTTCGGACAACTGTGATGTTACCGCTCTCCATCCCTGCGATTTCACGACCTTACCAGAAGAGTAAAAAGACTCGCTGTTTACCATGGTGGTGATGGTCGTCTGTTCATAGACATAGGGAGGATATAAAACAGATATGAAGCGACGTGCTATTAAATCATAGAGTTTCCTATCATCAGAATTCAATGCAGTCAAATTCAGCGGCTCGTCGGTAGGTATAATGGCATGATGATCGGTCACCTTGCTGTCGTCCACAAATCGTTTGGTGGTTTTGATGGGCTTTTGAAGCAAAGGCGCAACCATTTTTGCATATTCCCCCACAGCCATACTCTTAAGCCTGCCTGACAGAGTGGGCACGACATCGGCCGGAATATATCTGGAATCCGTCCTCGGATAGGTAACCAATTTATACCTTTCATAGAGTCCTTGAAGCACCGACAGTGTCTTTTGAGCTGAAAATCCATATCTCCTGTTGGCATCGCGCTGCAACTCGGTAAGGTCATAGGCAAGCGGCGCCGGCTCGCTCTTCTCCGAAGTATTTATATTGGTTATGACTCCAGACTGCCCTTCGATTTTGGCAGACACCGATTCAGCGGCGCCATAATCGAATATACGGCCCTGTCCGCTGCCGTTTCGCCAATCGCCGAAATAATCTCCGAAGTCGACCCTTATAGTCCAGTAATCCTTGGGCTTAAAATTCTTTATTTCGTTTTCCCTGTCGATCATAAGGGCAAGCGTAGGAGTCTGCACCCGGCCGGCAGTAAGCTGAGCATTATACTTGCAGGCCAGGCCGCGGGTCACGTTGAGCCCTATCAGCCAATCGGCCTCGGCCCGGCACTGGGCCGCATAGTATAGATTGTCATAGGAGTGACCGGGCTTCAAATTATCAAAGCCTTCCTTTATCGCCTTGTCCGTCTGTGAAGATATCCATAGCCGCTTGAACGGCTTCTTCCAGTCGGCCTTAACCATTATCCACCTGGCCACCAGTTCGCCCTCGCGACCGGCGTCGGTGGCAACTATAAGCTGTGAAATATCCCCTCGCCCCATAAGATTTCTAACGATCTTATACTGATGGGAGGTCTCCCGGATGACCTGCA
This sequence comes from Thermoanaerobacterales bacterium UBA4880, assembly GCA_002399285.1. Taxonomy (GTDB): domain Bacteria; phylum Bacillota; class Thermoanaerobacteria; order Thermoanaerobacterales; family UBA4877; genus UBA4877. The sequence continues at coordinate 47,145 of DHDI01000026.1, forward strand.
GATTCATCTTGGGCGGCATCATAGGAAGATCCTCCAATCTCCACTCCTTGTACTTATTGTCATACTCTTCCGGCTCCGCCAAGGTAACAAGATGTCCCAATGCCCATGTGACAACATATTCGCTGCCTTCAAAATAACCCTTGCTCTTATTATTGCACCTCAAGACCCTGGCTATCTCCTTAGCCACGCTGGGCTTTTCAGCTAAAACCAAAGATTTCATCTATACACTCACTATCCCCATATCTCTATAATTTAACAATACATTTTAGTATAACACATACGGGGAAAATTGTCTAAACCATTTTCCTATTGCTATTTTACATTGACTTTCCGGAATATAAATTTACATCGTATAGTTGAAAAATAGTATTGACAGGAATCGCTTAGCTGTATATACTGTATATTAACAGTATGACCGATGAAAGGTGGCAGCAGATTGGACATTCTGATATCAAATTCAAGCACGCAGCCCATCTACGAGCAGATAGTGAATCAAATCAAGGACCAGATCATGAAAGGTTCACTCGGCGAATCGGAAGCTCTGCCTTCAATCCGCAGTTTGGCAAAAGATCTGCACATCAGCGTCATAACCACGAAGCGGGCCTATGACGAACTGGAAAAGCAGGGATTCATCGTGACTGTGGCCGGCAAGGGGTCCTTTATCGCCGCTCAGAACAAACAGCTGCTCCGGGAGAGCCGCATCAAAATAGTGGAGGGAAAACTGACTGAGGCGGTGATTGCCGCTAAATCAGTGGATTTGACCTTATCAGAGCTGGAAGAAATGCTCAAGATCTTTTACGAGGAGGTATAGGGTTTGGAAAATATTCTGGAGATCAAAAATTTAAGTAAATCCTTCAAAGACTTTACGTTAAAAAACATAAGTTTCAGCCTGCCCAAAGGTTTTATCACAGGCTTCATAGGCCCCAATGGTTCTGGAAAAACCACGACTATCAAGCTGATCATGAACCTGCTAAAAAAAGACAGCGGTGAAATCAAAGTTTTCGGATTGGACCATGTCAAGCATGAAAGTGAGGTCAAGAACCGGATCGGTTTCGTTTATGATGAAAGTCATTTTTATGAGGAGCTCACTGTAAAAGAGATGAAGCGTACCATCGCTCCCGTCTATGATAAGTGGGATGAGCAGCAGTTCCAGAGTTATATCGAAAAATTCGGCCTGCCGCAGAACAAAAGAATAAAGGACCTGTCCCGTGGAATGAAGATAAAATTCTCACTGGCCATCGCTCTTTCCCATAATGCGGATCTGCTTATAATGGATGAACCCACCTCCGGGCTGGATCCCCTCGTGCGCAGCGAGATCCTCGATATCCTGTATGCCCTGATCCAGGATGAAAACAAGGGTGTGTTTTTCTCCACCCATATCACATCCGACCTGGACCGTATAGCGGACTTTATAGTCATGATAAACGACGGAGAGATTTTGTTCTGCACGCCAAAGGATGAATTGTTGGAAAACCACGCCGTCTTGAAGGGAAGTTTGACCCTCTTAAACACGGCGGGAGATCTGAATCTGACCGGCATCAGGAAGAGTAGTTACGGGTTTGAAGCCTTAAGCATGGATAAGAATACGACGGCTGAATTTGCAAATGCAGGAGCGGTGATCGATAAGCCCACCCTGGAAGATATCATGCTATTTTATACGAGAAAGGAGCATCTCCATGTTTAACCTGATACTGAAAGATATTCTGATACAGAAAAAAACACTGGCCTATTTATGGTTTTATGTCATTATATTTTCCATCGCCTTTCAAGGAATGGACATGGATACTTTTACCGTCATTGCCGTTACAGTCACCTATCAGATGGTCAATACAGCCTGCGCATATGAAGACAAGGCGGGCTCCGACATAATGTGGAACAGCATGCCTATGAACCGGAAAAAAATCGTTCTGTCCAAATACCTATCCGTCTTCATCTATACCGTTATTGCCGCGTTGGCATACATGATATTCGCCATACTTATCAATCTGATCGGGATCCCCATAAAGGTGGCACCTATCACTATAACAGGCCTGGCCGCTGCATTTATAAGCACCATACTGATGAACGGCATCTACTTCCCGGTCTATTTTAAATTCGGCTATATGAGCGCCAGAGTTATGAGCACTATCCTCTTTTTTATACTTTTCGCCGGCATAATGTCTCTGGCTCAGATGGCAAATAGTAAACAAAGCGGCGCCCTGTTTAAAACATTTAATAACGCCAGCGATCTGCAAATAATATCCGCTATGATCGTAGCGGCATTAGTCTTTATGCTGATCTCCTATATCCTATCCGTAAAGTTCTACAACAACAGGGAGTTTTGATCTATATTTGCCTGCATGATACTGCTTAATTTTATCTTTGCTGTTCGGCTCATGGTCAAAGAATTCATACAATCTGCTATTGGCAAATCCAATAGCAGTACTTTTATAATATTGTTTTGGTTTCCTATCACTTAACAAACATAGTTATACCTGCACAATAAGAGATCTCTTTGTACATGATCTTGCCCTCCGGGAAATAATCTTTCATTTCATCGAAAACCATATAAATTTCATCATTATCCCATTGATTTCCGCTTTCTTTCCTGCATGTATCCAATTTCACTCTTGTCTCAAAAGAAACGTCTCCGATCAAGACCATTCCATCCCCGGTAAGACAGTTTAGTGATTGTTTAATCAATTCGACCTTTGCAATATCAGTAAGGTGATGAAAAGCATAACTGCTTATAATAAAGTCAAATTGGATATTAGACACTTCTTCCGGAAGTCCGTATGCAAAATCGTACCTCATTAAAACGGCATACGGCATTTTCTTCTTTGAAATATCGATCATCTTTTGAGAAAAATCAATTCCATAGATTTGATATCCGTCGTCATATAGTTTTTTTGTCAAAGTCCCCGTTCCAAAGCCAATATCCAACACTCTCGCATATTCCCTTTTATGTACGTTCCTATATATCTTATTCAAAACGTCTTTGTAACCTGCAAAAGGGTATTTATCCTCTTTATCGCACAGGTCGACGCTCTTATCATAGCCGTCGGCCCACAAATCAAAGCCTCCACTGCTTAACAATGCGCATCTCCTCTTTTTTAACCATCATCGAAACGATTTTATCTCCTTCAATCAAACATCAAGCGCCTCCACTTTAAACATAACCGGCCTGATACCGTCCGAGCAGCATAATATCTCCAGCCCGTTCTTATTGTACCACGGTTCATAAGAGGCCCCCGAGGATATGGCTGATACACTTGCGTATACATCGATCCATGCCCAAGGGCAAAATCCTGCCGGCATCTTAGCCTCGCCCTCAAAGATAAACTCATCGCCCACATTCAAAAGCGGACACGCCCCTGCCTCTCTGCCGTCCGTCAGATACTTCTCCGCCAGCTCGGCATAATACTCCTTTTTTATGACGGTGATCTTTACTTTCTTCATGCTCATCCCCCTTAAAAATAATAAGTATAGACTTCATGCCTTATCTATGGTAAGAAAACGTTCAATTTCATCCGCCCGCTGCGTCCTGCCCATCTTCCTATATGCTTCCGCTTCATAGGCCAGTGAAAAAGCGGGTATTTTAATATCTTCAATATACACATATTGAATTATCGGCAAGAGTGAGATCTTTTCTTCCCAAAGACCGTCCGTAAGTCTTTTTTGGATATCGCCCATTATCTCAACGTCAACGCCGCATATTTTAAGTCTGCCAAAGTGCGGTCTGATCTTTTCCGTTCCGCAAAAGCATACCGGCTGCACAACATATTCTTCTGATTGGGTCTCTAATTTATATGCGCTTTCTTCATCGGTCTGCACATCGATATCATGTGCGTCGAGAGTCATTCCCTGCAGTGCAAAGGACGTGCTTCCAGTCAAAACCCATATTATTGAGCAATCGCGATCCGCTGCCGATGCAATTATCTTTATAGCTTTGATTTGATCATTCGACAACATGGATATCATCCCCGTCTATCTCATCTTGTCTGTATTCTATCACAATCATGCGATCCGGTCCATGACTGCGGCAAGTAAAATCGTTAAGTCAGTATTATTCCCAATAATGTCATAGGGCGAAAATAAAAAGACAGGTCATCCTGTCTTTATACCACATTTATCTTTCCTTCGTATATCAGCCCCCGTACCGGGTCGATGGTAACCGTCATACCGTCGTTTAGTCTTTCCGTTGCTCCTGCAGCGCCCACTATGACGGGTATCTTAAGCTCCAGACTCACTATGGCTGCGTGAGATGTGAGGCCGCCCTCTTCCGTTATGATGGCCGACGCCTTTCTCATCAGCTTTATGAAGTCTTCATCGGTGTACCTCGTTACAAGTATATCGCCCTTTTCAAACTTCTGTTTGTCTTCTTCCAGATTCCGTATTATTGATACGGTACCTGTAATTGGCTTGCCGCCTATTCCCATACCTTTGACAATAGCGTTGCCTACTATGTGTACCTTTATAAGATTCGTCGTTCCCATCAGCCCCGCGGGTACCCCTGCGGTTATAACGACCACGTCTCCGCTTTTAATGAGATGTTTCTCCTGAGACACATCGACACATTTATCTATCATCTCATCGGTGGATTTCATTTTCGGAGCCAAAACAGGGTTTACACCCCACAGTAAGGTCAATTTTTTAAGCACCCTTTCATCTGGCGTGACCGCAATGATATCTGACGACGGCCTGTATCTGGAGACCATCCTGGCCGTATATCCCGACCTGGTAACTGTGATTATTGCGCTGGCATTGAGATCCTCCGCTATGGTACACGTCGCATGGCTGATAGCATTGGTGATATTTACCGTATTTCCTATATCCACCGTACGAAGAATATTCATATAATCAATAGCAGCTTCGGTCTTTTCGGCTATTTTTGCCATAGTGACAACCGACTGCACAGGAAATTTCCCCGCAGCAGTTTCACCGGAAAGCATTATCGCATCGGTCCCGTCCAATATGGCATTAGCCACATCGGCAACCTCCGCTCTGGTAGGCCGAGGATTTCTCATCATCGAATCCAGCATTTGAGTGGCTGTAATAACAGGTTTGCCCACTCGGTTACATTTTTTGATTATCTGCTTTTGTACAAGCGGCACTTCCTCGACCGGGATCTCCACCCCCAAATCTCCTCTGGCGACCATGATCCCGTCGGATACCTTTATGATATCGTCTATGTTTTCAACTGCTTCCTGGCTTTCTATTTTGGCGATTATCTGTATATCTTCTCCGTTATTTTCTTCCAATATCCGTCTTATCTCCAGCACATCGGACGGTTTTCTTATAAATGAGGCTGCTATAAAATCTATGCCCTGTGCTATGCCGAATTTTATATCATCCACGTCTGCATCGGTGACGGCAGGTATACTGAGCTTGGTGCCGATCACGTTTACGCCTTTATGATCACTTATGATTCCTGCATTTTTTACTTCACATACGATGTTTTTATCCTCTACCCCGATAACATCTAGGGCTACAAGTCCGTCGTCGATGAGTATACTGCAGCCTTTTTTTATATCGCGGGGAAGTCCCTCATAATTTATCGGACCAAAGTTATTGTCCCCCTCGATATTCTCTGTAGTCAGTGTAAATGTCTGACCCATTTTGAGTTCCGCCATGCCGGTCTTAAATTTTCCCAACCTTATTTCAGGCCCCTTTGTGTCAAGCATCAGGGCAACTTCGGCGCCCGTCTCACTGCTGATTTTCTTGATATTATCCATCCTGCCCTTATGTTCTTCATGGTCCCCATGAGAAAAATTGAATCTGGCAACGTTCATTCCATTGGCTATGATTTCTTTAAGTATTTCTATGTCTTCACTGGCCGGGCCCATGGTACAGACGATTTTTGTTTTCCTCATTTTACACACCTCTTATATAGAAAGGATTTTGCTGAGGTTATACTTATCCATGTCAAATTTCCTCTTCATTGAAAGTGCTTGATCGACGTCAAAGTCAACCAATTTATTTTCCTTCATGCCTATTATCCTGCGTGTCCTGCCTTGAAGCAGCAGTTCTACAGATTTTGCACCCATTTGGCTGGCAAGTATCCTGTCAAAGGCCGTAGGACTGCCGCCCCTCTGTATGTGCCCCAGGATGGTTGCTCTGAAGTCTGATTCAGGCAGTTTTTCCTTTATCTTATCCAAAAGATCGTAGGCAGAGCATACGCCTTCCGCAAGCACTATTATGCTGTGCAGTTTTCCTCTGGCCTGGCCTTCCCTTATTCTGTCCACCATCTCATCCATATTCAGTTCTATTTCCGGGACCAGTATCAGTTCCGCACCGCCGGCCAGGCCGGCATAGAGCGCTATATCTCCGCAGTGTCTTCCCATCACCTCGATAATACTGCCCCTCTCATGAGACGTCATGGTATCCCTGATCTTATTTATCGCATCAAGCGCAGTGTTTACCGCCGTTGAGAAACCTATGGAATAGTCCGTGCTGGCAATATCGTTGTCTATGGTGCCGGGTATGCCTATAGTGTTTATGCCCTGCTCCTCGCTGAGCAGCTGTGCTCCCTTAAACGAACCGTCGCCGCCTATGACCACAAGTCCTTCTATTCCATTATCCCGCAAGACTTTAGCCGCTACCGCCCTACCCTCGGGCTGTGTGAACTCCTGGCAGCGGGCTGTTCTGAGAATAGTCCCGCCCCTCTGTATTATATCGGCTACCGATGAGAGCGTCATCTCTCTGATTTCCCCATTCAGCAGTCCCGAATAGCCCCGCATTACCCCCACGACATCCAAACCATAATATATGCCCGTCCTAACTACCGACCTTATACATGCATTCATACCGGGTGCATCGCCGCCGCTTGTCAATACTGCTATTTTTTTCATTGTTCCCCTCCTGATCGTCATTTACTTTCTGAATATGTCAAATATGTAAAATGTAGAGGGCTTACTCTATGCCCCTGCTTATTAAAGTATCCTGAGCATCCACCGCTTCCGCTTCAGGTACCATCACTTCATAAAACTCCTCGTCCCTCGTGCTCTTAGTCAGAGGCTGCATCTTTACAAGGAATCCCTCCTGCATCAGTATATTCTTGATCTGTTCTGCCGTTTCCTTACTTGGTGCGACATATACAGTGGTCCACATAGTTTGCCTCCTTAGAGAATTGTACTACATTAATTTTAAGCTACAATTAATTGTTATGCAACTGGCTTAACACAATCTTTGCCCAGTAAATTCTCAAGTCTTTCATATAAATCACCTGAAGGAGCGACCCACAAACTTTTCTCGGCCTGCAGTTTTTTATTTTCCTTTTCAAAATATATGACCACCGGGGTGTTGCCCCTATGTTGTTTAAGTATGGTTTTGATCTCATTCAATATATTGCCGTTGAAGCCGCTGGGCACCCTGATATACAGCTTACCCGCGGCAGAGGACATCGGAAAGATCTCATCACACAGCACCTTTGGCTCTTCTTCTTCCTTTATGCTTATCCTTCCCCTTACAAAGACGGGCCGATCCTCGGCTAAAATGTTACGGTACTCGTCATAGACGGCCGGAAACACTATCGTCTCTATGGACCCATAGTAGTCCTCAATAGTCACAAAGGCCATTATGTTATTCTTTCTCGTAAATATGGTCCTGCACTCGGTTATTATTCCGCCGATCGTTACCGGTTGACCGTCCGTCAGGTTCATCTGTCTTTCGTCATCATTCTTAAAATCAAGACTGGTTGCGGTAACCGTTGAACTTATCTCCTTTTCATACTGATCCAGCGGATGCCCTGAGAGGTATATGCCCAGCATCTCCTTTTCAAAATTCAAAAGCACGTCGTATGGATATTCCTTTATATCAGGATAATCTTCGGGTGGAGCGGAACCTGAAAAGAGAGACATCTGGCCGGAAAAGTTATCCTTTTTCCGCTTGGAAAACCCGTCCATCATTTCTTCATATACGGACATGAGCTGAGACCTTTTTACATTAAAGCTATCAAAAGCTCCCGATTTTATTAGACTCTCTATTGTCTTTTTATTTACCGAATTCAGATCTACCCTGGATATGAAGTCCTTAAACCCCTTATAGAGTCCGTTCTTCCTGACGTCGACCACGTTTTTTACCGCATTTCTTCCCACATTCTTTATTGCAGCCAGGCCGAACCTTATATTGCCGCCCACCGCCGTAAACTCCTCCTCGCTCTCGTTTATATCCGGCGGCAATACCTTGATCCCTTTCTTCCTGCATGACTGTATATAGAACGCCACCTTGTCCATGTTGTCTACCACGCTATTCTGTATGGCGGCCATAAATTCCACGGGATAGTAGTATCTCAGATATGCCGTCTGGTATGCCACTATGGCATATGCGGCGGCATGCGACTTATTGTAGGCATAATTAGCAAAATCGATCATTTCGTCGAAGATATGATCGGCCACATCTTCCGGCACGCCCTTTCGTATCGCCCCCGGCACTTCTACGCTGCCATCCTCCCCGGTTATACCGTGGATAAAATTCTCCCTCTCTTTCTGCATAACATCCATCTTCTTTTTTGACATGGCACGCCTTACCATATCCGATCTGCTCAGAGAATAGCCGGCAAGATCCCTTACTATCTGCATCACCTGCTCCTGATACACCATGCAGCCATAGGTGACTTCCAGGATCGGCTTTAGCAGCGGATGTTCATACTCAATCTCATTGGGATGATTCTTATTGTATATATATCTCGGTATTTGGCCCATGGGGCCCGGCCGGTAAAGTGAGATACCCGCTATGATATCCTCAAGATCCGACGGCTTCAGATCCCTCATAAACTGTCTCATGCCTCGGCTCTCCAACTGGAACACCCCGTCGGTATCACCGGAGGATATCATATCATACACCCTGTGGTCGTCATAGTCCAGCTTGTCAAGGTCTATATCGATCCCGCGGTACTTCTTCACGCTTGCTATGGTATCCCTGATGACCGTCAGTGTCCTGAGGCCGAGAAAATCCATCTTTAAAAGCCCCAATTCCTCCAGATTACCCATAGGATATTGTGTTATTATGGCGTCCTCATTCTTCTGAAGCGGAACGATATCGGTAAGCGGAAAGCGGGATATGACTACCCCGGCGGCGTGAGTAGAGGTATGTCTCGGCAGACCTTCCAGCCTTTTTGCCATATCTATCAGAGTCTTTACGTTATCATCGGAATCATATCTTTCCTTTAGGTCGGGATTTAATTCCAAGGCCCTGTCTATGGTCATATTCAGCTCAAAGGGTATCATCTTGGCTATGGAGTCCACCTCGCCGTAGCTCATGTCCAGGGCACGTCCTACGTCCCTGATCGCCGCCCTGGCCGCCATTGTACCGAATGTAACTATCTGGGCCACTCTGTCTTTTCCATATTTTTTCACCACATACTCTATAACCTCGCCCCTCCGCTCATAGCAGAAGTCGCAGTCGATATCGGGCATGCTCACCCTGTCTGGATTCAGGAAGCGTTCAAACAGCAGGTTATACCGTATGGGATCTATTCTGGTTATGCCGAGCGTATAGGCCACCAGACTGCCCGCCGCAGAACCGCGGCCGGGGCCCGTCACTATATTGTTCTCTCTGGCAAACCGGATAAAATCCCAAACAATGAGAAAATAGTCCACATAACCCATCTTTTTTATGACGGAGAGTTCATAGTCAAGCCGGTCCGTAAGATCGCTTCCGATGTTATCATATCTTTTGGCCAGGCCGTCATTGCACAGCTTTTTAAGGAATGAAAAATTGTCGTAGCCTTCCGGCACCGGGAACTCCGGCAAATACACCCGGTCAAACTCAAAATTGACGTTGCACCTATCCGCAATCAGCACCGTATTTTCAATGGCTTCGGGAGCATAGCTGAACAGCTCCGACATCTCCTCCGAGGACTTCAGATAAAATTCTGAGGACTCGAAGCGCATTCTGTCCTGATCTCCTACCTTTTTATTTGTTTGTATACATAAAAGAATATCCTGGGCCTGTGCATCCTCTTTAAATATATAATGGATATCGTTGGTGGCCACCAGAGGTATACCGGTGTCTTTCGAAAGATTCATAAGACCCTTTATTACTTCCTTTTCCACGGCCAGACCATGATCCTGAAGCTCCAGAAAAAAATTGCCCTGCCCAAATATCTCATTGTACATCAGCGCAATCTTTTTGGCGCCCTCATAGTCACCGTAGGTCAGCCGCGAGGGTATCTCTCCCCCCACGCACGCCGATAGAACTATAAGCCCCTCATGGTATTGTTTAAGGAGCTCATGATCGACCCTTGGTTTATAGTAGAAACCGTCCAGCGAAGCCTTGGAAATCAACTTTACCAGATTTTTATAACCCGTGTTATTTTCCGCCAGCAGTATCAGGTGATATTGCTCCCTGTCCAGAGTGGGGTCGCAGTCTTTTATAGTCCGTTGAGCTACATAGGTCTCGCAGCCTATGATCGGCTTTATAGAATACTTTTCACATTCCCTGTAAAAATCTATAACCCCATACATATACCCATGATCGGTAATAGCTATACTGTCGAAGCCCATTTCTTTAGCCGTCTTTATAAGCTCAGGAATACGGCATGCCCCGTCCAAAAGGCTGTATTCCGTATGAAGATGTAAATGTGTAAATCCCGGCATTATAATCACCTGCTTTTAAACATTCTGACTGATAGAATACCCCTTGCCAACTTATCTTCTCCCGACAAAACGGTTATCTCCACCTTGCTGAAGTTTCTGCTCATATCTATGACCTCAGCCAATATGACGATTCGTGAATCTATCTGTATGGGACGTGTATAAAAAATATTGAAATTCTCGACCTCGGCTTCATAGCGCTTATTGCCGATCACGGCAGCCAAACCCGCCGCGGCCATAAGCAAAGAAAGCGACGGAAAACTGGCCATACCGCCATGACTTAACATGAGTGCAGGTACGGTACCCGTAAATGTCGCTTTATTTTGTTCAAATACGGCTTCGAAGTTCTTCAAAAGCAGATCCTCTATGGTTTCCTCCACCTGAGGTTGGTTATACATATACTGCAGGGCCTTTATAACGTCCTCTCTGGATATGATGCCGACCAGTTTTTTTCCGTCAACTACCGGCATGAGCTCTATGCCCTGCCAAACCATCGTATGAGCAGCATAGGCAACCGTCATATCCACGGCGGCCGAGATGGGATTCCTCATCATTATATTGCCTATAAGCTCATCGTGACCTGAATCTGCAACATCTCTCGTGGTAATAATGCCTACAAGATCTCCCTTGTCGTTTATAACGGGGAATCGCGTATGTCCCGTTTTCAGGACCATATCCTTCCAAATGTCCATGTTGTCTCCGGGCTTCAAGCACAGAGGTGACTTTATCATCACGTCTTTTACAAAGAGTATCTCCTTTTTCCGCATTTTAAAATATATTGCCCTATTGATCAAAGTAGCGGCAGTAAACGTATCATAGTCGGTCAGTATCACCGGGAGTTTCATTTCATCAGCCATAACCTCTATATCCTGGGAACACTTAAATCCACCCGTAACAAGCAGCCCGCAGCCCCTGGACAGTCCGACCAACTGAGCATCCTCCCTATTTCCTATAATTAGAATATCTCCCGGCGTAATATACTTTTCTATTATGTCGGGAGTCATGGCACCGATAAATAACTTATTTACCCTTTTATAAAGGCCCTTTTTGCCGGCTATACATGTACCGCCCACAATATTTACTAATTCTGAGTACGTAAATTTCTCGATATCACTATCGGCATTGTTTTCTACCCTTATCGTACCGACCCTTGGTATGGTATTTACATACCCCTGAGCTTCCGCTTCCTTAATGGCACGATAAGCCGTACCCTCGCTGACGCCAAGCTCCATGGATATCCCTCTTACCGAAATCTTTGCTCCCGGTATAAGCTCTTTAATATAATTGATTATCTTGTTATGTTTAGTCATTATACCACCTGTTCCATGTCCTCTTTTATGAACATAGTCGGATGCTTCATCAGATCTACCATTTCTCCCATATTCATTCGATTGCCCTTACGGTCATAGATGATCCTGACGATCGGCCGCGTCGGCATCTCTCTGTTTTCAGAGATGACCAAACCCAGCGATCCATCCGAGAGCTTGACTTTTGACCCTATTGGGTATACGGCAATGCTCTCCAAAAATTTAGATAGAAGCTGCTCATCAAACTGACGGCTCTCCATCGATATCAAGTAATCCACAGCTCTACTGGGGTTTTCCTTCATCTTGTATGGCCTTTTGGATGTTATGGCATCAAAGACATCGGCAATACTCACAATCCTTGCATACTCGTGTATATCTTCCCCCCTCTTTCCAAGCGGATAACCTGTTCCGTCATACCTCTCATGATGAGCTAAAGCCACATAAGACGATAATTCCGGTATGTTTTTATTCTCCCTTAATACCTCATAGCCTCTGCTAGTATGTGTCTTAACCAATTCATATTCTTCCGGTGTAAGCGGGCTGAGCTTATTTATTATATCATTGGGTATAAAATTTTTGCCGATATCATGAAGCAGAGCCCCAGTGCCCAGTTCCAACAGTCTTTGTCTGTCATATCCCAGTGACAGCCCCAAAACCAACGACAGAACACATACATTGACAGAATGGGTAAATGTGTACTCATTGGTGCTGCGTATATCTGCCAGGTTTACAACCACATCTTTATTTTCCAGAATGTATTCCATGATATTGCCGATCAGCTTCATAGATATATAGGCGTCCTCAGTCCTGCTGAGTTTGATTTTATCCATTTCCTCAGCCATATTTTTTCTGACATTGATCAGCGTTTCTTCCTTGATGGCATCCTCTATAAATATGTCTTTGGAGACCCCGTCCTTGATATAGATATCATCTACACCCAGTTCCTGAAGTTTTTCTATATATTTATCAGTTAATCTGATGCCGGCAGACAAAAGTATGTTGCCGTTGGAAGAATATAAATTGCGGCCTACTACATCACCTTTTTTAGCATGCTCTAAAAGTATTTTTCGCATTCGCATCCCCCTGTCTAAGCTTATACATCCCTGCTCCTTAAGGCCTCTGCAATTTCGTCCAGTTTTCTGAGTCTATGATTTATCCCCGATTTTCCTATTTTGGGGATCATCATCTCCCCCAGCTCTTTCAAACTGGCATTTTCGTGTTCCAGTCTCAGCCTTGCAACCTCTCGCAGTCCCTCAGGAAGATGCTCCAAACCCATTTTTTCTTTAATGTAGTTTATGTTCTCTCTCTGTCTTACCGCAGCATTTACCGTCTTGTCCAAGTTTGCCGTTTCACAATTTACCAACCTGTTTATATTATTTCGTATTTCTTTGAAAGCTCTGATATTTTCCAATGAAAGCAGCGATTGAAAGGCACCCATTAATTTAAGTGCATCGGATATCTTGTCTCCTTCTTTTAAGTATACAACATAATGATTTTTTCTTTCAATTGTTTTTGCGCCCAACCCATAATGATTTAAAAGATGTTTTAAAGATGTGGCGTAACTAAGATTATCGGTAACAAACTCCATATGGTAGTTCTTTTCGGGATCGGTAAGCGAACCGCATCCTAAAAAAGCTCCTCTTATATAGGCCCTTTTGCAGCAGTTTCTTCGGATTATATCTTTATCGATACTGTAACTTATATCGGTATTACCGGTCTCGCCTATTTTGATGATACCAAGGTCTGAAAGAATGTCCTTCTTGTCTGTGCCCAGATTCAGCGTATAGTTATTGTTTTTATTTAAATGATGATTTTTAGTGACAATAATTTTAGCTTTTATCCCATACTGCTCTTTAAAAAAAATGAATAGAAGACGCGCTATGGCAGCGTTTTCAGTATTTATATTGAATCCTATGTTCATGTTTCCCAATAAAACTATACTTCCCGAACAGTGAAGCAGGGCGGAGAGCTCCGCCTTTATACAGCAAGTCTTTTCCGGTACTATCCTCACCAGTTCTTCTTTTACATTCATGGAAAACGACACGGATATCACCCTTCTTATGTATAATGCCGATTGGCCGAAAATAGGTTCTATACATATCTATTATATAACAAAAGAAGCAAAAATAAAAAACCGCTTTTTAAAAGCGGTTAGGCCCTATTTAGGCTGCTTTCCTTATTGTATATGCTGTTTGTCCATTTGCCGCACTTATCGCCCCATCTGGCCAAGACACAGCCATTCTGTACGAACTCTACTACCTCGCACATATTGGCACATCCGTTGCAGTCAAAGCCATTATTCACAAAACTCATATCCGATATCTCAAATCCCTTGAACCTTGTAACATCTTGTCTTTTTACGGCTTCTTCGGCTAACAGCGCCGCGCCGATCGCACCCATGATCCCATAATATTCGGGCACAACGACATCCATACCGAGTGCCCTTTCAAATGCCGCCTTTATGCCCTTATTGGCAGCGACTCCGCCCTGAAACAATATGGGCTCCGCTATATCTTTACCCTTTCCTATATTGTTGAGATAGTTCCTGACCAGCGCTTCGCACAGGCCGTTGATTATCTCTTCCGTAGAATAACCCAGCTGCTGTTTATGTATCATATCAGACTCTGCAAATACCGTGCATCTGCCTGCTATTCTGACAGAGGTATTGGCTTTTAGCGCCATATCGCCGAATTTTTCAATGGGTATGCCAAGCCTGTATGCCTGCTGATCCAAAAAGGAACCCGTTCCCGCGGCACACACGGTATTCATCGCAAAATCGGTCACGATGCCGTTCCGCAAGATTATAATCTTAGAATCCTGACCGCCGATTTCCAATATAGTATGTACATCCGGCAGAATACGGCTGGATGCCACTGCATGAGCGGTGATCTCATTCTTTACTATGTCGGCTCCTACGATGAGACCTGCAAGCTGCCTACCGCTTCCCGTAGTCCCTACGCCGCAAACTTTGACATTGCCGTCTAGTCTGTCTCCGATCTGCCGTATACCATCCTGTACAGCTTTGATAGGCTGCCCCTGAGTCCTCAAATATACGCTGTCCAGTACATTTCCATCTTCATCTATCAGAGCTATATCTGTACTCACTGAGCCAACATCCACTCCAAGATATGTTTTCATATTTATGCCTCCATAATAACGAACAAGAAGTTTTAACAGTATGTATTTACAAAATTCATATTTCTTCTCCTCATAAGGAGATCAACAAATGCCTCTATACGTGTGCGATACCCAGCCTGGCCTGTATTCTCATCAAAGCTTAAAGACATTACCGGTATATCCAGGTCTTTGCTCATCTTACTCAATATAGCCTTTGATACAACCTCGGGAGTACAGGTGAACGGGAATATTTGGATAACACCGTCGTAGCCGTCATCTGCACAAAGCCGTGTGTTGCCTATGGTATAAATGGCATGTCCCCCTATTACCTGGTTTAAATAAGGCGAGGCCGTTCTCTTTATTTTACTGAGCCTCCAGGGCATTATACAGGAAAACACAACATCAGTTATGTACTCTGTTTTTTTAACCTCTACACCCTGCTCATTGAGTTCCTTAAATATATCCTGACTGGCAAAAGGTTCTACAAGCAGATATATCTCCCCGACCACGGCAATACGTAGCGTAGTATCTGCAGGCTTCGTAAGAGACTTCATCTCCTTGATGGCCTCCAGGCTCAGCCTTTTAATTTCCCTTACATCAGAGGTCCGGTCGATATAATTTACGTATTCATTATATTTCTGTGTCACTATACCCCTGCGGGATTCATGGGCACGCAGAACAAGAAGAGCCTTTTCCATCTTATCGAGGTATATCATCTTTTGCCATGCAATCTTCCCTGCATTTATTACATCTTTTAGCGTCATATCTGGAAAAAGCGAAACCACATTTTTGATAAATCCCTTCAGATCGCCATGAGGAGGTTCAACTATTATAATCTTTGGATTGTAACCCATATCCCTTACTATCTCGCGCTGCACCTGGCCGTAGTATCCAAATCTGCACGGTCCGAATCCTCCAAGCATAATAATCGTATCCGCCCCTTTTTCCATGGCTTCAACAAAATTGCCAAGGGTGATCTTCAGCGGCAGACATGCAAACTCCGGACAGTTACGCACCCCTATTGAAAGAGTTTTTTCAGTAATAGGTGGGGGAACAACCACTTCTTTTCCCATGCCTTCAAAGAAGGCCTTAAGTATTATATCAAGATTTCCCATATGTGGATATGTCAATTTCATTATACAACCTCCTTCCATTGTATCAGATCCATAAATGCCTCAAGACGAGTAATCAAACCTGCTTCACCTGTCTCCTCATCAATTGTAAGGGTCAAAAACGGCATCGTGTCTTTTCTTTTGTACTCCCTCTCAACCATATCCTTTATTATAGAATCGGGTCCACAGCCAAAGGCACTGACCAAAATCACTCCGTCAACCAGATCGTTATCCAGCATATACCTGCCTGCTCCCAGCATCTCCCTCCCATAGGTCCAGAACATATCCTTGGGATAACAGGAAGCGCCGTAATCTATGGCGCTTTTGCTAAGCATATCGGATGTGATCACCGTTCCCCCGAAATCATTTATTTTTTTTATTATATTCATGCTTATATATTCATCCATTATGTTATAGACATGCCCAAGGAGTCCTATCTTTAATGATCCCTCGGTTGATTTTTTAATTGGCTTTGTTCCTTCAGTCATTCTCAATGCATCCTTAGGAATAAAACCGTCTTTTAAATATTTGGTATAAATTTTCAAGGCGCTTTCCCCCGCTTGTTCCGCGCTTTTTATTTTTCGCATGTCATTAGTAAAAATCCTGCCTACACGTTTAATCTCACTGCGTGTTTTCCGTCCATATCCTCTGTATAAATCAATATCCATGTCGATGATTGGCGGTATATCCGTCATTGAAGCCCTCACAAGATCTGGAAGTCCAAGAAATTTGGGACATAGAAATCTATCTTGCTCCAGGCTTACAACTCTGGGAACAAATATATAATCCACATTTTTCTTTTTTAAATTCAAAATATGTCCAAAAAATACCTTCACAGGAAGGCACGCTTCATCAACCGTGTTCATAACACCGTCGTCCATAATCTTTTTATTAGTTTTTTGAGATAGTATGACCTGACCGCCCAATTCATTAAAAAAAGCTTCCCATGCCGGATAAAAATTGTAATAGAGCAGTGCTCGTGGAATGCCTATTTTTATACCCATATAATCGCCTCAATAACATATAATTTTATAAATATTTCGAACTCCATAGTCAATTATAACATACTTCGGCACTTTTAATAACTTATACCCTTAGTTAGATCCTTTTAGATTCTTTACTTCATTGGTATAAATTATTCAGATTTTATAAAAATCAGCGGTAAAAGCCGCCGATTTTTTTGATCAATTTCTTTCCTATTTTATTTCCTCATGTTTCTTCATCATGAGCATACTCTTTAAATAATAAAATTTGAACAGCCTTGCATGGTCGCTCTTGGGAAGATTATTCAAAGTCAGCTCCATTATCTTGTAAGACAGCTTGCTCTCATCATGTCTTATATATCCGTCTTTAAGCTTAATAAAATCTTCAAAGATGACTTTAGCCCCATCGTTGATCTTTTTTTCTGACCTTACGGGGCCGGCACCGTCTTCATTATAATGTGTTTTTATATGTTCGGGGAGATTTCCTGTGTTTGCAATGATATAATCGATTTTCTTTATCTTGCCCAGCCTTTTTATCGCATCATAATGATCGTATAGGTCATAGCCTTCCGTTTCACCGGGCTGAGTCATTATATTGGCAATGTATATCTTGATGGCCTCAGCTTTATTTACCGCCTCGCTTATACCCGAAACGCAAAAATTAGGTAGTATGCTTGTATAAAGACTTCCCGGTCCTATAACGATCACATCGGCTTCCCGTATAGCCTCAAGCGTCTCTTCATAAGCCGGAGGTCTCTTCGGATCTAAATAAATATTCTTGATGCATGCATGGCGCTCATGGGCGGCAATAGGTATCTCGGACTCGCCTTCTACCACGGTTCCGTCGGAAAGATCCGCCACAAGACGTACATCATTCAAAGTTACCGGCAAGACTTTTCCCGCCACGGACAGTACCTCGCTCATTTTCTCCACGCCCTTTTCAAAGCTGCCCGTAATATCACTCATCGCCGCGAGAAAAAGATTGCCGAAACTCTGTCCCTTCAAAGACCCGTCTTTAAACCTGTAGTTTAAAAGCTTGTTCATTTCCGGTTCGGTATTAGCCATGGCAAGAATGCAATTTCTTATATCGCCGGGGGGCAGGATACCCATCTCCTCCCTTATCATCCCCGAGCTTCCTCCATCGTCGGCAACAGTAACAATAGCCACAATATTTGACGTATACTCTTTAAGTCCCCGGATGAGCGTGGACAATCCCGAGCCCCCGCCTATGACCACTACTTTGGGACCCTTTTGGAGAAGATGATATCTCAGCGCTCCGTCATGTTGGACAATAGATCTGAGGCCTTCATAATACCTCATATCGGAATACATTGCAGCAAACACTATCGCAATCAAAATGCTGCCGTAAAAAATAAGGCCGCCATCAAAAAAATATGAACAAATAATCAATATAATACCCGCAATAAATCCAAGGAGGTAAAGTATGCGCTTCGTATTTATCCCTCCTCGATGTCTCTGTGCATGATATATGCATTATAATCTTTTTTCTTCAAGCGATCATAAAGGAGGTTCGCGATCGTAATGGAACGGTGCCGGCCTCCCGTACAGCCGATGGCGATCACAAGCTGGCTCTTACCCTCCCTGATATAAAATGGAATGAGAAATTCTATCAGATCGTCAAGCTTATCCAAAAATTCCGTTGCCTCCTTGTTCTGCATGACGTAATGTCTCACCGGTTCGTCATTACCCGTGAAAGGCTTGAGCTCGTCGACATAGAATGGATTGGGAAGGAACCTCACGTCAAAAACAAGATCCGCATCCAATGGAATACCATATTTATATCCAAAGGATATAACGTTTATGATGAGGCCCGAAAACTTTTTGTTTTCAACATAGATATTATACAGCTGTTCCTTCAACTGAGCGGATGAAAGCATTGTGGTATCTATGACGATATTTGCATTCTTTTTTATTCCTTCCAACAATTCCCTTTCTCTTTTTATTCCGTCCAGAATATTTCCTTCATCGTTTAAAGGGTGTTTCCTCCTCGTTTCCTTGAATCTTCTTATAAGTACGGCGTCCGAAGCTTCAAGGAATATTATTTCGTATGAATAGCTCGACCTTTGAAGATATTGTATACCATTGAAAAAGTCATTAAAAAATTCCCTTCCCCGTATATCTAATACCAATACGACATTAGATATCTTTTTGGAATCATAACACAAGTCTGCCAGCTTTGGTATAAGCGCCGGCGGAAGATTATCTATACAAAAATAGCCTATGTCCTCCATCGCATTCATGGCCTGGGATTTCCCCGCTCCCGACAATCCCGTAATAATTACAAATTTCATATCAGTCCACCCGCATCTCTTCTCCGATTATTTTTATTTCGGGATACATATCCACCCCGAACTTTTCCCGTATCGTAGTCTGTATCAGCTCTATCAGTTTGACGACATCCGCCGCGCTGGCATTGCCGCGGTTTATTATAAAGCCCGTATGCTTTTCGGATACCTGCGCATCCCCTACCCTTGTTCCCTTTAGACCTGCATCCTCAATGAGCCTGCCTGCATAATAACCCTGCGGTCTTTTAAATACGCTGCCTGCAGACGGATATTCCAAAGGCTGTTTTTCCCTTCTCCTTAAATTAAATTCATCCATTGCAGACCTTATCGCATCACTTTCCCCATTTTTTAAAGCAAAGCATGCCTCTAAAACTATCAAGCCCTCTTTTTGAACGATGCTGGTCCTGTATCCGAAATCCATGTCGCTCCTATTGATCTTCCTAAGATTTAGATCCTTCATGTCCACGACCTCGCACCATTCGCAGACATCCTTTGTTTCGCCGCCGTACGCTCCGGCATTCATGTATATGGCTCCGCCCACCGTGCCCGGTATGCCGCAGGCAAACTCCATCCCCGTAAGCGAGCTCGACAGTGCGGCACCGCACACATCTTTTAGCGCAGCGCCGGCCCCCACCGTTATCTTATACTCATTGACTTCAATGCCGTCAAGTGCGGCAGTGTCTATGACCGCGCCGGCAATGCCTCCGTCTCTTACCAAAAGATCCGTACCTTTTCCCACGATTATATATGGGCAGCTGTGGATCGTCAGTATATTTAATACATCGATAAACTCCTCTTTATTTTGGGGGACAACGTATATATCTGCAGGCCCCCCCACCTTAAATGAAGTATGCTTCGACATTGGTTCATCCGTCATTATATGTTGCCTGTCAACACAAAAAAGCAAATCGTTATATATCATATCTGCTATAGCCGCTATAGCCATCGTTTTATCTCCTTTTGGCATTTTTATATCTTATGCTTAAAATAAGGTTTTGAAGCACAGAGTTTACTATATTTAAGTTTTTCATATATGTATAATTAAAAAACTTTATTATCATTGGTAAAAAAGTAAAGGGTATATATACCCTTTACTCATTAATACATACTTTTATCTTTTTGTCAATACAGCCTTCACTGTCATATTCAAATACATATGCCCCCCATTTTTCAACGCGGAATTCACAACTGCAATCCCTGCAAAAATACTTTTTCTTTCCTATCTTACCTATATTTGTACTTTTGCATATCGGACAACGCATTCAAATCACCTCGCTATTTAAGGCTTAAACCGCCTCAATCTTAAAGCGTTGGTTACCACAGTTACCGAGCTGAATGCCATGGCCGCCCCCGAGATGGCTGGGTTTAACATCCCCGCTGCCGCAAGAGGTATACTTGCCATGTTATATCCAAAGGCCCAGAACAGGTTTTGCTTTATATTCCTCATGGTTGCCCTGCTTAATTTTATAGCCGTAACTATGCCTCTTAAGTCACCGCTCATAAGAGTTATGTCTGCTGTCTCCATTGCAACATCGGTGCCTGTGCCTATTGCTATCCCCACATCAGCTGCTGCCAGAGCCGGAGCGTCGTTTATACCGTCGCCAACCATTGCGACGATCCTCCCGGCATCTTTTAGTTTTGTTACCTCCTCAGCTTTACTATCAGGCAATACTTCGGAAAGTATGTGGTCTATGCCGACCTGCTTTGCTATAGCTTCCGCTGTACGCCTGTTATCACCTGTCAGCATCCAGATATCAATTCCCAGATTTTTAATAGCCTCTATCGCTTCCTGCGAACCCTCTTTAACTGTATCCGCAACAGCAACTATACCTTTTACTGCATCCTTGTCAGCAAGTATCATCGCTGTCTTTCCTTCGTTCTCTAAATTCTCTAATAGAGACGACGCTTTCTCCGATAATTCCATATTTTTGCTATATATCAACCTCTTGTTTCCTAAATATATCTCATTTCCTTCCACTTCTGCAACCACACCCTGTCCCGGTATTGCATCAAATTTATCCGGATCGCCTATCTGCAACTGTTTTTCTGCAATTTTATTTATAATTGCTTCACCTAGCGGGTGTTCACTATTTTTTTCTGCCATCGCCGCAATTTTTAATATTTCGTCGACATCTGTGCCGTCCAAACTTATAACATCCGTAACCTCTGGTTTTCCCTTAGTTATTGTTCCTGTCTTATCGAAAATTATTGTGTTGATTTGTTGGGTCCTCTCCAAATGTTCCCCGCCCTTGATCAGCACCCCGTTTTCCGCCCCTTTGCCCGTACCGACCATTATAGACGTCGGAGTGGCCAAGCCGAGTGCACACGGGCAGGCTATTACCAATACCGATACGGCGGCTACCAGTCCATCGGCAAATCTGCCTAAAACAAACGTCCATACCAATAATGTTGCCGCAGCTATCAGTATCACGGCAGGTACAAATATCCCGGATATACGATCGGCCAGTCTCTGTATGGGAGCTTTAGAACCCTGTGCGTCCTCGACCATTTTTATGATCTGGGCCAGCGCAGTATCTTTTCCGACCTTAGTCGCCCTGAAATTGAATGACCCGGTCTTATTGATCGTCGAGCCTATGACCTCGTCTCCCTCTTTTTTCTCGGTCGGAATGCTTTCACCGGTAAGCATGGACTCATCTATTGAGGAATATCCCTTAATTATGATGCCGTCCACAGGTATCTTTTCACCGGGCCTCACCACCACGGTATCTCCCGTTTCCACATCCTCCACCGGTATATCCGTCTCCGTCCCGTTTCTTATGACCCGGGCTGTCTTTGCCCGCAGTCCCATAAGCTTTTTTATTGCCTCGGACGTTTTGCCCTTAGCTGACGACTCAAAATATTTCCCAAGGAGTACAAGAGTTATTATTACTGCGGCCGCTTCAAAATAAAGCTGATGATAATTGCCGAGTATCATATTGGCCAGGCTATAGAAGTAGGCTACCGAAGTACCCATGGCAATAAGCACGTCCATATTCGTACTCCCGCCCCTTATGGCATGATAAGCATTTTTGTAATATCTCGAGCCTATACCGAACTGAATTGGGGTGTCTATTATAAGTTGGAAGAATGGGTTTGATAAAAATGTCATAACGCCAAACCCCATTTCCAAAATCATATTCAATACAAGCGGTATGGTAAGTACGGCGGATATCACAAAAGAGGTCCAGAGGCTCTTCGCCTGCTTTTCTCTCTCCTGACTCTCTATATCCACTCCCTCTTCTTTTTCTCTGGCATCGTACCCTGCCTTTCTTACTGCCTTTATCATATCTTGAACATCAATCTCACCGCCATAGTAATCAACGGCGGCCGTCTCGGCAGCAAAGTTGACCGTAGCTTTGACGACCCCATGCAGCTTGTTTAATGTCCTTTCGATCGTATTGGCACACGATGCGCAGGACATCCCTATGAGCATAAGCTGTGTTCTGTCAAATACCACATCGTATCCCAAAGCCCTAACTTTTTTTACCATATCGTCCGGTTTGACCTGATCGGGATCATAAACGACATTGCCTCTCTCTATACTAAAATTGACATTTGCCTCCTTTACCCCGGGGAGTTTTGACAGGCCCCTTTCTATAGTATTGGCACATGCAGCGCATGACATTCCCTTAAGTTTTAACGTAATATTTCTTTCATTGCTCTTTATATCTCTATTTATTGTGTTCATTTTTATTACCTCCTTCCCGCTATATACCCTATGGGGGTATTCCTATATTCATTTTATCTCACTTATTTTTCCATGTCAATACAAATCTGAATGCATCTAATTTAAAGTAAAACGCCGGTAAAACCGGCGTCGGCATTAATCTAAATTTTTATTTATCATCAATTATACGACCACTCTATAACCGGCATCGTCCACGGCAGCCTTTATATCATCCAATGTAACCTTTGCCGTATCGAGTGTTATATCGGCCTTACCCTCCTCAAGATCCACCCTTACCTGCGAAACTCCCTCAAGAGACTTTATGGCATTTTCCACATTCATTCTGCAGTGATCACATGACATTCCCTCTACTTTAACAGTTATCCTTTCCATTTAATCGCCTCCAAATGTTTAAATACCCTAGGGGGGTACCCTATCTATTTATATTCTACCCCGACCGTATATTAAAGTCAATATATCATGAAAAAAATTTGTCCTTTAGTTTAAACTCCTCATTTGTCTGTTTTATCCTTTGACATTGTGGAAATATATTCGTTATATTCCCGCTTTGTTTCTTCGGCCGCTTCATCAGGGTCCTCCGCATCAAGCACGACCTGACGCAGATGAGTCATAATGATCTCGTCGAGCATTTCAAAATGTTCGCTTCTCGGCAGATATTGAGTTTCGTCAATAATGCCGTTTATCTTCTCCATCAGCTTATCGCCGCTGTACAATCCGTTCTGGGATCGATATACAGGTATTAAATTAAAATCTTTCAACTTTACCTGTTTTTCCTCGGAAGTGATCTGCTTCAAGAACTTCATGATCATCTGCATTTTTTTGGGATCGTTCTGTTTAAACACCGAATACGCTATTACCCTTTTTGTTGCCGCAGCATCCGAAGGGTATGAAATAGCGTCAAATTCCGTGTCCGATTTGTCTTTCAATTTAATTATGTCCGATATATTGCCGGGCATAAAAACAGTTTTCCCATCCTTTATAAATTTATCCCACGCGCTGGATCTATATATTGTACCGTAATTTGAAGTCAAAAGCCCTCTTTTGCCTAAATTAGAAAAAAACAAATATCCTTCTTTTATCCTGTCAAAATCTGGATTGCCATCCTCATTATAGATCCCTCCGTCTTTGAACAGGAGTGGAAGCAGCGTATAATCATCCACATCTATATATCCGCCCAAGGCATATATCTTATCATTTTTCTTTGACTTATTATTTTCTTCCAAATTGGCCAGCAGGTTATTAAAGTCAGCTACATTGAGCCCCTTTTCTTCATTTAATCCAAAACCGTCCAAAAGATCCTTGTTTGCAAAAAGTACGTCTGATGTGACCGCCCAAGGTAATCCATAAATATTATCATCTTTGCATACCTGATCCAATACGCCGGGTATATAAGTCTCTTTATTATCGATACACGCATTAAGCGGTTGAAGGATGCCTTTCGATATATACCAATAGTTGCCTCCTACAGGCGCTATATCCGGATAAGCTTTGGTCATTGCAGCCGACTCAAGCCGAGCATATCCATCCTTGGCATTTAAGGGGACAAGGTCTATCACCACACCCGGATTCTTTTTCTGAAATCGCGAAATTTCCTCTCTGATCCATGCAAAGCCTGAGGGGTCTTTTGCCGTAGGATGAGGAAAATCCATCAAAGTAATTATCCCCTGGAATTCCCTTTCCGACTCCGGTACAACATCCACTCTTTTTCTGTAATATTTATATTGAGATGGCCAATAAATAAGAAATGAGATCAGCAATAGAGAAAAAAACAGGATAAAAGGACGTTTCCACATAATCATCATCCCTCTATCCTATTTATATTTTAACCGTAAAGCATTATTCTAAGAAAATTATAAGCTTTATTTACGACTGTTCACATTACTCTTTCCGCAATCAATCCTATTTGGCCAACTGATTCTTCAGATAGTCTATTTTCTTCACCGGAGACGGGTCCGTGCCGTAAAGTAATGCGAGATAAACGCTGGAATAGTCTCCTATGTAAATCAAAGAAAAGAGCCTGGAGAGTCTGTTTCCGCCTGCGGCCTGGACTTCGTTTATTTTATAAAC
Organism: Thermoanaerobacterales bacterium UBA4880; assembly: GCA_002399285.1. GTDB lineage: Bacteria > Bacillota > Thermoanaerobacteria > Thermoanaerobacterales > UBA4877 > UBA4877. The sequence goes on from DHDI01000026.1 coordinate 72,299, forward strand.
CGCATCTTCCGTTATTTCCTTGGTTATCTCCATGCGCTTTTTAATTCTCGGGTTATCCTCATTGTCTTCAAGATATACAAAGACAAATTTCTTCAGGAGGTCCTGCGGAAATTCAAAGCCGACGACCTCATTGTGATTGAGTTCGGAAAATACGTTATAGTAAGCCAGAGCTTTGCCATTTTCACTCATCTGGCCCTTCCACCTCTGTGCGACTATCTCCGTGGTTCCCGTACTGCCATATATTATAGGCAGTCTTCCACAAAAATCGTCAGCCAGCTGTTTTGCAGTATTATCCTCAAACTTCACATCCGGTTTTAATTGTTCCCTAATATCCCTCAACGTATCTTCGGCATCCCTTATATCGTCCGATGGATCATCGGTAATTCCCGCCTTATAAAGGGACATGATGATCGTTACAAAAGATAAACCTATAGCCGCCCTCGGCTGATAACCGGCAGGTATGGTGAGCACCGGATATCCGTCAGAGTCAGCCAGTTCCTTTAATTTGCCTCCCGTAGTTATAGCAATTATCTGAGCGCCCTTTTCTTTGGCTTCATAGTATGTCGACAGGGTTTCCTCCGTATTGCCTGAGTAACTGCTGGTAATGAACAGAGTGCCGCCATCTACAAAAGCCGGAACATCATATGATCTTATTACCGTTATCGGAACAGGCGCAGTGCCTGTGAGATATACTCTCACCAGGTCTCCTCCTATGGCAGAGCCGCCCATACCCGAAATAACCACATTTTTTACATTCGATACTGCAAAATTAAATTTCTCGGAGATAGAGAGCGCTTCCTCCATCTGTTCAGGAAGGTGATAAACGGCGTCCAGCATGTCCTCTTTATCAAGTTTGCTGAGCCTGTCCAAATCATCCAGTTTATTCATGCAAATCATCCTTTCTGCTGCTTAGTTAATTTTTCCAAAAGTCGATCGTCAAATTCCTTGGCCGCATTGTAACCCATGTCCTTCTGCCGTTGATTCATAGCGGCGACCTCCACTATGATTGCCAAATTGCGGCCGGGTTTAACGGGGATGGTCAGCTTGGGTTTTTTTACTCCGAGCATCTCCATATACTCGTCATCCATACCTACCCTCTCATAAAATTTGTCCTCATTCCATTGTTCAAGTTGTATGACCAGGTCTATGGTTTTTGACTGCCGGATGGCTCCCACACCGTACAATGTCCTTATGTCCAGTATGCCTATCCCCCTGATCTCGATATAATATCGAATGAGATCGGGAGAAGTGCCAGTGAGGGTATGTTCGTCAGTCAGCTTAATTTCAACGGCATCATCGGCAACTAGTCTGTGACCCCTCTTGATAAGCTCCAAAGAGGTCTCGCTTTTACCTATACCGCTCTGCCCCAGCAGGAGTATACCTGCGCCGTACACATCCACCAGATCACCGTGAATAGTTATGGCCGGAGCAAGCATATCGTTTAAATAATTATACAGGCTGTATATGAGATGCGTGGTCGACTCCTTGGACCTAAAGAGCGGCCTTCTATACTTTACTGCTGCATCTTTGATTTCCTGCGGAACATCTAGGTTTCTGGAGACTATGGCACAGGGGAAGGCAAATTTGAAAAGTTCGTCGGCTCTTTTTTTTCTTGTGTCGAGGTCCAGCCTCAGAAAATAAGTGACCTCAGCTTTGCCTATGACCTGCACTCTCTCATAGCCAAAATAGTCATAAAAACCTGCCAGCTCAATGCCCGGCCGATTCACATCGGCAGACTCAATGGAAATGCTCTCATCATAGTTGTCATTTATTACTTCCAGTTTTAAATCCTCCGCAAGTTTAGTTACAGAAATCCTGTCCATCTTTATCCTCCTCGGACATATTCATAACATATGGTCGTAAAATGCTCCGCACACTATTTTGAGCCTGCGAAATAATTATACACCTGCTCTGCTGCTTTTGCATTCATTGAAGGTACCTTTTTTAGCTCTTCCACATTTGCCTTGCTCACGGCTTCAGCCGAGCCAAAATACTTTAAAAGTTCGTTTCGCCTCGTCTTACCTATTCCAGAGATATCATCAAGCACAGACTTGACTTCCTGCTTTTGTCTCAGATACCTATGATAGTTTATGGCAAATCTATGGGCTTCATTCTGAATGGCCGTTATCAGTCTGAATGCATTACTATTCATAGGTATATTGATCTCTTTGTTATTATAAATGAGCCCTCTGGTCCTGTGCCTGTCATCCTTGACCATGCCGCATACGGGTATATCAAAGCCCACCTCATTTAAAACCTGTCGGCATACGTTGATCTGTCCTCTGCCGCCGTCCACCATGATAAGATCGGGAAAAGTCGTGAACTTGCCTTCTTCGGGGTCGATCCCTTCGCTCTTTAACTTCTCCGCCTCTTCTATACTGTGGACAAACCTGCGTTCAATGACCTCCATCATACTGGAATAATCGTTTGGCCCTGTGACAGTCTTTATCTTGAATCTTCTATAGTCGCTGTTCTTGGACTGACCGTTTTCAAATACTATCATTGACGCCACCGAATTGGTCCCTTGAATATTGGAAATATCATAAGCTTCGATCCGATATGGTTTGTCGCTCAATTCCAGATAGTCCATCAGTTCTCCGAGGGCTTCCTTTGAGGACTGCATATCGTTTCTCAACCTCTCTCTGTAATTCTCCAGCATATCCTTGGCATTCTTTTCGACCATATTTACAAAATCCTTCTTTTCTCCTCTTTTGGGAACAGTCATCCTTACATTAGTGCCTCTTTTTGCGGACAGCCAATCCCCTATCAATTTCAGTTCGTCTATTTCTTCCTGTATCACCACCTCTGCAGGTACATGCGAGATGTTGGAATAAAACTGTTCGACGAATTGAGTCAAGGTCTCTTTGATATTTTCCCCGTCTATGCCGCTGAAAAAAAAGTGTTCCCGGTCTACCAACTTGCCCTCCCTTACAAAGAACACCTGTATGCACAGGTCTTTATCCGAGAAGTGATAGCTTATGATATCCATATCCTTCTCCCGAGTCTTAAAGACCTTCTGTCCACAGCTGATCTTCTTAATGGATTCGATTTGATCACGTAGCTCCATGGCCTTCTCAAACTCCAAGCTTTTTACATGATTCTCCATCTTTTCCTGAAGTATGGCTATCAGCCGATCTTGATGTCCCTCCAGAAACTCGCATATTTCACGGCACATCGCAACATAGTCATCCTTGCTTATTCTGCCGGTGCAGGGGGCCTTGCATTCGCCTATATAATAATAGAGGCATTCCCTTATCTTTCCCATCCGGTCCTCTATATTTATATTGCAAGTCCTGACGGGATACATACGTTTTAAAATGTTCACAGTCTCTTTGGTCGCATAGGCGCTGGCATACGGCCCAAAATACTTTGCTCCGTCATGACTCACCTTGCGTGTTACAAAGACTCTCGGATAATCCTCGTTCATTGTGATCTTTATATATGGGTAACTCTTATCGTCTTTAAGCGATATATTGTATTTGGGCCGGTATTTTTTTATAAGGTTGCACTCCAGGATAAGCGCTTCCATTTCATTGTCAGTGATTATATATTCCAGATCATATATATGGTTCACCATAGATTTTACTTTGGGAAGCTGGCTTTTTGTGTTGTGAAAATACTGTCTTACCCTGTTTTTTAGTATCTTTGCCTTACCAATATATATTATATTCCCCTGTTCATCCTTCATTATATAGACCCCCGGCTGTGCCGGGAGGACCTTGAGTCTTTCAGCTATCCGAGGAGTCAGTTCCATTTATCATCACCTGTATATAAGTATACACCATACTCAATATGATACTTCAATTAATTGAAAATGTCTTGATGTCATGGTCATACTATTTCAAATATTCGCTGATGATGTGCCTTGCTATCGGTGCGGCTACCTTTCCGCCGCTGCCGCCGTTTTCCACTATCACCGCAACCACTATCTGCGGGTCGTCGGCGGGAGCAAATCCTATGAACCATGCATGGGATTGCTTGCCGGCCACTTCCGCCGTCCCCGTCTTGCCGGCCACCGTTATGCCGGAAATACGGGCGGCAGTTCCGGTACCCTTTTTAACTACGTTCACCATCATATCTTTTATCTGTTGTGCGGTCGTTTCGGATATGGGCAATAAATATGTCTCATCCTGTCTATTATAATTTACCTTGCCCTCCGAGTCCGCAATGCCCTTTACTATATATGGATGCATGATGTGTCCGTCATTTGCCACCGCCGACGCGACCATGGCCATCTGCAGGGGACTTGCCAGCACGTCGGCCTGGCCTATCGATGACAGCGCCAGCTCTCTCTTGCTTGACGGGCCCGGATAGACGCTGGTCTTTATTGGCAGGTCAAAGTCAAGATTTTTATTAAAACCGAACTTTCCCGCATATTCTTCCATATCTTTTGCGCCCAGCCTCAGCCCCAGATTGATAAACGTAGAGTTACATGATACCTCAACTGCCCTGTTGATATCAATATTGCCATGAGCGGTACCGTTATAATCTTTTATTTTCAAACCGTCTACATCGGTGGAGCCTGTGCAGTGAAATGTCAAATCATACAGATCGTCTATATTCTCCAACGATGCGGATAACGGTATTATTTTAAATACCGATCCCGGAGGATACAGACCCTGTACCGCCCTGTTGAATAATGGGCTGTTTTTCCCTGATTTAAGCTCCTCCCAATCCTTATCTATGTCATCGGGGTCGAATCCCGGTGACGAAACCAAAGCCAATATTTCCCCGGTCTTTGGGTTCAAGGCCACGGCGGCGCCTTTTTCCCCGCCAAACGCATCATATGCCGTTTCCTGAAGGTCACTGTCTATCGTAAGTATTACGTCATATCCCCTGCCCTTTATACCTAGTATATCCTGCTTAAAGAGGGTAAGAGGGTCCTTCGTCTTCATTCCCAGCAGTTCTTTATTATATGCCGCTTCAATGCCGGCTCTCCCATATTGCTTATTGTTATAGCCGATCAAGGGTCCTATGGACGCCCCACCGTGATATACCCTGCTTTTTTTATTACCCTCGGTAACCGTTTCAGCTATGGCCTTGCCGTTTCTGTCGACTATATTTCCTCTGGTCACCTTATTTTCTTCTTCCCATAACCTCCTGTTATAGTCCGATGTCAAAAGGGTGTCCTTTGTAAAAATTTCAAAATACAGAAGGTATCCGATCAATAATGAGAACAGCAGCACCGTGGATATCAAGACGTTCCTTATGTTTCTTTTCATCATTGCACCTCTCCTATACTGAGGGAATTCATTATGCCCAGAAGGCAGAAACTGGTAAGTATGGAGCTCCCGCCGTAACTTACAAACGGCAGGGTAACACCTGTGAGAGGTATGAACTTAGTGACCCCTCCGATGATGATAAAAGTCTGAAAAGCAAGCATGGACGATATGCCCGTAAGTAAAAGCTGTTTTGAAGCGTTATTCGATGCCATGGCGCTTAGAAATGCTCTCACAAAAATCAGAAGATATATAATGATGACCGCCAGGCCTACCAAGAGCCCGAATTCCTCCACCATTATTGAAAATATGAGGTCAGTAGCTACCGCAGGGATGTATTCCGGGTGACCCAGTCCCAGACCCGATCCGAAAAGCCCCCCCGCGCCTATGGCAAACAGGGACTGTACGATCTGATAGCTCTTGCCGGGAACATCCAGCCATGGATTGAGCCACGCGTCAAATCTCACCCGCACATGGGCAAAAATGAGGTAGCTGGCTACGGCGCCGACCGCAAGCATGGCCAGGCCGATCGCCGGATATGCGGGTTTGCCTGTGGCCGTGTAGACAAACACTATGCCCGTGAGAAAGAAAATGATTGCCGTGCCCAGATCTTTTTGTATAAAAAGCAGTAAAACGACCATGAGTACGAATCCAGTATATATAAGCACATCCCTCGGCTGCTTGTGATCCTTTAAAAATGATGCCGATGCCAAGCAAAATAATATCTTTACAAACTCAGAGGGCTGAAACTGAATGCCCTTGATCATGAGCCAGTTGGTCGAACCGCCGTGCTCCTTGCCGAATATTATTGTGACGGCCAGCAGTACCAATGAAAGAAGGGCGATTATTTTATAACCGTTCATCATGTGCCCATAATACTTGAACAAAAATGTTATCACGATGAATACGGCGATTCCACCCGCGATCCATATAAATTGCCGGTAAGCCAACTCCTCATCGACCCGGTATATCATCACAAGACCTATACCGCAGAGGAAATTGCTCAACAGAAAAAGCATTGCATCGCCATTTAAAGCAAAGATACGCATCGTGATAAAACCTATAGTTATAATAGCCATATATCCCAGCCCCATGTATATCGGCTTGGGGTCGAATGGAGTACTTCTTAAGGCAAGCAGCAAAAAACATATAATAAGAAACAGGTACAAAGTAAAAAGCATAACCCTGTAATACCTGGAAGCTTTCGTCATATAATCAGCTCCTATATGTCAGTTTTATCGGGCCGAATGCAATTATGTCCCCGTCGCTTAACTTCTTCCTCTTTTTGATGATCCTGCCGTTTACCCTCGTCCCGTTCGAACTCTTTAAGTCTTCTATATAAAAACCTCGCCAATTTTTAGTAATACCCGCATGTTTTAAGGAAACAAACTGATTGTTCAACACTATATCACAATCGCCTTCCCTACCGATGACCGTATCTCCCTTCAGTTCATACCTGGTTTTTCCGTCATCGTCGGCGATCAAGCAGGCCGACGCCTTCTCTCCATACCATCCTGTCAGCCTTATTATCTGTATCGTATCAAACAGGAAAGAGTAGACCAAGGATGCCAGTACCCATTTAAATAGACCTGCCAAAAATTCATACATAGGCTATACAACCCCCAAAACATCCTTTAGGTATCCCTTTAAATACTGTCCGGTATAAGAAGTTTCAATCGCGCTGACCTCCTCCGGCGTACCGGTGGCTATTACTTCTCCTCCTCTGTCCCCGCCCTCCGGTCCGAGGTCTATAATATAATCGGCCGTCTTGATCACGTCCATATTATGTTCTATAACTATCACGGTGTTGCCCCCTTCCACCAGTCTGTCCAGTACATTGAGAAGCATCTGCACATCGGCCGTGTGAAGGCCTGTCGTAGGTTCATCCAATATATACAGCGTCTTCCCCGTGGGTCTGCGGGATAATTCCGTAGCTAACTTTACCCTTTGGGCCTCGCCACCGGATAATTGGGTAGACGGCTGGCCAAGCTTGATATACCCCAGCCCGACGTCATAAAGTGTTTGGAGCTTCGCTTTTATCCTGGGTATATTTTCAAAAAACTTCAATGCCTCCTCTACTGTCATATCCAAAATATCCGCTATATTTTTGCCCTTATATTTCACCTCAAGAGTCTCTCTGTTGTACCTCTTGCCCTTGCATACCTCGCACGGTACATACACGTCCGATAGAAAATGCATTTCTATGCGGATTATTCCATCTCCTCCGCAGGCTTCACAGCGTCCGCCCTTTACATTGAAGCTGAAACGCCCCGGCTTATATCCTCTCATTTTGGCATCGGGCGTCTGTGAAAAAATCTCTCTTATAAAATCAAAGACCCCGGTATAGGTTGCCGGATTAGACCTTGGCGTACGCCCTATGGGCGATTGGTCGATGTTTATCACCTTATCGAGAAATTCGGTTCCCTCTATGCTGTCATGAGCACCGGCTTCCTCCCTTGCTCCGTTGAGCTCCTTGGCCAGGGCCTTATAAAGTATTTCATTTACTAGGCTGCTCTTTCCCGAACCCGAAACGCCGGTCACGCAATTGAATACGCCCATTGGAAAAGACACGTCTATATTTTTAAGGTTGTTTTCCTCCGCTCCCCTTATAGTCAGCCAATGTTCGTTGGGTTTTCTCCTTTCTTCGGGAACAGGTATGCTCTTCTTTCCGCTCAGATACTGTCCTGTTATCGATCTTTCACATTTCTTTATATCGTCAATGGTACCGCACGCAACTATCTCGCCGCCATGACTGCCCGGGCCCGGTCCTACATCCACTATATAGTCCGCCGCATACATCGTTTCCTCGTCGTGTTCCACAACTATGAGGGTATTTCCAAGATCCCTCAGGTTGAGCAGCGTCTTTAGAAGCCGGCCGTTATCCCTTTGATGAAGCCCTATGCTTGGCTCATCAAGTATATAGAGAACGCCGACAAGTCCTGAACCTATCTGGCTCGCCAGCCTTATCCTCTGCGATTCTCCTCCGGATAATGTCGCAGCAGCCCTGGAAAGGGTAAGGTAGTCGAGTCCGACGTCTATCAAGAATCCCAGTCTCGCCTTTATTTCTTTGAATATCTGAGATGCAATGATGTTTTCTCGGTCAGTCAAAACCAGTGAGTTAAGGAACTTAACAAGATCCCTTATCGACAGTTCCGTCATATCTGAGATATTCATTCCACCTACCGTTACCGCCAAGCTTTCGGGTTTTAATCTCTTTCCGTGACATGCCGGGCAGGGAGTCGTCCTTAAATAATTAAATATCTCTTCTCTTACAAACCCCGACTTTGTATTCTTAAATCTTGTTTCCAACTCATTGAGTATACCTTCGTATTGCTCGTCGTCTCCATAGAGAAATTTGTTATATTCCTCCTCAGTCATATCTGCAACGGGTATATAGACATCCACACCCATTTTCCTCATGTTGGTGATCATATTGTGATAAGCCATAGTATCCTTGGCATACAGCCATGAACCTATGGCCCCCGAGGTTATGGCCTTGGTCCTATCCGGTATCAGGAGATTAGGGTCAACCTTAAGATCCGTACCCAATCCGCTGCATACGGGGCAGGCTCCAAAGGGGCTGTTAAAGGAAAACACCCTTGGGCTCAATTCCTCAATGCTTATGCCGCAGTCGGGGCAGGCATAGTTCTCGCTGAAAAGCCACTCTTCTCCGCCGGTTACTTCTATCATGGCCAGGCCCTCGGAATGCTTAAGGGCCGTTTCAAGAGAGTCCGTTAGTCTACCCTCTATGCCCGGCCTTACGATAAGTCTGTCGACAATTACCTCTATGGAATGTTTTTTGTTTTTCTGCAGCTTTACATCCTGATTCACCTCAAAAACCGATCCATCGACACGCATGCGTATAAACCCGCTCTTTTTGATGAGCTCAAATATCTTGGCAAACTCGCCTTTTCTGCCTCTTACCAAAGGCGACAGCACCTGTATCTTTGTACCCTGCGGCAGCGACATCACCCTATCCACCATCTGATCCACGGTCTGCTGACTTATTTCACGACCACAATTCGGGCAGTGGGGTATCCCTATTCGAGCATACAATAGACGGATGTAGTCGTATATTTCCGTGACGGTGCCTACGGTAGAACGCGGGTTCTTGCTGGTGGTTTTCTGATCTATGGATATGGCGGGAGAAAGGCCTTCTATATAGTCCACGTCCGGCTTGTTGGCCTGGCCTAAAAACTGTCTGGCATAGGCCGATAATGACTCCACATATCTCCTCTGTCCCTCCGCATAAATAGTGTCGAATGCCAAGGACGACTTACCGGAACCGCTGAGTCCGGTAATAACGACAAACTTATCTCTCGGTATGGATACGTCTATATTTTTCAGATTATGTTCCCTGGCTCCTTTTACATAGATTTCATCTTTTGACATACAATTTATCACCTCAGATTTAAGTCACAGGCGGACTATCGTTATATTGTAAAAATACCATCTTTATTTTTTTGAAAGGAGCTTTTTTAGATCCATCATCTTATCCCGCAGCTCTATAGCCTTTTCAAATTGCAACTCCTTTGCGGCGGCCATCATCTGATCTTCAAGAAAATTGATGGTTACCATCAACTCTTCTTTATTCACAGGCTTTCTGCCATAAGACTTTGCCTTGCCCGTATTATAATCGCCTTTGGACTCGCTCACCTTTGTCATGGCAAGTATGTCCCTTACCCCCTTATGAACGGAGGTAGGCGTAATATTATTCTCTATGTTATAACGTACCTGTATCTCTCTTCTCCTACTAGTCTCGTCGATTGCCCTTTTCATAGAATCCGTTATTACATCCGCATACATTATGACCCGGCCCTCAACGTTTCGTGCTGCCCTACCAGACGTCTGGATCAGGGATACTTCCGATCTTAAAAAGCCCTCCTTATCGGCATCCAATATAGCCACCAGCTCTACTTCGGGAAGATCCAGGCCTTCTCTTAAGAGATTTATGCCGACCAACACGTCAAATTTGCCCAGCCTTAAGTCCCGTATTATCTCCATTCTCTCCAAGGCATCTATATCCGAATGCATATACCTCACCCTTATGCCTATGTTCTTTAAATAATCGGTAAGATCCTCGGCCATACGTTTTGTTAATGTGGTCACAAGGACCCTGTGTCCCTTCTTCGACGTCTTCCTTATTTCCGCCACCAGATCGTCTATCTGTCCCGTTACCGGCCGGACGTCTATCGACGGATCGACGAGCCCCGTGGGTCTTATTATCTGTTCGACGACCTGCTGCGAATGCTCTAGTTCAAAGGGTCCCGGAGTAGCGGATACAAACACCACCTGATTTATCTTTTTCACAAACTCGTCAAACTTTAGCGGTCTGTTATCATATGCCGACGGCATTCTGAAACCATGCTCCACCAAAGAATCTTTTCTCGACCTGTCGCCGTTATACATAGCCCTCAGCTGAGGGATGGTCTCATGGGACTCGTCGATAAAGAGCAAAAAATCATCGGGAAAATAATCTATGAGGGTATATGGCGCGCTGCCCGGCGACCTACCCGACAGATGCCGGGAATAGTTTTCTATTCCCTTGCAGTAGCCCATTTCCTGAAGCATTTCCAGATCAAACATAGTCCGCTGTTTTAATCTTTCCGCCTCCAATATTTTTCCATCATCCTTAAGTTTTTCATACCAACTCTCAAACTCCTCCTGTATACTGTTTATGGCATTCCTCAATTTTTCCTGAGTTGTGGCATAATGCGATGCGGGAAGTATGGAAACATGGCGCAGGTCTCCCAGAATCTCTCCCGTCAAAACATCTATCTCAGTGAGCCTGTCTATCTCGTCGCCAAAGAATTCGATTCTTATAGCCTTATTTGTAGATGAAGCGGGAAACACCTCGATGGTATCTCCTTTGACTCTGAACTTGCCTCTTGAAAAGTCAATGTCATTCCTGTCATAATGTATGTTCACGAGATGTTTCAATACCTCATCCCTGTCCTTATTCATACCCGGCCTCAGTGAAAGCACCAAATCCCTGTAATCGGAAGGATCACCCAAGCCATATATACATGATACGCTGGCTACTATTATGACATCACGTCTTTCAAACAATGCCGCCGTAGCCGAGTGCCGCATCTTATCTATCTCGTCATTTATAGAAGCATCTTTTTCTATATATAGATCAGACTCGGGGACATACGCCTCAGGCTGATAGTAATCATAATAGCTGACAAAGTACTCTACGGCATTCTCAGGAAAAAATTCCTTAAACTCACTGCATAGCTGCGCCGCAAGAGTTTTATTGTGTGCCAGCACAAGTGTCGGCTTCTGAACTCTTTGAATAATGTTGGCCATGGTAAATGTTTTGCCTGACCCTGTCACTCCCAGCATTGTCTGGTATTTCATACCATCGTCTATTCCCCGCGAGAGTCCGTCTATTGCCTGTGGCTGATCTCCCCTCACCGTATAATCACTAACTAATTTGAATTCTCCCATACTTTCACCGCCATTTAAAATAACCTATTATTTTATTATACCATATTAGGCAACTATATATAAAATCAATCAAAAAGAGGCCCCCTCTCGTCAATGGCGGCCCCATTTCTTCCTGATTTTTTCACTTACCTTTTCTAATACGGACGGCGCTTCGGAAACTATAAATGACGGCGGATTCTCCTTAGGTACAAAAAGGATTCCCAGTTGCCTTACACCATTTTTGTAGTCGCTGTATTCCAACGATTTAGCGGTTCCGTTCGGATCGACTGCATCAACATATATGTGCGGCTCCGTTTCGCAGAGGACGTTCTTGATGTCCGTTTCACTGTCTATCCGCATACCGTTAATGCCGACTATAACATCCCCCGGACCAAGGCCCATCTTATCTGCCGCCTGCCCCCTCATTACCTCCAATATTCTCATGCCTCTCTCGGGCGCCACGTACAAGGGTTCGCCTTTGTCCTCCACATATCTTCCATATAAGATCAAGGCCTCATGACCTATCGGCGCAAAGAGAGCGGCAATATACTTCATTATCGTACTGTTCGCCGCAAAGACGGATAAAGTTATCAGTATTATGCTGAATCCCAAAAGCCTGATTGCAGAATCCCTGCTCCTTTTTTCCGGTGTTCCGGTAAGAACTATATCGCCATACCCCAGGGCAGCGATACCGTTCATGATAACGAACACCGTGCTCTGCGTGACCCCCGGGAGCCGAATGAGCGGCCACCAATCAGGCGTTTCGATCGTTCCGCCGTTTAGAAATGGTCCCGAATAAAGCACAAGCATCAATATAGGTATCGGCCAAAATCTTTGCAGATTGAAACCTCCCACGATACTGCCGTCCTTTCGCTCCACAAAGATGGGCAATCTATCCCTGTGCCCGTCGAGCCATATGAGGAGACTTTCCATCAGGTGAAGCACTCCCACCAATGCCATCAGGCCGGCAACATTTATTTTGGGATATCCGAAAATCAAGCTTATCAGAGAAATGAGGCCCCCGGCATATGAAAAACAGATATACCGGGGATTTATAAGCATCAGGAGTATGGCCAGCGGCCAGACATACTCCAATCCCGATTGATCCATGGTCACTCCAAGAAACACCATTATAAAGCTGCCTATAAGTCCCCCCAAGAGCCCGAAGAAAACGGAGTCCATCACCCTCTCCTTTATAGGGTACTGGACAGTTCCCAGAATGTCTTTCTCCATACTGACGGTCCTGCGGTATTGAAAGTACACTAAGAGAACGACCACCCAAAATAATGGCTGAATCAAGGTAAGCGAGTAGGTTTTTATTATGAGCCAAGCCATCTTCAGAAGTTTTGATAACATAACTATCACCTGCTTATTTTCTGTTTCAATACCTCTACCGCCTTGATCAACTGGGTATCCTTATCTTTCGGAATATTTGACTCCTGCTGCAGCTCTTCCGGAAGCTGCACGACCACGTCGGGTGTTATCCCCTTGCCCTGTATGTCGGTGCCCTTCGGCGTATAGTATTTTGCAATTGTATATTTGAGACCTGAACCGTCATCAAATTTATATGTGGTTTGAACCAGACCCTTTCCAAAAGTCTTGGTTCCAATCAGCGTACCTGCGCCATTGTCCCTTATGGCGCCGGATAGTATCTCAGAAGCACTTGCACTCCCGCCGTTCACTAAAACGACCAGCGGAAGGCCAAGCGATTTAGCGTCGGAGTAGCTATAGTCCTTCTTACCATCTCTGTATTCAGTATATACAACGGTCCCCTTGGGAAGAATTTCATCCGCAATGTTCACACATACATTCAGCAGACCGCCGGGATTATCTCTTAGGTCAATTATCAATCCCTTGATATTTTGTGACTTAAGTTTATTCACGGCATTTTTAAAGTCCTCGTCCGAGTGCTCGTCGAACATGGTCAGTCTTATATATCCAATATCATCGTTGAGCTTTTCATAACTCACGGTCTCCAATTTTATAATGGCTCTTTTTATATTAAAATCCAGAGGCTGTTTTGCCCCTTCCCTCGTAATGGTGACCTTCACAGTCGTCCCGGCCTTGCCCTTCATCATAGCTACGGCGGCATCCAGGTCCTTTCCGGATACCTTCTTATTATCCACTTCGGTTATGATATCCAGCGCTCTTATGCCTGCCGTCTCGGCAGGGGAACCTTTTATAGGAGAGACCACGACAATATTTCCCTTATCATCGGCAGATACCACCAAACCGACTCCGGCATAGTTGCCGGTAGTCTCAGTCATAAAATCGCTGTATTCTTTCTCTGTCATATACACGGTGTACGGGTCGTTCAGGGAAGCTGCCATGCCCTTAAAGGCCCCATCGTACAATTTGTTTGTATCCACATCGGAAACATATCCCTTACTCAATATGGTCTTTATATCATTCAATTTTTTGAATGCCTGTAAATTATCATAATCGCGTCCCGAAAGCACAACCGAACCGCCGGGCAATGGCAGCGGCACAAAGCTGATCAATGCGACGGCAGCGACAAATCCTACCAAAACAAGAGCAATATCCTTTATGAAATTTTTGTTTCGCACACAATATCACCTCTAAAAAATGTATGTAAGTACATTTACACTTACCATAAGATTATACAATATTATCAATAAAAAAAATAGGTACTGTATGTACCTATTTCCAGACCGGTGACAAAGCGGCAGTCCGGCCTGTCAATAATCCAAATATTTACTTTATGCACCTATTTCAGATACGGCATGGGATCGACCGGCGTACCGTTCTTCCTGACCTCAAAATGTACATGCGACCCGGTGGCAAGCCCGGTGCTCCCGGCTTTTGCTATCTGTTCCCCTTTTGTTACCTTATCCCCCACTTTTACCAGCAACTTAGAGTTATGGCCATACAGAGTCGAAAGCCCGCTGCCGTGATCGATAATTACCGCATTGCCATAGCCTCCATAAGAACCTGCAAATATCACCTCGCCGTCGGCAGCTGCTAAAACCCTGCTTCCGGTAGCTGTAGCCAAATCCACCCCCGTATGTAATTTTTTTGTCTTTAGTATCGGATGCGTCCTCCAGCCGTACGGATCAGAAATTCTGGTATAGTCCGGCGCCGGCCAGCCAAGCGCGCCGCCGCCATATGTCAGTTTGGACTTTGCCTGTAGCTTTTTTATCATATTACCTATCTCGGCAGATTCCTTCTCAGCCATATCCAGCTCATTTTCCAGTTGACCCTTTTGTGCATCCAGTCTGCTTACAAGCAAATTCCTGTCCGTTTCCTGATTTTTTAAATCCCTCTTCCTCGAATCTATCTGACTCTTGGTCGACAACAGCTGAGCCCTTTGATCAAGAAGATCTTGTTTTACCTTTTCTATAACGTCCCTCTTGTCCTTCATTTCTTCAAGTAAATTGTTATCATACTTAATGACCCTCTGTATCATATCCAGGCGGGAAATAAAGTCGCTGAAATTAGTGGAATCGAGCAATACCTCCACGTAACCTGTCGGTCCGTTTATATACATCGCCCTTAGCCTTTCTTTATAAAGGCCGTCCTCTTTATCAAGAGAATCCTGTGCTTGTTCCAAATCGCTTTGTGTCTTTTCACAATTTTGCTGGATCTGGTTCAGTTGTACCTGCAGAGTTTCCAGTTTAGAATTGGTATCGGTTATTTTTTGGTCAAGTTCTTCCAATTCTTTAAGACACTGGTCCTTTTGTTTAACTACGGTATTGATTTGTACCTTTGTACTTTTGATTTTTTTATCAACGGTCTGCTTTTGTTTTGTATAATCATTCAGCGTATCGGCGCTGGCAGTACCGAGAAACAATGTAATTGCGACTGCGGTAACTGTAAACGCCGAAAATAGTCTTTTGAATTTCATCTGTTGCAACCTCCCCATGGATTAAGCTTTAAGAAATTTTCGTATAGAAAGCGTACTCCCCATTATCCCAATTATAAGGCCAATTGAAAAAAGTATCGGAAAGGCACTGTTTATAATTGTAGCAGAAGGCAGAAGTCCGAATACGAACATACTTGTCGCCATATATCTTACCGCATAGCCATAACCCACTTTCAACACCGCCAGAGCTACTGCAGTGCCTATGATACCCAAAACGGCTCCTTCTATTATAAACGGCCATCGTATAAACCAATCGGTCGCACCCACATACCTCATTATGGTGATTTCTCTCCGCCTTGCATAAACGGCTGTCCGGATAGTGTTATAAATGATCACTATAGATATTACAACAAGCACCGCAATGAGTATCAGGCTTACAATACGTATTATGTAGGTAACATTCAGTATCTTGTCCACGATATCCTTGCCATACTCAACTTGATCAATCCCATCCATAGTTTTAAGCGCTTTTGCCACATTATCCATATACTCAGGCGATGTTGTACTTATGGTAAATGAAGCGGGCATCGGGTTATCGTCCTCAAGACCTGTCAAAAGATCGCCTCTGTCGCCTAGTTGACTTTTAAAATTCTTTAAAGCCGCTTCTTTAGATTCATACTTTACTTCTTTGATTCCCTGCAAGGTTTTGATCCTTCCATCCAATACGTCTATCTTTTCCTTACTTAAGTCATCCTTTAAAAATGCTCTTATCTGTAGCTGAGATTCCACTTGAGACGCAATATTGTCAACGTTCAATATCAATGTCAAAAATATGCCGAGCATAAAGAGGGCGGCTATGACGGATGTAATTGAAGCCAATGTCATCATCTTGTTATGTCTGAGGTTATAAAAACCCTCTTTAAAATAATATCCCATATTATTTAGCGACATTACTGTATACACCCCTTGTCTCATCCCTTACGATATTGCCCTTATTAAGCGATATGACACGTTTTTTCAAGCTTGTGACTATATCCTTGGCATGAGTCGCCACCAATACAGTAGTGCCTCTTCTGTTTATCTCACTGATAAGATCGATTATTCCCCACGCGGTATCGGGATCAAGATTACCAGTCGGCTCGTCAGCTATAAAAACCGTCGGTTTATTTACAAGGGCTCTGGCTATGGCAGTTCTCTGCTGTTCGCCGCCGGACAATTCCTGTGGATACCTGTATGCTTTATCCGATAATCCCACTAGAGACAAAACCATGGGGACCTGTTTCCTTATTGTACTTCCATGCACCCCAGTAACTAAAAGCGCAAAAGCCACATTATCATACACCGTCTTTTCAGGCAGAAGCTTATAATCTTGAAAAACCACTCCAAGCTTTCTCCTATAATATGGTATAACCGCAGGTTTCATATGTACTACATCATATCCGTTTACTACGATGTTACCGCCCGACGGATTTTCTTCTTTCAATAAGAGTTTTAAAATAGTCGATTTACCCGCACCGCTTGGTCCCACCAAAAATGCAAATTCGCCCTTCTCTATAAAAAAGCTTATATCACTAAGCGCAATTACATTCCCCGAATATTTTTTTGATACTCCTTTGAATTCAATCATTAGTAAACCTCCAGATTGCATAGTAACATGTATATACTTATTTCTTCATTTTTAATCAAATTCCTTCTTGAAATGATAAAAATTTTGCTAGTATTTGTTGGAAAATGCATGTGGATAAATATGTTTAAATTGTTAATAACTTACATTGAATATTTACCCTATGTTTGGAAAAGTATATATTCGAGGTGAATTATGTGGTTAAAAAAAAGATCTCGATGTCTCAAACAGTATATCTTATGATAATCCTCGTATTATCTACAGCCGATATATTCATACCGTCAATAGTAGCCAGGCAGGCCGGAAGAGATGCCTGGCTATCGGTAATGATCGCAACCGTATTATCTATATTGCTCAGTTTCATATGGATTTCATTAACTTCACGGTTTCCAAATGAATCGCTTCCCGAATATCTTCCAAAAATATTCGGACAAACTTTCGGCGGATTTATAGCCCTTTCATATATATTTTTTTTCATAACCTCTATTGCAGTCATAGGGAGAGAGTTCAGCGCGCTGATGGCTACCGCCTTTCTTCCCTTTACACCTATCGTAGTATTGATAACCGTTATAGTCGCCCTGTCGGTATATGCAGCATTCGAAGACATTGAGGTGATAGCAAGAACAAACGAGGCACTGTTTCCCCTCGGAATGTTTCTCCTTGTGATGGTAATTTTACTCACCGCCAAAGATATGGATTTCAGTAATTTGCTTCCCATATTGGAAAATGGATTAAAGCCGCCGCTTCTCGGTGCGATCACTCTTGTCTCATATATGGGGGAGACATTTTTGATATTATATATTTATCCATATATATGCAATAAAGAAACGTTCAAAAGGAGCTTTATTCTGTCTCTCGTCCTGCTGGAAAGCACGTTTTTGCTTGGTACCGCTACCGTTGCACTGTTCGGCATCGACCTTACCGCAAACCTTATGATACCAACCCTAGCCATGGTACAGGTCATCAATTTGGCCAACTTTATACAAAGATTGGATGCAGTCATAATGTCTATATGGGTTGGAGGTATCTTTATAAAACTATCAGTTTACTTTTACTTTTCCGCATTATCCATCAGCACCATATTGAAAATGCGGTCATATAAGCCTTTCTTGGTACCCCTTGCCGGTATAGCCATACCCGTTTCCATACTCGCATTTGAGGATATCACTGAAGTGACTGTATTTTTAGAAAAGATACTTCCATTATATCTGTTGTCATGGGAGGTGTTGTTGCCCTCAATTATCTTAATCGCCGCTGTCATCAAAAAGCCTTACGAGCAAAGAAAGTAATTTGAATTCATCCATGTGTTGACTATAAATCAGGTTCTTGACCGGATAGGTGCCCATAGCGGCAACTATTTTGTCCAAATCCTTATATTGCAGCTTATCATATGCGCTCCGTAAAGTTGAAAGGTACTCCTGCTGTTTTTGATATGGCATTATCGCCCTTTCATAGTTCAACTTTCCCACTAATGCCCTTGCAGCCAACGTCCCGGTAGCAACGGCATTAAAAAAACCAGAACCTAACAGGGGATCCAAAAAGCCTCCGGAATTACCCACAAATAAAATATTCTCCATAGTGTGTTTACTTAACAAGCCCGCATTTAACCTTTGTTCAAAGTTATATAAGATATGGTACTCGATCCTGTTACTGAATAGAAACTTCTCCCAGTGATATTCAGCTTCTTCTTTGTTCGAATAAGGCAGAATCAAAAATATGCATGCCTTATGCGTGTCTATAGGCACCTGACAGGCATAGCCGCTTCCTACATCCGGCGTTCCCAGCCAAACCCTGAGAGTGTTTTCCGGTAGATCTCCTATAACAATTGATCCCCTCGTCCATGTGGCAATTATTTCTTCCCATAGATTCAATCGTTTGGGTATCGACTCCTCTCCGGTGGCTACAACCACATAATCAAATTTATCTTTGATCTTTTCTATATCCACCGTCATATTGTAGTTTATCTTTGCATTTATACCGCGGGAGATTTGATTTATTACGGACTTCTCCGCTTCGCCGCGCAAAAAATAGTAACCCAAATTCCCCTTTATTGCGGCCGATTTATGTGCAGAATACGTTTCAATACATTTGATTGGACCAAGAGGTTTGATATCGACATCATACTTCCTTTTTAAAATGTCTAATGCGTCCCTGTTATTATGATAAATATTTAATACGGCCATGCTGTGCATATACGAGATATCCATTTTGTTTCTTTTCTCATATACGGTAGGTATAATGCCAAACCTGTTCAGCTCTTTGGCACAGGCCAGGCCGGCTACCCCGGCGCCGATTATAGCAACATCCATAAGCTACCTCCTGTAATCAACCCTGAATCGGCTGAATAACTCTTTTACAAAAAGCGAACCATATTTCACGATGTTAAAATCCGAACTATAAATCAATTTCCTCACAAAGGGAGTACTGAGACCTCTAATTATTATATCGATCTCCTCGTTGCTCAGACTGTCCAAAGCTTTTCTGAACTCTAACATTTCCATGTTTTTATCTCTATATTGTTTCATACTATTCTCATAATTCTCGCCCTTATATATCGCCCTTGCCGCCAATGTGCCGCTTATCAACGCAAAGTACTGACCGAAGCCCAGAAAAGGTTCTATGCCGCCTGCTGCGCTCCCTATAAAAAGGAGATTCTTATATATCATAGGCATAACATAACCGCTCACATGATCAAGCTTAAATGTCTTTACCACAGAATAAGGCAGATTTGCTATCTCCCAAAACTTTTCCCAATAATAGTCCATCTCTTCTCCCGAAATATACGGAATGACAAGGGCCAAGGTTGCCCTCCTGCTGTCAAAGGGTGCAAGATAAGCATATCCGCTTTTGGAATATCTCGTATCCATCCACATATGCAAAGCCGAAGGGTCAAATGTACCTATGACCTCCGAACCATATACCCATGTATCGACGAGGTCCTGCCAGCAGCCTACGGATTTGCTTACGCTGTTATTACCCGTAGCTATTACCACATAATCATAGTCATCCATCAGGTCCCTGTAATCGGCCGCAGTATCAAATTTGACTTTTGTGTTCAGCTTCCTGTACAACTGATTTTCGACACTGTCACCGCTCTGTCCCCTGATAAAAAAGTACCCCAAATGATTTCTTTTGATTTCTCTATTTACATTGCACCCATGCATATGTATAGAATTAACCATCTGCATGGACTTTATATTAAGTCCAAAGTCGGTCTTTAAGTATTCCAGCGGATCTCCAACAGGTTTAGTTATTACTTCCAACAGCGCCGCACAATGGTCAAACAATTCGCCTATCATATATTTTTCTTCAAAAATGTCGGGCTCTATACCATTTTTCTCCAGCTCTATGGCGCATGCAAGCCCGGATACGCCGGCACCTATGATGGCAACCCTCAATTACCATTCCCTCCGTATCCCTTGATAAACTTAAACCATATAAAAATTCCTATGGAAACCGCAACCGATCCAGCATAGAACATTTGAACTGCCTCACCTGATTTTCTTTTTTAAATATACGGCGGTAAACAAAGCAAAAGCTAAAATATCTACAAGCATGCTATAAATATAAGTCCAATTAACGTAGACAATAGCCCCCTTCGCCACCCATAAAAACTCCTGAGCCATAAACAGCAGCGCCCACACAAATATATTGATCATCATCCATTTCCCATTTTCCGGAATGCTTTGAACATATAAAATGCCCATGTTAAACGCAGGCCCTATCATAAAGAATAATGAAACCCCAAAAATATCTATCACTGAAAAATTCACATAATAAAATCCCAGGTCGATCGCCGTAATGTCCACAGCCAACTCCGTAAACATGGACAGCAGTCCAAAAGGCAGCGTTTCTTTTAACCTGCTGCGGTCTGAAAGAACAATGCAAAGAAACCAGCTCAAAAGGAAAGGGAATACCCAAGGCATGCTTAATGAACTCCCAGAGTAAGATTCTTTGGCATATGCTTTATATTTTCAGCTTCTTCCTGCACTTCAAAATATAATTTCAGTTCATCCTCAATAAACTTCCTCATCATGTCTCTTACTAAAGGGTTTAATATATTGAGAATGGCTTCATTATAAAAAGTTTCATTTTTATTTAGCTGTTTCTGTATTTCCTCTAACTGGTCCAGGTTATCGAGGCTCATATTTCTCTTGGTAATGGCCTCGATATTCAGTTCGCTCCAGTACTTCTTAAGCATCTTAATATGATTTTCAGAGACTTTCTGGCATTGGTCCAATAAACCGCCCAACCTGTTATCCTTAATATTCTTTCTAAAACTTTTGGCCCTTATAATCATCGCATCTTCATGTTCCATTGCCTTTTTCATGCTCAGATACAAATATTCCTGATCTTCTACCTTCATATAATAATCACCTTTAATTATTATTGTAAAAGAATCAGCATTTTATTAGAAATAATTATGCACACTTTACCATATATATCTATCTGTACAAACATAACATGCAAAATCAGCCGACCGGCGACATTGATAAGCATAATTTATTGAAAAGGCATGGCCTATGTTGATATGATTATTTTAACTATCTATGTATTCTGCAATATGAAATGGATAAAACAGGAATCTTAATTATGATAATATCTTTTGATTTTACGGAGGTGATATTTGTGAATTGTTCAGACAAACTTTGTTCCTTTGCCGAAAGCCTGCTCAAAGAGTGTCGGCAAATCTATATTGCTTCTGTAGATGCAGACGGCTATCCACGTGTATGCGTCGTATCTCCCGTCAGGACAGATGGATGCCGAGTCATATGGTTCATCAGTCCGGTCTTTTCGGAGAAAGTCCGGCAGTTCCGTGAAAATCCAAAAGCCAGAGTATGCTATGGCAAGAACAATGATTATCAAATTTTAATCGGCACAGCGCTATTTAACGATATCAATATAAAGCGTGCATTATTGAAAAATTGGCTTACAGACTGGTTCCCCGGCTGCCCGGATGATAGGGACATGCGCCGTCAGATTTACTGCAAATAAGGCCACTCTTTGGCAAGGCGGAGAAACTATAGACATTACATTTTGATCAAACGATTCGCCGTATATATCTAACCTTACGCATTGGCAACACTTTCTAACAGTGGCCTTGAAGTAAATTTGATTTTTCATACCAATTGTACAGCCATTTTACCAAGCCAGCAGGCAAACAATGCCAAAAACAGGTTTAATCCTGCGTTTAATACCCCGATCAGGTACTCCCCTTCAGTGAAAAAGCAAGTCGTTTCGTAGCTGAAGGTCGAAAATGTGGTAAACCCACCGATAATGCCCGTGGTCAAAAAGGTCCGCAGATCGTCGGAAATAGGTCTTATACTGGCGCTGGCCTCCATGATCATCCCGATCAAAAAACCTCCGACAACATTGACTATCAGAGTGCCCACTGGAAAACCTCCGAAATATTTTTGAGACACGGTGGAAACAACATACCGTAGAATTCCTCCGATCAGGCTTCCAAAACCAACGATAAAAATTCGGCTCAGTTCCATTTAGCAATAACCCCCTTGGCAGTAAAAAATAAGGCTTCTGCTTTTTATCTCTCAAAGTAGAAGCCATTAGCATTTCAGCAATATAGTGAGCCTCATCACTAAAAAAATTATAACAGTATAATACATGATTTTTGTAAGATTGTAAAGGGCGTATTTAAAAGCGGTATATACTGATAATTTTATGATATTTAAAAAACCTGGTTATCCAGTAAACGGTATATGAGCCGCTATTTTATCAGGTCCTTGTTCTTTTCAAAGATTATCCGAAGGCCCTCCATGGTCAAGAGGCTGTCCACCTCGTTCACTTCCTCCGACTCATCGGATATCAGCCTGGCCAGGCCGCCCGTAGCCACCACAAAGGCGTCCTTATTCAATTCCCCTTTCATCCTTCTTATGATGTAATCCACCAATCCCACGTACCCGTATATGATACCGGACTGCATACCGGTCACGGTATTTCTCGCTATTACGTTCTCCGGCCTTTCCAACTCGATCTTGGGCAGCTTCGCAGTTCGAAGGAACAGGGCGTCGGCGGAGATTCCCACGCCCGGGGCTATCGCTCCGCCCAAATACTCGGCATTTTCAGTAACGACGCTGAAGTTGGTAGCCGTACCAAAATCTACGATGATTACCGGGCCTCCATATATCTCATATGCGGCCACGGCATCCACGATCCTGTCGGCGCCAAGTTCCTTCGGATTGTCATATTTTATATTGAGCCCGGTCTTTATACCGGGGCTGATGATAATAGGCTGTATCCGCAGATATTTAATGCACATGCTGAATAATGCATGGTTAACCGGAGGAACAACCGAGGAAATGATCGCCGAATCGACCGCTTTAATGGAGATGCCGGACCAGTCCAACATTTCTTTTACCAGCAGGCCATATTCATCGGATGTTTTGTCTCTGTCTGTGGCATATCTCCAGGAATGAAGCAGTCTATTCTCATCAAAGACCCCCATCACAATATTTGTATTCCCTACGTCAAATCCAAGCAGCACAAAATCACCCTTCCTTTGTAAGTTCAGTATAAGATGGCAGCCCCATCACGCCTTCCGCCGATTTCACGGCATTTATTATTGCCTTTTCGGTCACCTCGGCAGCGGCTTCACACAGAGTTAAAACATCGAATTTAATATCACCGGTCGACATAGTAAAAATACAATCCCCATCATAAATCGTATGAACAGGTTTAATCGCCCGCGCATATCCATCGTGTGCGACCTGAGCCATTTTGTTGGCTTCCTCTTTAGAAAGAGACGCATTGATCGCAACCACGGTAAGCGTGGTATTTTTACCAGAGGATTGAGCATCCGAGATATGAGCTTTAATATATTCATAGGTGTTCAAAAAACCGCCGTCCTGCTTTCTGGCCCCGGCTATTATTCTACCCTGCTCATAGATATCTCCCAAAGCATTGACAACGCTTATGGCACCTATTATAACGCCGCTGCCCAGGTCCAAGGAATAGCTCCCTATGCCGCTCTTCATCGCCCAATCCATTCCGCATATTTTTCCAACGGTGGCACCCGTACCGGCACCTACCGAACCTTGTTCCACCTTGCAGTCGGAAGAATTTCTCGCCGCCATATATCCCATCTTTTTATCCGGCCTTATACCCGGCTCGACAATATCCAGGTCATATATAACAGCCGCAGGCACTATCGGCACCAGATTGCTTCCTGTGGCAAAACCGATTTTCTTTTCTTCAAGGTACTGCATGACACCGCCGGCGGCATCCAGTCCATAGGCACTGCCGCCCGTCAACATGACCGCATGTATCTTTTGAACCGTATTGGTAGGGCGGAGAAGGTCCGTCTCCCTTGTACCGGGCGATGAACCTCTCACATCCACGCCGCCTACGGCGCCCTCCTCCGCGACAACCACGGTACATCCGGTCAATGCCTTATAGTCGCTGAAGTGACCTACTTTTATCCCCGGAACGTCTGTTATAGTGCCGTTCATCTTTATCCCCTTCCCCAAAAAATCTAATAACATTATATCACACATTAAAAAATAACGTATTAATTAAATAAACATGGTTCAGGGCCATGCCCTAAGAAAGCAAGCTCAGCTTTTCATGATAATTTTAAGCTATAATCATCGCCTGTTCGTATAAATTGGATAGTATGTAATCATAAAAAGGAGTGTAAAAAATGGAATATAATATCAATGTAGAGTTGAACTTACCATGTATGCTTCTATTTTAACATAATGTTTCCCATGTAAGGCATCAGTGGAAATTGTATATCCCGCTAAACTGTTATCTGGTTACTGCTTCCCTATGTATCCCCTCCGCAAGACTTGTAATAAAATATATACTTCACAAAATATCCTTATGATAGTATTATATAAAATATAATACTCAGGTTGTAAACAAACTGGCAGGCCGTGACAAATCGTGCAATTTCGCGATTGCGCGGCTTTGTCATCGGTCTGAGTATTATATAAAATCTAATACTACTTAATTCTTTGGGGGAAAACTAATGATAATAAATGCAGAAGGACACCTCGAAATAGCGGGAGCCGATGCGGTGAAACTTGCAAAGGAATTCGGCACTCCTCTGTGCTGTATTGACGAGAATAAATTGAGAAGCAATATAAGCGAGTATAAATCCAGTCTCGGTAATATCGACTGCGATATTGCATATGCAGGAAAGGCATTTCTTACCATAGCCATGTGCCAGATCGTAAAAGAAGAAGATTTAAGTTTGGACGTCGTATCGGGAGGGGAATTATATACGGCAATAAAAGCCGGCTTTCCCGCAAAGCGCATTTATTTCCATGGTAATAATAAAAGTCCCGAGGAGTTGGAAATGGCCGTACAAAGCGGCGTCGGGACTATCGTGGTGGACAATGCCTATGAGCTTGAGCTATTGCGGGGCATAGTATCAGAGGACGGCAAACAGCAGGATATTCTGCTGAGAATTTCTCCCGGCGTAGAAGCCCATACCAATGCATATATAAGCACCGGTCAGACTAACTCAAAGTTTGGCTTCGGTATAAGCGGCAGAGACGCGGAAAATGCCGTTAAGAAAGCTTCAAACATCAGCGGTATCAATTTAAAGGGGATACACTCCCATATAGGTTCACAGATATTTGCTCTTGAGTCATTTAATGAGGAGATTCATGTATTATGTGAATTTCTTGCCAGAATGAAATATGAAAACGGCTGGGAGGCCGAGAGATTAGACATCGGAGGCGGACTGGGCATAAGATACAGCAGTCTTGACACCCCTCCCACAATCAAGGAGTATGGCCGGGTCGTCATAGACAGTCTCAATAAGGCTGCGGAAAAATTTGGTTTAAAGGTACCAAAACTCATTGTAGAACCGGGCCGTTCAATAATCGGTAATGCGGGATATACCTTATACACCGTCGGAGCAATAAAGGACATTCCCGGAATCAGAAAATATGTATCAGTAGACGGAGGTATGGCCGACAACCCGCGAACTGCACTCTACGGCGCCAAATATCATGCGGTAATTGCAAATAAATCCGGCCTTGAATCTGCAGAAACTGTGACTATAGCGGGAAAATGCTGCGAGTCGGGCGACATGCTGATATGGGATATAGATCTACCCATCATAGAACCGGGAGATATTTTGGCGATATTTTCAACGGGTGCGTATAATTATTCAATGTCCAGCAATTACAACAGACTGCCAAAACCGGCCGTTGTCATGGTTAAAAACGGCCGGGCTCGCATAGCCGTGAAGAGAGAGACCTATGAAGATATAATCAAGAATGACGTCATTATTTAAAACGGCAGCAGGTTAAATAAAAAGAGCGGTGGCTGTGTGCCACCGCTCTTTTTATGAGATTTTATATCCCACATCCGTTTTAAGATTCGCTCTCTTCTTTCTCCGGCTCTGGTTCCGGCTCCTCTTCTTCCGTCTCCGTAACCTTGGTGTATATGATGCTCAATATCACCTCGTCGGGATCTTCTTTAGTTTCGACCCCTTCCGGCAGTTTAATGTCTTTGACAAATATGGTATCGCCGATATTCATATTTGAAACGTCCAAACCTATATCGCCCGGTATATCGTTAATAAAGCCGACCAACGAGAGCTCTCTCATCTGATGCTGCACTATGCCGCCTTTACTATCGACCAGACTTTCGCCTTTAACTGTGATCGGTATTTGTCTTTCGATCTTTTCCGTGAAGGATACCTCTTGAAAATCAATGTGCAATATATTCCCAGTCACGGCATCCCTCTGCAGTTCTTTCAGTATGGCAGCATACGTGGAACCGTTGACGATAACATTGTATACGGCGTTTGCTCCATACTGCTGCAGCATTTTATTCGTATCCTTTTCATTGAGAGAAATAGGAGTACTATCTACATTCTTACCGTACAGCACGGCAGGTATCTTACCCTCTTCCCTCAGCTTAAAATTATGACTTTTACCTGGCTCTCTTGTATAGGCGTTAATATCCACAGCCATATATGTATCCCTCCTAATATTTCTGCATACCTAATTATAGCACTCTTCTTATTATCGCGACAAATAATATTATATCAGAACAGCTGCAAAACCGCAATCTTTATGATAGCCCATTATATATTATCATCTGCACAACATTGAACAGATATAAATAAGATAACGGCGGATAAGGAGGATTTTATCATTTTTTGTCAAAATATATATTGAGGTGAATCACATGATAACGGTCGGAATAATTACCGTAAGTGACAAGTGCTCGAGAGGAGTACGTATTGATGAAAGCGGACCCGCCATACGGGAAACGGTCCAAAATGCAGGCTGGTCGGTTTCGGATTATACGATCGTGCCTGATGAAGCGGATAAAATTCAGTCTGAGATGGTCCGCATGGCAGATGAAGAAAACATAGACCTTATCCTCACAACGGGCGGCACCGGCCTGGCCCCGCGGGACGTCACGCCCGAGGCCACGATGGAAGTAATACAGCGGGAGATTCCCGGCCTGACCGAAGCCATGAGGGTGAAGACAATGGAAAATGCCCCCGCGGCGATCCTGTCGCGGTCCGTAGCCGGCACGAGAGGAAAATCGATCATTATAAACCTGCCCGGCAGCCCAGCGGCCGTTAAAGAGAACCTGGAAGCCATACTCGGCGTTCTGCCGCACGGTCTGGAAATATTACAGGGCAAGATGGGAGATCACGCAAAATGAGCGGCGATATTTTTTCACTGGATATAGGCACACGGACAGTAAAGGCCCTGGTGGCCGAGATAGATAAAGGAAATTTATACGTAAAGGCGTCTTCGGTAAAGGAGCATAAGAGCCGGAGCATGTATGACGGACAGGTACATGATATAGAAATGGTGTCCGACGTGGTCAAGTCGGTAAAGAGCGAGCTGGAAAATTCACTGGGATATCAGCTTAAAAATGCATCCATAGCGGCTGCCGGGCGCTCGTTGATAACGGTCAAGACACGCAATGACATTGAGATCGACGACGACCGCGAAATCGATATGGAGTTTGTAAATAACCTGGAACTGGAATGTATCAAAAAAGCCGAGAATGAAGTCAGGCACACCTCGGACAGCGAAGATTTTTACTGCGTCGGTTATAGTACGATAACCTATTATTTAAATGACAGCTTTATGACCAATCTCGTGGGGCATAAAGGGAAAAAAGCCGGGGTGGAGCTTATAGCCACCTTTCTTCCCAAGACGATCATAGACAGTTTATTTTCAGTTGTAGAAAAGTCAGGGCTGGAAGTGAGTTTTATAACTTTGGAACCCATAGCTGCCATCAACATCGCCATACCGGAGGAACTTAGGCTGCTGAACCTGGCTCTGGTCGACATCGGTGCGGGAACTTCCGACATCGCGGTGACAAAGGACGGCAGCGTATTTGCATACGGAATGGTCCCGATGGCGGGCGATGAGGTTACGGAAGCGATAGAGAAACATTACTTGATCGATTTTAATACGGCGGAAAAAATCAAGCTCAGTCTCAACGGCAAAAAGGCCGTGACTTTCAAAGATATACTTGGCAATAAGATCAAAGCCGGCAGAGACGAGGTATACGAGGTCATAAAACCCGTGATAGCAGACCTGGCGAAGGCCATTGCCGAAGTGATCACGGAATACAACGGCAAGGCTCCGTCAGCTCTGTTCCTGGTCGGCGGAAGCAGTCAGCTACCCTTCATAAAAGAGCTGCTTGCCGACGAGCTGACTATGCCGGTCCAGCGAGTTACCGTCAAAAAGCAATCCGACTTTTCCAACGTGATAAACAAGGGCAAGACACTCTCCGGTCCCGATGCCGTAACCCCTCTGGGCATTGCCATAACGGCGGCATCAGGCATGAAACACAATTTCGTGAGGATAACCATCAATAACAGTGAAATAAAATTGTTGAACACAAAGACACTCAAAATAAAGGATGCGGTGATAGCGGCAGGTATAAAACCGGATATGCTCTTCGGCACGCACGGTAAAACGCTGCAGTTCTATTTCGACAAGGAACTGATGATCATACGGGGCGAACCGGCAAGGCCGGGCCAGATAGTCCTCAATGAAGATCCGGCTTCGCTGGAGACACCGGTAAACGACGGTGATAAAATCAATATTATACCTGCCAGGCCAGGCAAAGAACCAGTCATAACAGTCGGTCAGTTCACTGAAACGAAAAACCTCCCCGCAGATGGGAAGGTATTTATCAACGGCGGCGAATGTGCTTTTGACACGATCATACATGAAGGAGATATAATTACATATAAAACAAAGAGCGAGTACGTTATAAACATCATGATCAACGGTGAACATGTCGAAATGCCGGCAAAAAAGAACCCCATTTTCGTAGATATATTCAAATACTATCCCTTCGACCTGGAAGCCTCCAAAGGACGCAAAGTAACATTGAAGCTCAACGGAAGGCCGGCCAACTACACCGATGCCATAAAAAATAGTGATGTGATAGATATCTACTGGGAGTAAAACGACTGCCCTACTCCATCATTCTTTGCCCTAAATCACCGGCATCTATGGCAAGCCGCGCCACACCGG
Organism: Thermoanaerobacterales bacterium UBA4880; assembly: GCA_002399285.1. Taxonomy (GTDB): domain Bacteria; phylum Bacillota; class Thermoanaerobacteria; order Thermoanaerobacterales; family UBA4877; genus UBA4877. The sequence continues at coordinate 101,894 of DHDI01000026.1, forward strand.
AATCCATTGCGGCCTCGGCTACCTTTGCCGCCACATAGGCGCCCACTCTATTATCGAAAGCCATGGGAAGTATATATTCCCTGCTCAGATCGTCACCCACGATACCGGCTATGGCTTTGGCTGCCGCAATTTCCATATCCTCATTTATTTCCCGTGCCTTTACCTCAAGGGCACCCCTGAATATACCCGGGAATGCCAGGACATTGTTGACCTGGTTGGGAAAATCGGATCTGCCCGTCCCTATTATTGCCGCGCCGCCGGCCTTTGCATCGTCAGGCCATATTTCGGGGACGGGATTTGCCATGGCAAGCACTATAGCGCCGTCATTCATTCCGGCCACCATTTCTGCAGTCACGATCTGCGGAGCGGATACGCCTATGAATACGTCTGCGCCCATCATGGCGTCTGCCAAGCCTCCCCTTTTACCGGCCGCATTGGTAAGACCGGCCAGTTCCTCTTTACTCTTGTCATTTGCCTCCCTGCCTTTATATACGATACCTTTCCTGTCGCATATTATCACGTCCTTTATGCCCGAGTGCAGAAGCAATTTGGCCGTAGCTGTGCCGGCAGCACCGGCGCCGCTTATCACCGCAGTGATATCTTTTATCTCCCTGCCCACCAATCTGAGCGCATTCAGTATAGCCGCCAGGATCACCACGGCGGTACCGTGCTGGTCATCATGGAATACGGGTATATCAAGTTCCCGTCTCAATCTCTTTTCCACTTCAAAGCACCTTGGAGCGGATATATCCTCTAAGTTAATGCCCCCGAATGTGGGGGATATGTTCTTAACGGCAGCCACAATTTCATCGGCGTCCTGCGTGGCAAGGCATATAGGAAAAGCGTCCACCCCGCCGAACGTCTTGAAGAGGACGCATTTGCCTTCCATGACCGGCATGCCGGCCAGGCCGCCTATATTTCCCAGCCCCAGCACGGCTGAGCCGTCCGTAACCACAGCCACCATATGTCCCTTCGCCGTATACTCATATGCCAAGTCGGGGTCCTTACATATATCCTTGCAAGGTTCCGCAACGCCCGGCGTATATGCCAGACTGAGGTCGTGCGAGTTTTCCACCTTCACCTTACCTATAACCTCTATTTTGCCTTTATTTTCCCTATGTAGTTTTAACGTTTCTTCCCTTAAGTCCATTATCATCACTCCGAATATGTGTACTTTGTTCAAAAAAACGGAGCTTACCAGACCGTGCCAATTTTGCGTTTGCGCGAGATTGGCACGGTCTGACAGTTTGAACTACAGCCTAAAAAACGGCGTAAGCTCCATAATTTAACTATACAAATTGCCTCATAAGCTTTTCGGCATCCTTGGGATTCAGTTTTCTATCAACCAACGGCGGTCCGTCCTTTATAAAGTCGAATCTGCCGGAATAGGACTGCTTTTGAATTTTATAAATGACGCCTATGGGTATCCTGTCTCCAAATTCCGCAGCCTTTTCCATAGCCGCGTGCTTATCGGTATAGTCGTAATCATCCCGCAGACGGTACACCCTCTGTTTGTACCAGGCATAGGTATTGACCTTGTTCCATACCACGCAGGGCTGCAGTATGTCGACCAAGGCATAGCCGTCATACATGATGGCCTGTTTCATGAGATCTGCCAAATGCGGGGTATCTCCCGAAAAGCCTCTCGCCACAAACCCGGCTCCCATCGTAAGCGCAAGGGCTATGGGGTTTACCGGCTCGGCCTTTACTCCGTCGAATTGAAGCGTCGTGTGCTGGCCCATGGCGGTGGTCGGCGAGGCCTGGCCCTTTGTAAGGCCATATATCTGGTTATCATGCACGAAATGAGCGATATCGATATTGTACCTTATGGTGTGGATGAAGTGGTTTCCTCCCTCTCCATAGGTGTCGCCGTCGCCCGACTCCGCAATGACCTTGAGGTCCTTATTGGCGAGCTTGATTCCTATTGCCGGGGGCAGCGCCCTTCCATGCAGGCCGTTGAAGCCGTTGACATTTATATAGTGAGGCATCTTGGCGGCCTGGCCTATTCCCGAAGAGATCACCACCTGATGAGGTTCCAGGCCCAGTTCTTCCAGTGCCTGTTTGAGCGCCGTCCGTATCATATAATTTCCGCATCCCGGACACCATGCAGGCTGATCATACAGTTTATACTCATATTTCGCAGCCATCACAGAACCTCCTCCTTCAGTCTGTTATATATTTCTTCACCGCTGAACGCCCTTCCGTCATACTTCAGTATCTTATGACTGCATCTTATCAGGGCTTCTTCCCTGATTATACCGTCAAGCTGCGCCGTGGCATTTTGCTCTATATCTATGAGCTTTTTCACCTTGGGATACATTGCGGTCAGCTTTTTTGCAGGAAACGGCCATATATCACCGAAAACCAGTGCTCCGACTGAAATGCCCTCGTCCATGAGAGTTTCCACAGCCTCCCTAACGGCTCCATATACGGAGCCCCAGCATACGATCAGATTTTCCGGGTCTTCCCTGCCTATCGGCCATGGCTCCTCTATTTCCCCGGCGAGGCCCTCCATCTTCCTCATCCTTTTATCGGTCATGGCGACCCTTGTCTCCGCGCTCTCGGTTATATGTCCCCATTCGTCGTGCTCATCACTGTCCACCAGCACGGCCTGGCCCTCTGCCTTGCCCGGCAGTATCCTGGGCGAAACGCCGCTTTCCGTGATCTTAAAACGCCTGTACCCGTCTTTGTCGACAGCCTCCGGTCCCGAGATATGTCTTTCGATCTTTATCCTATCAAAATCAAAGGGCTTAATAGTGACGTCACAGTCCGAAAGATACTCGTCGCTCATCAGAAGGACGGGTATCTGGTACTTCTCAGCAATGTTGAATGCCCTCGCCGTCTGGTAAAACGCGTCTTCGGGGTCCCTTAAAGCGATTATCATTCTCGGGAATTCGCCGTGTCCGGCATGGATCAGGAATCTCAGATCCGCCTGCTCGGTACGCGTCGGAAAACCCGTGGCCGGGGCCGGCCTCTGGACGTCTATAACGACCACCGGCGTCTCTATCATTCCGGCCAGGCTCAAAGCCTCCACCATCAGGGCAAATCCTCCTCCCGACGAACCCGTCATGGCCCGTACCCCCGCATATGAAGCGCCCAGCGCCATATTTAGCGCCGCGACCTCATCTTCCACCTGATGTACCATTATGCCCATTTCATCGGATTTTGAGGCCATAAACGTAAGCACGCCGGAGGAAGGAGTCATGGGATAAGCGCAATAGAACGTACATCCTGCAGCGATCGCGCCCATCGCCACAGCCTGATTGCCATTTATTATAATATTGTCATCCTTTGCCGTCTTGAGCGGATACCTTGTATCCGTCATATCGTATCCTGCCTTTACAGCCTCAATGTTCGTACGCGCTATCTTGTCCGAAAATTGGTCCTTGATCACGCTCTCCGCAATATCCAAAGGCAGACCGAACAGCTTTAAAATGGCTCCGAGACCGGCCGTAGTATAGACACGCTTGTCCTGTATTTCCCGGGATGCCTCTATCAAAGGCAGATGCATAATATCTTCGTCCTTGGCTATATCATCGTCACAAATTATCATCCCGCCGCTTTTCAGCTTGGAATCATGAAGATGTATGGTTTCTTCATTCAGGGCGAAAATGACGTCTATGCAGGGACTATATGTATATAACGGCTTATCGGAAAATCTCACCTGATTGAAGTTGTGCCCTCCCCTGATCCTCGACATAAAATCATTATTGGTAAAGACATAAAAGCCGCACCGCTTCAGCGTCTTCTCCAGCAGACCGCTCAGAGTATCCATTCCCTGGCCAGCCTCGCCGCCGATCAATACATTGTATTCCATTCTCATGCCTCCTCACAAGATACTTTCTTTTAAGAATCATTCTTGACTTATTATACCATATGCGCAAGATAATACATAACTATTCATGAAGCCGTTCAGCCCGGAAGCAACATACGGATACTCTATAAAAATTTCGAAAAGGGCAGACAATATATACGGTCCCCTTTCAATATATACGCAAAGAATATATAATGATTATATAAACGGCAAGGAGGTCAAGTATGAGACGCAGATTTTACAGGATCGTCAATTTGTTCATGAGTATGATCTGGCAGCTGCAGCTGGCTCAGTGGAAGGGCTGGTTTAAGGATGATACGCACAGCGATGATCTGTTAAGGCTTTTACTAAATATTTCGAAAAGATACAAGAAAACTGCCGTTGATCTCGGTGGTTTACTCATAAAATTGGGTCAGTTTTTCAGCTCGCGGATAGATATTCTGCCCGACGAAGTCATACAGGAACTCTCTCAGCTTCAGGACCGGATACCGCCCGTCGACCACAATTCTATTGTAAAAGTTGTCGAAGCCGAATTTAAAAAACCCATAAACGAGGTTTATACATATTTTTCCGAGGACTCCATAGGTTCCGCCTCACTCGCGCAGGTGCACATGGCTAAGCTGCCCGACGGTGTAGATGTTGCCGTGAAAGTTTTGCGGCCGGGCATAGAGGAAATTATCAATACAGACCTCAGAGCTCTGCGCAGAGTAATAAATATAGCAAAACATATCAGATGGATGTCCGATGCCGCAGACCTTGACGGCCTGTATACAGAATTCTACCATACATTGAAAAACGAGATGGATTATAAGGCGGAGCTTAGCAACGCGGAGACCATAAAGGCCAATCTTGCCGGCTTCAAGGATCTGTATATCCCCGCATATTATCATGAATACTGTACCCGCCGCGTGCTCACCATGGAATATATATACGGGATCAAAATAACCGACGAAAAAGGCCTGGCCTCAATATACTGCGATAAGAAAAAAATAAGCAGACTTCTTATAGATACATTTTTTCATCAGATCGTTGAAAACGGCTTCTACCATGCGGACCCTCATCCCGGCAACATAATTGTCTTGAAAGACGGCAGAGTGGCGCTGATAGACTTTGGAATGGCAGGAAGCATAACGCCCAAAAATATGAGGAATATACGCAAAATGGTCCTTTCCATAGTATCCCATGAGGTGGACCAGCTTATGGATGCGCTAAACGATATGGGCTTTATTAAACCCGGCGCCGACAAGAAGAGGCTCGCTTCCGCCCTGGATTATGTGATAGATAAGTTCTGGTCCAGATCCACGCTGTCCGATTTGGATGACGAATTCCTGCGTGTCATAGCCTCGGAGAGCCAGCAGCTTATATTGGAACAGCCCATACAGCTTCCGCCGGATTTTGCGCTTTTGGGAAAAACCTTTATAACCTTGTTTGGGATATGCACCGCTCTCGACAAAGATCTGGATTATGGAAAACTAATCAATGAATTTGCACAAAGGATAATAAAGAGCTCAGTTTCCCGTTTCCCGGGAGAGTTTTCGCGAATAAGCCGAAAGCTGATTACGGACCTTATAGAGCTGCCCAATATGATCGACAGCGGCGCCAAAATAGTCAGGAGCGGCAGCTTCAATGTGGTCTCGCAGCTGCCGGATATGGATAAATTAATGGCTGAGGAAAAAAAGAGGACAAGTAAGCTCATGTTTTCGGTATATACCTGCGGCGGCGGGATACTGTCCACCTATCTCATGATGTCCGATCATACGGCTGCGGGAATTTCAGGGTTTATAATTACCGCCATACTGTTTGTCAGATCCTTGCTATGAAGTTTTAAACAAACTGTCAGGCCGTGACAAATCGCGCAAGGCAAGGCGGCAAGCCTGCAAATGAAGGAGCATACTTAAACGTATGTGACTGCAATTTGCAGGCGCAGCCAACGCAGCTAAGCAAAATTGCAGTGCGATTTTGCGGTTGCGCGAGATTGGCATCGGCCTGAGTAGGGCGGCAATGCCTCTCTACTCAGATCAAATTCTTCAATTCTTCTCTACTCAGCAACACCTTTTCCCAACTTCCTATGACTTTGGGCAGAATAAAGCCTATCTTTCCTGAATCATTCTTTTTATCGTGTATGGCTAAGGCCAATGTTTCCTCATCGATGGGTATATCCGTATCTAAACCGAAAGCAGCTATCAAGTCCTGTATGGCCGAAAGCTGCGACTTGCTCAGAATGCCCATCCTGTAGGCCATCATGGATTCATAATATATTCCTGCCGCCACGGCCAGGCCATGGCTCATGCCGTACCGCAGTTCAACGGCATGGCCTATGGTATGGCCCATGTTCAGGCACGCCCTATCCCCTTTGTCCAGTTTGTCCCCAGCCACGATCTCTGCCTTGATCGTTATGCAGCGTCTTATCATCTCTTCCACAGTATCTCCATCCATGGTGCAGACGCCTGCCGCATTACTGTTCAGCCAATCATAAAAATCACGGTCCAGTACGGCATATTTAACGACCTCACCCATGGCGGACCTTATCTCCTCAGCCGGCAATGTCCGTAAAAAATCCGTACATATGTATACGGCCCCGGGATCATAAAAGGTGCCTATCTGATTCTTAATGTTCTTATAGTCGATCGCCGTCTTGCCCCCGATACAGCTGTCTATCATTGCCAGCAAGGTCGTGGGTACATTTATAAAACTTACGCCCCGTTTAAAGGTGGATGCCGCGAAACCTGCCGTGTCTCCCACGGCCCCTCCCCCCACGGCAGCAATCCGGTCGTCCCTGCCAAGCTCCATTTCCATACAGGCATCATATATCTCTGTGATCACGGATATATCCTTTGCCCTTTCTCCCGGCCCTACGATGATCTTCTCACCGGGAATACCTCTTCCGTATATTTCAAATATCCCTTTATCTATTACACAGAGATTTTTTTTATCTCCTTCCGCAAGCGAGTCAAAACTCATACTGCAGCCTATATATACGTCATAACCTGTGTCTAACTCCATTCGCTCCATTTTGTATTTTCTCCCGGCTCTCTCAAATAGATTAATACTCGTATCAAAATTCCGGCTCTTTTCATTAAAAAAGCCTGCGATAATCATACATCATTCATGCATATCATCGCAAGCTTTCGGGACCAAGTTATTTACATTATTATCCGGTCTTTAATATTTCCGTCGAATTCGGGAATACCAGTATGATGATTACATAAGCTTCATCAGCCGGCATATTATGCCCCTGCCATCTCACTATTAAATTACCTCATTCGGCCCAGTCAAACTTTGCAAGGAAATGCCTCAGCATTTTCGGCTCATAGGCGAACTTCAGACCTCTTACGCTGTCTCTCCTATTATATATTTTTATCAGCGAATCCGCCACATAGTCCATATGATTATCCGTGTATACCCGCCTCGGTATGGTGAGTCTCATAAGTTCCATTGGAGAAATTATATTTTTCCCATCTTTGTCCCTGCCCATCATGCATGTACCTACCTCGACAGCCCTTACCCCTGATTCGAGATAGAGCTCGGCGGCCAGAGCCTCTCCAGGGAACTGTTCGTGGTCTATATGAGGCAAAAATCTGCCCGCATCCACAAAGACGGCGTGGCCTCCCACCGGCGTCTGTATAGGTACTCCAGCGTCCGTGAGCCGCTTGCCCAGGTACTCTATCTGACCGACCCTCGCTTTGAGATAATCAAAATCCAGAACCTCCCTCAAACCCCGGGATATTGCCTCTAAATCACGTCCGGCCAGGCCTCCGTATGTTGGAAAGCCCTCATAGCCTATATTTACTTCCCTAACCCTGTTATACAGTTCCTCGTCATCTTTAATTCCTATCATGCCGCCTATGTTCACTAGCGCATCCTTTTTTGCGCTCATGGTGAAACCCTGGGTATAACTAAACATCTCCTTCACTATTTCAGGAATAGATTTATCTGCATAGCCGGGCTCCCTCGTCTTGATAAAGTAAGCGTTTTCCGCAAATCGAGCGGCATCCATAAACACAGGTATTTTATGCTCCCTGCATATCCTCGATACATCCCTTATATTTTCCATGGACACAGGCTGTCCACCGGCAGAATTGCAGGTAATGGTGATGAGCATGAACGCTATGTTTTCCGTACCCTTATCAGCGATGAACTTCTCCAATTTTTTAAGGTCTACGTTTCCCTTAAATGGATTATACTTGGCGGTATCATAAGCATCATCTATAACCAGATTTACGGGTATACCCTTCTTTAAGTTTATATGTGCCTCCGTCGTATCGAAATGCATATTGCCGATGACATACTGGCCGGGTTTTATGAGTACCATGAAAAATGAATTCTCAGCGCCCCTGCCTTGGTGCGTGGGTACCACATAGTTGTATCCGAATACATCCCTTACTGCATCCTGAAGGTGATAAAAACTCCTGCAGCCGGCGTAGGATTCGTCTCCTATCATCATACCCGACCACTGATTGTCGCTCATGGCGTTGGTACCGCTGTCCGTAAGAAGGTCTATGAATACATCCTCGGCCTTCAACGCAAATACGTTGAGTCCGGCCTTCTGTAATTTTTTTTCTCTTTCTTCCTTTGGTAAAAGATGAATGGGCTCTACCATCTTTATCTTGTACGGTTCAGGTAAATGCATAATATCCCTCCATTATATATATTAAAAACTTTTAACATTAATATATTTCTACATAAATCCTGTATTTCCTTCATAACCCGTCAATTTTGATCAAAAATAAAAAGCCGGATGTCCACCCCACCCGGCGTCAAAACTCTACTACCTTCAACACGTTCCCCTTGTTGTCAAGGAACCTTATCCTGCTTACATCTTCCGACGGTTTAATAACCCTGATGTCATATGGATATGTTACGGCCTGGGTGACCATATCTCCCGGCCTCGGAGAATGTACCAAGGTGAACACATCGGTACTGCCGGTCTCGGAACTTCTCGCGCTGTAAATCTTAATGCTATATCCCCCGGTCGGCCTTTCTCCCGAAGCCGCAATGAGATAAAAGGTGTTCCCTGCCCTTACGGCCTTATACCCGCCGCTCATTTTTATCTCATCCAGCTCTTTCTTGACCACATCAGGTATACCATCCAAATCCACCGCCTCCGAATCAGCATTTTTGCGGCACAAAACCCGTCCGCCCTTTACCCTTGAACCATATAGTTTCTGCCTGATATAATCTCCTACTATATCATTATATTACAGGTCATCGAAAAATGGTGCATTCTCTTTTTATTCAATCTAGTTCTGCCTGCTCAAAACCTTTTCTGCTATCCTGGACGCAAACTCGTCAATCTTATCCATATCATCCTGTGAAGGAGAGAAATTGACTTTGATGCCCGGTTCAACCACATCCATCTTGCGGGATTTGAGCATATCCTCCATCATCTTGAGCGCCTCGCCGCTCCATCCGTAAGAACCGAAGGCAGCTCCCACTTTGCCCTTTGCCTTTATGGGATTCATGTTTATCAGCACTTCCCATATGGGTTCCACCACATCGGCAGCAATAGTAGGACTACCTACCACTATGCCGGCTGACTGCTGCAGATCAATATCCACGTCTTCTTTTGTGACATCGGTCGCATTGACGGTGTATGCCCTCAGTCCCTTTTGCCTGAGGTCACAGGCTATCCTCTCCGCCGCTTTTTTGGTATTTCCATATGCGGATACATAATATACCGTAACTTTTTTACCATCATACTCAGGTTCCCTCGCCCACTTTTCATACAGAGCTATGTTTGCAAAAGGATTGTCCCTCAGTATCGGTCCATGTCCAGGACATATCATGTCAAAATCAAGATCCAGCTTCTTTACTTTATCAATGGCCTCAAGCACTTTGGGCTTAAAAGGACTTACTATAGTATTGAAATAATTTCGGACGGCTTCCGTAATGTCGCCCACCTCATCATTGAATATTCTGTCGCCCTCGGGACAATAGTGGCTTCCAAAGGCATCACATGTAAACAGTATCTTATCATGTTCGTCATAGGTCATCATCGTATCCGGCCAATGCAAAAACGGCGTATATATGAACCGCAGTTTTCTGTCCCCCAAGTCAAGCTCGCTACCGTCCATTGCCGCTATCGACGGTATGTCCCTGTTTAAGACCGCCTTCATATTAGTCAGAGCCGCTCTCGTCGCAACCACTTTTGCGTTGGGCGCCATGTCCAGCAGCTTTCCGACGGTCCATGAATGGTCGGGCTCCGAGTGATCCAAAACTATGTATTCAATTTTGGACGGATCTATAAGGGCCTTAATATTATCAAGGAATTCCTCATGAAAGCCCTCTTTGGAAGTTTCCACAACCGTCGGTTTCTCCGCCATAATGAGGTATGAGTTGTAAGTCGTTCCCCACGGCGTGTCATAGATTATATCAAACTTACGCAATTTAGGGTCTTTGACACCCACATAGTAAATCCCATTCTTGACTTTTCTTATGGGCATTAGTAGATACCTCCTTTGTTTATATTGTAATGTGGCATTAATCCAACAATGATTACATGTTGCTCTTTATGATTTCATATATATTGGGCCTATATTTTTTAAGATTAACAGGCGCTTTGCCGTTAGTCATCGCCATGACCGTATACCCCTGAGCCAGTAAAACATCCTCGCCGGCTCTGTATATATTATACTCGAATTTTATTCTCACGCCGGTAAATTTACTGACTCTGGTCTTTACCGTGATTACGTCGTCGTAATAAACAGAATGGATATATTTGCAATGGGATTCCACTACGGGCAGATAGACCCCCATAGCCTCCATCTCTCTGCAGGATAACCCAAGGCTGCGCAGCCACTCTGTCCTTGCCACTTCAAAGTATCGGTAATAATTGCCATAATATACAAAACCCATCTGGTCCGTCTCTTCATATCTCACCCTTATGCTGCATTCATATTCCACAAGTTATCATCTCCTATCCATATATGATAACTTGTCCCGCCATAAATATCAAATGGTAAATGCCTATGGATTATCGTTAAATTTAACTTACCATTTATTTTTTTATATATATCCGTTACCGGTGATTATCCAAAAGTATTTTTAAGCTATCAACCGTATTTTTGGGATTATTAGCTGCGGTTATGTTCTCATTCTTGACATCCAAAAGTTCGGTACGGACTATCTCTATGTTTCTCGGCGCCGCAATGCCTATGCTCACCTTGTCTTCATCCAGATCCATTATGGTTATAGTTATGTTATCCCCTATTTTGATGCTCTGACCCTTTTTCCTCGTAAGAACAAGCATCTTACCTTATCTCCCTTACTATTTTCACACCGTTGGCATCCAGATGATATAGAAAAAGTGGATTTATGAGGTCGGCCGAGTGTTCTTTGGAATCAAAGGTATCTACGCAGTTATAGGGGATAATAATGTCCACGGGAGCATCACTGCTGTTCAAAAACATTTTTAACGTCATTGCAGTCTGATATATGCAGAGGTCCGTACAGTTTCCCGTTAAAATAAAGCATCTGGTTCCGCTTTTGATCAGCTTCTGTACATAGGTATTGAAATCAGGATTAGTGAAGGCATTTAGCGAGTTCTTAGGGAATACTTCGGCACTTCCGGCAAACCCCTTAAGACTGTCTACAATCTCACATTCCCGTGTCCCTTCAATGGCATGGGGTGGAAATTCGTTGAACTCCGCCGAACTTTCGTGATGGGAGTCATTTAAAAATGCAATGTTCTTGACACCTTCGGCCAACAACTTCTTGGACAGAATAAATATAGGCATTTCCAAATTATGCATCCTTGGACTGGAAAGCTGCCCCGTTCTGCAAAATCCATTTATCATATCGACTATGAGAAGAGAAATGGCGGACGGACTTTGGTATCTCCGCTTTAATTCGCTGAATTCCACGGGCGCCAAACCGTCTGCAAATCTGTGTACGTGGCGTATAAAGCCTTCACAGTCTTTATAATAATCTTTTTCCACACCGTAATGATTCAGATCTCCCTTAAGGTAATGCTTTATTTCATAGTCGTCGGTATTATCCAATAATATCTGCGAAGCCTTATTATTATCCTTGTTTATCACAATCGGCGCTTTAAGGTTACATGATATCTCTTCTATATTGTCCGGTATGACGACTATATTATAGATACATACAGAAGATGCGCCCTGTGCACCGAGGTTCTCAACTTCCTCTATGGGAATTTCCGGCACATAGTTTGAAACGACATCGGTACCGTCTATTATGACAAAGGCCAGGCCGGGGTCGTCAACGGACTGCAGCCACATAAAGGGCTCGTTGTCTTCCCTGCTGATGATTATGTATCTCTTGAATCCCTCAAACCCAAGTATTTCGCTTTGAAAATATAATACCTCATTCTCGTCGTATTCAATAGGGCCGAAATTGCTTGTCTCTATAAGCATAAAATATCCCCCTATAAATAAAATTCTAATGTTATTTTATCATCATAAGTAAAAAATGTGAATAAATAAAAAAAGGACATAATAAATGTCCCTTTGAAATCACCGCAGGAAATCCAGAAGTGAAGGCTGAATAATCCGCGACCCGACATTAAGAGAAGAAGTATATACATTTATGGAATTTACAAGATCCATTATCGTCTCCGCAATATCGGCATCTTCCGCATTGGCCAGCAGGTTCGTAAAATTAAGATTGTCATCGGCCAGCCTGTTTTTGGTAAGCGCCACCCGGTTGTCACGCGCTCCCACATCCGCCCTTACCGCAAGAATATTGTTTATGTGGTCATCCAATTCATCAATATGAGAGGAAATCCCCGTCGTGTTGCCGGCCTGCAGATCCGCCGCTATATCGTCAAACAGTTTAAAGAGATTGTCGCCACTCCCGGTATCGCCAAATATCTTATCCCCCGTAACGTTTATGGTTATCTGATCGTCGGCCCCCACGTTGTATTTGAGCTCCCAGGAATCACCCGCGGCCACATTCGATCCGTTATAGACCACTCCGCCGTTTGCACTGTTTGTCGTATCCAACGTATATGCCTCAGTCGTAGTCTTCATTCCTCCGAATATGTACCTGTCCGAATACTCCGTGTTGCCTACGTTTACAAGCTGCTGCTTCAGCTGGTTTATTTCACTTACTATGTCCTCGGTCTCCGTAGGACTGTTCGACCCTTCTACGAGAAGTTCCCGTGCTCTGCTGAGTACGGTCGTCACATTATTCAGCGCCGTATCGGTAAGCTTAAGCCATGAATCCGCATCGTCCACATTCTTTTTATACTGGTCTATAGCCGATACGTCCCTGTTCAATTTCATTACCGTCACTGTGCCGATCGGATCATCGGAAGGGTATTGGATGCGCTTGCCCGAGGCAAGCATTTGCTGAAGTTTATCCATCCGTTCGGTATTCTTGGAGAAATTCAGCAGAAAATTATCTATCATCATATTGTTGGTCACACGCATTTAGACTACCTCCCCACTACACCCATTTTATTTACTATGGTATCTATCATCTCATCGATAGCGGTTATCATCCTTGCCGCGGCATTATAGGAGTGCTGATATTTGATCATGTCGGACATCTCTTCGTCCATCGACACGCCCGATATCGACTGTCTGTTGTTATCCACGTACTTGGCCAGAACGCTCTGATTGGCAGTCATTCTTTCAGCCTGCTGGGCATCTACCCCGAGATTGGAAATCAATGAGGTAGTAAAATCTTCGAAGGTGCCCGTTGTGAATACGCCGGTATCTCCCCTCAGTTTAATGAGCTTAAGGATATTTGTATTGTCGCCGGGAAGTCCATTCGGATCGGAAGCAGCCGCTATCTTATTGAGATCGTCCTTGATATCATCGGAAATATCCATATCTCCTGCATTCAAACCTGGCGTAGATAGATCTTTGAATAAATTCACTGCGGTGGTACTGTTCAGGCCGTAACCGGCCCTATGCTGCTCATTAATCGTATCTGTGAAAGTCGTAGCGAAAGTGTTCCATTGATTGATATAGTAATTGACCCCCTTATATGCGGGATCGCCGTTTCCGTCTCTGGCATCCAGCAGACCTTTGATCCTGCCCGACTTTAGATCCACGGCCACCCCGGTGGTCTTCCAGACAGGATTTACCATGTTATCGGTAGGATTGGCTTTGGCTTCGATCTCGTAATAATCGGTATTATCGACCAGGGCCCGGCCCGCTATATCGACTCTCAGCCTTCCCCTGCTATCCTCATAGCTTGTTATGCTTACCAAATCGGAGAGCTTGTCTAAAAGCAGATTTCTCGAATCTCTAAGATCATTGGCCTTGTCGCCGTTTAATTCGAATTTATATATCTGATCGTTTAAATCCGCGATCCTCTTGGCATAGGAATTAACCTCGCCTATATTGGTTATTATATTCTGATTTATTTCCTCTCTCTTGTCAACAAGCTTGTTATATGTTGTCCTTATAGTCTGTGCGACAGCTACGGCTCTTTCCCGGACCGTAGCCCTGGTGGAGAGACTCTCCGGAGTCTTTGAGAGCTCCTCCAATGATTCGAAGAACTGTTTCATCACAGTGGCAATACCCGTATCCGAGGGCTCGTTGAATATTGCCTCAAGGCTGTTCAAAACTTGAGCCTTAGCATCCCACTCCCCATAGACGCAGTTTTCTCCTCTGTACTGTGCGTCAAGAAAAATATCCCTTATCTGATTGATGCCGGTTATATCCACCCCAGATCCTACCTTTCCCTGCCCATATGTATCAAACATGCCCAGGGCAGGCAAAGGCGCAGCAGCAGCAAGATCCACTCTTTGTCTGGTATATCCCGGCGTATTGGCATT